>JANPIN010000069.1:0-117239 GCA_031425035.1 Saprospirales bacterium | reverse complement strand
GCCCGCAACGGATAACTGCACGTCCAACCCGACCAACACGCATCGCCCGGGTTCCGGAACGACCATCACTGGTTCGCAGGTGGTGACTTTGACCGCCACCGATGGCGCAAACAACACGGCTACCTGCTCGTTCACGGTCACGGTGGCCGACCAAACGCCACCGACCATCAGCTGTCCGGCCAACACCACGGTCGCTGCCGGCGCCGCCTGTTCGGCCACTTTGGCTTCCTACACCGCTGCGGCGACCGTGGTATTTGCCGGACAAGTAATGCTCGGCGCCGTTTGATCCGCGACCGTGACCGTGAACGAGCAGGTAGCCGTGTTATTCGCGCCATCAGTAGCGGTCAAAGTCACCACCTGCGAACCGGTGATGGTCGTTCCCGAAACCGGGCTTTGCGTTTTGGTCGGATTGGCCGTGCAGTTATCCGTCGCGGTAGCGGCCGCCGTGTAGGAAGCCAGTGTTGCCGAGCAACCGGCGCCGGCAGCTACCGTGGTGTTGGCCGGACAGCTGATGGTCGGTGGCGTTTGGTCGGCCACCGTTACCGTGAACGAGCAGGTAGCCGTGTTATTCGCGCCATCAGTAGCGGTCAAAGTCACGACCTGCGAACCGGTGATAGTAGTTCCCGAAGCCGGGCTTTGCGTTTTGGTCGGATTGGCCGTGCAGTTATCCGTCGCGGTAGCGGCCGCCGTGTAGGAAGCCAGTGTTGCCGAGCAACCTGCGCCGGCAGCTACGGTCGTGTTGGCCGGACAGCTGATGGTTGGTGGCGTTTGGTCGGCCACCGTGACCGTGAACGAGCAGGTAGCCGTGTTGTTTGCGCCATCGGTCGCGGTCAAAGTCACGACCTGCGAACCGGTGATGGTCGTTCCCGAAACCGGGCTCTGCGTTTTGGTCGGGTTGGCCGTGCAGTTATCCGTTGCGGTAGCCGCAGCGGTATAGGAAGCCAGTGTTGCCGAGCAACCTGCGCCGGCAGCTACGGTCGTGTTGGCCGGACAGCTGATGGTCGGTGCCGTTTGGTCGGCCACCGTTACCGTGAACGAGCAGGTAGCCGTGTTGTTTGCGCCATCGGTGGCGGTCAAAGTCACCACCTGCGAACCGGTGATGGTCGTTCCCGAAACCGGGCTTTGCGTTTTGGTCGGGTTAGCTGTGCAGTTATCGGTCGCGGTTGCCGCAGCGGTATACGAAGCCAAAGTGGCCGAGCAACCGGCACCCGCCGCTACAATGGTGTTGGCCGGACAAGTGATGGTCGGTGGCGTTTGGTCAGTAACGGTCACCGTAAATGAACAGGTACCGGTATTGCTGCTGGCATCGGTTGCGGAGAGGGTGACCACTTGTGTGCCGGAAATGGTTGTTCCCGCTGCCGGACTTTGCGTTTTGGTTGGACTGGCCGTGCAGTTATCGCTGGCCGTCGCTGCGGCAGTATAACTTGCCAGGCTGGCCGTACAAGCGGCCCCGGCAGCTACGATCGTGTTAGCCGGACAAGTGATGGTCGGTGGCGTTTGGTCAGTAACGGTCACCGTAAACGAACAAGTGCCGGTGTTGTTGGCGCCGTCAGTCGCGCTTAGGGTTATTGGGTGCGGACCGGTATTAAAAGTCGTTCCAGCCGCCGGGCTTTGTGTTTTAGTCGGGTTGGCCGTACAGTTATCCGTCGCGGTTGCTGCAGCGGTGTAGGAAGCCAGCGTTGCCGTGCAAGCTGCGCCTGCGGCTACGGTTGCATTTGCAGGACAAGTAATCGTCGGAACCGTTTGGTCAGCAACGGTGACGACAAAAGAACAAGTTCCTGTATTGCCGCTGCCGTCGGTGGCCGTCATGGTGATGGTGTTCGGGCCGGCAGCCAGGGTTGTTCCCACCGCTGGTGCTTGTGTTAAGGTAGAGGTGCCGCAGCCTCCGCTTACCGTTGCACTCGGCAGGTAGTTGGCCAGGGAAGCGGTACAGTTTGCGCCCGCAGGAACGGTTACGTTACCTGGGCAGGAAACAGTCGGCGCCCCACATCCCGGTGTGATCGTAAGCACAAAGCTACAAGTGGAGCTGTTGTTCGATGCATCCGTTGCCGTGAGCGTAATGGTTTGCATACCAGTACCGAATACCGTTCCTACAGCCGGACTTTGCGTTTTCGTCGGGTTGGCCGTGCAGTTGTCGCTGGCGGTAGCCGCACCGGTGAAACTGGTTAAAGTATAATTTCCGTTTGCATCCGCAGTTACACTGCTATTGGCCGGGCAGGTGATGCTGGGTGCAGTTTGGTCTGATACGGTTACATTGAAGGTACAAGAAGTCGAATTGCCTGAAGCATCGGTTACCCGGAACGTGTTGGTGGTTACACCCAGCGGGAAACTTGATCCCGATGCCAGACCCGTTGTTCTAGTCGTGGTTGCACCCGAGCAGTTGTCCGTACCAACCGGCGCCGTATACGTTACCACTGCGGTGCAGGAATTAGAGGCGGTATTGACCGCAATATTAGCCGGGCAGGAAATGGATGGCGTTTGTACATCATTCACCGTCACCGTAAAGGTGCAGGTTCTGGTGTTGCCTGCGCCATCCGTTACCCGGAAGGTATTGGTGGTCACCCCAACCGGGAATGCCGACCCGGAGGGCAAACCGGTCGTTTGAATCGTAGTAGGACCGGAACAGTTGTCTGTACCGACCGGCGCGGTGAAGCTGAGAACGATACTGCATTGCCCGGCGGTGTTGCCTGCATTAATACTGGAAGGGCAAGTGATGTTGGGTAAAGTCTGGTCGGTTACCGTTACCGTAAAGGCGCAGGTGGCGGTGTTCGCCGCGCCGTCCGTAGCCGTTAAGGTCACGGTCGTCGGACCGAGGTTCCGCACAGCGCCGACTGCCGGGTTTTGCGTCACGGTAGGCGTACCGCAGTTGTCATTTGCCGTCGCCAGGGACGTGTAATCCGGGAGCGTGGCCGTACAGGCAGCGCCCGCCGCCAAAGTCTGGTTAGCCGGACAAGTGATCGTCGGCGGTACTGCGTCCACGGAAGTAACCGTGCTGCTGCTGGTTTTGGTGCAACCGGCATTGTCGGTTACCGTTACCGTGTAAGTAGCGGGGGCCAGACCCGTGCGCGGGTTCGTGCCGGAGCCTGTGCCCGACCACGCATACGAGTAAGGACTGGCGCCTCCGCTGACCACCAGGCTGATGCTGCCGTTGGCCGAGCCGCAGGTGGCATTGGTGACGGTTGGGGTGATCACCATGGCTGCTGGTTCTGTAACCGTGAAACTGTTTGTTTTGGTGCATCCGTTCGCATCGGTGACCGTCACCGTATAGGGGCCGGCCGCCAGGCCCGTGCGCGGGTCCGAACCCGAACCGGTGCCGCTCCAGGCATACGTATACGCGCCCGTGCCGCCGCTGACGGTCAGGTTAATGGAACCGGTAGCGGCGCCGTTGCAGGATGGATTGGTGACCACGCCCGTAACTGTAATGACGCTGGGTTGCGTCACCGTAGCACTGGCCGTGGCCGTACAGCCGCCCGTACTGGTGACGGTGACATTATAGGTCCCGGCCGTCAGGTTGATCCGCGGATCGGTGCCGCTGCCGCTGCCGGACCAAGAGTAGGTGTACGGTGCCGTCCCGTTGGTAATGGTCAGATCGATGCTGCCGGTATTTGCGCCGTTACAAAGGACATTGGTCGCGACCGCCGTAACACTCATGTTGGCCGGCGCCGATTGCAGTTCGTAGGCGCCAATATCGCCGGTACCGCCGAAGGGGCGCGGGCTGCCGCGCTGGTCCGTAGAGGGTGCGCCACTGTTCGTCCCGGCATTGATGGCCGGGCTGCAATTGGTCAGGGCATGGGTCTGGGTTAGTCCGCCGTTGCTAGCCAGGGCTGCCAGGCCCGGGTTGACTACGCCGACCTGATTGTTATTGACCCCGTTTACAAGGCCCCCGCTGCCGCCCGTACCAATGAGGTTGTAAGAACTGGACGCGCTGACATTGCCGTCTGTAATGTCAAAATTGTTATCGGCAATGATGCAGTTTTTAAGGGTAACGGTCGTGCCGGCGACCGATAACCCAGTGCCATTGTCAGTAATAGTACAATTGGTAAGCGTATTGGTCGTGCCGTTGCTGGCGATGATAAGTGCTGAATTGGTGTTGTTGCTGAACGTACTGTTCGTAATGCTGATGGCAGAGCCTGAGTTCCGGGTTTCCACCGCACCCAGGCCTGAGTTGCTGGTGATGTCCGAAAATGTGCAGCCGGTAATGGTGGTCGAGCCGGGGCCGAAAGAAACGATGGCGCCGCCGATGCCGGGAGAAGTACTATTGGTTACGGTACAATTGATCAGGGTCAGAAACGCGTCGTTCTCTATCGTACCGCCCTGGATTCCGCTACTGTTGCCGGATAGCACGCAAGTGTTCAGGGTAACAGTACAGCCGACATCGTTTTGGACCGCTCCTCCGCTGACCGCGTTATAACCATTGGTGATGGTCAGGTTCGACAGGGTAACGATAGCGTTATTGGAGATGTGAAAGACGCGAAAACTGCTGCCCGAGAGACGGTTAATCGTCACGCCGGAACCACCATTGATGCTCAGGTTCTTATCGATCAAAAGTTCGCCGCTGGTCAGGCTCACCGTGCTTACGCCGGAAAAGACAATGATATCGCCACTGACGGCCGCCGCAATGGCGTTACGCAGGGAGCCCGAGCCGGTATTGCTGCTGTTGGTCACCGTGATCGTGGCCGCCTGGGTGCTTACTACACCTGCCAGAACCAGAAATAACAAAGGGATTAAACGTTGGATTGATTTCAAATGAGACATGATTAGATCTAAATTGATAAGGTGAGTGAAAGCAGGCAAAGGTGCTTCTGAAACCTTCGTCCGTAATAATGCTCGATGTATAGCCATTTGGTCGTGAGGAAATATCTTGCTAAAAAAAGCCACTCCGACTTTTCGGAGCGGCTCATCTTCCTTGAATTTACTATCCTCCTAATTATTCTTGTAGCGTATTTTCAAACGCCGTATGTTTTTTGTTCTGTGACAAAGGTGGCCGGACGAAAGGTGGAATGGGGTTTGTTGTTGTCCCAAAAAGGTTTGTTATTGTTGCAAATTGACCGGCAAGTCGTTTTTTTGCGCCGTGATGTTGAAAAAGTTACCGTCTTGAGGAAGTTGTCGTTTTTTATCCCGCTATTCGTTATTTTTCAGGCCTTTCTAGTCAGTGCGGATGCACCGGCCCAAACACCTGAGTTAGAAACCCTGACCGCCGCCGACGGACTGTCGCAGGGCATGGTCTATGATATTCTGCAGGACCACCACGGTTTCCTGTGGTTCGCCACGAAAGACGGGCTGAACCGCTACGACGGATATGGCTTTCGGGTGTACCAGAATGATCCCTTCGAACGCTTTTCTCTTTCCGGAAATGAAGTGCAGGCACTTTTTGAAGACCACCTCGGCCGGCTGTGGGTGGGCACGAGGAATCAGGGCGCCGACGTATTCGACCCGAAAACCAGCCGGTTCTATCACCTGGACCAGCTCGCCGGACCATTGGTGGCCAGCTTTGCCGAAACGGCGGACGGCTCCGTCTGGATCGGGACCAATAAGGGCGTACACCGGATAAAGCTGCCGGATAAACTGTCCGCCAATGATCCGAGCCTGAACCACCTGCTGCAAAAACCGGCTTATAACTGGGATGGGCCGCCAAATGACAGCCGGCCGGCGCCCAATGACATTATTCAACTCGTTACGGGAAAAGACGGTAAACTCTGGGTCAGCACCAGTTTACAGGTCGGATGGTACGATCCCCTCCAGAACCAGTTCCACACGGTCTGGAAGGATTTTGCCAAATTTGATGCGGACGGGATAAATCTCCATGCCCACTTGTTCGCCCGACCCGACGGATCGATCTGGATCGCGCATCCCGACCAGTTGATGCACATGGACGGAAATACACAGGCGGTGTTCCCGCTGCCGGAGTCCTCTACTTTCCCCCAGACCGACCTGGCCTTCGACGCTGCGGGTAACTTATTCGTCAGCACCCGTAAACAGATTTTCATCCTGCCGGCAGGCGATATCCGTCAACCCGCAACGGCGCGTTTCCAGTTATTTCACCGCTTTCCGGACGCCGGTATTGTGGGCTCCACCAAAATGCTCATCGACCGCAGCGGTCTGCTGTGGATCGGTACCAATGGGTATGGCATCCGCAAATACAACCCCGGAGACCGCCATTTCCGCCATTTTCTGCCGGGTATCAGTCTGCGCAAAATCGCGTCCGACCAGCAGGGACGGGTCTGGGTCTGGCGCAACGGCGGGAAATTCCTGCGTCTCGACGAAGCCGGAAACAGCCTCGCCGAACCCTTATTGAACGACCCGGACCTATTGCAGCACGACTGCATAGCCGACCATACCGGGACGCTCTGGTTATTGTGCGAACGTAAGTCCGGTCCACGCGATATCGGTGTGCTGATCAAAATAAGTGGTCAAACCCTCCAACCGGAAGGCCGTTTCTTCTGGCCCGCAGACATCGGTATTCTCAGCCAGTTAATGGAAGACCGCGCCGGCAATTTGCGGATCATTGACTGCAAAAGCAACATCCATACGTTCGATCCCCGGCGGGCAGCTTTTTCTACAGCTGATTTCAGTGCTGGCTTAAAGGAGTTTTCCTACTGCCAGGCCGAAGATCCAGCCGGTCATTTCTGGATTGGTACGCCGCATGGCCTGGTGGAAGCTAAGCCGGGTGGGGGAACGCTGGAATTTACCCGGTATAAAAACCAGCCGACCAACCGCAACAGCCTGAACTGCGATGTGGTACTGGCTACCCTGGATGACCAGCGGCAGCCCGAACGCTACCTCTGGATCGGCACGCGGGGCGGCGGCCTGAACCTGCTGGACAAAACCACCGGCGTTTTTCAGCATTATACGACGGCGGACGGTTTACCCAACAACGTGGTGTATGCCATTCTTCCCGATTCCAGCGGCGCCCTGTGGCTGAGTACCAACTGTGGCCTGAGCCGCTTCGACCCGGTCGCCCGGCGTTTTCAGAATTTCTTCGCCACCGATGGCTTGCAGGATAATGAGTTCAATACCGCCAGTTTTGCCCGTGCCCGGGACGGCCGGCTGTTTTTCGGCGGCGTAAATGGACTCACGGCCTTTTACCCGACTGCTTTGTCGGCCGCCAACATCGCTCCGCCGGTACTGATCACGGCCTTAAAAATCCAGAATCACCCCTGTCTGCCCGGAGACGGCATACTCCAGGAAAGTGTGGAGGAAACCAGTGCTATTACCCTGAATTATGCTCAGAACCAGTTGACGTTCGAGTTTGCCGCCCTGGATTTTTCCGCCTCGGAGCAGAACCAGTACCGCTACCAGCTGGTGGGCGCCGACGACGGCTGGGTGGAACCGACCACCGCCAACTCCGCAACCTACGCCAACCTGGCCCCGGGCAAATATATTTTCCAGGTAATTACCGGCGGCAGCCACGGCGCCTGGAATGGCCAGATTACGCAATTGAACATCCTTATTTTGCCGCCCTGGTGGAAAACCGGCTGGGCTTATTTGCTGTATTTCCTGGCCATTGCCGGCGGCTCCTGGCTGTTTTACCGCTTTCAAATGAACCGCCTGCGTTTAAAAAACCAGCTGGCCTTCGAACACCGGGAAGCGGACCGCCTCGCCGAACTGGACCGCCTGAAAACCAATTTCTTCAGTAACGTCACCCATGAATTTCGTACGCCGCTGACCCTGCTGCTCGAACCCGCCCGCCAGCTGCTGGGGGAAGTGCAGGACCATAATCTGCACTATAAGCTGGGATTAATTGAAAAAAACGCCCGGCGATTGCTGGGTTTTGTGAACCAGTTGCTGGATTTTTCCAAACTCGAAGCCGGTCAGATGCGGCTCGATCTGCGGCCGGATTCCCCCGTGGAAGCCCTGCGCACCGCTGCCGAATCCTTTATGCCGCTGGCGAAACAAAAGGACGTGACGCTGGAGGTGACTTTCCCCGAAACGGCCCCCATCCTGATTTTTGACCGGGAAAAACTGGAACAGGTGTTCTCCAACCTGCTGTCCAATGCCTTGAAATTTACGAAAAAAGGCGGTTTGATCACCGTAAAACTGGACATCGACCCGGAATATAACCTGCACATACTTGTGGCCGATACGGGCATTGGCATTCCCGAAGCAGCACTGCCCCTTATTTTCAACCGTTTTTATCAGGTCGGGGAATCCAGCATTCAAGGCACCGGTATTGGCCTGGCGCTGACCAAAGAACTGGTGGAACGTATGGGCGGACAGATAACGGTAGACAGCCGGGTAAACGAGGGCAGCCGTTTTCAGGTAGTCGTGCCCGCCCGGTTGCGAGAGGGCGTGGTGGCCGGTCCGGAACCCGCCATTGATTTTCAGGAAAAGACTTCCGGCGAAGTGCTGCTCGCCACCCCTGTACTGCCGGCCACTTTATCCTCGGACCAGCATCCGCTGTTGCTGCTCATCGAAGACGACGACGAACTGCGGCAATTCCTGCGCGCTTCCCTGCCGCCGGGTTACCGGGTGGCCGAAGCGGCCGATGGAGCGGAAGGCGTGCAAATGGCCAAGGCGCTGGTCCCGGATCTGATCATCAGCGACCTGATGATGCCCGAAAAGAACGGCTTCGAGGTCTGCGACCTGGTGAAAAACGACCCGCTGACTTCCCACGTGCCGTTCATTCTGCTCACGGCCAAATCGGCGGTCGAATCCAAAATTACCGGTTTGCGCCAGGGCGCGGATGCCTACCTGACCAAACCCTTCCGCGCCGACGAACTGGCCGCGCATATTGAAAACCTCATCGCCAACCGCCGGCGCCTGCAAACCGCATTTTCTAAAGCGGTGGAACAACAGTCGGTACAAACCAGCGTAGAAAAGGTGTTTGAGCCCCGGGAAAACGAGTTTTTACAACGCCTGATCAAAGTCGTGGAAGAAAACCTGGACAATGATGCGATGGACGCGGATGGTTTCGCCCGCTCGATCTTCATGTCGCGGTCGCAACTGCACCGCAAGATCAGCGCCCTCACCGGTCTGCCGCTAACCGAATTCGTGCGTAACTACCGGCTCGACCGGGCGCGGGATATGCTGGCCCAGGGAGAAGGCAGCGTGACGGAAGTGGCCTGGCGGACCGGTTTTGCCAATGCCAAGTATTTTTCGACCTGCTTCCGGGAACGGTTCGGGCAGCCGCCGAGTTTGTTTCGCGCCGGTGGTATGGCCTGAATCCGGAAATCATTCCAGGAATATTTCATCTACAAACACCCAGGCCGGTTCTCCCTTCCCCGGATGCCAGGCGGGTAGTTTGGCCAGGGGCTGCACCACGATCTTCAGCACGCTGACCGATCGGGTGGGAAACGTGCAGGGAAAGGCGATCCGGTAAGCCGCTGCGCCCATTTTCGCAGGCTGTTTCGGCCGGATTTTGCGCAGCAGAACCAGGTGCCGGGTATTTGCGCCGCCCCAGACCTGTATTTCGGCCGCCGGCATCACGTAGCTGCCCATATTGACCAGGGTACTCACCGAAACGGACGACAAAAGCGCCGGTTGTTTAAAAAACAGGAAGCTTTCCAGGTTCGTCTCCCGGTAGCCCAGCCATTTATTGGTCCCGAAATCCGTGTCGCCGATCTTGTTATTGATCAGGGTATTTAAACCTTCGCCCTTATACTTGGTATTCGGTGGAAAACGCAGCGCAATGGAATCCGGGCGATAACCAACCTTGTAAAAATTGCGGGTCGCGGCCTCACTGCTGATCCAGCCGGGTAAAAAGGCCCGGGTGGTCAACAAACAGCTCCGGTCGATGGTCAGACTGTCGCCACTGCTGATCAGCGAAGTCAGGCTGTCGGGCGGACTGCCGTCCAGGGTGTAGCGCACCACGGCGCCGGCGATATAATTTCGCAGCCGCACCTTCGTGCTGGTCTGAAATACCTGCAGATCGCCCTCGATCACGGGCGTGTTGAGTTTGGCGACGACGCCCTGCCCGGTGAAGCCGGTTTCGAGCCGGACGCCCGGCAGTTGTTGTTGTAAATTCGATATCTCGTCTGCGCTGAGCGGCGTGTTCCACAGGTAAAGAGTAGATAAATCCGGCAGTGCGCGCAGTTTCTCCAGATCGGTTGCCCGAACCGCCGTTCCGGAAAGTGCCAACTGGCGCAGGGCTTTTAGTTTAAGCAGTTCGCCCAGCGTCGCGCCCGTGATCAGGGTGGAGCCTAAGTTGAGTTTGCGGAGATTGGGAAACATGGCCACCAGCGCCAGGTCGGCATCCCGAACCGGCATTTTATTCAGGTTTAAACGAACGACCTGCTCTTTTACGGCCTGTAGCTCCTGCAAAAATTCACTTTTGAAAGCGGCTATGCCGAAAAATTCTACCCCCAGCGCCGGGGAGTTCATCGCCAGCGGCTGCACCACCCGGTAGTCATTATTCAGTTGTTTTACCAGCCCGGCGTCGGCAGCGGGAAAGGCGTACTGCTCCGTTTCCTCGGTTTTAAAACGTCCGGCCGCGAGCAGGCGCAGACTGTCCGTCTCCGGCAGGTCCGTAATTTTTTGCGTGAAATGTGCCCCGTTTTTGATCCAGTGGTACAGTATGCTGATCTCCTGCCCGGTCAACTGGGGTTTGCCCTTGGGCGGCATGTGTTCCTTTTCGTCGGGCGGTAAATAAATGCGCTGCAGCAGGTGGCCGAATTGCGTATCCGTGCTGTCCCATAATGGCCCATGTTTTCCGCCTTTGCGCAGCCCCGCTTCCGTTTCCATGACCAGTTCCCCCTTGGATTTTTTCACGTTGTGGCAGCCCATGCACTTGGCCTGCAAAATGGGGCGCACCAGATCCTCGAACACCAAAGCGTCTTTCAGCGGTACCGGATTTTTTTCCTGTTGGGCTATTACCGGAGCCAGCAGATAGTTTTCGCCATGGGTAAGGGTAGCGCCCTGATGTCCCGCCACAAACAGGGCGGTCACACCCATGGCGGCCACCAGGCGGCCGGGGATTTTGGCTGCCCGGAAGTAAGTCCGGAACGAATACCAGGCCCAGGCAACCAGCGAAACGCTCATACCACTCCACTTATGCCAACCCAGGGTTTCCTCCGCGTAACCGCCTTCCTGCGCTAGAAACAGGCCCAGTAAAGCGGTCAAGCCGGCACTGGCCGCCGCCGACAGGAGTAGCGCATCGCCGGTCTGGCGGATGACCGGGTTGCCTGCGTGCGGTACCGCCAGTTCCCAGACCGCCGCGAACAACAGCAGCACGATCGGAAAATGCAGGATCAAGGGGTGCATACGCCCGGCGACCGCCAGGAAAAGCGGCAGTTGCAGGTGGGTTCCGAACAGCACGAGAAACAGCAGCAGACTGTTCAGCGCCAGGCAGGTGTTTTGAAAAAAGGCAGTCCAGCGGGTGGAAGTCATCTAGTAGAGGTTTATTTCATCCAAAAACAGCCACGCCGGTTTACCCACTCCCGGATGCCCTGCCGGCAGTTCGGCCAGCGGGTAAATTTTCATGATGATCTGCTTGACTTTCTTTTTGTGGTCGAGATCGATCCGGATCGTGCGGCAGCCATTTTGGTCGTCCTGAACCGTGTTCAAAACCGACGTTCCGATCAACACCAGCCGATCCGCGTCACCCGCATACACGGCCACTTGCTGAGGCATATAAATCCACGCGCCCTGATTTTGCAGCACCTGCAGCAGCACTTGCTTCACCCTGGCCGGTTTGGCTAAAGTCAGCCCCAGCAGCACGGTATCGCGAAATCCCATCCAGGTCTTGCTGTCGGCAGCGGGCAAACCACCCTGGCCATCGATCAGCGTGCGGTGCCCGGAGCCGCTGTACTGCTGGTCCGGCGTGGTTTGCATGACTTCATCAATCGCCAGCCCCTGCCGGAAAAACTGCGCCGAGACTACCTCCGAGGGCCGAAACCCGTTACCGAACACGCGCGCTTTCAAGGTGGTGGACTTCTTTTTCAGCAAAATGGGCCGGCGGTATACCGGATCGCGTTCCGTCGGTTCCGCTCCGTTCAGGGTATAGTGGATATGGGTACCGGCCATAGCAAACGCCATGCTCACCGGCAGGGTTTTACTGAAAAATACGCTGCGGTAGATCAGCATCGGCGGCGCCAGTTGAAAAGTGTCCTGGGCAAGGGCGGACAGGCAGCCGAAACACAGGGCGCCCAGTAACCAAAAATGCTTCATACGACCGGTTCTAGTTTATACGGATAGGTTTTGCCGGAATTCCACTGGGCCACGTACAGGTTTTCTTCATCATCCACACAGACATCGTGCGGGTAGGCAAAAGCGCGGATGGTCTGGTACATTTCCGCCGGCCGGCCATCCGTATATGATGGGGTGGAGCCGGCGAGATTGGAAATGACCCTGTTCTGCCGATCCAGTATGGTCACGAAACCCGACTCGGTCCATGGCCGGCTGTTGGTTTGCAAAACGGCGGCGTATAAATAATCGCCCCGGATCACCGGCCGGCACACCCAGGCGCCCGGCAGCTCGATGGTGTTTAAATACCTGCCCGCCAGATCAAAACACTTAAAGGCATTCTGCTGGCGCGAACAGACCACCAGGCAGGGATGCAAGGGGTCGCGGGCATCAATGCAGACGCCATGGGCATTCAGCAGGTGTTCAGGTCCGTCGCCGCGCCCGCCGAAATGCCGGATATACCGCCCCTGCTGATCGTACTGAATAATATAGTCGAGGCCATAACCATCGGCTACGTAAATATCGCCATTGGGGGCAATGGCGGTTTCGGTGGGCACATACTGTTCCGGGCTGTTGTAAAGCCCGGTTTCCTGCGGGTAATCGAGCACCAGCAGCACCTTGCCGTCGATGGTGGTTTTAATGACCTGGTGGCGCTTGTTGTCGCAGATAAACAGCACGTCGGTACCGTTTTCATTGAACAGCGTAAAGCCATGCGCGCCGGGGTAGTCCGTGCCCCAGGCATCCAGGATCCGGCCATTCTTGTCGTAGATCAGCACATTGTTCCGGGTCTCGTTGGTCAGCAGCAGCAGTCGGCCGCGCTGGTCCTGCACCATTTCGTGGCAGTCATTGACGGGATAGCGGCTGACGTCGGCCTGGCTCCAGCGCGTATTGATGCGGTAGCGCTTCTGGTTATGCCCGAGAATGGTATCGCTTTTAGCCAGTATTTGCGGCAGGTATAACGCACCGGCCAGGCCAAGGGAGGAGTGGATAAGAAAATCTCTTCTGCGCATAGGGCTAATATAAAGTTGGTTTAGAATGGTTTAGAGGCTAACGATTACCCACAAAATCGTTCATCTTTAACCTCGGAGAGGTTCAACATTTGTAGCCATCATGTATTCCCCCGACCTGTCGACCTCGGAGAGGTCCAACCCGGCATCCAGGACAAAATCGTGATAAAGCCGGTTGGACCTCTCCGAGGTCAGGTAGAATTTCTTGATGATCGAGCTACAAATGTTTGACTTCTCCGAAGTCTCCAGATAAGAATGATCCAGCTGTTGCTGAATCTCATTCTATCCAATCACCCCGTTCACCACCTTCCCCGCCACATCCGTCAGGCGGTACCGCCGGCCGAGGTGTTTATAGATCAGTTTCTCATGATCGATACCCAGCAGGTGCAGGGCGGTGGCGTGGAAATCATGCACGTGCACCGGATCGGACTTGATGTTATACCCGAACTCATCCGTTTCCCCGTACACCCCGGGTTGGACGCCGCCACCGGCCATCCAGATCGTGAAGCAGCGTGGGTGGTGATCGCGGCCGTAGTTATCGGCGGTCAAAGTGCCCTGGCAGTAATTCGTCCGGCCAAATTCCCCGCCCCAGATGACCAGCGTTTCATCGAGCAGTCCGCGTTGTTTCAGGTCGGTGATGAGGGCCGCCGAGGCCTGGTCGGTATCCTTGCACTGGCCGACGATCTGGCCCGGCAGGTTGTCGTGCGCATCCCAGCCCTGGTGGTACAGCTGCACGAAGCGCACCCCGCTTTCCGAGAGTTTGCGGGCCAGCAGGCAGTTGGCGGCATAGGTGCCCGGTACCAGGCAATCCGGGCCGTATAATTTAACGATGCTCTCCGGTTCGCGGCTGACGTCGGTCACTTCGGGAATAGCGGTCTGCATCCGGTAAGCCATTTCATACTGCTGGATCTTCGCCCGGATCTCCGGATCGCCGAAGGCGTTATAACTTTCCTCGTTCAGACTGGCCACGCGGTCCAGCATGCGCCGCCGGTCGGCCTGGTCGATGCCCGCCGGATTATTCAGGTACAGAACCGGATTTTCCCCCTTGCTGAACTGCACGCCCTGGTGTACGGAATCCAGGAAACCATTGGTCCAGAGTTTGGAATACACCCCCTGACTATTGCCCTTGCCTTTGGACAGCAGCACGCAAAAAGCGGGCAGGTTGTGGTTTTCGCTGCCGAGGCCGTAACTCAACCAGGCGCCCATACTGGGGCGGTTACCCACCTGCGCACCGGTCTGAAAAAAGGTCATCGCCGGGTCGTGGTTGATGGCTTCGGTGTACATGGTTTTAATGAAACACAGTTCATCCGCTATTTTGGCCGTGTGGGGCAGCAGCTCGCTCAGCCAGGCGCCATGTTCGCCGTATTGCTGAAAAGCAAATTTTGAACCCGCCAGCGGAAACGTTTTCTGGTTGGAGGTCATGCCGGTCAGGCGCTGGCCCTGGCGGATGGAAGCGGGCAGATCCTGGCCATGCATTTCGCGCAGCCTGGGTTTATAATCGAACAGGTCCAGCTGCGAAGGCGCGCCATTCTGGAATAAGTAAATGACCCGTTTGGCCCGCGGCGCAAAATGCGGCAAACCGGCCATCACCTGGTCTTCCACGCTGCCGGAAAACAGGTCCGGGATCAGCAGCGAGCCCAGGGCCACACTGCCCAGACCAATACTCAACTGCGATAAAAACTTCCGGCGGTTCATGTTCAAACCATGTTCCAATACTTCTTTTTCCATACGGCTTACGTTTTAGTAATGGCTTCTTCCAGGTTATAGATTGTCGTGACCACTTTCATCAGGGCTGCGGAAGCATCCAGATCCAGTTGCCGGTTGAGCGGCGAATCACCCACCGACAGGGTTTTCAGCGCATCCAGTTCTTTGCCCCGGAAAAGCTGCAATTGTTCGGCATAATAGCCCTGCAGGATCTGCATTTCCTTCGGCGTGGCGCTGCGGCAGAGGATGCGGCGGAAAGCGGCGGCCAGGGTGGCGTCCACCGGTTTGTTTTCCGCCAGCAGGCGCTGGGCCAGCACCCGCGAAGCCTCCAGCACGGTCGGGTCGTTGAGCATGATGAAAGCCTGGAGCGGCGTATTCGTGCTCGAGCGTTTCACCTCGCACTGGTCGCGGTTGCTGGCGTCGAAAATGGCCATGGCCGGCGGCGGGAGGGTGAGTTTGATAAACGTATACATGCCGCGGCGGTACAGGGAACTGTCGCTATCCTGTTCGTAGGTTTTGAGCACGCCCCGGCCGGAAGTCGCGCCTTCCCACAGGCCCCTGGGCTGGTAAGGTTTTACACTGGGCCCGCCGATGGTGCCGACCAGTAATCCGCTGGTTTCGAGGATCATATCGCGGATATATTCGGCCTGAAAACGCAGCCGGGGCGAGCGGGCCAGATACTGATTATCCGGATCGATGGCCAGATGTTCGGCTTTGAGCTCCGAAGACTGGCGGTAGGTAGCGGACAGCACGATCTGCCGGACCAGGCGCTTAATATTCCAGCCATGTTCCATGAAATCGACGGCCAGCCAGTCCAGCAACTCCGGATGGGTGGGCAAATTCCCCTGCCGCCCAAAATCGCCGGCGGTTTTGACCAGTCCGGCGCCGAATAATTCCTGCCAGAGGTGGTTGACCAGCACCCGGGCGGTCAGCGGGTTCTCCGGCGTGACGGTCCACTGCGCCAGTCCCAGCCGGTTGCGCGGAAAACGGAGCGAATCAAAAGGCAGTACGGCCTCCAGCCCGGCGGATTTCACCACCTCGCCGTGCTGGTCGTAGGCGCCGCGTTTCAGTATATAGGTCGGCCGGCTGGTATCCGCTTCCTGCATCACCGATACGGTCAGTTGGCCGGTGTCGCGTTTGTTCAGGAAGGTCAAAATGTCTTTTACTTCGGTATCCGAAAGCGTCAGAACGGGCGTTTTGGCCGGTTTAGACGCGCTGACATCCCCTTCAAAACCGGCTTCTTTGGAGGTGTTGAAAAAGCCGAATAACTGGTAGTAGTCCTTTTGTGAAATGGGGTCGTACTTATGGTCATGGCATTGCGCGCATTCGACGGTGAGGGCCAGTATGCCTTTACTATACGTCTTGACCTTATCCAGCGCGTATTCCACCCGGTATTCTTCGGGGATGACGCCGCCTTCTTCGGTATACTTATGGTTGCGTAAAAAAGCCGTGGCCAGGATCTGCTCCTTACCGGCCTGGGGCAGCAGGTCGCCCGCCAGTTGCCAGGTAATGAACTGATCGTAGGGCATGTTATCGTTAAAGGCGTGGATCACCCAGTCGCGGTAAGGCCATTGGCTGCGAATATTATCGTCCTGATAGCCGTAGCTGTCCGAGTACCGCGCAATGTCCAGCCAGTGCAGGGCCATTTTTTCGCCGTACTGCGGCGTGGCCAGCAAGCGGTCCACCGCTTTTTCACAGGCGACCTGCGGATCATCGGCGGCAAACTGGTCCATTTCCGCTTCGGTGGGCAGCAGCCCGGTCAGGTCCATCGTGAGGCGCTTGAGTAAGTACGCGGACCCCGCTTCGGCATTGGGATGCAGCCCCTTGTCGGCCATTTTAGCCAGGGTGAAATAGTCGATCTCGTTTTTGGGCCAGTTTTTATCCTCAACGGCCGGCAGATCGGTTTTAACCGGGGGCAGCAGCGACCAGTGTTTTTCATAAACGGCCCCCTGTTTGATCCATTTTTCCAGGATTTCGATCTCCGTTTCGCTTAAGGCGCCCAGGTGTGAATCCGGCGTAGGCATCTGATAATCAGGGTCCTGTGAAGTGATCCTTTTTATCAATTCGGAAGTTTCCGGGTGGCCGGGTACAATGGCAAAAGCGCCTTTGGTTTCGGTTAAGGGCGCGTAGGCCGTTTCCGGTAGGTCCAGGCGCAGACCGGCCTGCAACTGATTTTTATCCGGGCCATGGCATTTGAAACATTTATCGGAGAGGATCGGCCGGACGTGAAAATTATAACTGATGCTGGCCGGGTCCTGACTGCTGACACAGCTGAGCCAGCCGATACAGGCAAATAATCCGAGGAGTACAGTGAAGAGGAAGATCCGTTTTGGCATGCGCGCGGGCCTGCATGATTAGGCCGGGTAAATATCCACACTGCTGCGCATTTTTGCGAATGCCGGGGTTAAATTATGAGCACCCGCCTTATAACGCCGGCAGCGAAAACTTCGGCTGGTAGTCCGCATACTGTGCCGCCGTCATTTGCATCAGCAGGGGTTTCTTGGCCGGGTCCAGCCACTGCAGCAGCGCCAGCAGGTTTTCCTCGGTCATGGCCGTACAACCGAGCGTGCCCGAACCCGGCGCGCGCCAGAGGTGGAAGAAAATGCAGGAGCCGCCTTCGTCCTTTGGCGGCAGGTTCTGATTGACGAAAATGCCCCATTTATACTGTTCGTCCTTGCGCAGCATGTACTCCCGGCTCTTCCAGTCTTTTTTTACCCGTGTTTCATCGACGATCTGGTTATAAAAACGGGAGTCGCTGTCCTCTACGCAGAGCTGGTTTTCCGTGACGCGGATATAGGGTAACTTCAGCGATATTTCTTCCGCCGGGGCATACCCGAAAGCTGGTCCGAAGCGAAAAATGCCCGCCGGCGAACGCTGATCGCCTTCCTTTTTTTGCAGACCCGGTTTTACGCTCTGCAGACCTTTGCCCCAGGCCAGTCCTTTTTTACCGAGGTTGACGGGGTGGGGGACGGCCACCGCTTTCCAGGTGGCGCCCGTTTTTTCATAACGCCATAACTGCGCATGTACGCTCGTATCGGCCGGCGCTACGACGATGACTAACTGCCGGCAATCGCTGAATATACCTTTCGGGCCATCCAGCGGGCCGTTGAAAGTCATGGACATCGCTACCAGCAGGAGGGCCGGCAGCGGTAGTAATCGGTGCTTGTGCATTGGGCAAATTTAGGGGGAGCGACAGAAAAAGCATAATTTCCCGCCGGATAACACGTCCATGACCGGCGGGTGCGATGCCTTCGTTTGTACGCGTTTCAGGAAACGGAGCACCAGTATTACTGGGTCGGGGAGCTGGTTTTGGCTAACCGTAACTGAGCGTTTCACTTGGCGTGACACGCTCAGTCACAGCAGCTAAAAGCAAGAAAAACCTCAGCGCCCTTTCACTTTCACCGTGCCCTCCACGGAATCGTCCATCGTTTTACCCATAATGGCGCCGACAATTCTTTTGGCCATGGCCACGGCCATGCCATGTTTGGTGTCCCAGTAGTACCCGTCGCTGGGCGTCACTTTGATCACGGTCACCCGTGGATCATCCTGGCCCTCGGTGAACCAGGTTTTGAGGATCGGGTTCCATAGTTCCTTGATTTTGGCTTTGTTTTTGGAGATTTCGGCCTGACCATAGATGTTCAGGAAATCCGAATACTTGCTGCCCTGGAACAGCAGCTGCACCTGGGCATCCTTTTCGATTTCCGCGTTTTTATGGCTGTCGGCCGCGCTCAGGAACCAGAATACCCCCTTGTCGTCGATCTTCTGGACGGACATCGGGCGGGTGGCGAAGCGGTTTCCCTTCCCGATACTGGTGCAAAAGAAACAGGTGTTCGCCTTGCCGGCAAGTTCCTGGATTTTCTCTACGGCGTCCTGGCCGAACAGGTTTTCGAGGTTGTCTTCCTCCTGATTTTTATTAATGCTATCCATATATAAGGTTGTTTGATTCGGACCTGTCGGCAAAATAATCGTGCCAGCCGGGTCCCTGATTGGCATCAATTAAGGCCCTGATGGTCGTAATTCGAGGCCTGATGCTGCTACGGTTTCCCGGACTACCTAGAAGTCAATGTCGCCGTGGCCGCCGTGGCGCTTTTGGCGATGATCAGCGGCAGCCGGCCCTACCTGCCCGATGTGCTGCCGGCCGGATTACCCATTTCCCGCATCCGCCAAAAGATCGATGCGGCCCTGCTGACCCGGATCGACACCGCTTTGCAGATCATCAGGGACCTGCTGGCCCAGCGCTGGGCGGAGCGTCCGTACTACGCCGAGTGGCTGGGGGATCACCATGTTGCGGTCTGGCTGGGAAAAGCGGTGGAAGTGCGCAAAATAGGGAAGATGCAAGTGCAAATTGACCTTGGGGCTGAACGGCTTATTGCAGCGGAAAAAGGTACGGAACGTATTGCCATTGAAATCAAAACATTCGGTGGCCTATCATTCATCACCGCTCTATATGAAGCAGTAGGTAAATATATTATTTATCGAAATGTCCTGAGACGAACCCAGCCGGACCGATTGTTGTTTCTTGCTCTTCCAGAGAGTATATTTGACAGATTTTTTGAAGAAAGCGTCATCCGAGACACTGTTCAGGAAGAAAATATCAATCTGGTTCTTTATAATCAAACGGATAAACTCATCACGCGATGGATAAAATAAAAAAATATGAAAGCGCTATTCTCGAAATTCTACAGGAATATGTGCAGATCAAATATGCCAATATCCAGGGTGGTAATGAATTAATAGCCGATAAAGAAAACCACCGTTATCAGATCGTGACCATGGGTTGGGAAGGAGATCGGTATGTACATGACTGTCCTTTACATTTTGATATCATCGATGGCAAGGTATGGGTACAACAAAATATGACCGAATGGGAAGTGGGAACTATGCTCGAGACCCGCGGGGTAGCAAAGTCAGATATTGTACCTGGGTTTTTGCCACCCGAGCTCCGGAAGTACTCGGAGTATGCTTTGGCGTAGGGTGTTTGACACGTATATATAGGTGTAGTAAACATTAAACCACCAACCATGGGCGCCTGGGGCCACCTACCTTTTGAAAATGATGCGGCCCTCGACTGGCTGTCCGAACTACAGGATCAACCGACCATCACCTTCCTGCGGGAGACTTTCGATGCCGTGTCGGAAACTCCGGAGTATGTGGAAGTCGATGCCGCTTCGGCCGCCGTGGCCGCAGTGGCGCTTTTGGCGATGATCAGCGGTCACCGGCCCTACCTGCCCGATGTGCTGCCGGCCGGATTACCCATTTCCCGCCTTCGACAAAAGATCGATGCGGCCCTGCTGACCCGGATCGACGCCGCTTTGCAGATCATCAGGGACCTGGAGCGCTCCGAGCTGGCCCAACTCTGGTCGGAGAGCCCACACTACGCCGACTGGCTGGCGGATCACCATGTTTTGGTCTGGCTGGGAAAAGCGGTGGAGGTGCGCAAGATGGAAACGCGGGTGCAGTTGGGGAGGGTTGTGGTGGCGGTGGGGTATGTGGAAGGGTAGGGAGGCGTGACGCAATCAAAAGTAGCCTGGCTGACCAAAACCCAGATAAAATAACATTTCTTACATGTGAGGAGAAAGAATGTAGTGGGATTGCTACATTTGCCCAAAGTCCCTACCAATGCTTTGCGCTATGCCAAATGTTTACATCCCCATCAGCGGACTGCGGTCTGGTGATGGGGATGTGTGTTTTAGGGGGTATAAGAGTTTAAAATAGTACTATGACCAACGAAGAGTTTATTGCCAAAATACGCCGGCGTATTGCGCAAACCTATGTTGGCGCTTCGGCTTTAAGGAACCAGGGCGGGCGTATTTTAGGCATTACCCAGCAATACCTGGAGCAATCAGTTGATTTGGACGAGTTCTTCCAGAAAATGGGAGATGAAACCACGTTTTGCGATTTCCTCGATGACCACACCGAGCGGTTATTGAACAATTACCCAGATGGTGCCAAAAGCTGGGGCGCTGCACGAAAAGCACTCAATTTGTACTTTCGGGATCTGGTGTATAACAAGTTCATCGCGGACAAATATGGCCTGCCGACGGACTTTGCGGAATTCAACCTGTCCATTCATCATTTGGAAATTCCACTGGATCGCGATTCCGGCACCAGGATTCATGCAGCTTCCGTAAACCGGGATGAATTTGCGCGCTGGAATAGAATAAAGCGTTTGCAAAAACCAGCCAGTGATGCATTCCAAGCAGCTGCGCAAATACTTGCCAAGCAGGAAAATGTTGCCCGCGTTCATTTAGATGTGGAGTATTGGCGGAGTGCCGAGAAGGAATAAATTCACCTTAATGACCGACTAAACTTGCCCCAATGAAGTAAATAATTCAGCCATTAAATCTTAAACTGAAAACAAATGAAAAATTTTATCTTAGTTCCACTTGTGTTGCCTCTGTTACTTGTGACTTTCCACTTTATTAGTTGTGTCGATAAGGTTCCACCCTGTAAAGAATTCATTGAAGCAGTTGAAAATTTTGATAAGCATGAAATCGAAAACTGTCTGAATAAAGGGGTGAATATTAATGACTGTCATGATAGCAACGATAGACATTGCCTTGTAATAGCGCTGGAAAATGGTAACCCAGAATTATTAACATATTTATTGGATAAGGGCGCAGAGGTTAATTATACCAATAGCGAAGGCCGGTCTGCTCTGTTTTATTTGCCGCCACAAACAGATGTATTGCAACTATTATTAAAACATAATGCTGATGACAATATTCAAGATGAACGCGGCTTTACACCTTTAATGGAAACAGCAGACTTGGATGTTGCCAAGATTTTAATTGAACAGACCAAGGACATAAACAAAATTGATAAAAAAGGCAGAACTGCTTTGATTTTAGCTTTGCAAAACTCCCAGTTTGACAAAGCGCTTATGCTGCTAGAGGCTAACGCCGATGTAAATGTTCTAGATCTGGATCGCAAAAAAGCAATTCAATATTTGCATGGGTGTGATAATGAACAAGTTGTCAGATTAATAAAAGAAAGGGACTCAGAAGAAATCGATAAAAATCAAAAATTTACTCAAGTTATTCACGATGTAAAAAACACATTATCAATCTCCGCTACGAAAAAAGTATATTATTTTGATGTTCCGGTAAACACAGAAAAAATTTACTGTATATTTAGAATAGACGCCGGAAAGGTCAATGAAGATTATGAACTAATGGAAAACTTTGGAGCAGGATTAGTAAAAGTAAATGATAAAGTGGAAAAAGTGCTTAAAAATTTTGAAAAAAATGTGGAAGACATTGTAGAAGAGAAAAAAAATAAAGGTGCATTTTTTGCAATTGTGGATGCCCAAAAAGCAAAATTTTGGACAGAAAACGCTGGATATGATCTCAAACCATTTTTGCTGCGTGAAGATGATGCCAAGTACTACACTAGCTTTATAACTTTGAATAATAATACGCCACGGAAGTTAGCTGTCTGTATGAAAAGAAATACGGACAGATGGGGCAATATAATTTCCTCTGAAGCAGATATTCATTTTGGCATCATTGCCCTGATCAATAATGCCCTTGAAAAAAAGGCAAATGAAAAGCCTGCACCCCCGCAGACTAATAATGGTCAATTGCTACCTGCCGCAAAACAGGCAGGCACTAATCCCCTCCCCCAAGAGCTGACCCAAAAGGATTGTAATAGTCATATCTATAGACAAAAAATAGGCAACTATTGGGGTGTACAGTTATACTCTCACATTAATTGCATAGAAAGCACTAAAATGCAGCAAACCTATGAAAATCTAATTGGTAAAAAACTTTATATGATTGAATCCAGGAAAACGGAAAGATTTCATATAATTTATGGAAGGCTTACCGAAGAACAAGCTAAGAAAAGCCGGGACGAAATTCGACAGACTTACGGTAAAAAATCACCAGGGCTTAAACAATGTTTCGTTGTTCATTACCCGGATCATCAAAACTAAAGCGAACAAACCATCCGTTTAGTTAAATTCCCCAATTTCTCCCTATACTTGCCGCCCAATAACAAACACTGAGGCCGTGCAACGTATTAATCACCACCCATGCTCACTTCCGAACTAAAATCCCAGATCGACCGCGTCTGGGAAGCGTTCTGGACCGGCGGACTGAGCAACCCGCTCACCGTCATCGAACAGATGACTTATCTGCTTTTCATCCGCCGGCTGGATGAACTGCAAACGCAGAAAGAACAAAAAGCGAACCTGCTGAAACAGCCTATTGAAGCGCCTATTTATCAGCCGGAAGAATATGCCCTCCGCTGGAGCCGCTTCAAGGATACCGATCCGGAGAATATGTTCCGGCTTTTTACCCGCGAAGCCGGCGTATTTGATTTTCTGCGTAACAGCGGTAACCGCAGCGCTGCTTTCACCAAATATATGAAGGGTGCCACCTTCATGATTCCTACGCCGCGCCTGCTCTCGCAGGTGGTGGATATGCTCTCCAACATCGATATGGCCGACCGCGATACCAAAGGCGACGTATACGAATACCTGTTGAGCAAGATCGCCTCTGCCGGACAAAATGGCCAGTTTCGCACGCCACGCCATATTATACGGATGATGGTCGATATGGTGCAGCCCACTTTGGAAGACGTGATTTGCGACCCCAGTGCCGGAAGTTGCGGTTTTCTCACCGTGTCGGGTGAGTACATCCGGGAACACTACGCTAAGGAACTATATAAAGACGAGGTGATGGCCCACTTTCAGGAACACATGTTCATGGGTGTGGAGTTCGACCCGACCATGATTCGCATTGGCGCGATGAACCTGATTTTGCACGGTATTGAGAACCCGCAGTTGCGTGATGTAGATGCCTTGAGTGAAGCCAATACGGATTTTAGCGAAAAAGCCAGCCTGATACTGGCTAATCCACCCTTTAAAGGCAGTCTGGACCGCGAAGCCGTAGATGGCAAGATCCTGAGCGTAGTGGATTCCAAGAAAACCGAACTCCTCTTTTTGGCCCTTATTTTGAAAGGTCTAAAACTCGGCGGACGTGCAGCCGTAATTGTACCCGATGGCGTACTGTTCGGTAGCGGCAAAGCCCATTTACAAATCCGGAAAGAATTGATAGAAAATCAGAGGCTCCAGGCCATTGTGTCTATGCCGAGTGGGGTCTTTAAACCCTACGCGGGGGTAAGCACGGCTGTTCTGCTCTTCACTAAAACCAACAGCGGCGGCACCGATCAGGTCTGGTTTTACGATATGAAAGCCGACGGTTTTAGCCTGGATGATAAACGCCAGCCTATTGAACAGAACGACATTCCGGACGTGGTAGAGCGTTTTCGCAATCTTAAAAAGACAGATACCCGGAATCGCACCGACCGTAGTTTCCTGGTGCCGGTGCAGGAGGTTCGCGATAATAAATACGACCTGAGTATTAACCGCTACAAAGAAGTGGTGTACCAGGAGAAAGTCTATGCTTCGCCAGTAAAGATCATCCAGGAAATTGAAAACCTGGATGCAGAGCGGGCGGTATTGTTGGAAGAGTTAAAAGGACTGTTGGTATGAAGTGGGAAACGATGAAGTTGAAAGAAATAATCGAAAAGCCGGTTTCAGGAGAATGGGGAGATATGGAAGGAAACACTTCCATCTTGCGAACAACAAATTTCAGAAATGATGGCACTTTAAATTTCGATAATGTTGTCAAAAGAAATATTTCGGAGAAAAAAATCAGAGAAAAGGCCTTAAAACCTGGAGACTGTATTATTGAAAAATCAGGGGGGAGCCCAAGTCAGCCAGTTGGGAGAGTAGTTTATTTTAATGTATCTGACGAGCTGTTTCTGTGTAATAACTTCACAAGCGCTATTCGCCCTAAACCAATTGCATTCCCTAAATATTTATTTTGGTTCCTTTTTCATAACCATCAGAATGGGAATACTCTTTCATTCCAAAATAAGACAACAGGAATAATAAACCTGCAGCTTGAAAGATATATTTCCGAGTTAAACATTCCCCTTCCTCCCCTCGCCACGCAAAAACGCATTGCCGAAATCCTGGACAAAGCCGATGCCTTGCGCCAAAAAGACCAGGCTTTGCTGCGGAAATACGATGAACTGGCGCAAGCGGTGTTTATTAGTATGTTTGGAAATTTAGTAAATAATGAAAAAAAATTGAAAATAAGTAGGTTGGAAGATTGTTGTACTGGTAAGGACGACATTAAGTGTGGGCCATTTGGCACGCAACTGCATAAAGAAGATTTTCAGTCTAAAGGTGTTCCATTATGGGGGATAAAAGATGTAAACAAGCATTTTGCCCTAAAGCCAAAAGAGTTTTTAGAAAATAGAAAGTATAAAGAGTTAGAGCAATATAATATTATTAAAGGAGATTTAGTAATGACAAGAAAAGGCACAGTTGGAAATTGTTCAGTATATATGTTTGACGAAATTGGTATTATGCATTCTGATTTGTTGAGGATTAGGGTTAATAGAAATATATGTAGCCCCACCTTTTTATCATTTCAGCTAATGTTCAGTGAGTATATAAAAAATCAAATTTCACAGATAAGTCAAGGCGCAATTATGGCAGGTGTTAATGTTTCTAAATTAAAATCTCTTAATGTGCACTTGCCATCAATTGATTCTCAAATAAAATTTGAAAAAGTAGTTGACAATTTAAAAACTCAGCAGTCTTACCTCACAATAGGCAACGCTGTTAGTCTATTCCAATCCCTACTTCAAAAAGCCTTCACCGGCGAATTGGTAAAATAAGCTTATGAGCAACTTCTCCTACCTGCCCGCTGCCTGGCGCGATCTAGCCCGCACGGCCATCGAAGCAGAGCAACAGATTTATGCGGCGCCCATGTACGCGGCCATGCTCAGCCGCAAGAGTCTGGAGGAGTGGGTGCGCTGGATGTATGCCCACGATGGTACGCTGGAACTGCCTTATGATACCGCGCTGAATGCTTTGCTACATGCCCAGGCCTTTAAAGACCTGGTCGCCCCGAGCCAGTTCAATCAGATTAACCTGATCCGTAAGATTGGTAACAATGCCGTGCATTCCAGTGCCAAAATCCAGTCGGATGAAGCGCTGTACGTAGTCAAACTGCTCTATAACTTCACTGGCTGGGTCGTGCGGTTGTACGGGGATGCGGATATCGAAGTGCCGGCTTTCCAAACGGCCCTGGTACCCCAAGTGAGCGGCGCCGATAAAAGTAAAGAAGAACTCAAGACCCTGGAAGCGGCTTATCACCAGTCGCAGGAGAAACTGCAACAACTCCAGGCCGAACTGGAAGCCATACAGGCGGTCAAGACACAAAACCAGTCCCGCATACCGCCACCCCACGATCCCAACGAAGCCCTTACGCGCCAATACTACATCGATGCCTTGTTGCGCGAAGCCGGCTGGGAACCGAATGACGAAAATGTCAGGGAGTATGTGGTTAAAGGTATGCCCCAGGATCAGGGCAACGCGGGTATAGGCAAAGTCGACTACGTGCTTTGGGGCGACAATGGCCTGCCCCTGGCGGTAGTAGAAGCCAAACGTACAGCGCGGGATTCCCGTGTAGGCCGCCAGCAAGCTAAACTCTACGCCGATTGCCTGCAACAGGAGACGGGCCAGCGTCCGGTCATCTTTTATACCAATGGGTTTGATTCCTACATCTGGGACGATCTGCACTATGCGCCGCGGCAGGTATATGGCTTTTATACCAAAGACGAACTGCAAACGCTGGTCCATCGCCGTGCAAGTCGCTTGCCACTTTCTACCGCGCCTATCAGTTCCAGTATTACGGAGCGAACGTATCAAATAGAGGCTATTCGCGCCGTTGGGGAAGCGCTGGAAAGAAATCAGCGGGAGGCCTTGCTCGTTATGGCGACGGGTAGCGGTAAAACCCGTGTGGCGGCTTCCATCATCGATCACTTAAGTAAAGCCGGTTGGATCAAACGCGTCCTGTTTTTGGCCGACCGCAATGCACTCATCCACCAGGCTAAGGTCAATCTGAATGATTACCTGCCGAACCTGCCGGCGGTTGACCTGACCAAAGAAAAGGAAGACGAAAGCAGTCGCATCGTCTTTTCTACTTACCAGACCATCATCAACATGATCGATGGGGAGGCAGATGGCGACAAAAAAACGTACGGCGTCGGGCATTTCGATCTGATCATCTTTGACGAAATCCACCGCAGCGTATATAATAAGTACAAATACATTTTCCGCTACTTTGATGGCTTGCGGCTGGGCTTAACCGCTACCCCCAAGGCGGATGGTGACCGCGATACCTATGCACTTTTCGGATTAGAGATAAATAATCCAACCTATGCCTATGAACTTGAACAGGCGGTAGCTGATGAATATTTGGTGCCGCCCAGGGCTATTTCAGTACCGCTTAAATTTCACCGGCAGGGTATACGGTACGTCGATCTGAATCCGGAAGAGCAAATCAAGTATGAAGAACAGTTTGCCGATCCGATGACCGGAGAATTTCCGGAAGAGATCGACGCACCGGCACTGAACAAATGGCTGTTCAACACGGATACCGTTGATAAAGTAATTAATTACCTGATGCAAAACGGCATCAAGGTGGAAGGCGGCGACAAACTGGCCAAAACTATTTTGTTCGCCCGGTCACATAACCATGCCCTTTTTATTGAGGAACGCTTTAACCTGCAATACCCACAGTATAAGGGCGAGTTTCTACGCGTAATTGATTACAAGGAAGGATACAAGTACGACCTTCTGAACCAATTCAAGAGCAAGGACAAAATGCCGCAGATCGCCGTGTCCGTAGACATGCTGGATACGGGCATTGATGTGCCGGAAGTAGCCAACTTGTTGTTTTACAAACCGGTGCGCAGCTCGGCGAAATACTGGCAGATGATCGGCCGTGGCACTCGCCTGTGCAAGAACCTATTTGGTCCGGGCGACCACAAGAAAGAATTCGTCATTTTCGACTTTTGTGAAAATTTTGAGTTTTTTGGTCAGTATCCGCAAGGTTTTGCTGCCAGCGTGGCTAAACCGCTCAGTCAGCGCTTGTTTGAAATCCGGTTACGCCTGGCGCAAGTATTACGTACCGAAGAAGACCCGGAGATAAAAGCCTATGCGGATAAGTTGATCGAAATACTACTCGCGCAAACCAAAGCACTGAACGTAAATAACTTTATTGTGCGCCAGCATTTGCGCATGGTGGAAAAATACCAGGATCCCCATAGCTGGCTCGCGCTGACGGATCTGGATTTGCGGGAAATATTCGAGCATATTTCCCCCCTGGTGCAGGAGGCCGATCAGGATGAGATGGCCAAACGTTTTGACGCCATGATGTTGGATTTGCAATTGTTCGCCCACATCAGCGATAAGCGGCAGGTTGGGTTGATCAAACAAGTGATCGGTATTGCCGGGCAACTAGTGAAAAAAGGCGCTATTCCGTCCGTCGCGCAAAAGATGGACACTTTACGAATGGTGCACGCCGGTGATTGGGCCGGCGAGGCAGGCGTGCTGGGTATTGAACGCATTCGCGAAGACCTACGCGAACTGGTCAAGTTCCTGGAGCGGGAAAAGCAGCCGTTGGTGTATACCACTTATGAAGATGAATTTGAAGCCACCGCCATGGAACACACCTTAATATATAATGCCAATAACCTGGAGGCTTACCGCCTGAAGGTGCAGCAATATATCCGGGAGCATGAGCAGCACATTGTGATCCACAAACTCAAGACCAATCAACCGATCACCCAAGCGGAATTACTGGAACTGGAGCGCATGTTGTTCGAGCAGGGCGAACTGGGCACCAAAGAAGACTTTAAGAAGGCATACGGCGAACAGCCATTAGGTAAGTTCATCCGCAACATCATTGGTTTGGATGCCAACGCTGCCAAACAGGTTTTTTCCGAACTCCTGCAGACAAGTAATTTCAATAGTCAGCAAATTCGCTTTATCGACACCCTGATTGATTATTTCACGGCGACGGGCGTAGTAGAACCGGAACGACTATTTGAGTCGCGTTTCACAGATATCAGTTCTTCGGGTATGCTGGGGGTATTTGATGAACGGACATCTGCGCGGATTGTAGATTTGATGAAGGGGGTAAATCGGAATGCGGAGGTGGCGTAGGATAACAATTGGTACGCAGTTTGTATGGGTGAAACGAACAGCTATAGATGATTCCCATCAAGAGAATCTTCATCAAACTACACTGTAGTTTAAAACAGAAATAATTAAGTCAGTAACACGTCACTATTTAAATCAAATTAAAATGTTGAAAATTATACACATAAGCGATCTTCATTTAAATTCAGAATCGTTAACATACGACGAGGATAACTTATTGAAAGCTTTGAGACAAGATTTAGAAGCTTATGTTGATGAAAACACAATTATTGTATTTACTGGTGACGCAGTGAATGAAGGTGGCCGAAATTTTTCAGACGGGATTACGCCATTTGAAGAATTTCATAAAAATCTAATACAGCCATTGATAGATAAATTTCCTAATCTAGAAAATAAAATATTTATTGTTCCCGGTAATCATGATATCGACAGAAAAAAAATTCCAACTTTTGAAGATAAAGGGCTTAAAGATTCTTTAAGTAAAGACTATGATAATGTAAATAGGTGTGTGTATGAAAATACATTTAATAATAAAAGGCTGGAAAATTATATAAATTTTGAAAAAAAATTTTATTCAACGTATTTAAACCAAGTAATTTATAATGGTATTGAGAATACATTTAAAATAGTAGTTGGCAAAAATAAAATAGGTATATCATGTATAAATTCTGCATGGTTATGCAAGGATGACAATGATTGTAAGAATATCGCTATCGGTAAGTCACAACTGGAAAGATCGTTAAAGCATTTATCAGACGAGGATATTCGTATATGTCTATTTCATCATCCACTTGAATTTTTGAATGATATAGATAAAGGCCAAGTGAAGCCTTTATTATTTGCAAATTACGATTTTTTGCTAACTGGCCATACACATAAATTAGAAGGCATGTTCGCGAATGATTTCGATGGACAGCTCTACTACTCAATTGGCAAAGCCCTCCAAATTCAAACAGGTGACGAAATAAAATACGAAAGTGGATATAGTATTATTGAATACGAAAAAAATATTAAAATAAAAATCATATTAAGAAAATATTTGAAAACGCATAAAATATTTGTTTCAAATAATGAAATAGGCAATGATCAGGGCGAGAAAATAATATCTTTAAAAGATACTGATAAGATTCGGAGAGACATTTCTATTGATGAACAAATATACAAAACTATTAAGGAAAGTCATTGTGAGCGAGTTAACAACGATATTATTGTTTATGATCCAAATTCTAAAAATTGTTTGGATATAGAAAAAATATTTGTTCAACCACCAATATCGAATTATCCAGAAAATAATTCTGTTGATGAAAAAGATATAAAGTATTTCAGTATAGAAGATTTGATCAATGCAAGTGAAAATTTTGTTATTTTTGCAACTAAAGAAGCTGGAAAGACTCTCCTTCTTGATAAAATATTGGTAGATACCTCAAATAATATTCTGAATAAGAATGTTATTCCGGTTTTATTGAAATTTCAGGACCTTCACAACAAAGAAATTTTTCAAATTGTTAAACAATTTCTTGCCATAAGTGCAGATGAATGTAGAGAAATCCAAAAAAGAAAAAATTTATTAATTATAATTGATGACGTAGATTTTTCCAATAATACTTTATTAGAGAAGGTATCTAGGTTTAAAGAAGAGAATCCATCATCGCGTTTTATAGTTACCTGTTCACAAGAGATTAATACAATAATACCACCTGAATATCTCGAATCAGAGTATAGTATTATGTTTTACCCATTGTTTATTCATTCGATGGGGTATAGACAGATCAAGCTGTTTATTAAGCAGTGGTTTGGGGAGTCAAATTTGCGTTTTAAAGAAAATGTCGAAAAATTAGTAAAGAATTTTTATGATTTCGGTTTGCCTCGCACACCGTTAAGTGTCACTCTGTTTTTATGGATAATTGAAACACAAGAAAAACGGCCTATAAACAACGCTGTATTAGTTGAAACGTTCCTAAATAACATATTAGAAAAGACAAATTTTTCAAATGTATATTCTGAAACTTTTAATTTTGATAATAAACAGCGTTTGCTTGCTTATACTGCTAAATTTATGCTGGGTAAAGGAGATCCCAAAAGAAGTTATTCAGTTTACTACTCTGATTTGTTAGAATTTTTTAGAGGGTATCTCAAATCTAGAACTCAACAAAAACCTAAAACTATTTTAGATGACTTTGTTAGGCGAGGTGTATTTATTAATTGTGACAATGATTGTATTCGATTTAAAAGTTCTTTCTTCTTTCACTATTTTCTTGCTATTTATATCGATAAAGATGCTGAATTTAAACAATATGTTTTTTCAGACGACAATTACCTGTTATTTACGGAAGAAATTGATTATTTGTCAGGCTTAAAAAAAGATGATGAATTTATATTAAAGTTCGTAACGAATAAACTTGAAAATGCCTATCAATCATATAATCAGTTTATGAAAGAATCCAATGGTTTTATAGACAATATGCTTGAGACCAAAAAAACTATTTCGTCTAGTCTTACATTTGAATTAATAAAAAGAAAGCCAACTGATGAGGAAATTGAAAAATCTTTTGATGGCGCTTTCTCAAATTCACCTGTTAAGCAAAATATAGAAGAAAAAAATTTTCACGCGACAAATAAGAAAATTCACATTGACAAAATTTTAGTATTAGCCGCCAAAGTCCTTAAAAATTCTGAGGATATTGACAATGCCGATTTAAAAATGCAGGCTTATGAGCTTATTTTAACAAGTTCAATATCTTATATGTTGATTTATAGAACTTTCATAATTAGCTTAAAAGAAAAGGGTATGCTTATTGGAGGGAAACATTTGCCAAACTCTATAAATTTCAATGTGTTTATTAGGCTGTTGCCGCTTATGCATCAAATATTATTGCTTGACTGGGTGGGTACTCCAAAAATATTGCCTCTTGTAGAAATTAAAATTGAGAATGATAAAAAGGATTTAAATGCTTCTGATTTCGAAAAATTTCTTTCAATATTTATTTATTCAGATTTAAAGGGTAAAGGTAATATAGATAAAATTAAAAATTTTTACAATTCAATAAATAAAAAATATTTACTTGACATGATCCTTCTTAAAATTATTACATATTTTCATTTGCGCTCACCGACGAAAGAAAAGGATAAAGAGTATTTGGATATGTTATCTTCTATTTTTAGTAAATTAAATACTTCCACTCCTGCAGCAAAAGATAAATTTATTTATGGGATAAAGAGGAGAAAACTTATTCGCCCCAAGTGAAACAAAGGCCAATTTAATGGCGATGCCAAAAATTAATCTCTTAAGTTGATACTAGATTTATATGTTTAGCGTAATTTGCTTTAACATTATTATTTTATCAAAATAAAACATCCATCAATGATGATAATTTTTTGGTTAAATAGTTATAATGGATCCAAATAATCTCCAATCCCTCACCACCCGCCTCACCCAGCTCCGTCTTGGCGGCGTCTCCACCGGCAAGGCTCCTCACAAGCCTATCCTGCTGCTGGCTTTGATGCAGGTGCTGGAGGATAATGGTGCGGCCCGGCCCGATCACATTCCGATCAATGCGGCTTTAGCCGACCAGTTCCAGTCCATCTGGCGGTTATTACTCCCCGACACGGCGGTGGGTGATTTCTTCATGCCGGTGTTTTATTTACCCAATGAAGGCTTCTGGAAAGTGTGGACCCAAGCCGATGCAGCGCCCGTTAAAAAGTACAGCAGTCTGACCGGCGCCCAGGCTGCCGGCGCCTGGAGTTGTTTTGCGGAGCCGTATCAGAACCTGCTCGCCGCGCCGGAAGTGCGCGAGATCGTGCGGATGGTTCTGCTCGATACGTATTTTCCGCAGACCAAGGCCTATTTCTATGCCACCTATGGCCAGGCGGAACTGATCGCCGAAACCGACGTTTTGCTGCAACTCGAAGAACCCAGTCCCCGCTACCTGCGGAAACTGGATTTCGGACTCCGGGAAGGGTATGTACGGCACTGGAAGTTTCGGGGCAACGTCCTGCGCCTCTACGACCATACCTGCTGCATTTCCGGCCTGCGGGTAGAAAACGCGCTCCTGCATCCCCTGGTCGATGCCTGCCACATCGATCCGCATGTTTCTTCCGGCATCGATCATCCCGGCAACGGCCTGGCGCTGTGCAAAAATCTGCACGCCGCTTTCGATGCCGGACTGATCGCGTTGAGCAATGATTACCGGGTGCTGGTGAGTTCCGCTTTTGAGGAAAGTACGACGGCGTATAGTCTGCGGCAGCTGGCGGGGCAGCGTATTCGGTTGCCGCAGGCGGAACGGTATTTGCCGGCGGTGGAATATCTAAAGGCGCATCGGAAACGATGGGGTTTTGTATAGTCGGGTGGGGGCACATAGATTTGTCAACTTAGAAAAAAAGTTGACAAATCTCCACCGGCCTTCGATGCCGGTCTGATCGCGTTAAGTAATGATTACCGGGTGCTGGTGAGTGCCGCTTTTCAGGAAAGTACGACGGCCTATAGTCTGCGGCGGCTGGCGATTTGTCAACTTTTTTTTGAAGTTGACAAATCTGGAAGGCCAATAGATTTGTCAACTTAGAAAGAAAAGTTGACAAATCTCCACGCCGCTTTCGATGCCGGGCAGATCGCGTTGAGTAATGATTACCGGGTGCTGGTGAGTTCCGCTTTTCAGGAAAGTACGACGGCCTATAGTCTGCGGCAGCTGGCGATTTGTCAACTTTTTTTTGAAGTTGACAAATCTGGAAGGCGTGTCATTCGTTTCCGATTCTTGACGCAGTGCGGCAAGAATTGACCTGGAAGGCCAATAGATTTGTCAACTTAGAAAAAAAAGTTGACAAATCTGCGTTGACAAATCGGGATGCCATTAGATGCTGAGCCGAAATGACCCCAAAAGAGCCTTTCAAAACGCAACAGGCAATTCACACCAGCGTACTTTTACCCGAAATTTCTCCGGGTTGATCAATATTTCCCCATGGCCAAAACAGCACACTACTTTGTTCCATTCGAGCCAGATTGTCACTACCACGTATATAATCGGGCGGTCGACAAAAAGAACCTGTTTGCTTCAGCGGATAACTACGCGTATTTTCTCCGGCAATACGATAAATATTTGTCGCCAGTAATTACCACTTTATCGTATGCGCTGCTGGGCAATCATTTTCACCTGGGCATTCGCATCAAACCGGCTAAAGACCTGGCCAATTTTCTAAAATTATCAAGTCTCAATGTACAACGCTATACATCTCCCCACGCGCTGATTGCCCACCAATTCCAGCGTTTGTTTCAATCGTATGCCATGGCGTATAATAAACAGCAGGGGCGTTCCGGCACTTTGTTCCAGACCCCGTTCAAACGCTGCGCCGTTGACCCTGATGATCTGCCGCGTCTGATGCTCTATCACCATCTTAATCCGCAACGGCATGGATTGGTCCCTGATTTTAGCCAGTATGCCTGGACTTCTTATGCCCGGTATTTAAATGACCGCCCCACTAAACTACCCCGGGAGGAAATATTTAACTTGTTTGGGGATAGGGAACAGTATATTCGGCAACATCAATCCGTTCAACAGGATCTGGAAGATGCAACCTGGATGATTGAAGATTGACTATGGTTTGATACCTTTAGATTTGTCAACTTAAAAAAAAGTTGACAAATCTATTAGGCCTTATATGACCGGAAAAACTTCCACGCCGCATTTCGATTCTTTTCCAGCGCTCATCGAACAGCACTTCCTGCCTCACCGCCAGGCCCATCCGGACGATGAGCGATTGGATGGCCTTTCCGGTAAAGGCAACGTTGGGGTTTTCGCTACTTTTGATCACCAGGGGCAAACCTGGAAGATCCACCTGGATGCTAAAACAGACCGATTACAGGCGGCCTGGAACCTGCACCAGGATGGAAAAGAACCCTTTATCCGGCGCGAAACGAAAACCGGCTTCTGTTTACGCCTGGATGACGGTCAGCCGGATCTGGCCAGGGGACTGTATATTTATGCGGTGGGTAAATAATCGGGGTTTGGGGGCCCCTGCACGAGGTGGCACCAGGTGTCCGGACTATACGGGTCTTGTAAAAATCGGGGGTGGTCGCAACGAAGTCGCCTGCCGGCCAGGCGACCATCGTCTGCCGCCGGGTAATGCAGGTTGGGACTTGTAAGTTGCATACATAATGTGTACAAGTGATCTGCGGTCGTGTTTGGAACGATACATGATGTGTAAATTTAATTTGTTGGCCTGTATTGTATGGTTTACATCGTGTTTGGAACGATGCATGATTTGTTAAATTAATATGTTGTCGTGTTTGGAACGATACATGATGTGTAAATTTAATTTGTTGGCCTGTATTGTTCGATGCATGATGTGTAAAATTAATATGTTGGCGTGTAATGTATGTTTTACATCGTGTATGGCATGATGCATGATGTGTTAAATTAATATGTTGTCGTGTAATGTATGTTTTACATCGTGTATGGCATGATGCATGATTTGTAATATTTATATGTTGTCGTGTTTTGTCTCATGCATGATTTGTAATGTTTATATGTTGGCTTGTTTTGTATGTTTTACATCGTGTATGGCATGATGCATGATTTGTAATATTTATATGTTGGCTTGTTTTGTATGCTCTACCTCGTGTACGGTCTCATCCATGCTTTGTTGTACTTATAAGTTGGTTTGTTTACATTTTTGATGCCTTCGCATTCAACATTGGAGCGGAAGCAGGCCGGTTGACCGGATTGTATGGCTTCTGCCAGGGTCACCGGAGCGGCTGGGGTCCCTTCCATCTACCCCTTGGTGTGCTGCCTGCCGGATGCGGGTGGAAAATGGTCAACCCGGGTTTTCTTTGGGGTAATTCCTGGCTTACAACAGGACGCTTCGATGGAACATTGCCGGCCATGCCTCGAAAATGGCGCTGTTCCGAGATAACGTCCCTGATGAAAAATCAGGGATGTCACCTCTTCACTTGAGCAAAGCGCCGGCTTGCTCCCTCCACACCGCGTTTATTCCACCACCAGTTTGCGCAACAGCGATTTACCTGCTACTGTCATTTTTACCATATACCAGCCGGCCAGGTCGCATTTCATGGTGGCAGCAGCGGGGAATATGGCTTTTTCCCTTTCTTTGCACCTATGCAACCGGACATCAGACACGTCACTGTTACCCGCTACGTCACCCCCTTGCGGGAAGGCGGCTCCCTGCCGGCCATTGTCGAGGCGGACGACGGCTTTCTCTACGTCCTGAAATTCCGGGGCGCCGGGCAGGGGGTGAAGGCGCTGATCGCCGAACTGATCGCCGGCGAACTGGCGCGCGTAGCCGGACTCAAACTCCCGGAAATCGTTTTTGCGGACCTGAGCGAGGCCTTCGGTCGCACGGAAGCGGACGAGGAGATCCAGGACCTGCTGAAGTTCAGTACCGGCTTGAACCTGGGGCTGCACTACCTGTCCGGCGCGGTCACGTATGATCCTGCGGTGGCCCGGGTGGAGGCGGAACTCGCTTCCCGGATCGTCTGGCTCGATGCCTGGCTGATGAACGTCGACCGCACGGCCCGCAACACCAACATGCTGCTCTGGCATGAAGAACTCTGGCTGATCGATCACGGAGCCGCCCTGTACTTCCACCATAACTGGGAAAACTGGCGCGAACAGAGTACCCGCCCGTTTGTCCAGATCAAAGACCACGTGCTGCTGCCACAGGCGACGCAGATCGAAGCGGCGGATATGTGGATGAAGTCCCGGTTGAATAAACAGGTGATCGAACACACGGTGGCCCTGATCCCGGACGACTGGCTCGCCGCTGCCGGATTCCCGGACGATGCGGCCACCTGCCGGCAGGTCTACGCCGAATTCCTGGGTACCCGACTAGAAAACAGCGACATATTTATAAACCAGGTCCGGCATGCAAGAGCGTCGATTGTTTGAGTATGCGGTCATCCGCATTATGCCCCGGCCGGAACGTGAAGAATTCATCAACGCCGGGGTGGTGCTGTACTGCGCGGAGCAGAAATTCCTCGGTATGCGCGCGCATTTGCCGGAGGCGAAACTTCAGGCGCTCGATCCGGGCGTCCAGCTGGCGGAAATCAGTCTGCACCTGCGGGCTTTTGAAGAAATTTGCGGAGGTCAGAATCCGGACTCTCCCATTGCCCGGCTGGATAAGGCTTCCCGCTTTCGCTGGCTCACCGCCACCCGCAGTACCGTGCTGCAAACCTCCAAAGTGCATCCGGGACTATGTGTAGATGCGCAGGAAACGCTGGATAAATTACTGGAGCAACTGGTGGAGTAGGGGTCATGGACCACTATCGGGTCAATTGGGGCCAATTGAGGCCATTTGGGTTCAGGGGGTTGTAGTCAGGGAGGGTGGGGAGTAGGTTTGTATGGACAAGCGCGTCAGAGCCGGGAAAGGTGGTTACTGACGATCCCCATCATCGGCCCATTCTTCCATTCTTTATGAAATACGATCCCGCTCTCCATCATCGTCGAATGAAGAGAGCGAAGGCCTAACCAATATTCTTCTACCGGATTATTTTTTATGTAAAAACACAGGAGCCGCCCCGCATCCGCGAAACGACTCCTGATTTTATTTTAACAAGCACTTTATCCTCTTAATCCCGTTGGATCACCACCCGCTGCTGCGCTCTTTGCGTTTCGGTCTGCACTTCCAGCAGGTATAAACCGGCCGGCTGGTCGCCCAGTTGCAGGGGCAGGAAGTTCTCGCCCGCAAAACCGGAAGCCGCCTGCTGCAGCAACAAGCGCCCGGTCAGGTCGAATAAACGCAGGGTATAAGGCTGATCGGTCAGCAAATCGAATTGCAGCATGATCTGACCCACGGTCGGGTTAGGATACACGCGCAGGGCCAGGGTCCCTTCCTCCAGCGAACCCGGATCGCCACCCGGTACGTTGAAAGAATTCGGGTTGTTGGTAAAACAACCAATTGGTCCGGGCACCACAAACACGGTAGAAACGCAGGTAGTAGCATTACCACTGTAGTCCTTCACAATGATGGGCAGGCTGTTCGAGCCGATGTTAGCACAGGTGTATAACTTGGCCGTCGGGCTGTAGGACCAGACACTACAGTTATCGTAACTGCTAGCGGCGAGCATAGCCGGGTACACGATGGCGCGGCCTTTCGCATCCAGTTGTACGGTAATGTCTCCGCAAATCGCTACGGGCGCAATGGCGTCTTTCACGGTCACATAGGCAATACAGGAAGACTGGTTATTGTATTGATCCTTCAAAGTCAGGACCACCGCGACCGGCGATCCGCCGATCTGTCCGCAGTCGAACTGGCTGTTGTTGATGGTCATGGTGGCAATGCCGCAGTTGTCTGTACTGCCGTTATTGACGTCGGCTGGGGTAATGCTGGCGTGGCCGTTATTATCCAGGAACACGTTGATGTTCTTACACATGGCCGTGGGCGCGGTGGCGTCTTTTACCGTGACAATGGCTGTACAAGTAGCCATGTTGTTGCCCGGGTCGGTTACTTTAAGCGTCACCGGGTTGTTGCCGACGTTTAAGCAGGTAAAAGTATTGGGCGTCAGCACCATGGTAAAGCCACAGACGTCGGAGCTGCCGTTGTTGACTTGGCTGGGCGCAACGATTACGCTACCGCTGGCACCGAGGAGGACCGTCACGTTTTTGCACAGCGCAATGGGGGCAATCACGTCTTTGACGGTAACCGTCGCGGAACAGATGCCTTTCAGGTTGCTGGCATCAATAGCGCTAAGAAATACAGTATTGGCGCCGATATTGGCACAGGTAAAAGTTGTCTGGCTCAACGTAAACGTTACGATGCCACAGTTATCAAAACTGCCGTTATTAACCTGAGCCGGGGTGATGGTTACGTTGCCCGTAGCATCCAGGTTAACCATAATATTCTGGCAGATGGCCGTCGGGATCTGGTTATCGATCACCGTCAGGAAGTGGCTACAGGAAACGGTGCCGGAGCCGTCCGTGATCCGCCATTCGACTTCGTAGCGGCCAACCGGGAAATTAACCGCGTTATTGGCGGCCGGTGCGAATGCATTGTAGGCGCCGGTCGGGTTATTGGCCGCATCTACCGTACGGTAATGGAATTCCAGTGTGGAAGTTCCGCAAATACTGCTGAGCGTAGGCAGGGCGAGCGTCACGGTAGCATTACACACACCCATTGCCGCATTGACGGACAAGTTGGCCGGGCAGGCGATGACAGGCAGGGCGTCGTCGTTGTTAATCGTACCGGTCGCATCGAGGGTCGCACCACCACCGTTCAGGCTGATGTTGCGGCCGTTATTCACCAGCGCGCTCAAACGAAGCAGCAGGGTTTCATTGGGCTCGATGGCGCAATCGCCAACGACCGTAACCGCCACGGTTTTACTTACCTGACCAGGCGTGAAGGTGAGCGTACCGCTGGTGGCCTGATAATCGTTGTTGGCAACAGTGGCGGTTCCATCTACCGTCGTGTAATTGACCGCTACATTCGCATCCGACGGGTTGCTCATGTTGACAGTGAACGTCATCGTCGTCGTGTTGGGCGTATCGCCTTCGGTTACTGCCACGTTCGCCACCGTGATGGTAGCGGCATCGTCGTTGGTGATCGTACCCGTACCGCTGCCGTCCAGGATCGTGGCATTGACCGGAGCGGACAGGGTCATGTCTACCGTTTCGTTCAATTCCACTTTGGTGTCGCCGTTAACCAGCACCGTAATAGTGGCCGTTAAGGCGCCGCCTGCGGTAAAGTTCAGGGTGCCGGCGGCTAATGGCTGGTAATCATTATCCGCCGTGGTGGCCGTACCGCCGGTGATAGCGTAGTTCACCGAACATACGCTGGCGTTCGTGCTGCGGGTGACGGTGAAGACCAGATTCGTCGTACCGGCATTGCCTTCGGTCACCACCGGATCATTAATAGTGAACTGGGTATTGACAATTTGCACCGTATAGTCTTCTACTTCACCATCCGTTGCGGCGCCATCGAAGGACAGGCCGCCGGCGCTGCTCAAACGGAAACGGGCGAAGGTGATGCTCGGCGTGGCGCCGTTTGGTACGGCAAAGGACAGGCTGTTTGCACCGGCTGCGACCGCGACGTTATTGAATACTTTTTCTCCGGCGTCGCCGAAACTGCCGTTGTTATTGAAATCCACCCAGCCGTCGATTTTACCGGCTAAAGAGGCCGTTACGGTAACGCTGGCATTGGTATTCGTCACCAGTGGGTTCGGTAAAGTAACGCCATCATCATCCGCGCCGTCGCCGGTTGCATTGGCCGTAGGCAGGCCGTCATCTTCGCCGTCGATGGCCGCGCCCAGCCGGAAGCCGAGCACAGTAGCATGTCGGGCGCCATTACTGTTCAGCAGGGTAGCGTAGGTATCAGGCGCGTCGCCAAAGTCCACTTCATCGTTAATGATGGTCGCAGTTTGCGGCGAACCGACAATAGTCACCGCAGCCGGATTAATTACCCCGCTCAGGCTGTTGATAGCGGTAGTGAAAATTTCGTTGGCTTCGACTTTGCGATCGCCGATGACCAGTACGGTGAAGGTCTTGGTTTCTCCGGCGGTACCGGTGAAGACCAGGCTGCCATCGTTGTCGGTATAATCCAGATCGGCCGTGGTGGCCGTACCGTCGTTAGTGGTATAATTAGCCGTCAGGCCGCCTTGTACGGCATTGCTCAGGGTAGCGGTGAAGACAAAAGCGGTCGTGCCGGTGTTGCCTTCATTTTGGGAAATGCCGCCCGAGAGGGTCACGGTGGAGTTGTCGTCGTTCAGGATGGTTCCGGTGCCAGTACTGGTGCCCAGGCTGACGTTGCGGCCCGCGGCGTTCAGGCTGCCGATAGCCACGTTGTACACTTCGTTGGCTTCGACCTTACTATCATTCGTGATCGTGACCGGAACGCTTTGGCTGGTGGTCGTACCTGCCAGGAAAGTCACCGTTTGGCCGGCGATTCCCGTATAATCGTTATCGGCGGTCGTAGCCGTACCATCTGAGGTGTTGAACTGGACCGTTACGGCTACATCCACGGGGTTGCTCAGGGTTACCAAAAACGTCTGCGGGGTATTGGCTTCCAACTGGCTGATATTGCTGGCAATAGCTACCGTCGCCGCGTCGTCATTGATCAGCACGCTGGAAAGCGGCCCTCCAACGGTAATAGCGGCCTGCTGAACGGCTGAAGTAGCACCCAAGGCGCCCAAGGCGACGTTAAAGGTTTCGTTCAATTCCACTTTCAGGTCGCCGTTACCCAGCACGGTAATCGTCTTTGTTTCCCCGGCGGTGCCCGCAAAGGTCAACGTGCCATCGTTGTCCACGTAATCGTTGTCGGCGGTGGTCGCGGTACCGTTGTTGGTGGTATATGCCACGGTGAATCCACCCTGCACCGCCGCGCTCAGCGTAACGGTGTACGTATAACTGGTGGTACCGGCATTGCCTTCGTTTTGGGCGCTACCGCCGCTGAGGGTCAGGTTGGCCGAGTCATCGTTGTTGATCGTTCCGGTACCCGTGCCGCTGGTGATGTTGCCGTTCACTGGGTTAGACAAGGTAATGATGACCGTTTCGTTGTTTTCCACCACGAGGTCGCCGTTCACCGTGACCGTAACGGTTTGGGTCAAAGCACCACCGACCGGGAAATTGATCGTACCTGCGGCCAGGGCTGCATAGTCTGAACCGGAAGTAGCGGAACCACCCGTGATGGCATAGTCTACGGACGAAGCGGCAGCGTTGGTGGTCCGGCTGACCGTAAAGTTCAGGTTGGTCGTACCGGCATTACCTTCGGCCACGCTCGGGTTGTCGATCGAAAACTGGTTATTAACAAGGTTGACCTGGTAGTCTTCTACCTCGCCGGAAGCGCCTGGGCCGAAAGGAGCGGAGCCGGACCCGGAAGTGCTTACCCGGAAGCGGGCGAACGAGGTACCGAGACTCGCGCCGGCCGGCACGGGAACATTCAGGGAATTATTACCGGTGCTCATGGCGGTTCCGAAAGCGATGTTCTCGCCTGCATCGTTCCAGTCGCCGTCCCGGTTCCAGTCTACCCAGGCATCCAGGAAACAGGAGGCCGACACGTTGACCGTAATATTGGCCGTAGTATTCACCACCAGTCCCCCTGGTAAGGTCACCCCATCCTCGTCCGCGCCGTCGCCGGTCGCGGTAGCGTTGGGTTGACCGTCCAGGTCGGCGTCGATGGTCGCGCCCAGGCGGGGTCCACCCGGCACCGTAATATGATAGGCGCCATTATCGGCCGCCAGGGTCGAATACGAGCCGGCGAAGCCGCTCTGCGCAGCGCTCGGTGCATCGCCCCAGTCCTTCTCGTCGTTCACAATCGTCCCGGTTTCGGGGTTGGTGCCCGTGATGGTGAAGGCAGCCGTTTGCTCGGGTGTGGCTGCGGTGATGGCGCCCAGCAGCAGGGTGAAAATCTCGGTGTTTTCAATGTTCAGATCGCCGACTACCTGCACGGTGACGGTTTTCGTTTCATTGAAATTAAGCCCTGTATAGTTCAGTACGCCGTCGTTGTCCACATAATCGTTATCAGCGGTGGTGGCCGTGCCGTCGTTGGTGGTGTAGTTTACCGTGAAGCCACCTTGCACGGGGGCGGTCAGGCTGATAGAGAATAAATAATTCGTGGTGCCGGCGTTGCCTTCGTCGTGGGTGACAGGACCGGCAATGAACAAGTTGGTTGCGTCATCATTTTGGATAGTACCCGTGCGGGTAGCATTGGCCAAACCCACATTCCGGCCACCGGCAGCCAGTCCACTGATCGTTCCGGTATAGGTCTCGTTGGCCTCCACTTTAGGGTCATTAATGATCGTCACGTTCACCGACTGGGCCGTGGTGCTACCGGCCGCGAACATAACGGTTTGATTAACAATGCCGGTATAGTCATTATCAGCCGTGGTTGCCGTACCGTCCGAGGTGGAGAATTGCACCGTGACGGCTACGTCCACGGGGTTGCTTAGCGTTACTGAGAATACCTGCGGCGTAAGATTCTCCGCCTGGCTGACGTTGGCGGCAATGCTGATCGTGGCTGCGTCGTCATTGTTTATCGTGCCCGTTTGTGGCGAGCCTACTTTGGTAATCGCGGCGATCTGGGTAGCGCTCGTGGCGGTGATCGTACCCAGGGCTACGGTAAAGGTTTCGTTCAATTCCACTTTGTTATCGCCATTGACCAACACGGTGATGGTCTTGGTTTCACCGGCGGTGCCGGTAAAGGTCAAGTTTCCATCATTATCCACGTAGTCGTTATCGGCAGTCGTAGCGCTGCCGTCATTGGTGGTGTAAGGCACCTGGAAGCCGCCCTGTACAGCCGCATTCAACGTGGCTGTAAACGTATAAGCAGTGGTGCCGGCGTTGCCTTCGTTCTGGGCGATGCCGCCGCTCAGGGTCAGGTTGGCGGCGTCATCGTTCGTGATCGTACCGGTGCCGGGACTGGCGCCGATGCCGCCGTTCACCGGGTTGCTCAGGGTAATGATGATGGTTTCGTTGTTCTCAACAACCAGATCGCCGTTAACGATCACCGTGATGGTTTGCGTCAAGGCGCCGCCGGCGGTAAAGTTGATCGTACCGGCTGCTAAAGGCGCATAGTCTGTGCCTGAAGTAGCAGTACCGCCGGTGATGGCATAGTCTACCGAAGAAGAAGTAGTATTTGTGCTGCGGCTGACGGTAAAGGTCAGGCTGGTCGTTCCGGCATTCCCTTCTACAATGGAAGGATTGTCGATGGAGAACTGGTTATTGACGATATTGACCTGGTAATCTTCTACTTCGCCATCGGCAGCTAAACCTCTGGTGGTCAGCCCACCGGCTGTACTGATCCGGAAGCGCGCAAAAGAAGTTCCGACCGAGGAGGTGGCGGGAACTGCAAACGTCAGGACGTTGGCACCCGCTACGAGGTTGGTGGAAGTGAAAACCTGTTCAATGAGCAGGGTGTCGGCCCAGCGGCCGTTGCGGTTGAAGTCCACCCAGCCATCTAGTTTACCCGGACCGGAGGCATTGACGGTAATACTGGCCGTCGTGCCGGTGACCAGGGCAGCGGGTAAGGTTACCCCGTCTTCATCGCCATCGTCGCCGGTAGCCGTTGCATTGGGCTGACCGTCGGCTTCCGCATCGATGGTGGCGCCGAGGCGCAGACCGTTGAGGCTCGCCGCGTGGCGGGCGCCGTTGCTGACCAGTAAAGTTGGATAGTTATAGAAAAAACCGGTTTGTGCAGCCGTCGGGGCGTCCCCCCAATCTTGTTCGTCGTTGGTGATGGTGGCGGTTTGCGGGGAGCCGACGATGGTGACCGCGCTAGGATTAGCCACCGCGGTCAGACTGTTAATCGCCGTCTGGAAGGTTTCATTGGCCTCGATGTTCAGGTCGCCGTTCACCGCTACCGTAAAAGTTTTGGTCTCGCCGGCAGTACCGGTAAAGACCAGCGTTCCGTCATTGTCGGCATAGTCGTTATCGGCCGTGGTAGCCGTACCATTGTTGGTGGTGTAATTGGCAGTAAAGCCACCTTGCACCGCATTACTCAGGGTGGCGGTAAAAGTTACCAGCGCAGCGCCCGCATTTCCTTCACTGATGGAAAGTCCGCCGCTAAGGGTTACTATGGCTGCGTCGTTGTTAACAATGGTACCCGTGCGGGTAATTGCGTCAAGGGTGACGTTGCGTCCGGAAGCGGCCAACGCGCTAAGGGCCACGTTATATACCTCATCCGCCTCCACAATGGCATCATCAACAATTGTGATGAACACTGTTTGGCCGTTTGTAGTACCAGCCGGGAAGGTTACGGTTTGGTTAACCACGGCAGTATAGTCGCCTGGTGCTACGGCACTTCCGTTAGAAGTATTGAATTGCACTGTTACCGCTACGTCCACCGGATTGGATAAAGTCACCGAGTAGAACTGCAGAGTGTTGGTTTCCAGCACACTGACGTTGCCGGGGATGCTGACCACTGCTGCATCATCATTGGTAATGGTGCCCGTCTGCGGCGAACCGGCGGTAGTGACGGTGATCGGCGCGCCGGAGATGGCGCCCAGGGCAACGGTAAAGGTTTCATCCAGCTCCACCAGATTGTCACCATTGACCAGCACCGTGATGGTCTTAGCCTCGCCGGCGGTACCGGTAAAGCTCAGTGGACCGTCATTGTCCACATAGTCGGTGGGTGTAGTAGCGGTGCCGTTATTGGTGGTATAGGCCACTACGAATCCGCCCTGCACGGGGTTATTCAAGGTTGCGGTGAAGGTGTAAGACGTAGTGCCGGCATTGCCTTCATTCTGGGCGATGCCGCCGCTGAGGGTCACTACCGCCGCATCGTCATTGGTGATGGTCCCCAGGCCGGAGCCGTCGGCGATAATGATGCCGGCGGGTGCGCCGGAAAGCAGCACGGTAAAGGTTTCATTGGCTTCGACCATAGCGTCCTGATTGACCAGCACGGTTACCGTTTGGGTCAATGCGCCACCGGCCGTAAAGCTCACCGTGCCGCCGCTGATGGCGATAAAATCGGCGGGACTGATGGCGCTACCGTCGGCTGTATTCACGGTCAGGCTAAAGGCCTCGTCGGGGATGCTGCGCGTCACCGTAAAGTTGAAGGACGTGGTTCCGCCGCCGGTACCTTCGTTCAGCGTCACGTCGTTGATGGTGACGGTAGTTGGGTTTTTAAAGCCGAAATCGAGGCTCAGGTTGGTATTGTTATCCGTATCGCCGTCGTTCACCGGTTCGCCGCCGTAAGACAGGGTAATGGCCTGCGAAGCTACGCCGAAGCCGGCCACCGGATCGCCATTGTCGTCGTTATTGACGTCGTTGTCCGGGTCGGGGGCGCCGCCGACGGGGCTGGAGATCAGCGCAGCCGACAGGGCATTGTCGTAGAGTGGACCGCCAACGTTGAAGTTGGAGGCCGCCACTTCGACGAGGTAGTTGCCGGGGCAGAGGTTGGTGAAGGTGTAGAGACCGCCACCGGCGGTCGTTGTAGTCGTCAGGGCCGCACCGTCGGCTACGGTCAATACGCCGTCGCCGTTATCGACATAGAGGCGCAGTAGTACGCCGTTGACCCCCGCATCTCCACCATCGAATAGGCCGTTGTTGTTGGCATCCTTATAGACCAGGTTGCCCAGCGAGAGGCTGGAAAACGGCGTCAGGGTCGGACCGGGTGAACCGGCGATGTCGGGATCGTCAGTCTGCACGGTGGGGAAGTTACTGCCCGATACGTTGCTTTGGTTGGATAAATTGGCCGGCGCCAGGGTGCCCGGGGTACAGGCATTGGCATTCACGTCCACGTCATAAGTGATGACGATGGTTTTACCATTTGGCAGGGTAAAGCCGGTAGGCGTGGGAAAGGTTTGGGCCGAGATGTTCGTGCTGCCGAAAGCCAGCAAAACTACCGTACCAATCAGGTATCGAAACAAGGGTAGATTATTTTTCATGACAACTATTTTCAAAAAGTGATGGCGATGTTTCATGTCGTTATTGGGAAAAAATATCATTGAACCCGAATTTTCGCGACAGCCGAATTGGTCTGGCTATTGGAGTCGGTGATGGTATAATTGAAACTGTCGTTGCCGGTAAAATTGGCCGGCGGCGTATAGGTAAAACCCCCATTGGCACTCACCGAAACCGTGCCACCCTGTGCGCTGGTGGCATTGAAAGCGGTGACGCTGAGGCCGGGAATATTGTCGTCGAAGTCGTTTTGCAACAAGCCGCTGGCCGCTACTACGGTCAGGAGCGTATTCAGCGTAGCCGTATAGGCGTCATCCACCGCGACGGGCGTGGATTTGAACGAGTTTGCTACCAGGGTCACCCGGGGATCGTTGTTCAGCGCCAGTTGCACCCCTTCGTAATCCGCCGCCTGGGCGTTGCTGATGGTGGCGGTCAGCCGGATCCGGTCACCGGGGTCGGCTTTGCCGGAGGTGCCGTTGTCAATGGTCAGCGCATCGGTCATCGTGGCGCCGGGCAGACAGTTCACGATGGACACCGCGAAAGTAGCGGTGGCGGTGCAAGGCCCGGCAGTGGTGTATGTAATGGTGTAGGGTCCGCCGGTGGTGCTCGCGGAGACGTTAATCTGGCCGGAGGCCGGGTTGATAACTACTTGTGCAGGAGCCGTAAAAGTCCCACCCGTGTTGCCGTAAATGGTCGGCGTGGGGTTGGTACCCAGTTTACAATAACCGTTTTTGGCATAAGCAAAGGCCGCGTTCTGGAGCGGATTCAGGGCCGTCAGCGTGGTGGTGGCGGTGGCAGCCTGCGCATTGGCGTCCGTCACCGTGACGGTATATGTGCCGGCAGTCAGGTTAGTGATGTTGTAGTTGCCGCCCGAGGCCGCGATCTCCGTTCCCGCAGGATTGCCGCTCGAAGGTCCACTCCAGCTGACATTATAGCCCGGTGTCGCGCCCGAAGCCGTGACGAGGATACTGCCGTTGTTGCCGCCGACGCAGGTCACGTTGGTGGGGGTCAGGGTAATATCCGGGGCCGGGCAATAGGAGGTGCTGCTGGGTACACTCACGTTGTCCACGGTCATGGATTCATTGTTCGAATTGAACTGTGCACAGACCTGGATTTGAATGGTAGTACCTGCAAGCCCGGTTTTTGTCACCAGAACACTACCGTTTTGGTCCAAACCAGCCGCGTATTGAATCGTACCTGCTCCACCGCCGACCACGTTGGGTATGGTTACATAGCCCCCACCATCGATACTGTATTTCACATTGATGTATTCATCTACCTGAACATCGAACCCGGTCCAGGCCAGGTTAACCGAGAACTGCGTCCCGGTATTCAGGTCAATTACGGGACTTGTCCAACAGATGTCCTGGTCAAAATCTTCGCCGACCAAAACCCCGCCGCTGGTGCGGAAAAAGTCAGCGTTGTCCCGGCCAAAAAGAGCGGGCGGTTCAGGCGACCAACTGCTCATGATCCAGTCTACCGCGGAAAAGTCATCGACAAAATTGGGAAGATATCCTTTGTTGGGGATGTTGAACTGTTCGAGGTAAGCGCCGGTGGGCAGCGTCCCCACGGTAGCGCTGGTGGTAGCCGAACATCCACTGGCGTCGGTGACGGTGACGGTGTAATTGCCGGTCCCGACGCCGATCAGATCCTGGGGGTCTATGTCCGGGTTTTGTGGACCATTGTTGCTCCAGTCGTAGGTATAACCCGGCACCCCGCCGCCCACGATCAGGTCAATTTCACCGTCCAGTGTACCGCTGCAACTGGTGTTCAATACCTGGGTGCTGAGTGCCAATGCCGGGGCATTGGTGATGGTAACACTGGTCGTTGCGGAACAGGAAGCCGCGTCGGTCACGGTTACGGTATAGGTACCCACCGGCAAACCGCTCAAATCCTGGGGGTCCGTGTCCGGGTTTTGGGGGCCGTTATTGCTCCAGTCGTAAGTGTAAGGCGGCGTACCGGCCGATACGCTCAGGTTGATGGCGCCGGAGTTGGGGTTGCTGCAACCTACCTGGGTGAGCACGGTGCTTAGTACCGGTGCGGCACAGCCCACGGTTACCCCGGCCTGCGGTACCGATACGTTGTCAATTTGCACGACTTCCGCATTGGCGTTGGTGAAAACGCAGACCCTGATTTTTAAGGTGGTGCCCGAAATGCCCCCTTGCGTCACGGTTCCGGTACCCAGGGCTGGGGGAGTGCTGCCGAGCGGATAGGCTATCGTTGCACAGGCATTGCCGCCAAACTGATTGGGTACCAACGTATAAGCGCCGCTGTTGACGCTGTACATGACTTTGATGTAATCGCCCGCACAGGTTCCGGCTGCAATATCAGTATCAAAACCGGCCCAGGTCAAAGCAACCGAAAACGAAACCGTTCCGGCAGTGCTGATATTCATGAGCGGGCTTTCCCAGCAGACTTCCTGATCGAGGTCAACGGCCTCTAACACCCCTGCGGCAGTGGTGTTGAAATAATCAAGCGGATCCCGGAGGTCGGTAGTAGGGTTAGGAGGCATGATTTGGCAGGTACCGGTAGGGTCCCAAGGCGTTAAGGTCCAGTTCACGCCCGTCAGGTCGTTGACACAATTCAGGAGATAACCTTTGTTGGGCGTGGAGAACTGCTCCAGATACTGAGCAGTGGCGGTCAGCGGCAGTGCAGCAAAAGCCAGTACCGATAAGATCAACTTTCCAAACGTGCCGATCAGCCCTATCCCCTTACCGGGCAAGGTGGCTGAAAAATTTCCGGTTAGCATATTAATCTTTGGCATGGTATGCGGTTTTAGTTTTTCATTTAGTCTTTGCGGTATTTGTTATTCACTGTACCCGAATTTTAGCCCCGAATTGGTCTGGCTATCGGAGTCGGTAATAGTCACGGTGTTGCCATAAGCGTGGCGGACATTGATACCGCCAACGTTGCCCGCCGTTCTGTGCCGCGGTGTAGTCGCCGACGCGGGTCAGGGCAATCGGTAAATCGTTGAGGCCGGCGGCAAATAAAATGATATTGGCACCTACAGTAGACCGTAATGGTGGCGGCTAACGACCGGCTGGCAATCAGACACATGACTACAACCGAAAGCAGCTGCGTACATTTGGTACGTAGATTATTTTTCATGTCATTGGTTCATAATTACGGTAACGGGTTCGTCGGCAGCAGGCAGGTTTGCCCAAAGGTGAATACACCCGTACCGCTTTGATTGATCAGCGCGGGTGGCGCAGCCGGCGAGTTGCCATTGTTGTTCCAGTTGGCGGATGCAGTTGGACCGGCGCCCTGCAGCAGCAGTTCATGGGAAGGGGTCGCCGCGCGGGCCCGCCAGTTCTGGATCAGGTTCGACGGTGCAGCAGTGATGTTATTCGCTACGTTCGCACATACTTTATTGGTCAATATGCTGCTGGACGCACCGGCAATGACGTCGATGTAGTAACCGGCCGTGTTGGCAGCCGAAATGTTATTACTCGTTATTTTGGCATCCAGCCGGCCGGTGCCGGCCACTGCCTGGGCCAGAATGCCCACGTCGTTGACAATGCCGCTGATCGTGTTCCCGTTCACCTCTACTTTGCCATCCGAATCGGCATTGGCAATTACCCGCACCCCGATGCCGGAGCCACTGCCGCCGGTGGCTATCTGGATCGTGTTGTTGTTGATCCGGCCCTGGAAAGTAGAGTTGCCGTTTCCGGAAATGTTAACCGTGTTGATACTGCGGGAGGCGATCGATCCATTACCAATAATATTGAAGTTCATAACCCCCGTCGTATTGGTCACAAAGTCTATGGCGGCGGCGCCGACGCTACCCGGGCCCGGGTCGAAAGTTGAACCCGTAACGTTTACGTTTGTAGTCGAGGTACCTTCCGAAATGACCTGCAGGCCGTTGGTTTTGGGCTGAACAAAGGTGCAATTGGTTACATCAATGGTTGTGTTGGACGCGCCATAACTATCAACTTCCAGTCCGTCAGCACCCAGTGTTGAACTTTGGTTCATGCCGAAAGTCGAACCATCAACCGTCAGCGTCATAGTCTTACTCGTGTTGTAGATCACAGCTGCACGTTCACTCGGCAGGGTAAGGGAAGAACTGCTGATAGAACAGGTGCCAGACATATTGATAGCATACAGGCAGGATTCTTCGGTATCTGCTCCCGAACTCGCGGTGCCGCAGTTGATCAAATCACTACCGGTCAGGCTGAAGTTGCTGGTATTCAACACGTTAATGCCTTCCTCGGCAGTGCCGTTAATATCTATATTATTTAAAACAACACCCGTCACCGTATTCAAATGAATAGCGGCATTACAGGAGGCATTGTTCGTCGCATTGCATAGGCTGCCGTCCACCAGATTGGCATTGGTGAAGGTCATATTCGACAAAGCGAGATTGATCGTAGTGGTAGCGTCCACTCCGCGGTTGGTAATATTCTGGATGGTCCCGCCCGAAGCATTGGTGCTGCCGGAGCCGGTAACGATCAGACTACCAGCGGCGCCGGTCGTAAAGAGCAGAATACCGGTAGCCGGATCGGCAGCGGCGGTATTATTACCAGCGGAAATGCTGAGAAAATTCAGGTTGCCGGCACCTATAGTGGTACTGCTGACGTTGAGCGCCGTATTGGAAACACTATTAATGGTGTTGTTCGTACCGGTCACGCTCACAGTTCCGCCGCCGGTGGCATTGAAACCAGCGCCGGTGGTCGTACTGATGACCAGGCCACCGCCGGTAAAGTTGATGGTGGAACCGGTGTTGGTCGCTAAAGTGACGGCGGTATTGGCAGCGGTGCTCAGGCTCTTGGTCGCGCCGCTGAAAGTGATGGTGCCGCCGGTATTGCTGGCTACGTTGATGCCGGTACCCGCAGTGGCCGTTATGTTTCCGGAGAAAGTGACTGTGCTGCCGGTGCGCCCGGTGATTTCCACCACCCGGTTAGCAGCCGAATAGGTCATAGAGCCCCCATAAGTAACGGCGCCCGTTCCGGCATTGATGTCAAAGCCGATGTTGCCGGCGCCGGATACGACGATGCTGCCACCGTTGGCGACTAAGGGGCCGGTAACGTTATCTAAATTGACGCCTTTGCCGGAAATATTCGATGTGGAAGAAAGGGTGGAAAAGGTAGCGCCCGCTCCGAGCGAAGTAGAGGTCAGATCCAGGGCTGGTCCACTCGAAGTGACAAGCGTATTCGTAGTGCCGCCGATGTTAATAGTACCGCCGGTGGAAGCGAACAGCCCGGTAATGCTACTATTAACCGCCAGACTACTGAAAGAGACCGATCCGGTGCCACTGTTGGTGATGCTGATCGCTGCACCACTGGTGAAGTGGTTGATCGAAGTAGTGCCGAAGTCCAGCGAAGCTGTAGAGTTCTGGATGTCGATGCCGGTAGTTCCTATACCCTGGATGATCGTCGTACTACCCGAGGCCAGCGTACCGCCTACGGTGTTCAGGGAAATGGCTTGCGTCGTGGAGGAATCGCCGGTAGCTATACTGACAAATTTGGAGGTGGCGGCGAAAGTGCCGTTGGTCAGGCTTAGTATTTTATGGTTGCCGCTCAGGGCCACGTCCGGGCTGGTGGTATTACCGACGGTTAGGGTGCCGAAGGACGAGCCGAAAATTTTCGCGCCGTTCACACAACGTCCGACATCAACGCCCCGGATGGTGTTGCCTGAAGCCAGGGTGATGCCGTTGCCGTTGCCATTGTTGATCAGGGGTCTGGCGCCGCCAATGGCCGGTAAAGGTTTGCTATTAGGGGCCATCGTAAAGGGCAGTACGCCCGGATCGGCCAGATTCGTTCCGCCGCTATGCCCGGTGCCGAACAAACTTTGCGTGTTTTTCAGGGCAATACCGGTCCAGTAGGTCGCCCCGGTATTTTTAACAAAAATGACGTGGCCGGCACTGGAGGCCGTGGCCGCGCCGGTCAAAATTTTGAACGGATCGATCACCGTACCGGTGCCCGGGCCGGCCACCGAATTGTCGACAAACCAGATCACATTCGATACGGTGATGCTCACTGTAGCCACGTCGGTCAACGGCGCCGGAACCCCTACCGAATTGCCGTCGGTAATGGTATAGACGAAGGTCTCTACCCCGGCGAAGCCCGCATTGGGCGAATAGGTAAAACTGCCGTCGTTATTCAGGGTCACCGTGCCGTTGACGGGCGCCGTGGTGACCGCGAGCGTAGTCAGGGCCAGGTTGTCGTCGTAGTCGTTGACTTTTACCCCACTGGCGGCCGGTACGATAATGCCGACGTTGCCCGTACAGGTATAAGCATCGTTGACGCCCACCGGCGAACTGCGGAAAGAGCCGGGCACCAGCGTGGTGCGCGGATCCACGACCGTGTTGAGCTGAACACCCGTGGCCGGAGCGCCTCCGGTATTCTGGATAGTGACATTATAGCGGATGCGGTCGTTCGGATCCGCTTTGCCGGCTGCGCCGTTATCAATAATAATGGCGTCGGTCTGGGTGGGAGTGGGAATGGTTTGAGCATTCAGGGTCAAACACAGACAGAGCAATGTGCAGGGTAGTAGAAGATACTTCATCGGATTCCAGCTATAAAAGTGCGTACGGAAGAATTCAAAACATTAATAGCAAGCAGGCTGCAGTGGTCTTTGGGGGAGCAATGCAGTAGGATAAACATGGAAGTTCAGCTTAATACCCGTCCGGCCGTCAATATAGGTGACCGGTAATACCGGCATGGGGGTATGCCGGGTGGTGGCTAATTACATGAAAATGCTACTATGATTAAACTATAAATTCTAAGGCAGTGCAAACGTAACTTATTTTGTGCAATACAATTACATGCTACCGATTTTTTTAGCGCAAAGATCGGATAAATTAATCATCGGTTAACGGGGCGTTCCGGCGTGTTAAGCAACTTTGGCGCTGATCTGCGGATTTGCTCCTGCGTATACAGCGAAGCCTGCTACCTTCGCGTTCCAAACCGCTCTAAAACCCTGTAGGTTTCCGTCTCTCATCCTTTATTACCTGTCCAGTGAACTTCAAATTTTTGTTTCCCACTTTCCGGAACCGCTACCTGTTCGTACGCAAAAAACTTAAGCAAGCGGCTGATAACCAGCAATTTGATCAAGCACTTAATCTCGGTACCGGGGAAGGCGACTACGACCGGATGATTGCCGGCCATGCGCTGCAAGTCATCGGCTGCGACGTAAATGCCGAGGATCTGGCCCATGCCCGCGAGTTGAATAAGGGCGTGATGAACCTCCACTACGAGACCAACGATGCGCTCAATCTGAGTTATGACGACGCCAGTTTCGACCTGATCGTTAGTTGCGAAGTGATCGAACATGTGGGCCGGCCGGAACGCATGGTGCAGGAAATGTACCGGGTGCTGCGGCCCGGCGGCGTGGCCATTATGACTTTTCCGAGCCGCGAATTTCCATTTACCTACGACCCGGTCAACCGGCTGTGGCAATGGTTCGGCAATCCGAAGCAAAAAGAGAACCTGATTTCTCAGGGCGCTTATGCTTTCGGGCACGACTACCTGATCGGTTCCGAGGATTTTAAAAACTGGGCCGGCCGCGCCGGTTTTGAAATTATTGAATTTCAGGGCCTTAGCCGACACCTCGTGGGCTTGCTGGAGGTGTACTGGACGGGCCTGGCGCAAAGCATTTTTAAGAAGAATGCCCGTAACGTGACCACCGATACGGGAACAGCCATGACCGTCCGCCCGGCTTCCAGCAGCGAACCGGCGCTGGTTTTCCTGACCGATTTTATTTTGTGGCTGGATGGGAGCTTATTTGGCTGGACCAGCCGGAGCGTGGGCAAGGGAGTGGTAATGCGTAAAAAAAGCGTTTAAACCTGCCTGTTTTTTCAGGCCCGGCTTCCTGCTTTCCGGCCTGCTCCCATCATTTTTGCCGGTATACTTTACTGCTTTTAGTCTTCGGACGCCTTTGGCGTCCGAAGACTTTTTTATTCGGTGTCGGTATGACGTTTTATATATATCTAATGTATTAACAATTTATATATGGAATTACGGCATATCGATTTGTATTTCATTGATTTTAGGTTGCTTTTTGCCTGAATTTTAAAATTATATTCTGTATAGTAAATTGTTCAAAAAATAAATAATTTATAATTTATCTAAATTACAAAAATAAGTGTGTGTAGGAGAAGTAAACACGGAGGAAGTCAAGCTACATTTGTTTAACTTTTTAATCAAGTTTCACTTCAATCGTTAAACAACTTTTTTACACAATGGAATCACTTTTTACTTCCAGCCAGCTTTTTTTGGCGGCTCTGACCCCGAACGATTACGTAGGGTTCACCTTTTTTATCGGGTATATGGCCATGTTTGCGGCTTCCGTTTTCTTCTTTTTCGAGCGCCAGGAGGTGCAGGGTAAATGGAAGACTTCCCTGCTCATTGCCGGCCTGATCACGATGATTGCTTCCGTACACTACTATTACATGCGTGATGTGTGGATCTCCACCGGGCAATCGCCTACTCAGTTGCGTTATATCGACTGGACCCTGACGGTGCCGTTGATGTGTGTGGAATTTTATTTAATCCTGAAAGCCTTTGGGGCAACGCAGACACTCTTATGGAAAATGATCGGTTATTCGCTGATCATGCTGGTCTGCGGCTACCTGGGTGAAACGGCATTTCGGGCCAACAGCGTGCTATGGGGCATACTTTCCACCGTTGGTTACTTAGGTATTGTATATGAAATCTGGTTGGGGTCAGCTCGTAAACTGGCCAATAACTCGTCAGATCCATACCTGAAGAGTGCAATGACGGCCCTGGGCTGGTTTGTGCTGGTGGGCTGGGCCATTTACCCGATCGGTTACATGGCGATCGAAACCGACGGCTGGCTGCGCAACGTGATCAGCGTCCGCAATATGGACCTGATCTACAACATCGGTGATGCGGTCAACAAAATTGGATTCGGTCTGGTCATTTACAGCCTGGCGGTAAAATCTTCCGTCTTGAAACCGGCTTAATCGCAGGAATGGAATAGAGAACGGGCGGCAGAATTGCGCTGCCCGTTCTCTTCTTTTATATATTCCGGCGTCGTGGGGAGATGCCTAGCCTAGCAACAGAAAGATGCGTATCAGCGGTCAGTACCTGTTTTATTTAGTCGTCCTTAGTTTGATTGGAGCGGCTGCCCGCTGGACCGGTCTGGAAGCGTGGCGATTTTTTGAGGTCGCTGGTTTATTGCTCGGCATAGTAATTACCGGGATTCCCCATGGGGCTATGGATCACTATATTGCCCGGCAGCAGGCTATTAATGAGGGCAGGGCCTTTCATATCAGGCATTTTATAGCGACCTATGTAGTGTGGATACTGCTTTATTCGGCGCTTTGGTGGATGAGTCCGGGTTGTAGTTTGCTGCTTTTTTTAGTGCTGTCCGCCTGGCATTTCGGGGAGACTGATTTGGAGTTTTCGGGAAGCAGTCCGCGCTGGAAATTTGTAAAAACCCTGTTGTACGGGGCTAGTCTGGTAGCCTGGTTACTGCTTCATCATCCCCTGGAGCTAGCCTCCTGGATCAAACTTTTAGTGCCAGCCTTTACGACTGCCACCGAGGTGATTGCAGTTGTACAGCAAATACCGCTGCCCTTGTTTTATGTCATACTGGTGGTACTGCTGCTGCCGGTTAATTCGCAGCGAAAGCATAAGTGGGGTATTTGGTTAGCCTTATGCGCGTTTATTTTCCTCTGTGGCCAGATGAGCCTGTTGAGTGGCTTTACCCTTTATTTCACGGGCTGGCATGGCGTGCTGGCATTCATCGATATCTATAATTTTCTGCCGCTGCGCGGTAAACTAATGGCGGTCTGGCGTAATTCGCTGCCCTTATCCATACTTTCTTATACCTTTTTACTGGGCATATATTTTTTTACCAGTGCGGAGGTTTGGCAAAATTCAGGTTTGCCGGCCATTTTTATTTTACTCAGCCTGCTTACCTTACCGCATACCCAGGTGATGCACCGCTTATATCGCCGTACTGAAATAGTATAAGCAGCAAACGGCAGAGTACAAAGTTCAATATTAAAAAAGCGCGGAACTGCTATCTTTGCGGCCTAGCACCAACCGTATGCATCCTGAATTACGTCCGTTTTTTCGACCTGCCGTTTTCTTCTCTTTCCGCCTGTTCGCGTTCCTGGTTTTTGTCCTGTATTTTACCAGTTGTCAATCGAATTCGTTCGATCTGATCATCCGTTTGCGTTCTCCCGCGGATAATCCGGTGGTGTACCGGGGCAGCCAGGTAAGTGTGCAGTTTGGCAATAATGCGCCCGAGCCGCCACAGCCCCTGACTGAAGATGGCCGGGCTGTGTTCACCGTCCTGGACCGCAGCAAACAGCGCGATACCGTCCGGCTCACGTACCTGGCGAAAAACGGCCGTCCTTACCGGATCATTCAACAAATGTTTTATACCGCCGCCGATGCAGGGGATCGCCCAATTGATTTTGTGATTGAGATCGTACCCGAAACGACCCATGTTCAATTTTCCCTGAAAGATAAAAACGGTCTTATTCCCCATGCATTAGTGCATATAGATAATAAGATCACTATTGAAACAGATGACTATGGACAGGCGGATGTATACGTACCCAAAACGGCCGGCTCTACCGCCCATTTTATGATCGAAAAAGAGGGTGAAATTCTGTTGGAAAAGGATATGGTGCTAAGTATTGAATATCAACGGATATATGTGGATGAGTGAAGGGGGGAGGTTTGTGAGGATTTATAAAGGTTTATGAGGTTTGTGAGGTTTATAATTGATGGCCGTTAGCAATTTAAATGGGTGTTCGTTTAAAACTTCTTTGTGTTGATTATAGTAAAATATAACAATACCCGGAAGATTAAATTTTCTCTTTATTTTAATGCCTGCCAATTTAAATATAGGCCTATAAACTAATAAATACCAACCAACAAACCCCCAAACCCCCAAACCCCAAACCAACAAACCCCAAACCAACCAACCAACCAACTTAAATCCTGCAACACACATGACCAGTAAATTCTCGCTTCTTCAATCCAAACTCGCGGAGGCGAAACTTGGCGGCGGCCAGGCCCGCATCGATGCCCAGCATAAAAAAGGCAAACTCACCGCCCGCGAACGTATTCACTTTCTGGTCGATGAAGACTCTTTCGAGGAGATCGGCGCGCTGGTTACGCACCGTAGTACCGACTTTGGTATGGCGGAGCAGCAGTATTTGGGCGATGGCGTGGTGACCGGTTACGGCAGCATTGGCGGGCGGCTGGTATACGTGTTTGCCCAGGATTTTACGGTGTTCGGCGGTTCTTTATCCGAAACGCATGCCGAAAAAATCTGCAAAGTGATGGACCTGGCTGTACAGAACGGCGCTCCCCTGATCGGCCTGAATGATTCCGGTGGGGCACGTATTCAGGAAGGGGTGAATTCGCTGGGTGGTTATGCTGATATTTTCTACCGTAATGTGCAGGCCAGCGGCGTCATTCCACAAATTTCGGCTATTCTCGGGCCTTGTGCGGGTGGAGCGGTGTATTCGCCGGCCATGACCGATTTCATTTTGATGGTGGAGAACAGCTCCTATATGTTCGTGACGGGCCCAAACGTGGTAAAAACCGTCACCAATGAAGAGGTAACCTCCGAGGAACTGGGTGGCGCCACGACGCATGCCAGCAAGAGCGGAGTAACCCATCTGGTGGCGGCCAACGACGTGGATTGCATGGATAAGATCAAACGGCTGCTGAGTTATATGCCGCAAAACTGTCAATCCACGGCGCCACACCTAGCCTATACGCTGGGGGATGAGTACCGGGACGAGCTGGCTGCGCTCCTGCCGGAAAATGCGAACCAGCCCTACGATATGCGTGAAGTGGTGGCGGGCATTGCGGATGAGGCCTCGTTTTTTGAAATTCATGAAAGCTATGCGGAGAACATCGTGGTGGGTTTTGCGCGTCTGGCCGGTCGTAGTGTAGGCATAGTGGCCAACCAGCCGATGAACCTGGCCGGCGTACTGGACGTAAATTCCTCCAAGAAAGCCGCCCGTTTCGTGCGCTTCTGCGACTGTTTCAATATTCCGCTGCTGGTGCTGGTGGACGTACCCGGTTTTCTGCCCGGCACGGATCAGGAATGGAATGCGATTATTACCAACGGCGCAAAATTGCTGTATGCCTTTTCCGAAGCCACCGTACCCCGGGTCACTCTTATTACCCGCAAGGCCTATGGCGGCGCCTACGATGTGATGAATTCCAAACACATTGGTGCGGATATGAACTTTGCCTGGCCCGGTGCGGAAATTGCCGTCATGGGCGCGAAGGGCGCTTCGGAAATTATTTTCAAACGCGAAATAGACCAGGCGCCCGACCCGGCGGCCAAACTGCTGGAAAAAGAACGCGAATACGCCGACACCTTTGCCAATCCCTACCGCGCGGCGGCCCGGGGCTTCATCGACGAGGTGATCCAACCCCGTGACACGCGGCGTAAACTGATCAAGGCCTTTGCCATGCTGGAAAATAAGGTGGTGGAACGGCCAAAGCGGAAACATGGGAATGTGCCGTTGTAAAGTCCGGAAAGCAGGCTGGTTTTATAAACACGCTCATACCCAACCGGCATCTATAAACGCGCGTCTTCCTATTTACCGGGGAAGCCGAAAACCGACAGAGTAGGCATAATCGCTTGATCCTTTATCCATGAAAACATCTTTCTACCTCCTGCTCGTTTGCTGTTTACTGAGTACTGCCTTGAGCGCGCAAAGCCGCAGCGCCAAAAATAACCTGCGTGCGGGCGCCGGTATCCAGCAGTATAACGGCGATCTGGGCAACTCCTTTTTTGATTTTGAAGAAGAATGGTATGGGGTAGCCCGCCTGGATTACAGCCGCTATCTGACACCGGCGCTGGATGCTCAGGTGTTCGCCACCATGGGCGATATTGGCCGGTGTTTCGACGGGTTAGTGCTACCGGGAGAACACATAACGATGCTTCGCTCGAGGTTCACGACGCTGGGCATAGGCTTGAAATACAAATTGGCCAACGGCCGGATACTGCGGGAGGATGCCAGACTTGCCCCTTATATCTATGCCGGCGCCGCACTGAGCAATCAACGGGACCTCTGGGTGGACCAGGGCCCGCGGGTGAACGAAGGCATTTATACATCCCTTAATGGCGGCCTGGGCCTGAGCTACCGGTTATGCGCTCATTTCCAAATCACTTACAACCTGGGGCTGGGGTATTTTACTACCGATAAGCTGGATTTTATTTCCAAAGGCGCTAATGATCTGTATTTGCAGAATACTTTGTCGGTAGGTATGGATTTTTAAGGAAATGGGTTGGTTTGTTGGGAGTTTGTGCTAGCTATCAACTAACCAACCCAACCTCCAAACCAACAAACCAACAAACCCCCTTTCTAACTTGCGTTGTCAATTTCAATATCATAGTGCTGCAACAGTCCGGCCAGCCCCGTTAATGCAAACCGGGCTTTTTTAATGCGGTTAATTTCCGGCTGCATAATATAGTTAAATGCCGTTCGCAAGTCCGCTTTTTCCAGAATGGTATTTTCAAAAGTTGCGCCGGCCAGGTCACAGTGGTCAAATACCGCCAGGCTTAAATCACATTCAGTAAAATCTGCTTCCTGGATCTTGGAATTTTTAAAAACTGTAGATTTAAGTTTAGTACGATAAAAAGAACAATGATTTAGTATACAGCTATTAAAACTAAATAATAAACCGAATTCATTACAATCCTCAAAGTGTAAACCCAGCATTTTACAGTCTTTAAACGCTACTTCTTTGAACGACGCCTTGAGCAGTTTCACCAGACACAGGTCGCAGCCGGTGAACGTGCAATCCAGGAATTTAATACCTGACAGGCTGACACCGTAAAAGTGGCAATTCACAAAATTGCAGTTTTCATACTCCTCGGCAGTTAGCGGATTTTGCGTAAAATCCATATTTTGAAAAACCTGATCTTCTATATACATCGCTGCCTTTTTTAGGAAAAATCCACGCAAAAGTAGCCGCAAAGCTGGTGAAATGCTTTTTTTGCAGCCGCAAACAAAAGTAGTCAATGGATCAACACGCAATGCCCATCGAACCCGCTATGCCGGAGGATATTCCTGCTCTCCTTATACTTGTCAACAGCGCATTTCGGGGCGAAAGTTCCAAAAAAGGCTGGACCCATGAAGCCGATCTGATCATCGGCGAAGCCCGTACCGACGAGGCGATGTTGCTCGACATGATGCTCGAACCTAATGCTATGATGCTCAAATACCGCAACGAAGCTGGCCGGATCGAAGGCTGCGTCTACCTGCAGGTCAAGGAAACCGGCCTCTACCTGGGTATGCTGACGGTGGAACCTGAGCTGCAAAACGCCGGCATCGGCAAAAAACTGCTGACGGCCGCCGACGCTTTTGCCCGAAAACGTCGCTGCACACGCATTTACATGAGTGTTATTTCGGTACGTAAAGACCTGATCGCCTGGTATGAACGCCATGGCTACACACTCACCGGGGAAACCGCGCCCTTTGCCGTCGAGGCTAAATACGGCGTGCCCAGTCAAGCCCTGGAATTTGCGATTATGGAAAAACAAACGCCCGGATTATATGAACAGGATAATTTTTTCCGCTAAGTCTGATCCGATCGCGTTCAGGATTGTTAAAGCTGTATGAAAGTCGAAATTTGGTCCGATATCGCCTGTCCGTTTTGCTACATCGGCAAACGCAGGTTTGAAAATGCACTGGAGGAATTTGCCCACCGCGACGCCGTGGAAGTCGTCTGGCATAGTTTCCAGCTCGACCCCGAGGCGAAATACGTGCCCGGCGAAAATATTTATGATCACCTGGCTGACCGCAAAGGCTGGAGCCCCCAACAGGCGCGGGAAGCCACGATGCAGGTGCTCCACATGGCTAATAACGAAGGTTTGACCTTTGATTTTGACCGGCAGCTACCGGCCAATACTTTTGACGCGCACCGGTTTACCCACCTGGCCGCCAAACACGGCCTGCAAAACGCTGCCGAAGAACAACTCTTCTCCGCCTATTTCACCGAAGGTAAAAACATCAGCGACCCGGCGGTGCTCGAACAATTAGGCCATGAGGTGGGCTTGGAAATCAAGGAAGTACGCCAACTGCTGAACAGCGACGATTATGCCGGAGAAGTCCGCGCCGATATCGATGAAGCCGCCGAGATCGGTATTCGCGGAGTACCGTTTTTCGTTTTCAATCGCCAGTACGCCGTGTCGGGCGCCCAGGCCACGGCCGGTTTTCTACAGGTGCTGGAGCAGTCCTGGGAGGCCTGGGAAAAGGCGCATCCCGCCGCTACAATGCAATCGGCCGATGGCGAAGTGTGTATGCCGGAGGGGGATTGCGCTTAGTGCGTTATTCACTGGACGCGGCACTAGTGAAAGTTTTTACATTTGTGGACTTTCACACACTCATCCACCCGTCCACCGATGCGAAAATTCTTACCCCTGCTGTTGCTGTTTGCCCTGCAAACGGTTTATTCCCAATCATTTAAGGTCGTTGGTTATTTGCCGACCTATCGTTTCAGCTGGATCAACGACATTGAGTTCAGCCGATTGACCCACGTAAACATTGCCTTCGCCAACCCCAATTCACTGGGTAACATTTCCTGCGCAGGCGCCAATATCCAACCCGCTGTTACCAAGGCCCACCAGCAGGGCTGCCAGGTCTACATTTCGCTGGCCGGCGGTTACCTGGCTCCCGAAGTGGATGCCTACTGGAACAACCTGACCCTGCCCGCCAACCGGGCAGCTTTTATCCAGAAAATCGTGCTGTACGTGCAGGCCCAGAATCTGGACGGCGTAGATGTCGACCTGGAATGGCAGTACGTCAAAACCTGGTACAGTCCCTTTATTCTGGAATTGAAAGCGGCCCTCGCGCCGCTGGGTATTCCCCTCACGGCCGCGCTGCCCGGTTCTTACCGCTACCCGCAGATCACCGCAAGCGCCCTGGCGGCTTTCGATTGGGTGAACATGATGGTCTATGACCTGACGGGTCCCTGGGATCCCTCCAACCCCGGTCAGCATTCGCCCTATACCTGGGCGGAGAGCTGCATTGAATACTGGAAAATACAGGGCGTGCCCGCCCAAAAACTCACCCTCGGCGTACCTTTTTACGGCTATGATTTTGGCGTCAGCCCGGTGGCGTCCTTTACTTACCGCGGTATTGTCAATCAGGATGCCGCCAATGCCCAGCTCGATCAGACGGGGCAGAAATTCTGGAACGGTATTCCAACCATCCAGGCCAAGACCCAGCTGGCGCTCAACGAAGTCGGCGGTCTCATGATCTGGGAAATCGGTCAGGACGCTTTTGGCGCCAATGCCCAGTACTCCCTGTTGCGCACCATCGACCTTATTGTGGATGCGGCCGTGGTCGGGGTGTCGGCCAGCAACCCTTTAGCCCTGGAAATTTATCCCAACCCGGTGCAAGATCAGCTCACGCTGCGTTTGCCGGACGAAGGCCATTACCGCGTGCAAATCGCCAGTCTGCAGGGCGGGATGCTGCTGGAAACATCCGCGCTGGGCGGCGGAGACCTGCAGATCCAAGTGGCGGATTTTGCGGCCGGGATGTATAGTATTGCCGTTTATTCCGGCAGCCAGGTGCGGGTGGGAAAATTCGTTAAAATTTAACCTTTAGGTTGGTTATCAAATATTTATAAAAATAAAGACTGCGACTAATGCTTGCTGCTTATCAGGCTTAGCTTGCCTGTTGCCTGTACTTTTCCAGCCGTTGAAATTTTATAAAAATATAAACCAGTTGGCAAATTCGGTTTGTCCAGCAGGACCTGGTTATCCTGTACCGGGCGGCTACAGACCAATCGACCATAACCATCATACAGGTCAAAATTGGCGTTGGTAATACCCAGATTTTCCAGGTATAAAACAGATTCGCCGGTTGCCGGATTGGGAGCAACCCGCAATGTTTGTCCACTACCCAACGCACCGGGATGTACACTCGAAACGACTGCATTCGAGTCCGTAACGGTGAAAAAAACGTCGCAAACCTTCGTATTTCCACAGTTATCTTCGGTAATCCATTTGATCCGGTGATTGCCGGGCGGAAGCTGCGGCTGTATCCAGGTGCCGGGTGTCGTGGCGCTGTACCAGCCAACCTGGGCAGATCTATACAGCCCACTAGTGCTGTTTTGCAGCAGGAACCGATATTTTTCGTTGGACGGAACTGGCCGCTGATCGAAGTCCTGCGCTACGCCACCGGCATAGTTAGGGTTGAACGCATTGCCGAACATCACCTGCCCGGCAGGTGGCGCATTATTGCTATTGATAACGGTTTCCTGTACCCCGTTGCGATCCAGATCCAGGAAGAGGAAAAAATGAATATCCGTGCTGGCGCCGCTGCATGGATCGGTTACCTCCAGAGGTAAAAGCACCGGGTTATCGCGCAGATCATGACTTTGATTGACCGGGTCCAGCCAATAAGCGGCGTTCCAGAACAGCGAATCATTAGCGGTTGTATCGGGGAAAAACGGGTCCACCGGACAACTGCTGATCGTCGGCGGGGTGACATCGACAATAGAGATTTGCTGCACATACTGGTAACAATTCGCCTGGGCCACAGGGGGGGCGTTAAAGCTGGATGGAATGCCATTCACATACGTGTTATAATAACCACCCGTGTAGAAAAGTGCATAGTTGGTAGCTACAGCATCCTGCGGATCAATCTTGACGGTCGTGGGTTCCCAGCCGGGTTGCAAATTGCCCGGTGCCGAAACAGTAACACCAACCCGGTTAAGGGGCATGGCATTCGTACCCGCATTTGGGTGCGGGTTAGGGACGCGGGTGCAGGGCAGTGCGGGGTCATAATGTGGACCTTTGATCAGCCAGTTACGGTCAAATTTGATACAGGCTAACGGCACTCCGTCGTAGGGAATATCCTCATACTCCATGCTGATGTCCAGGCTATCCGGATTAGACAAAACCGGCGGCATATACAGATCACTGCAATCTGTAGAATAGGCATCATCCGGAAAGCGAATGAAATAGTCCACCGCTTTAACGTGCGTGGAATCACCGACGGTAAAAAAATAGTCGCAGGTGTTTAGGTTTCCGCAGCCATCCTCAACGGTCCATTGAATGCGATGCGTACCGGTGGGCAGCTGCATAGGGACCCAGACGTTCGGCGCCTGATCACTATGCCAGCCCAGGGTACAAATCCGGTTCGGGCCGTTGTTGCTTTCCTGTAAACCAAATTTGTATTTAGCACTTGCCATCACCGGCCGCTGATCGAATACCTGTGGTTGGCCACCACTGTTATTCAGCGAATTAATGTTGCCATAGTTGATCTGCCCGGGTACGACCGGAGCGTTGGAGTTATCCACCACTGTTTCCTGCACGCCGTCGCGGTTGAGATCCAGAAAGAGCGTGTACCGGATGTTTACGCCGTTGCCCGTACAATCGTCCGTCGTGTTGATCGTCAGACTAACCGGTGTTTCCTGCAGGTCATGGCTTTCCAGTAGGGGGTCGAACCACTCATCAGCCTGCCAGAACAAAGCGCTGTTGGGCGTCGTATCCGGAAAAAAGACTGCGGCAGTCGGGCAGGTCAAGATCGCCGGGCGCACCGTATCGATGATGTCGATGCGCTGTTTATACACAAAACCTTTCACCAGGTCAAGAGCGGGCACCGTAAAAACAGCCGGCTGGTTGTTGGCAAAGGTCATGAAATTGCCGCCCGTGTAAAACACGGAATAATCCGTGGGTTGGGCATCCTGAAAATAGATCTTCGTCAGTGTCGGTTCCCAGCCGGGTATGGCGTTGCCCGGTGCGGAGATGGTTGGCCCGTTTCGATTGCCGGGCGCATGCGGCGAACCCGCCTCGGGCGCCGGATTCGGTACATAGCCCCAGGGAAGCGTGGCGTCGTTATTGATGTTCCGAATATACCAGGTGCGCTCGATGGTATAACAGACGTCGGTAATCAAGGGAAAGACAAAATCTTCATAATCAATGGTAATCGGCAGGCTATCCGGGTTATATAAAACCGGCGGATGGTAAATATCCGCACAACCCATCACGAACAAGTCGTCCGGAAACCTGATATAAACGTTCGGTTGGGCGCTGACGAAAGAGCAAATAAAGAGCAGGCAAATGGCGAGGCTGGAGCGCATAAGGCAGGAAGGAAGTGATCACTGGTGGATTTGACGGGTTCTATTTCACAAAAGTCAACTATATGCTCAGCTTTTGCGCATTTCTTTTAGTCGGAAAGCCGCCATTTGCTCCGCCGTACCGAACAGCACCACGTTTAAATCCGGTTTTAGTAGGAAAGAAGGCGGCGGATTCAGTTCATAACGCCCGTCCGGATAACGCACGGCCACAATGGCCACCGCCGGCGTTTGGGCGAGCGGACTGGCGGCAATGCTCTGGTCTTGAAAGCCTGCCGGCAACTGACGGACGGGTATTTCCTCAAAAACCACCTTACTTGGTCCGAGGTTAGACAGTAAGTTAAAAAAATCTATGGCGTCCGGTTTACTCACCAGTGTGGCCATATAAAATCCGCCGATCCGCTCCGGCACCACCGTTTGGTCGGCTCCGGCGCGCTGTATTTTGGCCTCGTCGAGCAACCCGTTGGCCCGGCTGATGATCCGTAGCTGCGGGTTGACCTGACGGGCCGACAAAGTAATGAAAAGATTGTCCGCATCGTGGGGCAGGGTAGTGAGCAGGGCGGCGGCCCGCAGAATACCCGCCTCGAGGAGCACCTCGTCCTGGGTGGCATCTCCTTCCACAAATAAGTAATTGGTCTCTTTGCGCAGAATTTCCAACCGGTCGGGCAGGCTTTCTACGATGACAAAGGGAATATTCTGCTTGGTCAGTTCCTGGGCCACTTCGCTGCCGTGGCGCCCGTAACCGCAGACAATGGTGTGTTTAAGCAGGTCATCTATATGTTTATTCATACGAAATTCCAGGAGTAATTTATGAAAACCGCCTTCCGCCAGCATGCTGGTAATAGTGGAAATGGCGTAGGCGAATGAACCGACATTGAATAAAATCAGGAAAGTCGTGAATATTTTGCCGGCCGCGCTCAGGGGATGTACTTCGGCAAAACCGACCGAGGCCAGGGTAATGACCGCCATATAATACGCGTCGAGCCAGGAATAATTTTCGATCAGTATATAGCCGACCGTGCCGACCAAAATTGAACTCACCATGAGTAAAATGGCGGTTCGTAAACGGCGCATGACGGACGAGATCCGCTGCTGGCGATGGCTGTGTTGGTTACCTGTGACCGGCAGCCGGACGAAAAACAGGATGAAATGGATAAAATTGCCGGCTGGCATGTGGGTAGCGGCGCTGATAAATGGTTTGGAATGGAAGGTCGGTAAAGATCGGTTTTTTTGGAGGAATTTTGTTTTTCCGCCTTCTTTCCCGGCAGAATTTTTCCATTTATGCGCTACCTTTGAACACCACAGCTTCCTCACCGGTCCTGCCATTTACTTCGACCCTATGAAGATCATCGCCGTTCTGATCGCCCTCCTGTTCCATTTTGCGATCCATGCCCAAAGTGCCCCGGAAGATTCTCTCGGCCTGGCCATTGCGCCCGGACTCACCCCGGTGGTAGCGGATGCGCAGACGGAGATCGGTTTTTTCAACACCCTGACAACTTACCGCACCGACGATACGGCCGGTTATCGAGCCGCGCAAATGACCCAGTTTTTGCAACTCCAACGCGGTATGTCGCGGCAGAATCGCTTCAGTGCCGGGGTGGATCTCGTTTTTTCCAACCTGCGTTTCGGTCCGGCCGGCGCCGTCGGAGCACTTGGCGCTTTCGGTGCGGAACCGCAGGGCGGCGTGGCGGTCCACACGCTTTCGGCCGTCGGTCTGCGCGCGCGCTATGTGCCTTTTATCGAACACTATGAATTCACCGTGCAGGGCAGCCTGTACTTTCCGGTGGCCGCCCAGCAGGATAGGGTGATCCTGGGCGAGGACCGGACCCGTTTTTCCATCCAGGGTAACTACGCCACGCTCTTTGCACCGGGCTGGTATTTTGTCGGGCAAATCAGTCCGCAGGTGCGTCTTTCCAACGACGACCGCCGGCAGACCACCTGGGAGCTGCCCCTCAACATTTATCTGGTGCGCCGCCTGCTGACCACGGCTTCGGGTCAGCGCCTGTACGCGTTTGCCACGGGCGGTTATTTCAGCAGTTTTGAAAAACGTTTTAAAGGCGGATTACGTCAGGTAAACTGGCTGAGCAGTGCCGGCGCTGGCGTCCAATGGGTGTTCGGGCCACAGTGGAGCCTGAGCCTGGGCTGGCAGGGGTTGCCGGTCTATCAGGATGCACTGGGCATTAGACAGGGAACTTATTCGGCGTTTGCGCTGGGGGCGAGGTATGTGGGTGGACGATGAGGTTATCCGGGAAAAAGAAATACAGATTGACGGCCTGTTTCCCGGGAAATCAACAAAATAGCGTAAGGTTTTGTAGTCGCAGGATCCGGCTTTGGCAGCGGAATAAATTGTCCGTCAAAGTGTTCTAAGATTCCGTTTGGGATGGCTCTTCGATCAATCTCCATATAAATTACATTGGTGTTGGTATTAATAGTACCGGAGAGGGGGCTTTCTACGCCATAATTAAACTCTTTAGAATCAATATCCAGTTGGGCAACTCCACCTACCAGGCTTCCCTGAATGAGGAGAGATTGATTATCATTCGCAGCATTTTTCCAGTTGTTACCAATATCCGTAGGGTAAGACGGTGGTGGAGTAGGTATAATAATCTCTTGCAAAGAAGCCTGTATACTATTCGGCAAAGTTCCTAACACTGTAAATCCATCTGAACGGGCAATGCAATCCCCTTCCACGCTGACCTCTATATTATTCCCCGACACGCCGGAAGGTACTTTAGCAATAATGGCATTGGCGCCGGCAATTCTGGTAGTGGCTTCGACAGTACCGAAAAAAACCTTGGCATCTGAATCGAAGCCATTTGTAGTGATCAGCACCTCATAACCGGGAGGGTTGCTATTGGGCTGGATGGACGAGATGGAACTTTCACAATTATCATCTTTGCCGCCGCAACCGAGGCTACAGATGGTGAGCAGAGCGTAAAACCAGGAAGCATTTTTCATAATTGATCAATGGTTTTGGTGAAGAGCCGCCTCCAGGTCATGGAGGGCAACTCCGATGTTTTTTTCTAATGGAGCAATCACTGTGTTCAACTGGCTGAATGCATGGTCGGCCGCAGCCTTAGTTGTTTTGCGGGCTTTGGCAGGCCGCACTTCTTCGGCGCGAACCGCCCGAAACTGGTCGATCAGGGTGGTATTGAGGGGCAGCACCGTTTGCTGGTGTACGGTGGTTAATGCCTGTTCATACACCGCCGTTAACGACTCGGCCGGATTTGTTCCCCACAGCACCCGGACGATCTCCACATTGCCCCGGTGGTTTTGCAGTAAAGAATCGCGGGCCACGTTATATGCGCCAATAATTTTGTCAAAACGCGCCATCGAGCGCTGGTCGATAAACGCGTCGCTGACCCGGGGTAATGCATCACGCAGGTCCTTGAGGCGGTCGGCATACACGACCAGTTCGCCGGCGATTTTCTGGTAGAACAACTGCTGTTTCAACGCTACGGTTTCCTGTAAATCCGCAATTTCGCGGTTCAGCGCGGTGGTCGTACCGGTGTTTGCCCGGACGGCAGTTTCCAGACTATCGCGCAGCGCCCGGTTATTTTGCCGGTCTGTTTCCAGGATGGATAAACGGGTTTTGAGCGCTTCATTCTCTACCTGCAGCCGCGCTTTTTCCTTTTCTTTTTTACTTAAAACCCGCGTAAATGTTTCCAGTTGCCGGTTATCAGCGCCTTTTCGGGCCAGCCAGATGCTGATGGTGCTGTTTTTGTTTTCCGGTAAGATCAGCGCGCCGTTGGGCGGCGAAATACGTTCGAACTCAGCCGGCGGATAAAATATTAATTCCGCTTTACCCGGCGGAAATTCGAGCGTAAACTCGCCATTACTCTCGGTCTCCACCGGCAGATTATTACCCGCCATCGTCAGACGCAGGAACTTCAGGGGCCGGTCATTTTCATCCAGCACCCGGATGCGGACCCGCGTCTGGGCCGGCAGGCAGGCGCTGCAAAAAAGCAGGATGGGTAAGAGCAGGTGGCGCATGGTTATTCAATTGGAATTGAATGAAAACCGGGTGAAATAGTGACGGTCTGTTGGTACCGCCGCCGGCCGTTTTTTTCAATGACGAAATAGGCGGAGGCGCCGCTGGCCTTGGGAATGTCTATTTTAAAATAGCCCTTTTCATCGCTGGTCGTGCGTAAATTCCCGTCCACCGTGATCTCCGCTCCGGCGAGCGGCCCCTTGGGATCGCGCAGACTGCCTTCAAAAGGGGTGCTATCAGGCAAAAACTCCAGTGTAAAACGTATGGTCTGATCCTGACCGGATAACACAGCCGCGCTTTGCTGCGTAATTTTAAAACGCCGGTTCCGGGGCGGGAAGTACAGCAGGCGAACCAAACTGTCCCGATATTTTTCACTCAGGTCCCGGAAAGTGGCCTCCCCGGTTGCATTGAGTGGATGAGGGTCCTGCGGAACGGCTTCTCCCAGGCGGAGATTGACCTGACCTTCTGTGATGGCTATTTGTTCACCGCCCGGTTCATGCAGGCGCACCGTAACATCGAAAGTTTCGGGATAAACGGGCTGGGAACGGTTGTTTTTTATTAACCAGCCAACCAGTACCAGCGCGACTAAAGCGATGGTGGCCAAAATGATCCAGCGCGGCATGGACCGGCCGGAACTTCCATCCTCGAACAGCCGCGCGTGCTCATCGGATAAATGCAGCAGCGCCACATTAATTTTAGCTTGTTCGCGGTTGCGTTCTTCCGTGGAGAGGATGCCGGTAGCGCTTTGGTCGCCCAGCTTTTTGATGTTGGCCTGCTGCACCAGCGCGATATTAAACAGTTCGGCGTTTTTGTCGCGAAAGGCCTCTAGCAACAGGGCAACTGCTGCGCGTTGATCGTTTTCCCCAATGAACTGCCGGACGCGATCGGAAATGTTTACAGGAAGCATGCCTACGTGTTTCCGACAAAGTTAAGTCTTAACGCGCCGTTTTAGCAACTCTTCGAGGAGGGGAACATAACCTTACAACAGCGCACCGGCAAGGGGTACAATATTTTACGTATAATAAAGGTGGAGCGGGGAGCGGAAATCTACCCCCCGATGCGCAACCCCAGGGAATGTAGGAACGTACCATGTTTTTTTAAAATTAACCCGCTCATGTTCAAAATTCTATTCCCGCTCGCCCTGCTGCTGAGTATAGTTGCCTGTCAAAAAACCAATGAAAATCCCGAACGCCTGGAAACGCCGGGTTCCTATCCGGAACAAATCATTTTTGGGCTCAGTTATGGCATGTGTACGGGGGAGTGCTCGGAAAATTATCGGATCACAGCTACGGCCATTTACCCCGATGCCTGCACCTACTGTTACCCGACCCTGGAATTTCAAACGACGCCTTTGGACAATCAGCAGTTTCAAGCCGCCAAGCCGCTGCTGGAATCCGTACCGGAGGAGTTATTGAGCGCTGAAAAGACAGTCTTTGGCTGTCCCGGCTGCCGGGATGAGGGCGCTTACTACCTGGAAATCACGCAGAACGGGGAGAAACACGTGGTGCGGTGGAGCGAGGACTATACGGATGTGCCGGATAATCTTCGTCCGTACTTCGAGCAAATAGCGCAAATGCTGGAGCATTTGTAAGCACCGGTTGTCTTTCTTTAACGAATCCGGCCAACCCTTTGCTCATGGGTAACGTCTTTCCCAAAAAACGACCATTACCATGTTGAAACTTCTCCTTCCATTTGTCCTGTTACTGGGCCTTTTCGCTTGTCATAAAAATGATTGCAGCCCTACGTCTGCCAGCCAGGGGGACCAGATTATTTTTGGGGTTAGTTATGCCGAATGTGCCGGCGATTGCTCGCGTAATTTTCGCTTAACAACCGATCAGTTATTCGCCGATGACTGCGAATATTGTTATTTCGACCAGATTACTTTCCAAGCACTGCCGCTCCCGGTTGAAAAATTTGAAATTGCCGAAGCATTACTGGGGACGGTGCCTACCGCACTGATTCACACGCCGGATACGGTATATGGCTGTCCGGGTTGCGCGGATGAAGGCGGTTATTACCTGGAAATTATCAGAAACGGAGATAAGCATATATTCCGCTGGAGTGCTTTCTACGACGAGGTGCCGGATAAATTTCGCCCCTATTTTGAGCAGGTGGCCCAGGTACTGCAGGACCTGTAAATTTCCGTTTACAACGATTTCAATTCTCCCACCAGTTTGCCGAGCATATCCTTGGCATCGCCGAAAAGCATTTTGGTCTTCGGGTGAAAGAACAGGTCATTTTCAATACCGGCGTATCCGGCACGCATGCTGCGTTTCATGACGATCACATTTTTGGCTTCCCAGACTTTCAGCACCGGCATGCCGTAAATCGGACTGCCCGGATCGTTCTCGGCGGCTGGATTCACCACGTCGTTGGCGCCGACGATGATCACCACGTCCGTACTGGCCATCTGTGGGTTGGCGTCTTCCATTTCGACCAGTTTAGGATAAGGAACGTCGGCCTCAGCCAGCAGTACGTTCATGTGTCCCGGCATACGGCCCGCGACCGGGTGAATAGCGTAACTGCATTCCACGCCGCGGCTTTCCAGGTTTTTTTCAAATTCATGGCAAATATGCTGGGCCTGCGCAACCGCCAGTCCGTAACCGGGCACAATGACCACTTTATGGGCGTAGGCGCATAAGATGGCGGCATCGGTCAGGCTGACTTCTTTCACGGTCTGATCGCCCTGGCCTTGTTTCGTGCTGGCCGCTGTCGCCCCGAAGGAGCCGATAATAACGTTGAGCAGCGAACGGTTCATGGCTTTGCACATCAGCACCGTCAGAATAGTGCCCGCCGAACCGACCAGAATGCCACCGGTGAGCATGACCGGATTGCTGTATAAAAATCCGCCGAAAGCCGCCGCTACCCCTGTAAAGGAGTTCAGCAGGGAAATGACCACCGGCATATCCGCGCCGCCGATGGGCATGACGAACAGGACGCCATACAGCAGAGACAGCAGTAATAAAATCCATAATGCGGCCGGTCCGAACGTAAGCGGCGACACCACAGCCACTGCAACGATGCTGAAAATGAGCAACAACAACAGCAGGTTGAACCAGGTCAGCCACCGTGCGGAGAGATCCTTGATTTTTTCATCCAGTTTGCCGTAGGCGACGATGCTGCCGCTAAAAGACACGCTGCCGATGACAACGCCCAGCAGTACGACCAGTAAATAACCCGGCGAACCGGCCGGGTGCGAATGGAATTCCACAATAGAAATAATGGCCGCGCAGGCGCCCCCCATACCGTTGAAAAAGGAGACCATCTGCGGCATGGAGGTCATTTTGACCCGCATGGCCATGGCGTAACCGATCACCGTTCCGATGGCCATCGCCGCCAGGATCCAGAAAATGTTGCCGATGGATTCGCCAAAGTTGTTTTTATGAAATAAAACCGTCCCGATGATGGCCAGCAGCATGCCGCCGGCAGCCAGCAAATTACCGGCCCGCGCCCTATCGGGGCTACTCAACCGTTTCAGGCCGACAATAAAGGAAATGGAACCCAGCAAATAGGACAGTTGGAGTAGGAAAGAGGACATTCGTAGTTTTTTAAAACTATGAACGATAAACGATGAACGATGAACCGTTCATAGTTCATCGTTCATCGTTCATCCTTCAAAGTGCTTATTTTTTCTTTTTGAACATTTCGAGCATGCGGTTGGTGACCACGAAGCCGCCGACCACGTTGAGAGTCCCCATGATCACGGCCAGGAAACCAAGGATCAGCGCCAGGTAGTCGTCGCTGCGGGCATGGCCCATGACGATGATGGCGCCAATAATGACCACGCCGTGGATGGCATTCGCGCCCGACATGAGGGGCGTATGCAGGATGGCCGGCACATTGGAAATCACCTCGATGCCCAGGAGAATGGACAAAATGACGATGTATATAGTTTGTTGATTTTCAAGGAAAAAGCTGAACATTAGCGGAAAGGACTGGCTGAGTTTATGATGTATTATGCGGTTTGCATCACCTGTTTCAGGCGGGCACTGACGACTTCTCCCTGGTGGGCGATGCAACTGGCGGCGACAATATCGTCTTCAAAATTGAGGGTTAGTTCTCCTTTGACAGCCAGGAGTTTCAGGAAATTAACCATGTTCTTGCCGAACATCACGCTGGCATCTTTCGGAATGGACGCCGGCAGGTTACTATCGCCAATGATGCATACGCCATTGATCCACACGGTTTTACCATTTTCCGAGCCGGCGGCATTCCCACCGGAGGAAGCGGCGAGATCGACGATGACGGCGCCGGTTTTCATTTGCTCCACGGTGGCGCGGTGCAAAAGCAGCGGGGCTTTCCGGCCGGGGATCTGCGCGGTGCAGATTACGACATCGGCCATCAGGGCATGCTGATGAATGAGATCTGCCTGGCGCTTTTTGAAATCTTCGGACTGTTCCACGGCATAACCGCCGGCGCTGGTATCATCGGTTGCGCCCTCGACTTCCACGAATTTCGCGCCCAGACTCAGGACTTCTTCTTTGGCTGCCCGGCGTACGTCGAAGGCTTCCACCACGGCGCCGAGTCGTTTGGCGGTGGCGATGGCCTGCAAACCGGCCACTCCGGCGCCCAGGATCAGCACTTTGGCCGGTTTGACGGTGCCGGCAGCGGTCATGAACATCGGGAAAAAAGTAGGCAGCTGACTGGCGGCCACGAGTACCGCCTTATAACCGGCCACGGTCGCCATGGAAGATAGTACGTCCATCGCCTGGGCGCGGCTGCTCCGGGGCACCAGATCGAGGCTGAAGGCGGTGATTTTTACCTGGACAAATGCGTCGACCAGCGCCGGCTGGGCCAGGGCGTTGAACTGACCGATCAGCACCTGGCCGGGTGTCAGCTGGCGAATGGTTTCTACGGCCGGCGGCTGAATAGCCACCAGAATATTTGATTCCTGGAGGATGGTGGCGAGGCTGACTACTTTGGCGCCTTGTTGCGCATAGTCGGCGTCTTTAAAAAAAGCTTTTGCGCCGGCGTCTTCTTCGACTAAAATGGTTTCAATTCCCGTTTTCAATAAAGCCGAAACGGCATCGGGGGCGAGGGCCACCCGTCGCTCGTCGCCGGGTTCTTTCAAAATACCAAGTGTCATAATTGTGCTTTGGTTAGGTTTGGTAAAGGGGGCTTTGCCAGCTCTTGGTGACCGCTTTGGGAGCACTTCAGATTTGGCGGCCCGAAAGTAGCAGTTTTTGGGGAAGAGAAAAAATGGAAATGAACGGCTTATTTTTGGGTCCTGTTCAAACGCTATGCAAGTCTCCGATCTTATACAATTTACCACGGTCAGTTCGCCACAGGAATGCACCCAGATCCTGGATCTGCAAAGCAGGAACCATGCCAGCGCCCTGTCCGCTGCGGACAAAACCGAACAAGGTTTCCTGACGGTGCGCCATGAACCGGCGGTCCTGCGGCGTATGAATAAGCATACGCCTTCCATCATTGCCAAAGTAAAAGATCTGGTGGTGGGTTACGCCCTGGTCATGCCGCCGGACTTTGCTGCGGATGTGCCCATTTTACAGCCCATGTTCGACCTTTTGTATACCCTCTCCTGGCGGGGACGGCCCCTGCGGGATGAAACACACTGGTTCGTGATGGGCCAGGTCTGCGTGGCCGAGGATTTTCGCGGTCAGGGCGTGTTCGATGGTTTGTACGCCCGCATGAAAGCCGTGTATGCCCCGCATTACGATTTCACCGTGACGGAAATTTCCGCCCGGAACACCCGCTCACTGCGCGCCCATGCCCGGGTTGGTTTTGAGACCCTGCAGGTATATGATGATGTATTGACCGGGGAGACCTGGCAGGTGGTGGGCATGGAGTTTCATTGAGTTGACGATCTGCCGGTTATTAGGAACGCCAAGATTCAAATCTCCCGACATGCTGGTCAGGCAAAACGTGGGGGCGTGTAGAGGTGTCATCCTGATTTTTCATCAGGGTGACATCTCGGAACAATGGGTGTTTCGTATTGGCTAATGCGGTGTTGCATACGACGTGTGGTTCTTCTAGAATCAGGATAAACTTTTGCCCTTTTGGTTGGGCTGCTTCGAGAGGTCACCCCTCCTGGAAAGTCGGGATGACACCTCTGCGCTTTTAGATCGCGCTGCTTCGAGAGGTCACCCCTCCTGGAAAGTCGGGATGACACCTCTGCGCTTTTAGATCGCGCTGCTTCGAGATGTCACCCCTCCTGAAAAAGTCGGGATGACACCTCTGCGCGGGAGCATTATTCTTCGAGCTTTAGAAAAGTAAGCGCGGGGGGCAAATCTATTCCGGGTTGATGAAACGCTATAAACCTCTCCAGTCCGCCAAACCAATCCAGCACCTCCTGTTCACATAAAGTAGTCACTTGATCAGATAAAAATGCTGGATATGAACTCCATAAATAGCGGGTAAAATCGGCCATGACGCCATGTTTAGCGATGTTGGCATGGATATAATAGATCAACCATATCAGGTGATTTTCATTATCAATAGCCACCCGTTTAAAAGGTCGATGAAACAGGTTACCACTACGGTCAAATTCCTTATTAAAAGCCATGGCATAGACCGTAAAAAGCCGCGTAAACTGCCGTTCAATGACCGCATGGTAATCACGTTCCAGAGCGTGTGTTTCTAAAAAACGTTCCTGCGTTACAATACGATGTATTTCCGGCGTTTGCTGAATAATCTCGGTAATGACGACAGCCGGTTTTATACGAATACTAAAATGGAAATGGTTCTCCATCAAACACCAGGCAAAAGTATCCACATATGGCCCCAGAAACTTCTTATACTGTTGTAAGAAAAAACGTCGGTTTTCATCCGTCACGAACAGCGGTTCCCGGTTGTTCGTACGGTTAAAAACGTGATAATGTGCTTCGGGATGGAAATGGGCAAGGCGGTCTAATCGGGTTTTCATGGATTTCTGGTAAAGTAGTATGTGGGTGCTCCCGTGTAGAGGTGTCATCCTGATTTTTCATCAGGGTGACATCTCGGAACAGCGAGAACTATGTTAGATTTTATGTGGGCTAAATATAATTGTAAAAAATAAATCGGGGCTTTTAGATAGAAGAGTCGGGATCATCAGGGTGACATCTCGGAACATTAGATGTTTCGTTTGACTATTGATCGTGCTGCTCAGAGAGGTCACCCCTCCTGAAAAGTCGGGATGACACCTCTGCGCTTTTAGATCGCGCTGCGCCTACCCCTGATCCGAAAACCCCGCCGCTACATGGCTGCCATCGCAGAAAGGTTTGTTATTCGATTGTCCGCAGCGGCAAAAGGCGGTCACTTTGGATTTCTTTTCTTCGCGGCCATCCGCAAATTTCAGGCTCAGGTTGCCATAGGCCAGCAGCGGGCCGTTGGGCACTATTTCGACGATACTTTCCGCCGTAATTTCGGGCGCGGGCGCCGGTTCTTCATTGCGGTAATAACTCAGGGCCGCACTCGGACATTTGCTCACCTGATCGATGATGCGCGCAGTGTCCGCACCTTCTATGTTCACCCATGGACGTTTGCGGGGATCAAATACTTCCGCCAACTGGGTCCAGCAGAGGCGGGAATGGATGCAGGCATCGGGTTTCCAGACGACCGTGATGTCGCCGTTCGTGTACTTTTTCGTCATGTCGGTCATACGAGCGAAGTGGTAATGGTGATCGGTTGGGTGAGCGCCAGGTGCAACGGGCATTTATGGGCGATTTCCAGCAAACGCTGCCGTTGCTCTTCCTCCAGATCGCCCAGTAAACGAATGGTGCAAACGAAGGTCGACTGTTTCGCCAAGGCATCGCGCTCGAAATGTACGCTGACTTCCGCACCCGTCAGCGGCCAGTTTTTGCGGACGGCGTATAGTTGCAGCGTCATGCAGGTGCAGCTCGCCAAACCCGAAGCGAGCAGTTCGCCGGGCGTAAAACCGCTTTCCGTGCCGCCGAGCAACAGGGGCTCGTCCGCTATTAAATGATGATGGGTGGCCGAAACAACCTGGGTAACCAGTCCGGACGCGCCAATACTTGCCGTAATCTGAGCCATAGTAGGTAAATTGCGAAGATCGTAAAAAAAAGAGTTTGTTAGTTTGTTGGTTTGGAGTGTTTGGAAGGGTGGTAGGGTTGTTTTTCACGACCACTTATCCCATGTGGTTATGAAAAACAACCCTACCACCCTTCCAAACCAACGAACCTCCCTACACTTCCATCGGCACTTCCATCAGCAGCAGCTTCGCGTCACTGTCTGCCGTGATCTGGATTTTACCCACGTCCCAGAGGCCGAAACCGTCGCGGGTATGCAGCGCCTGCCCTTCGATGGTGACGTCGCCGGCGAGTACGAACGCATACACGCCGTTGCCTGCCGCCGCTTTCAGGGCATAAGTTTCCGTATGGCCGGCATCGAAATTACCCAAGTGGAACCAGGTATTCTGGTGGATCCACACGCCGGCATCTTCCGGGTTGGGCGACAGGATCTGCTGGAGTTTATTGCGCGATTCGCTGTCCTGCAGGGTGATCTGGTCGTAGCGGGGGGTGACGTTTTTCTTATTCGGAAACACCCAGATCTGGAGGAATTTGACCGGCTGATCGCTGTTGGCGTTGTATTCGCTGTGTTGCACGCCCGTGCCGGCGCTCATCACCTGCACATCGCCTTGGCGGATAGTGGCCAGCGTGCCCATACTGTCTTTATGTTGCAGCGCGCCTTCCAGCGGAATGCTTATGATCTCCATATTATCGTGCGGGTGGGTACCGAAGCCGCGTTCAGCCGATACCACGTCGTCATTCAGCACGCGCAGTACGCCGAAGTGTACGCGTTCGGGGTTATAGTAGTTGGCGAAACTGAAGGTGTGGTGCGAATCCAGCCAGCCATGGTTGGCGTGGCCGCGCGTCTCGGCGCGGTGCAGAACGGTTTGCATAGTTTTTTCCTCGTTGTTAGGTAAATGATTGAAACCCACCTGCTGCATCAGTTTGTCGTAGGTGGATGGTTTGCCGTCCGTGCGGGAAGCGGCCACTGCGGTTCCGGCGGTCAGGGCGCCGACGGCAAGCGCCGTTTTTTTTAGAAAATCCTTTCTTTCCATTGCCTTTTGTTTGAGGGTACAAAAATGCGGACAATGGGGCTGGGCATCCAATAATGTAGATTAAGAAAAGTGCACAGCGTCGTTCGCGCGTTGCACAGCATCGTTCGCGTCTTTTTTTACACCGTTTTCTTGCGCCGCATTTCCCCCCGCATTTTACTCAGAAACTCTGGCGTCACGCCGATGTACGCCGCGATCTGTTTTTGCGGGAGGCATTCGATCAGGGTGGGGTAGCGCTGGCAAAAACGCGCGTAGCGATCCCGGGCAGGCATACCCAGGTTTTCCAGCAGACGCTGGCGAAAAGTGATCAGGGAGTTTTCCGTAATCACCCGGAAGAAGCGCTCGAATTTAGGGATCTCCAGCATCAGCCGGTCGCGATCGTCGATGTCGAGCAGCAGGACTTCCGAATCTTCCAGCGCTTCGATGTAGAGCTCGCCGGGCTGGCGGGTCAGCATGCTGTACATATCGGCCAGCCACCAGCCCGGCGGCGCAAACTGTAAAATATGCTCGAAGCCGTTTTTATCGACCGTGTAGCCGCGCAGGCAGCCGGTGGTCACGAACACGGAATCGCGGCAGACGTCGCCGGCGCGCAGCAGGAAATGGCGACGCTGGAGTTTCTTCGGCCGGAGCAGGGACAGGAAATGATGCTGCTCCGACTCGGTGAGGGTGATGTGTTTGGCGACGTTGAGTAGGGGTGCGGCTGGCCCGTACCCTGCTTGCCCGTACCCACCTGCCCGTACCCCTGGCGTTACGTTGGGCAGGGGCGAGCCCGGACCCCTACTCTTCATTATCGAAAAATACCTTGTAAAACTTTTTGCCTTTGTCGTCATCAAAACCTCGCTCGATCAGGTCCTGGCGGCCGTGCACGTACAGGTGGAAATTCTTGTCCAGTTTGATCACGCTTTTGAACACTTTAAACTCCTTCTTCACGGCCTGGTTACTGATGTCGAACTTGTCTTCCAGCGGCACGGCATAGGCTTTGGCGTATTCGTCACGGAACTCCTTGAAGGCTTCGCGCTGCTCCTCTTCGGCAAAAAGGCTGCCGGCGAAATCATCGATCTCGAACTCGTCATTGTCCTTGAAATAGTCGCCCGAGCGGTTGAGTTTGTCGATGGTTTCAGTACGGTCCAGGCCGAATTTGAAAGGGGCTTTCTGGGTAATGAATTCGCTGGCCAGACTGATATAGTGCCGCGTGTTGAAGTAATTATCTTCAATGGGGCGCAGGCGCAGGAAATCATCTTTCCAGAAAGAGCGCTCGTCTTTTTTCGTGACCGAATCGATGGCGCAAATGCGGTATCCTTCCGCTTCGTCCAGCTGGAAAATAAGCGCTGCCACTTCGGGTTTGCCGGTGGGAATGCCTTCAATCACGTTCATGGCGAAGGCTTCGGGCGTGCGTTCGGTTTTCAGGAACGACTCTTTGCTCTGCACTTTCCACAGGCCGATGGCATTCACCGGTTCGCCCTGCAGCATCAGGTCCTCGAAATAGGCCACAAAGAATTCGCCGCCCTGTATTTTGGTGTTTTCACAGTGCTGATAGAGTAATTGCGCCAGCTGCGCCGCCTCGGTGGAGAGCGCTTCCGGGTTTTCAAAAATAGCCATACACCGCTGATAGACCAGGTGGTTGCTTACATCTTCATCATGATGGAAATAAAAGAACTCCTCCGATTTTTCGAAGGGTTTCAGAAAGGCGGGGATCAGCAGTTCTTCGGCCACGTCGTGCAGGGGCACCAGGGTTTGTTTGGGAATGACGACGCCTTCGTAGCGGTTTTTGTTGCCCACCCAGGTCGCGGCAAAACGGCTCAGGCGGGTGGTGGAATAATCGAGCATGCAGGTCTGATTTTGTTTTTCTTTGTCGCAGTAAAAGTACAATAGTCAGCCACAGTACCTTAGCCCGAATGGAAAAAGTACCACAAATACATCACCGCAGCGTGACTTACGGCCTGCTGGCGTTTTTTGCCCTGTATGCGACAGCCATCCACCTGCTGCTGGATCTGCCGGGCGACGCCTTCCGGCCCGAGTTTGTGCACGGCGACGGTTATGACTACCACGTAGCGGCCCGGAATTTATACCTGCGTTTTTTTCAGCCACACCCCACCCGCATGTTCGGTTTTCCGCTGCTGACCGGCTGGATCGTGTATTTCAACACCTCTTTTCAGGCGTATGGCAGGACCTGTTACGGGATCAATGCACTCAGCTGGCTGGGCAGCATCTGGTTGCTGCTGCGTATTGGCGGACAGTTATTCGGAGTGCAAAACCGGCATTCTTACGTACCGGCGCTGTTATTCGGACTGAACGTGAGCAACATCGTGTTCATCAGCCAGCCCATTACCGAAACCATGTACACCTTTTTACTGCTGCTGACCGTCTGGTGCTGGATTCGGTATCAGCGCGATGGAACTTGGAAATGGCTGCTGGCCGCCTTTTTCGTTTTTTGTTACACCACCCTGATCCGGGCGACGGCCACCTTGTGGCTGCTGATTTTCGTACCGGCCCTACTGCTGTATGTGCGGCAGGACAAACGCGTATTCCGGAAAATGGCGGCCGGGATGGCGCTCAGTCTGCTTTTTACCCTGGGCCTGCAAACGGCAATGATGAAAATCCGCTACGACCTCTTCTCGCCCTCCAATATTGGCCTGCTGACCTATTATTCCTATATCGATGCCTATGCCAGCGCCGAAGTGCCGGGCGCCTCCTGGGCGCAGCGCGGGGAAAACTGGGAGACGGAACGTGGCCGGCGGAGAGAAGTTTTAGGTATGGGCACCGCCGAAATTGGCGATAACACCATCGGCATTTCCAACTGGAAAGACAAAAGGACCCTCATGGAACAGCAGTGCGCACAAACCTGGTCCGGGCGAAAAGCGGCGCTGCTACGCTCTTATACCCGTAATCTGGTGTCCAACAGCCTGGCGCCTAACATCATCGTGGAATTCCTCGCCAAGCGCTCGGAAAACCCGGCCGTTGTACGGAATGCCAAAGCGCTTTTCTGGATTTGCCGCCTGCAAAATGCTGCTTACTCCCTGCTGATCGCGCTGTTTGCGGCTATGGCCGGCTTTAAAGTGTTTATTCGTCGTCAAAAGCCCGGACTGTTCGAAGTTTTGGCGGTATTCAGTGCCAGCATTTTGCTGCTGAGCGCTATTTCTTTTGCCCAGGGCGACCGTTTCCACGTGGTATTAGTGCCCTTTGTGGTGTTGATGCTCGTTCGTTGGTATGCAGTCTGGACAGTCACTTCACTGCATAATATTGAGTAATGGCTGCTAAACACCATAATTATTCCATCATAGTTTTTTCCACTGCTTTTATTTGGCTGGCTTTTTATTTTTTATGGATATGTTACGACCGTCCGCTAATTGGTATAGACGATGCGAATATTTATCAGGTGTATATGCGTAATTTAGCACAAGGCCATGGGTTTGTTTATCAGATAGGTGGAGAAAAGGTAGAAGGATTCACTTCTTTACTTTGGGTGTTGATCGGTGCTGTGTATTATAAAATATTTATTCATCCCGAATGGGCCTTGTTGATAACCAGTGTATGTATGATAAACTGCTTACTTATAATACTAAATATAGAATTAAATAATTTATTTGACCGGCGCGGTCTGCATTATTACCATGTATTCTTTTGCCTATGCCTATTAATTATTTCCGGTTATTTCGATTGGACCTTATTACCACAAATGGAGACACCTTTGTGGTCACTTTTATTATGCGTAACAAGCCTGCAAGCCGGGCGTAACCCTACAGGAACATCAACACAGGGTCAAATGAATGACCTGTTTTTCGGCGGTTTACTAGTACTCTTAATACTGACCCGGCCCGAGAGCATGTTATGGGCACCTATACTACTTGTTTTAAGAATTATTCGGTTCCGGCTGACGGCATTTGCCTGGTCCGATGCGGTACGCCATAATCTGCCGGCATGCATCCTGGCCGGTTGTACGCTGGCTGCGTTGATGAGTTGGCGTCTGTGGTATTTCGGCTATCCATTTCCCAATACGTACTACGCCAAAGTATCTTCCTCAACGATAGACAACGCCCGGGAAGGCTTGTTTTACGTAGTCAGGTTTATACGGCATAATAACCCGATGTTACTAGTCATGTACGCCTGGTCGCTCGGCTGGTTGTGGCGGATCTGGCGAAGCAATCGCCTGACTGCCCGGGAAATGCCCCTAGCAATCCTGATAATTATTAGTCTGATCAATCCACTATTGCCATTAATCACCGGTGGCGATCATTTTTTTTTGGGACGCGTGCTGCAACCGGTCTTCCCCCTTACCTTTCTGACCTTTACTTACTTATACTTTACTGATTTTCAATTACCTGTCCGTTTCTTTCCGGCAAAATCGAAACGTTTACTGCAAAGTGTGCTTTTTGTGATCGTGGTTCTGTTTTTGCCCAACCAGTTTCGATGTTATGAATATCCTACGGCCAGTACGCCACTGATGCAAGAGTATAAGATTGCCCGGGAGGGACGCCAGATAGGCGCGCAACTCAATGCTTTTTTCGAAAATGTTCAGCCTAAACCGGTACTCGGCGCTTTCTGTGCCGGTGGCGTGGCCTATGCATACGCCGGTCCGACTTTGGACCTGCTGGGTTTGAACAATATTGCCATGGCCCATGCGCAGGCGGTCAAACCGACTGACCGGCCCAAAAACCATGGTTCCTTCAACCGGGAAGTTTTTTATACACAACGGCCCGATCTGATGTGCCCAACCTTGTTTTTAACCGATACGGTTGGCCTGGTTGTCTACGATGAGCTGCCAAATTATTCAAATATTTTTGTTGGACGGGCTTTGAATCATATTCATCTGGATAAGCAATTTAAAGCCTTGTACGTACCCGCTTTGGTGACCAAAAATCAGCAGCCCGAAGTCTTATACACCTATTTTCTACGTACGTATATAGCTCAACTGGACACCAGTTATTTCCATATTCACTACCTGGCTCCCTAAGCATGCAGCGGGTTAATAGACCCCTGGCAAAAGGTCCAATCTTTACCTTATGCAAGAAAGGGACAGTAATCATTGATCAGTTTGCTTTATTTTTGTCCAAAATATCTCAAAATGCTGCGTTTTTTGTCCGTTGTAATCTTTTTAAGCTGTCTGCATGCCAGTTTGAAAGGTCAAATAGTAAGTGGTACGGATACCCTGTACGGCAATGAATGGATCGATTATAACCAGACTTATTTTCGGATCAAAGTAGCCAAAGACGGTTTGTACCGCCTGAATTACCCGCAAATGCTGAGTCAGGGCCTGCCCGCCGCGCTCAACGGGCAGGCCTTGCAACTGTACCGCTACGGCCGCCAGGTGCCAGTCTATGTATCTACAGCGGGCACCATGGGCAGCAATGATTACCTGGAATTTTACGGGGAAGCGAACCGCGGCGCCATCGACCAGTACCTGTTTACCAAGCCGGAGGAAGAAATGCTGAATCCCTGGTACAGCATGTTCAACGATACGACCACCTATTATTTGAGCTGGCAAAATACCGGGCCGGCCGCGCGTTATACCACCCTGCCCAACGACCTGAGTACGGTGCCGGCCAAAGAACCCTTTTGCTGGTACAACCTGCTGGAAACCTACAATTCGGCTGCGCTGAAACGTACGGTTGGGTATGATGTGACCTATTCCTGGTTCGATGGCGAAGGTTTCGGCAAGGAGCCGGAATCGGTCACGAACGTTAATCTGAGTCCGAAAAACGTGTACAGTAGCGGACCCGCCGCCGCCGTGTACCTGCGTTACGGGTATAATCTGGGTTCGCATAAAACCGTGATCCGGCTGAATGATTCGACCTATCTGGACGATGAATTCAGCGGTTTTAAAGTGCTCTCGCCCACGTTCAGCCTGCCCCTGAGCCTGCTGCAGCAGCAACTGAAAGTGGAATTGAACTCCCAGGGCGTCAGCAACGACCGCCATAGCCTCGCCGGTGTGGAACTTCGCTATCCGCGTACCTTTGATTTTGGCGGAGAAAACACCGCGATTTTTGAACTGGATGCTTCGCCTGCGGCCAAATATCTGGAAATAACCGGCATAAACCCGGGTACTCTGGCGGTACTCTATGATCTCACCAACCAGCAGCGTCTGGTGCCGGTGATCGACGGCAATGTGCTGAAAGTGCTGCTGCCGGCCAGTAGCGTTAAACGCCGGATCATGATCAGCGGTGCACCGGGCACGACGTCCGTGACCCAGCTCTCGGCCATTCAATTCCATAACTACGCCGCTGATGCCTCCGGTTTCGTCATCATTTCCCACCCGACCCTGTGGAAAGATGCCACCAATAACGACCAGGTTAAGGCCTATGCCGACTACCGGGCCAGCATGGCCGGGGGCAGTTATCAGTCTTTGGTGGTGGATATAAATGAACTGTATGAGCAGTTCGCTTACGGCATTTACTATCACCCCTTTTCCATCCGCAACTTCTGTTATTACCTGCATAAAAATCAGTCCGTGCCGCGCTATATCCTGTTGATTGGCAAGGGTTTGGACTACAAAGATTTCCGTACGTCGGCCCAGCAGCAAACGCTGGACAAAAAGCTGTTTTTCCTGCCGAATTATGGTACGCCGGGTTCGGACCTACAGTACGTAATGCGCGGCAACCAGATCGTCAAACCGATTTTCCCGATCGGTCGACTGGCAGTAACCAAACCGCAGGAAATCCGAAATTACCTGGATAAAGTGATCGACCATGAACAGGTACTGGCGAGCGGTCAGCAAACCATCGAAGACAAGGCGGGATTAAAAAAAATACTGCATATCAGCGGCGGCCTGGCCGAGGAACAGGCGGGTATTAAAAGTTATGTGCAGGTCATGACCGACGAGATTACGAACAATGCTTTTGGGGCAGAGGTGCAGACATTTTATAAAAGCTCCAATGACCCCATTCAACTGACGGCGTTTGACCGGGTGAAAAAAGCCGTTGATGAGGGCTTATCCACCTGGATGATTTTTGGCCACTCCTCACCGTATAACCTGGACTACGACATACGCACCGCCGAAAGTTATCAGAACAAGGGGCACTATCCGTTCATGCTTATTATGGGCTGCTTTTCGGGCTTTTGTTCCAATCCGACGCCCGGACTGGGGGAAAATTTCGTATTGACCCGGGACAAAGGCGCACTGGCTTATCTGGCGCCGGTCAATTTTGGACTGACCAACTCCCTGCTGGCTTTCGGACAAAGTTTTTACCAGCGTATGGGCGGTGCCGACTACGGACATAGCCTGGGGGAAACCATCGCGAATACCATCGGCACGCTGGAAAACAGCAACTATCCCAGTCTGATCGCCATGGCGCACCAGATGCAGCTACAGGGCGATCCGGCCGTGTATTTACACCATATTACCGGCCCGGATTTCCTGATCGATCCGCAGGCGGTGACCATTAACCCCAACCCGGTCAGCATCGACCGCAACAGTTACGACCTGGATTTCAAACTGGTCAATGTGGGGAAAAATGTCGGCGGTAAAATAGGCTTGAAAATAACCCAGCAGCTAGCCGACAACAGTTTGCGCCTGCTTGCCCTCGACAGTATAGACGCCCCTGCCGTGAGCCGTTCCATGCACTACACCCTGCCGACGGCCAATAATAAAGTCGGCTATTCGCGCCTGTTCATCGAAGTCGATCCGGAGAATCAGATCGCGGAGACGCCCGGTGCGGCCGAACTGAATAATGTGGTGGAAGATGCCTCGGGTCAAAAGGGCCTGTCCATTTACTTTTATACCGATGATGTACAGCCGGTTTTGCCCGAAAATTTCGGCATTGTTGGCATTAAACCTAGTCTGTACGCCTCCTCCCTGACGCTGCGGCCTGCGCCGGTCCGTTATTTATTTGAGATCGATACCGTGCAGGATTTTTCCAGTCCGCTGCGCAAATCCGGCGAACTGATGCAACAAAGCGGCCTGCTGCGCTGGGATCCCGAAATGCCCTGGATCGATAGCACCGTATATTTCTGGCGCGTCGCCCGCGATAGCCTGGTGGGTCAAACAGTGGCCTGGCATGGCAGTTCCTTCCTCTACCTGACCGGGCAGGCGGGTGGCTGGAACCAGTCACACTATGGCCAGTACATTCAGAACGACCTGACGACCATGCAGATAAAAAGCCAGGTGACCGGACTGGAGTTCAGCGATGATGGGGCTTTTTATTTTATGAACGTGGCTTACCGGAATCCCGCCGGCCTGAAGATGCCCGGTCTGATGAATAATTTTTCGGAAGGCATTACTTCCGACTTCTGGTGGAATAACAATGGCGTCAGCCGCGGGGTGGTCATCATGCAGTACGATCCCAATTCCGGGCATTATATTAAAAACCCGCCGGGCGCCGATAATAACCCGACGCCTGGTTCGGCAAACATTTGTTTTTGGTATGATACCCGGGATTCGCTCCAACGTATTAAACTGATGCAATTCCTGCAAAATGGTTTGCAACCCAATGCGTATGTCGGTTTGCTGACTGTCAATTATAACACCGATTTGGAAGGGTATGCGCCCCGTAAATGGGCTGCCGATTCTATTACCTACGGTAAAAACCTGTTTCAGGTACTCGAAGGATTGGGCGCGAAACACGTGCGGGAACTGCAAAACAGCACCGATCCGCCGTATCCATACGGCATTATGTTCAGAGTTGGCCATCCAGAATTCTCCGTCTGGGATACGTTGGTTAGCCACCCCGATTCCTCTGTCAACCGCCGGATCAGTTTCCCGGCTAAATGGTATACCGGCGCCATGCAAAGTCCGCCGATCGGGCCGGCAAAAAGTTGGTCGGCCGTGCACTGGCGCCGCGATAATAACGACGATGTACAGGAACGCAACTGGGTAGCCGTGCTGGGCTACCGGGCAGGGCAGCCCGATACGCTGCTGATGCGGCTGCAAACTTCGTACGATACGAGCCTGAGCAGCATTTCGGCGGTACAGTTCCCCTACCTGAAACTGCGCTACGAAGCCGTGGACAGTATGCGCCGTACGGTTTCCCAGCCCCACTATTTCCGGATCATTTATCAGCCGGTACCGGAAGGCGCGCTGCATCCCAACGCTTTTTATGAATTTTACGGCGATACCCTGCAGCAGGGCGAGGTGTTGAAAAATGCCATCGCCTACACGAATATTTCCGCCCTGCCGATGGATTCCATCCTGGTCCGCTACCGGGTGGAAAATGCGAATGGCGTGGGCACGAACTACCTGCGAAAATATAAGGCCCTGCCGCCCGGCGATTCGATCCACACAAATTTCAGCTTGCCTACCCTGTTGCTGCAAGGCAAAAATCGCCTGTCGGTCGACGTAAATCCCGACAAGAACCAGCCGGAACTCTACCATTTCAATAACGTAGCCTTCCGCGACTTCTTCGTGCAGGGCGACAAGCGCAACCCGCTGCTGGACGTTACTTTCGACGGCACCCACATCCTCGACGGCGACCTCATTTCTCCGCGTCCGGAGGTGGTGATCACGCTGAAAGACGACAATAAATTCCTGGCCCTGCAGGATACGGCCACCTTCCGCCTGTCCGTACGCTGGCCTGATGGGTCGACTCGTTTGCTGCCTTTCAACGATCCGGATCTGTTGTTCATTCCCGCCAGCGGCGATCATCTGGATAAGAAGAATCAGGCGCGTTTAGAATGGCGCCCAAGTCTGCAGCAGGACGGCGACTACCGGCTGCAGGTCAACGGCCGCGACGCCTCGGGCAATTTATCGGCGGCTGTGGACTATTCGGTGACCTTCAAAGTCATTACCAAATCGTCGCTGTCGAATGTGCTGAATTACCCGAACCCCTTTTCGACCTCGACCTGTTTTATTTATACCATGACGGGAGCGGAAACGCCGGCGAGTTTTAAAATTCAGATCATGACCGTGAGCGGTCGCGTGGTCCGTGAAATTACCAACGCCGAGTTTGGCGACCTGCGGGCCGGCACCCACCGCAGTGATTTTTGCTGGGACGGTAAGGACGAGTACGGCGATCAACTGGCCAATGGCGTGTATTTGTACCGGGTGGTGGCGAAAAAAACCGACGGTTCCGACTTTGACCTGTTCAATAATGAGCAGGCGGACGGTTTTTTCAAGCATGGCTTCGGCAAAATGGTGTTGATGCGCTGAAATGAGAATAGCCGTGAATACCCGTTTTTTACTGCCCAAACAACTCGAAGGATTTGGCTGGTATACCCATGAAATTGCCCGTCGCCTGGTCGATCAGCACCCGGAAGACGAGTTCCTGTTTCTGTTCGACCGGCCTTTCGATCCCCGTTTCGTGTATGCGGAAAACGTGACGCCCAGGGTGCTTTTTCCGCCTGCCCGCCATCCGTTTTTGTGGTGGTGGTGGTTCGAGCAATCCGTTCCGCAGGCGCTGCAACACTGGGGCGCCGACGTATTTTTCTCCCCGGATGCCTACGTGAGCCTCCGGACCCAAACACCGACGGTGGTGACGATACACGACCTCGTGCCGCTGCATCAGCCGGAGGGCATTCCCTGGATGACCCGGACCTATTACCAGCATTATTTACCGAAATTCATGCAGCGCGCCGACCATATTCTGACGGTCAGCGAGTATGTGCGGCAAGACATTATCCAAACCGGTGGTGTTGGGCCTGAACGCGTTTCGGTGGCCTATAATGGCAGCCGCGATGGGTTCGTGCCCCTTGACGATGCGGAAAAACAGGCCGTTCGGGCGCAGTTTTCCCAGCACCAGGACTACTTTTTTTACACCGGGGCCATTCATCCGCGCAAGAATATACCACGTTTGATCCGGGCCTTCGATCAGTTCAAAAGCCGGACCGTAGCGCCGGCAAAACTGCTTTTAGCGGGTCGCATGGCCTGGCAGACCGGCGAAGTCACCCAGGCTTACGAGCAGTCGCGCGCCAAAGCCGACATCCACTTTTTGGGCTACGTATCCGAGGCGGATTTGTTCCGGTTGACGGCCGCCGCCCTGGCCATCACCTATGTATCCATGAGCGAAGGTTTCGGGCTGCCTATGCTGGAGGCCATGCATACCGATACGCCGGTGCTGGCGGCCAATGCCACCTGTCTGCCCGAGGTGGCGGGCGAAGCGGCACTACTGGTGGATCCCTATTCGGAAACCAGCATTAGTGAGGGACTAGAAAAGCTATGGACCGATCGCGCTTTCGGCCAAAAACTCGTCGAGCATGGCCGCCGGCAGCGGGAAAAATTCAGTTGGCAGACGGCAGCCGATCAGGTATATATGGCCCTGCAACAGACGGCGGGACGATGAAACAACCGCTGAAAACACTACAGCTCTTCGATTTTTATCTGCCTTCCACGTTGAGCTGGGTGGAGCAGTTGCTGGCCCATTTGCCTGCCACGCAGGTAGAGGTGGCGGCGCCCTGGATCGTGCAGGGGCCGTATTTCAACCCGCTTTTTCACTACCATCCTTTTCCGCCGCAGCGCTGGTTGTTGCCAAAAGTGGAATCCGAATTCGCGCATCCGCGTTGGTTGCGCCTGTTCATCGCTACACAGCGGTATGTACCGACCTATGCCGCCTGGTTGTATTTTCATTTAAAAAACAACCCGCCCGACGTGCTGCACGCGCATTTCGGCCCGATCGGATGTTTGTATTTGCCGCTGGCAAAACGCCTGAACCGGCCGCTGGTGGTCAGTTTCTACGGCTTTGATTATACCAAACTGCCCAATTTACGCCCCATTTACCTGGAAAAATATCGCCGGCTTTTTGCCGATGCCGCCCGCGTCATTGCCGCTTCCGAAGTTGGCCGCGAGCGGTTGATCGCACTGGGTTGCCCGGCGGATAAACTCGCGGTGGTACCGCCCAGTCCGCGACTGGAACATTTTCCATTTCAAAAACGGGAAAAAAAGTCCGGGCAGCTGCATCTGTTGCAGGTCGCCAGTTTTACCGCTAAAAAAGGGCATCTGGACACCCTGGAAGCCTTTCGTATGGCGCTGACCCATTGCCCTGACCTACAGCTTACATTGGTCGGTGAACGCGTGAATGCGGCTTTGGTGCAGGAGGTGCAGCAATTTATACAGGCACATCAGCTGGAGCAGCGGGTCATCTGGCTGGACTTCGTGGATCACCGGCAACTGGCGGCATTTTTCGGTGGGTTCGACGTTTTTATTCATCCCAGCTGCCATGCTCCCGACGGCGACCACGAGGATACGCCGGTGCTCATCCTGGAAGCACAGGCGACGGGTTTGCCGGTTATTTCCACCCTGCATTTTAACATCCCGGCGGCGGTACAGCATGGACGAACCGGGCTGCTCGCGACGGAGCATGATTTCCTCGCGCTGAGTCAATACATCGAGCGGTTTTACTGGATGGAAAATACGGAATATCAGGCATTTAGTGCGGCCGCGCGGCAGCACGTGGCAGCCAATTTCGACGTGAAAAACGCGGCGCTGCACCTGGCTGAACTATATCGGGGCGTGGTGGAATGAGTTTTATAAAAAACCGCCTAATAATTCTGCTCATTACGGGAAACGACTTTCCGGATTAACAGCATCTTGTGCAGTCAATTCCATCCCAATTATTTCATTTCTGCTCGTATGACCCAACCATCTCCGCTGCCGTATTACGTCCGGATGTCGCACATTGCCATCTGTTTGTTGTCGCTGTTTTTTGTGCTGTATATTGGTAAAGACATTGTGGTGCCGCTGTTATACGCCACGGTATTTGCCATTTTGCTCAATCCGGCGGTCAATAAACTGCATACCAGGGGCTTAAACCGGGCCTTATCCATTTTCCTGGTGCTGTTGCTGGCTTTTATGCTGGTGGCCATTTTGATCTATTTTCTGTCGATGCAAATGGCCTTGTTCAGTGAGACCCTGCCGCAATTTAAAGAGAAATTCACGCTGCTTTTTCGCGATACCCTCGCCTGGGTTTCCCAAACGTTCAACATTAGAACCGCACAGATCGAAGCGGGTATTGAACAAATGAAGGATCAGGGCCTGAGCAATAGTAGTTCGGTGATTGGTCAGGCCCTGAGCACGGTCGGGGGGGTATTCGTGATCGTTTTTCTGCTGCCGGTATACATCTTCATGATCCTGTTGTACAAACCGTTGTTGCTCGAATTTATCGGTCAGTTGTTTACCAGCGATAAACACAGCACCGTGGTGGAGGTGCTGGGGGAGACCAAGAACCTGATCCAGAGTTACCTGGTCGGACTGTTGCTGGAAGCCTCCATTGTGGCGGTGATGAATTCCGCGGCCCTGCTGATTTTGGGTATTCAGTACGCTATCCTGCTGGGAATTGTCGGCGCGCTGCTGAACGTCATTCCCTACATCGGCGGACTGGTGGCCATTGCACTGCCGGTACTGGTGGCTTTGGCTACGAAAGAACCTATTTACGCCCTGTTTGTGATAGGCGGTTATATTATCGTGCAATTCATTGATAATAATGTAATTGTGCCGCGCATCGTGGCTTCAAAGGTCAAAATAAACGCCCTGATGTCCATCATTGTGGTACTGTTGGGCGGCGCGCTCTGGGGAGTAGCCGGCATGTTCCTGGCCATTCCACTCACGGCCATTGTCAAGGTGGTGTTGGACCGCATCGAGCCGCTCAAGCCCTTCGGTTTCCTGCTGGGCGATAGTATGCCGCCGATTGGCAAGAACGTATTTGAAATCCGGAAACCGAGGAAAAAAGTGGTGAAGAAGGAGGTCGGGGACTGAGTGCGATCAGTATAAGTATGCGGGCAATTTCGATTAAGTTGGTAGAAATCTACCGGTGGCAGCAGTTTTTATGTAATAACAGCAACTTACATAACCGTTAGCGCACTCACCTTAATCGTTTTACAACTGCTGAAATATGACTGAACAACCAACTATTCCTTTTTACGTCCGGATGTCACACGTCGCCATCTGCCTGTTGTCGCTGTTTTTTGTGCTTTATATTGGTAAGGAGATTGTGGTGCCGCTGCTTTATGCCGGGGTTTTTGCCATATTGCTCAATCCGGTCGTTAACCGGCTGCATGGCTGGGGACTTAACCGCATTATATCTATTTTCCTGGTGGTGCTGCTGGCCTTCCTGCTGGTAGCGGTGATGGTTTATTTCCTTTCTATGCAAATAGCCCAGTTTACGGATACCCTGCCGCAGTTCAAAGAGAAATTTGCTATGGCTTTTCGCGAAGTGATGGCCTGGGTGAGCCAGACTTTCCATTTAAAGAACTCGGAGGTCAAAGCGAGTGTGGAACAAATGAAGGACCAGGGTCTTAGCACCGGGGGCTCGGTACTTGGCCGGGCGCTGGCTGCGCTCGGTGGGGCGTTCGTGATCGTTTTCCTCCTGCCGGTATATATCTTCATGATCCTGTTTTACAAACCGCTGCTGCTTGATTTTATCAGTCAGTTATTTACCCGTGATAAACATGGCGCTGTGGTGGAAGTACTGGAAGAGACCAAAACGGTGATCCAGGCTTACCTGATCGGGCTCCTGGTGGAAGCGACTATTGTGGCGGTCATGAATTCCGCCGTCCTGCTGCTCATTGGGGTACCCTATGCCATCTTGCTGGGCGTAATCGGCGCCATATTAAACGTCATCCCGTATATCGGTGGGCTGCTGGCCATTATTTTACCGGTGCTGATGGCTTTATCGACCATGGAGCCCGTCAGCGCTTTATTTGTAGTTGGCGCGTATGTCGTTGTACAATTCATTGATAATAATGTCATTGTGCCGCGCATAGTCGCTTCCAAGGTCAAGTTAAACGCCTTGATGTCCATCATCGTGGTGCTGCTGGGCGGCGCGATCTGGGGAATAGCCGGCATGTTCCTGGCCATTCCCCTTACGGCTATTATCAAAGTGGTGCTGGACCGGATCGAGCCCCTCAAACCCCTCGGTTTCCTGCTGGGCGATAATATACCGCCGGTAAGCAAGAAAATATTTCAAATCCGGAAGCCGAAGAAATGAGGGTCAAGCAGGTAGGCAGGTTCTTTCCTACTGCACATCCCGCACCTCTTCCCAGCCTAACCCGAAAATGCCCAGTCCCTGCTCCACATTATGATGCACCGTCACCGGCTCGGTGAGGGGCAGATCGCCGGCATCGTACTTGCGTTGCGCACTGACGACGTAGAGGAAATAGTCCTCCGTGACCGACCACACGTGCGCCCGGTACTGCGAGTAACCGCCATACTGATAGTACGTGCGGAAAGAAAGTTTGTAGGCCTGCCCGTCAAAAAACTGGTCGCTCACCGCAAAAGCGCGTCCGGCAGCCAGGCGGACATTGGGGTCTTCAGCGGTTTCCGGATAAATAGAGTTGAAGTAAAATCCTGTTGTATCATAGCCCAGGAAGTTGCCAAGTTGATCGAAATACGGGGTTAGTTCCGGGCTTAACCCATCGACGGTAATGACGTAGAAATTTTTCACCCCCGCCTGATCCTTGAGGTATACATCGACGGCCGATAATTTGGTTCCGTCCCCGGAAATACCCGCGTTTTCGCGATAGGCCGCCGAGTCGATCTGGAAAGGCGAAGGCATGATCTGCCGGGCAGAAATGGTGGTGAAATCGGGGTGGCTGGCGCGCAGTTCGTAGCTTTTGCCGGACTGAAAAAAACCGGGCGGGAGCGGCACACTATACCATTGCCCGCCGTTTAACGCGGGTGGCGCCACCAGTTTGAGCTGGCCGTCTTCGTAGATCTGCACCAGGGCGTTATTTACCGCCCAGCCGGAATCGGGTGTTTGCTCGAGAATGCCGAAATTACGCGTTAAGGGCAGTGTGAAAACGGAGTCCAGGTTGCTGGCCAGCGCATGGGCGACCAGTTGTTTGTCATAAGCCGGCGGATCGATGTCGATCGTTTGATCGAAGAAATCTTCCGAACAGGAGGTCAGGCCACAGGCAATTATAAAGAGGAAAAGTAATTTGTACATGGTGTTTTTATTGAAACCGGTTTTTAAAATTTAAAGCTCCAGGCGAAATAAGGAATGACCGGAAAGAGGCTGGCCTGTTTGAGGGAGGTGGTCTGCACGTACTGGCCGTCCTTGTATTCACTCTTTTCGCTCAGGAAAATGAAGAAAGGATTCTTCCGGTTATAGGCATTGTACGCGCCGAAGGACCAGGTGCGCTCATAGCGCCGTTTTTGCTTGGTAAAATCCACGCCTATATCGAAGCGGTGGTAACCCGGCTGACGAAAGTTGTTGCGGATCGGCGTGTCCGTAGTGGTGTAGAAAGAATAGTATTGCCGGCCGCTACCCGGATCCGGCTGCTGGTATTTAGAGGTGCCGATCGTGGTGGCAGAGCCGGTGGCATACACCCAGGTCGCGGAAAGCTGCACCCGCGGATTGAACTTATAAGTGCCCACGATTTCGAAATCATGGCGGCGGTCGTACTTATACGGATATTCCCGGCCAAGGTTTAGTTCCGGGAATTTGCGGTAGGCCCAGGACAGCGTGTAACCCACCCAGCCGCTGAATTTACCGGTCTTTTTCTGCACAAAGAACTCCGCGCCATAACCCCGGCCGTCGCCCTGTGTCACCCGCCCCTGCCAGTCGCTGAACTGGAACAAACTCGCGCCCTCGCGGAAAGCGATCACGTTGCTCATTTCCTTGTAATAAGTCTCCACGCTGAATTCATAGTTCTTGCCCAGCGTTTTGGCCAGGCCCAGCGCCACCTGCCAGCTATCCTGTGGTTTGATCCGTGCGGTCGTGGGCAGCCACAGATCGGTCGGCAAACCGATGCTTTCGTTGGTCAGCAGGTGGATGTACTGGCGCATGGTACTGAACGCACTTTTGAGCGCCCAGCCGCCATCGAACAGGTAGCGGGCATTAAAGCGCGGTTGCAGCGACACGTAGGTCTTTTCCTCCGGCGAAAAACCGGAAAAATGCAACCCGTAATTCAGCCGCAACCGGTTGGTGGCTTTCCAGTCGTCCTCCACATAAGCGGCAAATTCGGTCGCATTGACGTCCGGCTGGCCGAGTTTGGTATTGATATCCAGGCTGTCCTGCGAATCGCGGATACGGGTGGTAAACTCGCCGGGATGGAAGGTGTGGTAAATGGCGTTCGCGCCGAACTTGATCAGGTGGTTGGGATTCGGGCTGTAATCAAAGTCCAGCTTGGCCGCCACGTCGTCGATGCCGGAGAAGTAATTCAGGGAGAAAATCGATTCCTGCGGCGACTCATTTATAAAAGTCGTCCGATCGGTAGAACCCGCGCTGGTGTTGAAATTATAGCGGCTGTAGGTCAAAGTCGTGTTCGCGAACAGTTTGGGCGACAGCAAGTGGTTCCAGCGTAAAGCTGTGGTCACATTGCCCCAGCCGAGTCCGGAATTGACCGTGTACTCACTGGTATTTCCGCCAAAATCATTGCGCTCCGTCAGGTCGAGATAGAACTTATCGCGGCCGGTATAAAAGCTCAGGTACACCCGGTCTTTATCTGAAAAACGGTGGTTCACCTTGGCATTGACGTCGTAGAAATAATAGCCGGTTTTACCCGTGCCGCCATCGCTTTCGAAGGCTTTTTTGATCAGAGGCCGCGCCAGTACGTCGATATAGGTCCGGCGGCCGCTGACGATGAACGAGGACTTGCCTTTCTGGATCGGACCTTCCAGCGTCAGGCGGGAGGCCACCAGTCCGATGCTGCCTTCGCCGTGAAACTCCTTCTCATTCCCCTCCTTCAGGTTGATCTCGATGACCGAGGAAAGTCGTCCGCCGTAACGCGCCGGAAAGCCGCCTTTGGTGAGCGAGACGTCTTTAATGGCGTCGGTATTGAATACCGAAAAAAAGCCGAACAGGTGGCTGGCGTTGTACACCGGCACGCCGTCCAGCAGGATCAGGTTCTGGTCCGGGCCGCCGCCGCGCACGTAAATACCCGCCTGTCCTTCCCCGCCACCGCTGACGCCGGGCAGCAGTTGCAGCGCTTTGAGCACGTCCTTTTCACCCAGCAGGGCCGGTACTTTTTTGATCTGCTCGATGGGTACGTCGATGCGGCTCATTTGCGCGCGCTCTTCGATGCGTTCGTAGCGTTCGCCCACGATTTCCACTTCTTTCAGCATGGCCGAGGCGGAAAGCGGGATGTTCAGTGCCTGATTTTCCCGCAGGGGCACCAGGAACGACTCGGTTTGGTAGCCGACGTAGGAGACCACCACCCGCAGCGAATCGGTGGCCGGCAGCGTGAGGCTGTAAAATCCGAAGGTGTTGGTGACGGTGCCTTGTGCTCCGGTCTGGGCAAACAGCGTGGCGCCGATCAGCCGTTCGCCGCTTTCGGCGTCGCTCACGTAACCACTCAGGGTGTAGCGGGCGGGATTTTGGGCAAGGACGGGGAAACATAGAAAAAGAAAATAGCCGGCAAAAAATAGCGGGCCTAGCCTGGGCTGGCGGAATAAAGTGGGTGTTCGCGTCATTAGGAAGATGTTTACGGGGGCAATGACGCCGGAATGGGGTAGGGTGGTTGGCTGGGGAAAATATTTTAGGTTTTTTTTAACGAACAGGGGCAGGTAGGGGATGGATAACTGGTTCCCCATGAAAAATGATCTTCTTCGCCTTTACATTTGCGTATGACCCAACTATGGATGCAGCATTTTAAATTTGTTAGTTATTTTAAATGGTGTTATAAAACCCAACAATTACATGAACGAATCTTGGAGTAAAGCCAGAATACAATATGCAATATTAGCAGGTAGCTTTTTAATTATGATATTTTTTTATCCTATGATAAATCCTATATACGGCCACGATGAACTTAAAAGGGAGGAGTTAGTTTTAAGTGAAAAACCGGTTTTTAACAAGCGCTTTGGTAAACATCGAAGAAATTGGGTGGATTTGTATTTCGCCGGACAGAAAGAAACGTACAAAATTTCCAGCATTGATTATGAATGTCTGAATTATAAGAAATTTATGGATAATATAGATCAAGGTGATAAAGTCACGGTACTTAGCAGGGATAAGGAAGTACTTGCATTTTCAAAAAATGGAGTAGAATATATGGACTTTGAAAAAGCACAACTTCTTAAACACAAGCGGAAAAAATCTGCTTATATATTTTTCTGGATCGCCTTCATAGGTTGTATTATCCCCGTGTTTTTTAAAAAACAACCCGTATTAAATATATCTGGATATACGATATCGGTGAGCTTCATTTTGATAGTATGCCTGAGTTGGATAATTGCCTTTTTAATGGTTGGCCAGTAACCAATATTACTATTTACCAGGCACTTGCCTTCATTTATGCCGCACAAACCACCAGACTGCAACCGCCGTCAGCAGCAGGAACAGCAGCACCAGAGCGACCGTTCCCAGCTGCAAAAAGCGAATACTGCGCCGCTGGTGACGACGGCTCTTCTCGAGTCGTTTTTCCAGCTTTTGCCAGGCCTGCTCCGAGGGGCGCTCGTTCAGCTGGGACTCGCCTTCTTTAAAGAGGTCAAACAGATCAGGCATGGGCGGGTGGATTTAGTAATTCATTCATTTCAGTACCCTTTGGCTTTAAGTAAGGTCCGCAGTTTTTCCTTGGCCAAAATTAACTGACTTTTGCTGGTATTAATGCTCACCCCCAACGTGTCGGCGATCTCGTGGTGTTTGAATCCTTCGATCACGTACAGGTTGAAAACCGTGCGGCAGCCGGGCGGCAGTTGGTCCAGTAGTTCGAGTATTTCACGGGCGGAAAGTTCCGCTTCAATGGAAAACTGATCGGCTTGGTCTATAATCTGTAATTCATCGCCGGGAAAAACCAAATTTTGCGCTTTTCGCAGCAGCATCAGGCTTTCATTGACTACAATGCGGCGCATCCAACCCACGAAACTGCCATTCCCGGCGTAACTGTCGATCTGCGCAATAATCTTATACATCCCACTGATCAGCGCTTCTTCCGCATCCTCCCGGCTCCGCATATAGCGGCGACAAATGCTGAACAACAGCGGCGAATACCGGTCATACAGCCACTTTTGAGCCGCGCGGTCCTGCAACTTGAGGCGTTCAATCAATTGGTCATCGGTCATCGCAGGCGGCTGAAATGGAAACGTGGAAGGTAAGGAAAGCGGGAAATATAGGCAAGTTTAGGTGCTTGGGAAGGGTTGATGGGTTGCCCACCTGGTTAGCAGATGTATAAAGGAATGGCTTTGGCGGCTGGGTCCGCAAAAAATTTAACAATGACTTCTTCAAAATGCTGCAACGTAATTTCCGTCCGTGCTGTCTATCTGCCTACCAAATCAAAAAGTTCGAACCGGTTCACCCACTGTGCAGCGCACCTGCACCGGAAAGGGACTTGTCCGTCACGAAAACGATTTGTTCCTAGCCATAACCCACCACATCATGTTATCATCCACTTTCTTCCCCACTGCTAATCGATTCTTTTTCAGCCTTTTAACCATCTTTTTTGCTTCCCCCCTGTTTAGCCAGGCCCCACCTTTACCCCAGTCTGTTTTCGATTATCTGACCCCGCAGGACGGCATAAACCTGACGCTCGATCTGGATTTGACGGAGCTCATCAACAACAAAAAAACGAACCAGTATTTCCCCGCTACCATCACCACCGCCGACGGCCAGGTCCTGCCACTGGAGGTCCGGCCCCGTGGAAAATACCGCCGGAAAATCTGCGAAGTGCCGCCGCTGAAACTTAAATTTTCTAAGAAAACCCTGCGCGCCGCCCAACTTGATACGCTCAACGAGATCAAACTGGTAGTTCCCTGCTTTGATGATCCGGACAGTGAAGACTTGCTGCTGCGCGAATACGTCGCTTACCGCCTGTTCGAACGCCTGAATCCGCAGTATGCCGTGCGCGCCAGGCTGGTTCGGGTCGCCTTCCGCGATCGTCATGTGGAGCAAACCCATGCACCGGTCTACTGCCTGCTACTGGAACATGAGGAACAGGTGGCAGCGCGACTGCGTGGCGACCTCGTTGAAAACTACAACCTGCCCGCCGACCAGCTGGATACCGAAAGTGCCGCTATCACCTGCCTGTTTGAGTACATGATCGGCAATACCGACTGGGAAATTGCCAGTTTTCGCAACGTGTATTTACTGAAACCGGCCAATGGCAGCAAGATCCGCGTCATTCCCTACGATTTTGATTTTTCTGAAATGGTGGGCGCCCCGTATGCGATGCAAAACAAGTCGGGTAGCAAACCGGGCCGTAAACTGATCGCCGATGGCCTTTCCGCCGCCATGATGCTCCAGGCCGCCCAGACCATGCAAACCGCCAAAGCCGACCTGCTGACCTGGTGCTCCGCGTCGTTTTTGCCGAGAAACACCGTGAAGGAATTGAACCGCTACGTGCTATCTTTTTATGAAGCGCTGGATACTAAACTGGATTTTTCGAAAGGGATGCCTACTGATTTGCGTTGATAGAAAATAATTTTTACCACATTAGAGCACAGAGTAAACAGAGTTCGTAGAGAACACAAAAATTGGTGCCTACTCGGAACTCGGTTTTTCTCTGTGTCCTCTGTGCCTAATGTGGTAAAAATTTCAACCTTCAAATCGTTTTCTCTCTGTGTCCACTGTGCCCTAATGTGGTTAAAACTTCAACCTTCAAATCGTTTTTCTCTGTGTCCTCAGTGCACTAATGTGGTAAAAAATTGAACGTTAAAATCAGTTCTCCCCCTCCCCTCCAACCGCACAGAAAACTAACTTCTCCCCGGTGAAAGCCAGTTTTGGCAAAAAACCTACCTTCGCGCTCCGTAAAATGACCGACGGCTGCGCACATGGAACTTATAGACAACCACTACCAATTCGAGGACGGTATTGATCCGCTCGAACTTTGCCGCGAATACGGCACCCCTTTATACGTATATGACGCCGCCGTGATGGAACGCCAGTACCGCCGCATCACCGCCGCTTTCCCCTATCCAAAACTGCGGATTCACTATGCCTGTAAGGCGCTGTCTAACCTGACCGTCATGCGCCTGTTCCGCCAGTGGGGCGCGGGGCTCGACTGCGTATCCATCCAGGAAGTGCAGTTGGGAATTCTTGCCGGTTTCCCGGCGGATGATATTTTGTACACCCCTAATTTTGCGGGCGCGGATGAATTCAGCGAAGCCGTTAAACTGGGCGTCAAGATCAACGTGGATGCTATTCCCATGCTGGAAAACTGGGGCCTGCACCATGCCAAAGTGCCGGTCTGCCTGCGTATAAACCCACACCTGATGGCCGGCGGCAACGAAAAAATCAGCGTCGGCCACATCGATTCCAAGTTCGGGATCAGTATTCACCAGCTGCCCCATGTGCTGCGTATTGTAGAAAGCCAGGGCCTGACGGTGAATGGGCTCCACATGCATACCGGCTCCGATATTCTCGACGTGGACATATTCCTGCGCGGTGCGGAAATTCTGCTGGAAGCGGCGGAGAAATTTCCCCACCTGCAATACATCGATCTGGGCAGCGGTTTCAAAGTGCCCTACAAACCCGATGATATTGAAACCGACGTGGAAGAACTGGGCGAAAAACTGAGCCAGCGTTTTGCGACGTTCTGCAAAGCCTATGGCCGTGAGCTAACCCTCATGTTCGAGCCGGGAAAGTACCTGGTCAGCGAATCCGGCTTCCTGTTCGCCAAGTGCACGCTGGTGAAACAAACCACTTCGACTTCCTTCGTCGGACTGGACACAGGCCTCAATCACCTCATTCGCCCGATGTTCTACGGTTCCTACCACAAGATCGTGAACGTGACCGAACCCACTTTCAAACCGCGTTTGTACACGGTGGTGGGTAACATTTGCGAGACCGATACATTCGGCAGCGACCGCCGTATTGCCGAAGTCGTAGAAGGCGATATCATCGGTTTTTACAACGCCGGCGCCTATGGCTGGATGATGGCCTCCAACTATAATTCGCGTTTTCGTCCGGCGGAAGTACTGATCTATAAAGGCCAGGCCTATTTGATCCGGCGGCGCGAAACGGTCGAAGATTTATTACATAATCAGGTGGAAATAAAGCTTTAAGAACCTGAACCCGGAATACTGGTCAAAAACTTCGGGGCTGCCCGTTTCCGGCTGGCCTGTTCGAAGGCATAGGCCAATTTAAACAGCGCCGGCTCCTGGTAAGCGCCGGCGATGAGGGAAAACCCAACGGGCAGTTCATGTACCTGCCCCATGGGTACCGTAATATGCGGGTAGCCCGCCATTGCTGCCGGTGGACAAAAATAAAAGCCGGTATCGTAATCGCCGTTGATCAGCTCAATACAGCCGGGAAAACCAATACTTACACCGGCAATCGCGTCCAGCCGGGACTCCCGCAACATCTGGTCGATGATTTCCCGTGAATGAAGCGTTTTTTGCAGCGCCTCGACATACTCCGCGCTATCCAATCCGGCCTTAGCCTCGCATGCCTCCAGGATTTCCTGCTTGAAAAAAGGCATGGCCCTGGCTTCCTGTTGGTTATTAAAAGCGATCACCTCCGCCAGCGATCCAACCCCGGCTTTCGCGTTCGCCAGATAGCGGTTAACGCCCGCTTTAAATTCGTATTCCAGCACCGTCAACTCCGCCGTACCCAACTTCCCGGTCGCTTCCAGCAGCTCGATCTCCACGATCGTCGCTCCCTGCTTTTTTAACACGTCGATGGCGGCCCGATACAGACCGACCACGCCTTCATGACCTTTTAAAAAGCTTTTCTCTATGCCGATCCTGGTGCCAGCCAGTCCATTGACATCCAGAAAAGCAGTATAATCCGGTGGTACTTTCCCCTGGCTTTCCAGGGTGACCGCATCATTCGGATCACTGCCGACCAGTGCTGCCAGCAGCAGAGCGGCATCTTTGACGGTACGCGCCATAGGCCCGGCGGTATCCTGGGTGCTGGAAATAGGAATGATGCCGCTGCGACTCAACAGGCCCACGGTCGGTTTCATGCCCACCACCCCGCAGAAGGATGCCGGCGCGATCACCGATCCGTCCGTTTCCGTGCCGACTGCCACGGCGCAAAAGTTAGCCGCCACGGCCGCGCCGGAACCGGAGCTGGAGCCACATGGACTACGGTCCAGTACATAGGGATTTCGGGTCTGTCCGCCCCGGCTGCTCCAGCCGCTGCACGAGCGGGTAGAACGGAAGTTCGCCCATTCGCTTAAGTTGGTCTTGCCCAGCAAAACGGCGCCGGCTGCCCTTAATTGGCGGATAATGAAAGCATCCTGGGCGGCTTTATGCCCTTCCAGCGACAAAGAGCCGGCCGTGGTCATCATTTTATCACCGGTATCAATATTGTCCTTTACCAGGACGGGTATGCCATGCAACGGGCCGCGTACTCGTCCCGCCTTTCGCTCCCGGTCCAGCTCATCGGCAATGGCCAGGGCATCGGAGTTCAGTTCGATTACGGAATTTATGAACGGACCCTGCTGGTCAAGATCAGCAATTCGTTTTAAATACAGTTCCGTGATCGACCGCGCCGTATATTCTCCGGCCTGCATTTTTTGCTGTAATTGATCCAGGCTCAGCTCGTTTAAAACAAAATCGTCCTGGTGTAAGGGTTCGGCGGACTGGCCGTCCGCTTTTTCCGGGTGGCCGCTGGTACAGGCATCCGTGCCTAAGGCAGCCATAGACAAGCCGGCCAGGGCGGTATTTTTCAGAAAATTTCTTCTTTTCATGGCTACTGACAAAGGGGGTGAAAAAACGTTTGCGTGCAATCACGCGGCTGCGGATCGTACCAAAGGAACAAATTTCAAAGCATTTATACAAAACGCCAGGCAGACCAATTTTAAATAACCGCATTACTCCAGTACACGCCACTCAAATCCCGGATGACTACCCAGATTTAACTGCAAACCTATTTTCCGGACAGGCGTATCGTTTGTAAATTTGGTCAGGGCGATAGGTTCGGTCAATGCTGATTCCCAGACATCCAGCCACTCGTTTTCAAAAACCTGGATGCGGGTAAAGAGCGCCAGTTGCCGGAAACCGGGATCCAGATCGACGGGAATATGAACTTCCATGGCCGGAAAATTCATATTTGCCCGGGCGCTTATGGTAGCTGCTGACAGTTCAAACACCGGTTCAAGTAGCTGAAACGCGTGTTCTGCCGGGGCTTCCATGGATAGCATCCGTGCCTGATTTCGAACAGGATGTAAAAGGCCCGCCTGGACGGTAATGCACTGCGGGACCATCAGGCCGCCCGCGACCAGCTGCGGCGCCAGATTATGCATGGCTGCCACCTGCGGTTCCTGCCGGAGTCCCGCCTGCATCATTTCACCGAGCAGCACGTGCACTGGTTGCCCGGGATCCGTCTGATACGTCGTGGCATCGGCCAGCACTATGTTCTGGACCCAGGGAGAAAGTTCCAGATTTCTGACCGTTTCCTGCAGGTAACCGAAACTTTGCGGGTTGACTTCCAGGAGGGTGAAAACGACCGCCCCTGCTTCCAGCAGTGGGAGCAGGGGCAGGGCCAGGCTGGCGAAGGGGCCACAGCCGGCGTATAAAACATGGATTTGTGTGTGCGGAAAACGTAAACGGGCTGCCTGAATAGCAGCCAGCAGGCCACGCATAAAAACATGGGTCCGGCGATAGTCTAAAATGCAGTGGGCTGCCCAGATAGCCGCCAGCGCTTTGCCCTGCGGTAACTGCTGGTCGCGTTGGCTGCTAAATTTATCCGGTTCTAAACCAGACACTTGCAACAGGAATTGATACAATTCTTCACTGGCCCGGAACAGAGCGCCATCGCTCAACAGGGGTCCCATCAAAAAGAGACCTAATCGCTTCAGTTCGTTCCAATTCGCCGTCGCACTCATCGTGCAGCGTTTTCAGGCAAAGATCGCTTCATACCGTACACCCTGAGCGTCATGACCTATGGGTACGAAAAATATCGGTAAATCCCCTTTTGCCGGATGCTCCAATACACAAATTGCCTGCTCAAAATAGTGGGTTTTTTGCTCCGTCCGAAACACGACCGCGAAAGGCTTTCGGTCCAGTGGCGTATAGCTTTCTACCGGTCGGACCTCTATCAAATGTGCGCTCAGGCTGGCCTCCGGGGTGAAACGAATGGTCATCGGCTGCTCTAGCCAGGGAGAAAAATCGGAAATGTCCAGTTGATCCAACATGCTTATGTCCGGGGGGGGTAAACGCCTTGTAAAGCGATGCAGAAATTCAGGGCCAGGTAAGGTTGACGGTTATTGTGGGGCTGATCGCCGCCGGTTGGGGCAAGCGCGGTTGGCGCCAGGGGGGTAACCGCTCCCGTAGTGCCATACACGGCGGCACCGCTGGAACGGGCCATCCCGTTGCTCTGCGGTAGGTTGACATCGCCCAGATCGTTTACGGCTCGCATCGTGTGATTGTGGATCGGTATTTCCGAGGTCAGCAGCGAGACGGTCGCCGAGCCACTGTTTTCACCCAGGAAGCGGTCACTGAGGCCGGGTCCCTGACCCTGGTGCATGGCAGCATTTTCGATCATATTCGGCAAGCCAAAAGTGGATTGCCCATTACCACCATAATAGGTTCCCAGCAAGGAAAATAAGGCGGTATTCTGACTAATTGGCAAAAGTTGTCCGTCACATTGTGCCCAACCGGTAGGCGCAAAGTTGAAAGGGAGAATGCGTACTTCGGCGACAAAAGGATCCATAACTTTGAATTAATTAGGGGTTGGAAAAATTCCGAAGAGGGAAATAATATAACTGAGGCATACATATGGCATTACGTTCGTGTGCGGCTGATTACCGCCGACAGAGGTAACCGCACCGGCATTAAATGATAAATTCGGCGGATCCCCAAAAAACATGCTGACCTGGGAGGATATGCCCAGCAATTGATTCCCGGGGTTCGGGGTGTTGGCTATTGAATTATAGGCCTGCATTGGATGCGTATGCGCAGGTGTTTGGTTTACGGTCAGCGTAACCTCTTCCACGCCCAGTATTTGCGCAAGTTGATAGCTGCTCAAACCCGGCCCGGTTCCCTGGTGAACAGGTAAACGACCCCGTAAATCCGGCAGGCCAAAAGTGTTCTGGCCATCGCCCCCATAAGTGGTACCAATCAATACAAACAGGGTCTCGTATTCGGAAATAGGAAGTAGTTGCCCATCGCAGAACATCCAGCCTGCCGGTGCGAAATTGCCGGCAAAAATGCGTATTTCTCCAACATAAGGTTGTGCCATAACAAATACTTAAAGGTTGATAGTGAATGGTTTACGCTCCTAGTTCTGGCTGGGGAAAATGCCCTGTAAGGCTATGCCAAAGGTCAGCACCAGTAGGGGTTGCCGGTTTTCATGGGGCTGACTGCCGCCAACATTGCTTATAGATCCGGGGTGCAGCGCGACCAGACCCGGAGAACCTGCTCCGGAACTGTATATTTCTGCCGGCGCACTGTTGGATAAGTAGGCACCGGTAGGGATGCTGACATTGTTGGTGCCATTTGCGGGCGCTACTGCGTTCGCTGTATGCACATGGGTCGGCAATTCATTAATGTTCAGCGTATGCACTTCTTCCCCGGCACGCTCGCCCAGGGTAATACTGCCACCGCGATGGATGGGCGTGCGTCCCCGCAGATCAGGTAAGGCGAAGTTGGTTTGCCCATTGCCACCATAAGTAGTTCCGAGCAACGAAAAAAGCGCCTGATTCTGGTTGATTGGCAGGAGCTGGCCGTTACACTGTGCCCATCCCTGCGGTACATAATTGAAACTGAAAATCCGGATTTCAGACAAAAAAGGTTCGGCCATAACGAATGGAATTAAATGGTAAGGAAGTAAGGAGTTCAATCGCCCACCACTGGAGCCGTACTCAGGCAGTGTTGGGACTGTATGGTGCTGGTATAAAGCGTTTTGCCGCCCCGAAGGACCTGCAAGTCCGTACTTGACCTGCCATTACAAAGTTGGGTATGGGTGACGACGCTGCCCTCTACGGTGCCGTATGTCCGGCCCTGGAAAGCGGCGAAACCGGCCGGCAGCAACAACTCCTGCAACGGTAGTTCCTGTCCCGCCAGGGCCGTCGCCGCATGGGCCAGGGCTTCGATCTGAAAACTGGTCAGTACGAGGAGCTTTTTCCACTGACCATCGGATCGGCGGCCAAAAACCGGCACCAGAAATTCGGTCGTGCCCGAGGCAGCATGTCGCATTACCAATGGATAGAAACAATAACTTTGTGCGGAGTAAAAATATACCGCCGTGTCTTCGCGGAGGAAACCATGGGTTGCCAGCTCTGTATTCGTTTGCAGCATACTGGTCCGCAAAGCATCCGACCAGATCAGCATACTAGAGCGACGCTTGGCGCCGACAGCCACAGCCAGTTGCTGAAGCCAGGTATGGCTGTTTTGTGTTTTGATCCCATGCAGGGAAAGTAAGCCTGTAGGCAGGCTCAGTCCCAATGCACTCAAAGAACCGGTGTGCAGGAAATTTCTTCTGTTCATGAAAGTTGATTAAAGTGTCCGTACAATGGTAATCCGGGGTACTGACTGGAACGAAAGGGCTTGCAAAAGTAAAAATTCAACCCGGTAAAATCAGGTTGTTATAAAAATCTTTAAAAACTTGATCAATGCACCTTTTAAACGGGCTCTACCCATAAAAAAAGGCGGTCTCCAGGGAGAGACCGCCTGAAAATCTAAGCGAAAATCAGCTTTTATCGACTTGTGGAGACCATTCCATCAGCAGGTAGACCGGGTTGTCCGCATTGATCACCCGGAAGCCCAGTCGTTCGTATAAATGCAGCGCCGGATTCATCCGCTCCACGTGAATTGTCACGGCTTTGCTGGCCGCTGCCGCTTCCTCCAGAATGCCCCGTAGTATAGTTTCTCCCAATCTGCGGTTGCGGAAATCAGGCAATAACGCGATGTCTACAATACGTATTTCCTGCGACCGGTGATCCAGATATAAACGTCCAGCCGGCTGCTCATCCTTTAAAATTATCAGGAACAGCGCTTGGGCGTACATCTGCCGGTAGTACGTATGTTGGGCCTGAAACTGCTGTTGCAGAAAACTTTGCTTTTGCTCCTCGGTCCAGTGCGTGACCAGCGCCATTTCTTCACTGCGCGTACTGGCGTAAATAGCGCTCAACAAATTTTCATCACTTGCTTCAATGGGGCGGAAACGCAGGCCGTGGGTAGCTAAGTCGGTCATAACTTATTTAAGGACGTTGCGGGAAAATGCCTTGCATGGCAATGATGAACAGTAGGGTCAGGTATGGCTGCATATTATTATGCGGCTGGTTGCTTCCGACGGGAGTAAGCGCAATCGGGGACATAGGGGTTAACGAATTTCCGTTCGTATTGTACACCGACGCACCGGACGAACGGGCAAAATTATTACCGGTCGGAATATTGACGTCGGCGGTGTCGTTAACGGCCATCAGGGCGTGGTTATGCGCGGGTATTTCGGACTGGAGCAAAGTAACGGATGTTGAGCCCCCCACTTCTCCCAGATCGCGCAGACTAAGGCCCCTCCCCTGACCAGGTTGCATAGGTGCACTGCCCTGCAAATCGGGCAGGGCGAAATTACTTTTACCATCGCCGCCATAAGTGGTTCCCAGTAGGGAGAACAAGGCGGTATTCTGGCTGATCGGCAGGAGCTGCCCATCACAGGTCGCCCAGCCTTTCGGGGCAAAATTGCCGGCGAATATGCGTATTTCGGCTACAAATGGATCTGACATAAGGCGCTGACTTTAATTTTGAGTTGGGAAAATGCCGTAAAGCGAGATGATGAAATTGACGCACAAAAAAGGCATCGTGTTTTCGTGGGGCTGGCTGCCGCCGGTAATCCCAATAGAACCCGGCGCCATGGTCAGGTTTGGGTTATCGCCGAAAAACATGCTGACCTGCGAAGCCAGACCCACCTGGTTGTTGCCCGGATTGGGAGAATTGGCCACACTGTTATTGGCGAGCAGGTTATGGCCGTGAATGGGTATTTGATTGCCGGCCAAAGTAACGGATTCCGTACCCCCCATTTCTCCGATCGTCACTCCTTTACCTGCATGCAGGGGTATACGGCCCCGCATATCCGGCAGCGCGAACGTTTCCTGCCCGTCACCGCCATAGGTGGTGCCGATCAATTGAAAGAGGACATCATTTTCAGAAATCGGAAGTACGGAGCCGTCACAGAACAACCAGCCATTCGGGGCGAAATTGCCGGCAAAAATCCTGATTTCTCCAACATAGGGTTGAGACATAATGGTTTGATTTTAATGTTTTAGAAGTGCGGAGGCTTTAGTTACGGCTCGGGAAAATACCCTGCAAGGCAATGCAAAAACCGATGACCAGGTAAGGTTGCATATTGTTATGCGGCTGACTTCCACCATAAGCAGCTACCGTACTGGTGGCCATGTTCACCGGCTGAACATTGTTGCCGAGATAAATTTCCGCCGGTGCACTGTTGGCCAGGTAGGCGCCATTGGGGGTGTTTACGTTGCCGGTATTGGTATTTGCCGCATTCAGACTATGGGTATGGGTGGGCAATTCACTCATGTTCAGCGTGTGAGCAGCTTCACCGCCCGCTTGCCCCTCCACGAAACCGGCGCCTACGTGTATCGGCGTTCTGGCCTGCAGATCGGGTAAGGCAAAGTTGGTACGCCCATCGCCACCATACGTAGTACCCAGAATGGAAAACAGCGCCTGATTTTGGTTAATAGGCAAAAGCTGCCCATTACATAAGGCCCAGCCTTTTGGGGCAAAATTGAAACTGACCATGCGAATTTCGGCCATAAATGGTTCCGCCATAAGAATAAAGGTTTGAGATGAAGAGATGGAATATATTTTTTCCGGCACTGTAGACAGGCCGGTAATAAAATACGTAGATCAACGCGCCATAAGTCGGAACGGAAAGCACGACGCAGCACGTCGGTTTTTTAATACGGGAAAAATATTAAAGGAAAAAATAACTCGAATAAAAACAGAATAGTTACGAGGCAAATGTAAACGAACCGTTGAAAGTTATACTATTAAATTAAAATTATATTTTGGCTTGTTCAAATTGTCGGATAAGCATGGCAGCCGCTCGCTTTGGCCAGGTTGAGCAGACCCGATTCTATACTCTCTAACAGGGCGCTGCCGCATTTTTTGCGGCAAAACGGACAGGCGTGCAAATCCCCGTCCGTATCCACGTATAGAAAACGTTTGCCGGCGCCAGAGCAACCGATCTGGCGTTGGTAGGCGGCGTAATAATCCACCACCGGGTAATCCGCATAGGCCGGGTCGCGCTGTATTTTTTGCACAAATGCTTCCAGGACAGCGATTTCTGACGGGCCCAGTTCCACGGACTGACCGGCAAAGTGACCCACGGCCCGGGGCTCCAGCACACGGATAAATGGTACTCCCCAGTCCCGGGCAAGTCTGGCATAGGCCCATAAGTTTTCGGCCGTACAAAATTCCCGCACGGCTGTCAACGTGAGGCAAACGACCAGCCCGGCCGCCTGCGCGTTTTGAGCGGCCTGCCGCGCCCAGTCGAAACTGCCCGCCAGTCCACGAAAACGGTCGTGCTCGTCCGCGTCCCAGTGATCCAGGCTCAGTCCAACGCCCACCAGACCGGCAGCGGCCAGGGCTTGAGCGCGCTGCGGCGTAAAGCGGTATCCGGAAGTCAGCAGCCAGAAATCGCTGACCTCCAGGTCGCTTTCCTGTAGGATGTACACCAGATCGTCAAAGCGGTTGAGCGGCTCGCCACCACTGAGTTCGATGGTGGCCGCGCCGTTTATCTGAAATTTTTGAATGATCTGCACGACATCTTCCCGGCTCAACTGCTCCCGGCCGTTGAGGGCCTCCCATTCAAAACAGTGCGCGCATTGCAGCGAGCATTTTTTGGTAATGGCCAGTAAGAGGACGTTCAGCCCGGGCTGCCAACCGGGAATAGCGACCTGCCGATGTAACTCGTTCATGGCCAGTATGCGGATGGCCGGGGTGCCCAGCCGTGGGAACGTCATTTGTAAAAAAACCTGCTGCCCGGCCTGTACGGCTTTGGTCAGGTGACAAGCGCGCTGATAACCCAGATGCGTTTTGATGTGCCGCCGCAGCGCCGTCCAGGCCATCCGCCGCTGCGGATAGACTTTAAAAGCGACGCGCGCCATGCCACGCAGCATTTTTAATTCCAGCAGACGGTAGCGCCAGCCGGTGATGATACGGGGTATTTGGTCGGGCAGGGTGTTCATGGAATTTGGTCAGGGTGGAATATTACTTCATTTGCCCGAGCGCTGACCGGAACTGCTGCGCCGCCGGCTGATTACCCTGCGCTTCATAGATCTGCGCGGAAATTTCGTAGGCTGGTTTGAAATTGGGTGCGATCTTGATGGCGGCCATCAGGTGGTTGAGTGCGAGCTGCTGATCCCCTTGCTGCCGCGCAATCAGGGCCAGGTAATAATAGGCTCCGGCATTGTAAGGTTCGCGTTTCAGGGCCGTTTCAAACTGCGCCCGCGCAATATCCGGGGTGCCTTTTTGCAAATAATACATACCCAGGTAGTTATTGCCGCTAATGTCATTCGGGCTGATGGCTAAGCAATGATCTATGGCGTTTTTGGCAACTTCCAGGCTGTCGATATTGAGATAAATATTGGCCAGGTTGGACCAGGCGATTTCATTATCCGGTACGTTGGCGACCTCGGCTTTCAACCGTACGATCGCTTCGGGATAATTGCCCGCTTTGGCAGCGGCCATACCCTGGGCACAATTTCGGCCATTGTCTTTGAGTATCGCCAGCAGCGGAACGCCGTTCGCCTCCACCAAATGTACCGCGTTGTCGGGCGGCCATTTGCCGGTTTGCAAGGTAGGCCCGTCCAGGAATCGGGTGGGGTAGAGCGCATAGTCCCAGCCATCATCACAGCGTTTTTCCCATTTTAGATAGCGGAGTTTCACTTTATCGCCATACTTGGCGGTCAGTTCGCGGGTAGAAAAAAGCATATTCGTCGCAATGACTACCTGTTTATCCATGTTGGGCCCGAGAATGCCCTGTTGTTCCAGCCACTCGATGCCCTGCCGGGTACTTAAACCCCAGTAATCCGTTTCAAACTGGCCGTAGGCGCCGTTTATCCCGCCAATAACGGGATTGAAGTACACGTAAGGTATTTGCGGATTACGAACAATAAATGTCCCGGCATCCACCAAAAGCAATCCCATAACGCCCAAAACAGCGTATTGCAGAACTTTTTTTCCGGAAAACCAGGCCACCGCTTCGTTCCAGAACAGACCGGCCACCACGCATAATGGCGGGTAGGCAAAGGTGAGGTGACGCCAGCCGTCGTGGATGACGGAGTGTTTGTAAATAATGTAAAAAATCGGGAATACAGCCGCGAAACCAGCCAGCATCACCCAAAGCGGGTTGTATTTTTTTAATAAACGCGGCAGCAAAATCACCGACCCGAAAAAGCCAACCAGCGCCGCCAGCGGAATGGTGTATGAAATCCATTTGAGTGGATAATGCCAGGGCGTCTTATCGGACATCACGTTACTGCCTTCGTAAAGAACCCGAATCTTTACCTCCAGGTCAGCGAACTTGGAAAGGGCCAAAAAGGGGTTTTTGAAAGGGCTTTGCAGGGCGTAGGGCCAGAAAAGCATGGCTGCGAAATAACCGGCCACGGCCGTCCCGACTACGATCAGCGCATAACGCCCCAGCGTGGAGGGTGTTTCGCCGTTGGTGGCAGCGCCCGTCCGGCTGCGATAACTGAGCAGGAGATAAAGTCCGGCAAACAGGAATACATAGACAAAAGTGAGCAGCCCGCCCGCCCGGATCGCCAGGCCCAGCGCCAGACCGCCGACCAGTCCCGCAATGTTCCAGGGCCGGGGTCGCGGCATGCGGCTGAGCACGGCCGCCAGGTTATAAATGGCCAGCATGTAACCCGCGGCAAAAGGCACATCCTTGGGATTCATCAGCGAGTCGCCAAGAAAACGGGGCGATAACAGCATGATAATGAGCGTAATAAGGCCCGCCCGTTCACCGGCGATGAGGCGTGCCAGTAAGGCGGCACAGAGCATCGCCACCCAGCCCAGCAGGGCACTGGTCGCGTGGCGCACCTGGTGATAACCCAGGTCGGTCGGCTGGTACCGCAAGGCTTTGTTAGCAAAACCGGTGACGATTTCAAACGCGCCGCCGTAGAGGTGCATATTCCCGTCCGGGATGTTCAGGGCCGCCGTATCGCGACCAAACGTGCCGTAGTAGCTGACCAGTTTCTGGGAATAGTCCACCTGGAACTTATCGTCCGCATTAATACCCGAACCCAGGGACAGGCCGATCATCAGCAGCAATCCGAACAGGGCCACGCCCCAGAATATTTTGCGCAGTTGGGGGTTGCCTTCCACATCGGGGCGATCCAGCCAGTCCGTTGGTACGCGGGTAGCAACGGGTTTGGGCAATGGCGCCTTGGGTTTTACGGGAACAGAATGGGACTTGGGGGGTGTTTTGCCGGATTTTGCCATAACAATTTGATCGATTGGAACGCGAGATCAGCTCGCGAAAAACCGGCGCAAGGTAAAGAAAGAAATAGTTGACTTTGACGCTAAACCCCGGGTCATAACCGGGATCAGTCTTTTTTCTTCAACTTCTCCGCCTCTTCGCGCAGTTTACGCAGCTCCTCTTCCGCTTTCGCTACCTCCGCATGGAGCTGGGCGAGACGCTGGCCCGCAGACTCCGCCTTGCCATTTATTTCCACTATTTTCTGCTCGGCATCGGCATTGGCTTTGGCCACGCTCGCAGCGCCCTGAGCTTTGGCATCGGCAATGGCCTGGGCCTCGCTTTCCCGGGTAGCGGCTACGTTGGCGGCAGATTCCTGTTTGGCTTTATACACCGCATCGGTGGCCTCTTTTTGACCGGCCTGGATGTCCAAAATTGATTTTTTACGGGCTTCTTCGGTCGCGGCAGCGTACTGGCGGGCCTTTTCTTCGCCATCTTTCCGGGCGGTAGCTACAGCAGTAGCCACCTGCTGACGCGTGTCTTCGATCTCGGTACGGGCGCGTTCCTGGGCGTCGGCGACGTCCTTGGCGAAACCTGCTTTTTTGTCCTCTGTTTCTTTCTGGGCCTGGGCGATCGCCTGCAGCGCGTTTTGTTTAGCCGTGGCCACTTCTTTAGCGGCGCTTTCCCGGGCCGTAGAGACCTGATCGGCAGCGTCCTGTTTGGCTTTACCAATCGCTTCCGCCGCTTCCTGTTTGGCCTTGGCGGCATTTTCCTTGGCGATTTTCACCTCTTCGGCGGCTTTCTGACTGGCGGCGCCCACTTCCTGCGCTGACTTCTGGCGGGCTTCGGCGACGTCGTTGGCGAGGCGCTGGCGTTCGGCCGAACCGAATTCCCGGGCGGCCCGCACACTATCGGCTTCGGTTGATTTGGCCAGGGCAATGGCCTGGGCGCTCTGGCGTTTGGCTTCCGCGGCGGCGTTCGCGCTTTCCTGCTGGGCGCGGACCTGAGCTTCGCGGGTGGCGGCAATTTCGTTGGCGGCCTTTTCGCGGGCGGCGGCAATTTCGGCGGCCGCTTTTTCCCGCGACATGCCGACTTCCGCCGCCGTAGCCGTCATCGTTTCCTGTTGTTTCTTACGGGCATCCGTTACGGCCGCTGCGGCTTCCGCCTGGATTTGCTTCACTTTTTCGTCGGCGGTCTGTTTGGACGTGGCTACTTCGCCGGCATATTCTTTCTGGGCCTGGTTGGCCTTGTTACTGGCTTCCAAAACCCGGTTTTTGGCTTCCTCCTGCGCTTTTTGTACTTCCTGCTGACTGCGGGTTCGCGCCAGGGTTACTTCTTCGGCGGCCTGTTGTTTGATCTTCGCTTCCTGATCTTTGGCGGCGGCCACTGTTTTGGCCAGTTCGTCCTGAATACGCGCCAGTTCCTCCTGCGCTTTCTGGCGCGAATCGAGGATCTGGGTAGTGATCGAATCGCGCTGAGCTTTGGCGCGGGCCTGAGCGGCTGCAATTGCATGGCCGCTTTCTTCCTGGATCTGCTGCACGGTTTGCGCCGCTTTGGTCTTGCTGTCGATCACCTGTTTGGTGATCTCGGCTTTTTGCTCCTCCGCTTTTTTCTGTTGTTCGGCGACGGAGGCCTGGTTGCGCTGGATTTCTTCGGCGGAGCGTTTACGCGAGTCGGCCACTTCCACGGCGCTGGCCTCTTTTTGTTTAGCCATGTTTTCGCGGATATCGGCGAGTTCATTGGCGTTATTCTGCTGGATCAGCGACTTTTCTTCAGCGGCTTTACGACGGCTTTCGGCCACTTCGAAGGCTTGTTTTTGTTTTTCCAGGACGGCATTTTCCCGGATCTGCGCCACTTGTTCCGCCGTTTCTTCCCGTACTTTCAGAATTTGTTCGCTGGCGGTCTTTTTACTTTCCACCACGTCCTCGGCGGTTTTATTGGACTCGGTTTTAGCGCGTTCGCGGGCATCGGCGACCTGGCGGTTGCTTTCTTCGCGAATCCGTTTGAGTTCGTCTTCGGCATTTCCGCGGGCGGTGGATATTTCGTCGGCGTACTGGAGTTTCGCCTGGTCCAGTTTTTCTTTGATGGCGGCCATTTCTTTGGCGGCGGTGTTCCGGGCGTCCTGGACTTCCTGGGCAGAAGCAACGCGCGCTTTCTGAATTTCTTCGCCGGCTTGCTTACGGGCGCCTTCTACGCTTTGATTGATCTTGCTTACTTCCGTTTCGGCCTTCGAGCGGCTATCGGTGATATAGGCCTGGGCTTCGGTCTTCGATTTTTCGATTTCGGCCAGACTGGTTTTCCGGGCTTCGAGGACCTCATTGGCGTACTCGAGTTTCTTTTGGTTGGCAACTTCCCGGGCAGCGGCCACCTCGGCGTGGAGCTGGCCTTTAATAATATCGCCACGATCCTTTTCCGCCTTGATCTCGGCGCGCAGGGTTTCTTTCGTTTTTTCCAGTTCCGAACGCAGGCTGGTCACCTCATCGTCGCTGGTGGCCTTTCCCCCGCCCGTAGTCGTGGTGCCGGATGATTTACCGTTGCTGACGGTGGTCTTACCCGGCGTGGAAGTAGTGCCGGCCGTTTCCGTTTTTTTGGTGACCGCAGCGCCAGGCGTGTCTTTCACGGCGGTGGGGTCCAGCGTGGTGTAAAAACAGTTCACCAGTGATTTAAATTCTCCCTGCAGGCCCGGGTTCGTGGTGAATTTATGCTTTTGCCGGTCGACGAAATTGATGAAGTTGATCCCGGCAATAGTCGATTCGGACAGCCACTTGACCGCATCCAGATCGAGGCGTAAATTATTGCGGTGGGTCGGTACGGCGCCCGGCAACAATTCATCCATGCCGATAAATCGATAAGCCTGCTCTTTACCGTCCACATCGACGAATACGACCTGATCGTCCTGGTTGAATTCGATGCCGCCGACCGAAGTCATCCGTCCGAAAATGCCCTTTTCATTGGTGAAAAATTCGATGGCATAATTATAACTGCCCCGCACGACGACTGTGAGGGAAGTACTACTGGCGGACTGAATACCATTGACTTTTTTGTTTTCCTTGATCAGGACACCACAATCCTGTGAAAACAACACGGCAACGTGAAAAAAACTGAGAATAAACAGTGGAAGCAAACGGTGAGCGAAGGAGTGCATATCGAGGGAAGGTGTTTGACGATACAGAAGGGGTCTGCTTTTTACGCGGCAATTTATATTTTTTTTTCCGCTGAAAAAGAAAGGATCTTTGAATGCGCCAGTAATTTACCCAAATTTTCTTTTTCAAAATCAACAGTACACTTCCAAATCATACTGGTCAGCCCTTTAGTTTTCCAGCACAAAACGGTGAAACTGTTCCAGTTCAATGCCATGGTTATCTCTGGCCCACATCCGGAATTCGATTACATCGCCGGGGTGGAGACTACCCGGTCCGGGCAAGAGGAGCTGGTCAATAAACACCTCGGCATCGAAATTCAGGCTGTTGCTGCGGATGTTTTCATCACCATCCAGCACGCCGGCAAAGTGGTCGTTGACGCTGTAGGAAAATTCCCACTCGGTAATATGCTGGTCGTCTTCGTCGGGGTCGGTCGTTTGCACGTTTATCGAGAATTGGAGCGCATCGCCCGGGGTTTGGGTGCCGGTATTATCATCGTCGAACCAGCGCACGTCGAATTTTTCCAGACTCAGTGCATAAGGGTCTTTTTCACAGGCGGTGGTAAGCAGGAGTACCGAAGTCAGTAACAGGAAGAGGATGTTTTTCATACGTTTTTCATTTTGGGACAAACGTAGGGCTCCGGTTAGCGGGCTGCAAGGGGAGGCCAGAGATTTAGCAGGGTTTTAACCTGGTGGTTAAGGGTTTTAACGCCAGGCGGAAAGGTGACATCCCGATTTTTCATCGGGGTGTTATCTTGTAGCGGCAGGACGTATGTCTCCATGCTGAAATGCTGCGCCCCGGTGGAAATGACACCTCCACCCAAAACCAGCCATCGCAATTACTCTTTCGGATCCAGCCGCTTCTCCAGCGCCGCCGCTTGCTTCTCCAGTCCATTTTCCCGGTACACCTGCGCCCAGTCCTGGAGCATATACTCCTGCTTTTCCCGGATAAACAATTCATCCTGTAACGCCAGCGCAGCCGTGTACAGCCGGTCGGCGCGGGCGTAAAGAGGCTCGACGCGAACGAGGACGTTGCTGCCCCGGGCCTGGTTAGCATATAGATCGGCAAAAGCAGTTATTTGCCAGACCTCGTCGGTAGCGATGAGTTTAGCCTCGTTGCCCGGCTTTTGATCCAGCAGGTTTTCCTGGTTGTAGGCCTGTAACTGCACCAGCGGCAACCCGGCCAGGCGGTGGGTATGGGCCTGCAGAATGAGGGCATCCGCATCCAGCGTCCAGATTTTGGCGGTTTTGTCGGAAGAGCCGGTGGCGAGGGATTTGCCGTCGGGTGAAAAAGCCACGCTCAAGACGCCGTCGGTGTGTCCTTCGAGGGTGGTGCTGGCCTTACCGGATTGGAGGTCCCAGATTTTGGCGGTTTTGTCGGAAGAGCCGGTGGCGAGGGATTTGCCGTCGGGTGAAAAAGCCACACTCCTGACGTAGTCGGTGTGTCCTTCAAGGGTGGTGGTGGCCTTTCTGGATTGGAGGTCCCAGATTTTGGCGGTCTGGTCGTCAGAGCCGGTGGCGAGGGATTTGCCGTCGGGTGAAAAAGCCACGCTCCAGACGGGATCGGGGTGTCCTTCGAGGGTGGTGGTCTGACCGGATTGGAGGTCCCAGATTTTGGCGGTCTGGTCTCTAGAGCCGGTGGCGGGGGATTTGCCGTCGGGTGAAAAAGCAGATCGCAAGACCGTCGGGGTGGGACAGAGGGGGGTGTGGCTGGGCTATCTCGGTGGTCGGGGGCTCAT
>JANPIN010000068.1:0-41250 GCA_031425035.1 Saprospirales bacterium | reverse complement strand
CAATTTCAAATCCTGCACTATTTAGGTGTAACATAGGTAACATCATTTCCACAGGATGATTGCCTGTAGAAAAATATTTTCCATTCGCCATTTTCATATTGCGTTCCTCGGTACATACCATTATTATTTTTAATTTGCTATACTTGTTTGCGTTTGGATAATCTATTTTTTCATAGTATGTTTTGGAAGAGGTTGCCATTTTCAAGGCGAAAGTGGAGGGACTAAATGCCCCATCATTTGTTGGTTTTGGGGCAATACCTAAGAGTTCTTTTATCATTAATTTATTTTTTTGCACGAATTAGCTGTAGAAATACCACTAAATAAAAGAGGAAAAAAAGCCAATCATTGATGCCATAAATTGCGTAAAATACGCCTGCCATTTTATCTTTTGCAAAAACTGTCGAAAGATTATTATTCATCATCCAGTTTGTCCAATGCGTTGCATAAATCAACTTTTCAATTACAAACACACCGATTAACCATTTTACCGCATGAAAATTTTGGGCTACTGCGATAGAAACAAATCCCCAAACTACAATCATCAAAAGCCCAAAATTTGACATTGCTTGGGTGTCCAATTCTGGAATAACAGTATTGCTGAAAAATCTCGAGAATACTAATACTCCAAAAATGTTCATCACTCCAGAGAGTATAAATCCTTTAGTTATGTATTCGTTTTTTATATTCATTTTTTAATCAATTTTAAGATGTAACGTGTTATAAGCTTGCAGGTAACTCGTAAATATACGCACCTATTGTACGCTCCCAGCAAAGATAAATCAACCGCTCAAAACTTGCAATCCTTTGTGCGGTTATTTCCACTCGTCTGATAATGAACAGGTTGAGCCAAGTTGTGCCGCACGATGACTCAGGCAACAATACAAAATGCGAAGTACGCAATATTGGAGCGCCGAAGTTCGGACAATACAAAATGCGCAATCATGTATGGCCCTTTTTATCCAGCACCAGGACCTGTTCTCCGATAATTTCGGTCATCTATTGCTTATGCACCCTAGTGCCACGGGCCTTTATGCGTAAACATGGCTATGCCCAGGGCCGCAATAAATAAAACGAGCAGCACGGCCGGCGTACCGGCGAGCAGGACGGCTACCTTCAAATCGCGGCTAATCATCAGCAACGATCCGATAATAATGGCCAGTAAGATCAGCAACCTGCTTCTGTTCTTCCTGCGCATGTTGGAACGTACAATAAAGGCTTCTTTATAGAAGTATAACGCGGCCAGCACATCTACCGCGAGAAATAGGACGAGCAAGGCAAGCATAGTGATGGTTATTTTTCGGCTTCTTATTTAAGGAAAAAATTCCATTGGCAGCGCAGACGAATACCCACTTGATTTCTTGCTTCTACTTCCAGGTAAGTAAAGTTGGGGAGCAAATACTGAATACCCAGCTCGAAAAGAAAGGACCGGTTCCGGCGGCCTTCCCGGAAGGTTTCCTGGGCCCAGGAAAGGGAAGGAATGGTGGTGGAAAAATCGCCCAGCAGTTGATTCACCCGCAACGCAATACCATTCGCCCGGATCTTGTCACGACGCTTTTTCTCTTTTAAAAAACGACTGCCGAAGTAGCTGTATCCGGCCCCAAGCATAGGCTCTGTACGATAATCCTTCAAAGTATTGTTTTCGTATAAAAGAACGCCGCCCATGTACATGCCGGCCTCCAGCACATTGGAGCCGGCATAATAACGAACCGGTACCCCAAAACCGTCAAAAATAGAAATACCAATACTCAATTTTCCTCCATAGCCCGTATAATCAGGGGTAGCTGTAGGCGTGGATTGGCCAAACAGGGAACCGGCCACTGTGAAATACAGACAGCATAAGAGGATATTTTTCTGGAACATGGGAAGTGTTTTTAAAAGGTTGGAATGGTTGATTTATATCGGCCTAAAGATAATAGAAGCAAGCCCGTAAAAAAATTCAAACATATATAATTGCAACCAGCCAACCATAATCCAAATTACTGCGTCATTCCTTTGTTTATAACCTTATATTTCTTCCTAACAATTTAAACACTATCACAATGAAAACAATTAAAACACTGGGCTGGCTACTGCTTTTTTGCCTGCCCTTCCAAACTTTCGGGCAAAAAACCACGGTTTCCAGGGCCGAACTGATCAAAAAATACACGGTTTACAAAAATATCGACCCCAGCCTGAACCACCTGAATTACTTCGAGCGTATGCGCGGGGACATGCAGTTATCCGAGCAGTCGAAAATGGTACTCCTGGCAGAAAACGCCGGCCTGAACGGTTATCGCCATTTCAAATATCAGCAGTTCCAGGCTGGTGTCCCCATTTTCGGCAGCCAGTACACCCTCCACGAAAAAGACGGAAAAATAGCCACCGCTACCGGCCAGTATCGCCCGCTGCTGGAAGCGAACGCGAAACCGGGCATTACAGCCGCCACGGCCGCCGCTTTTGCCCGGCACGCTATGCAGGCCAGGAAATACGCCGACCGGATGCCCGAACCCAAACTGGTTTTTATCGATCCGGCTTTCCCCAAAGTCTCGGAACACGTTCGCCTGGCCTACCAGGTGGATCTGCACGCCACTACGCCCTTCGATAAACGCCGCTATTTCGTGGATGCCGGTTCCGGTAAAATCATCACCGAGTTCCCCCTGATCCTGCAGGAAAGCGTGCCCAGTAAGGCCCAAACCCGCTACTACGGCGTGCAAAACATCACGACGGACTCCATTGCGCCGCAATCGTTTGTGCTCCGCGACCTCAGTCGGGGCGGAGGCATTTTTGTGAACAACGGACAGGACAACAGCTTTTTTACCAGTACATCCTCCACCTGGAACCTGACCAATGCGAACAAAGATGAGATAGCGCTGGATGCCCACTATTGTACCCAGGAATATTATGACATGATGCTGGCCGATTATAACTGGCAGGGGCAGGACGGTCAGGGCAAAGCCCTTCAGGCGTATGTACATGTCGGCAACTTCGCCAATGCGTACTGGGACGGCGAAGCGACCAGTTACGGCGACGGCGATTGTTCTTACGGTCCGCTGACTACCCTGGAAGTCGTGGGCCACGAGTTCACGCACGGCATGATCGATTACACGTCCCAACTGGTTTATAATTCCGAATCGGGCGCTATTAATGAAAGCCTGGCGGATATGTTCGGGAAAATGCTGGAGCGTACATCCGACCCCGCCAATTTTAGCTGGGACCTCGGACACTCTTTTCTGCTTAGTCCGAATGCCCAACCTTTCCGGATCATGGACGACCCGAAAAGCATCGGAATGCCCGCCTACTACCAGGGCGAATTCTGGGAAGACGACAATGGCGTGCATACCAACAGTTCGATCGGCAACCTCTGGTTCTCCATGCTGGTAGACGGCAAACAAGGCATTAATGAGGCCGGCATCGACTTTGATGTTCCGGCTATTGGCGCGGCTAAAGCGGGACAGATCGTTTTTCAGGTCAATAAGAACTATTTCACCTCGGGTTCCGACTACCCCGCATTTTACCAGTACTCGGTCGATGTGGCTGAAGCTTTGTACGGAGCGGGTTCTACGGAAGTGCAGGCGGTGGAAGAAGCCTGGAAAGCGGTCGGCCTGAGCGGCACATCGAATGTGCCCGTTTTTGACCTCGGTTTTTCTACCGATAATTTCGAGGTCAACCATTCCTGCGGGCTCAACGAGTTCATTCCGGTCAGTTTTTTTCTCCAAAACAGGGGTAACGTGGCCTATACCCCCTCCATGCAGGGCAGCGTTCTGCTAACCGTTACCAATGGTAATCTGCCAGATTACACCGTTCCCCTGAACAGCTCCATCGCACCGGGAGAAGTTTTTGAAATTCAGGTGAATAACTGGCTGACGACTGACTTCCCTGATTTTATCTTTGTCAACGCCATTTTGAATTTGCAGGATGCTGACGAAAACAACAATCTCAACACGGCTTACTATGATGTGCACGACCTGCCGGCTAAGGATATGTCCGTAGATGCTTACTTGCCGACTGCCGACTGTTTTGCCAGCGAGCAACTGGCCATTCTCTTTGTGGCTAATGAAAACTGCGATCCGGTGCCGGCCGGCACGGTGCTGAATTTTACCATTACGGATAATGCCGGCAACCTGCTCTGGACCCCGCCGGCTTACACTATGACCGAAGACCTGGCCGGTTTTGCGACCGTTTTCATTGATTTTACTATGCCAACCATGAACGGCGACCTGGTACTCAACCTGTTTTACAACGGCGATACCAATACGGACAATGACCAGGCAAGCCTGGAGAAATCATCTTATCCCGCCATCACCGGTAACTACGCCAATGACTTTGAAACCAATGCGGGCGAGGACGGGTACCTGGAACTGGTAGGGCAGCTGGACCTGACGGTGCCCTACCAGAACAGCAACTTTTTTGCCTGTACCGGCCTGTTCGACGACCCGAATGGCTTTACCCACTGCGCCGATCCATTGAGCGCTTTTGATGACGAATATAATTCCGGGATTAATGCCACTATCCATGCCTGCATCGACTTCTCCGGCTCCCCGGCTCCCCGCCTGGATTTTGATCTGGCGCAGTTTCGCAACACGTCCACAGATACGTCGAACTACGTGTACAGCAGTATGTTACAAACCAAATGGACGGGTAACGGCAGTGGGGAAGTGGTCACTTTCGGACAACCGGAAGGGCTGGTGGAGCACCACACCATTCAGTTGCCGCCCTTTTTCAAAGGCGCTCTGGATTTCAAATTATATGCGGAAATAGGTCAGTGGGGGGTCAGCGCCGACAATTTTGGTAAGGACGATTTTGTACTCCTGGACAACCTCCAGCTAAGTGCGCCCACCTCCGCTACCCACGAGCAGCCTGCAGACGCCGGTGTGGTCATTTCTCCCAACCCGGCCTGGGAAAGGGTCAGCATCCGGGCCGGCAGCGACATTAAAAATATTCAACTGCAAAATCTCAACGGCCAGATCCTGCAAACCTGGCTGGTCAATGCGCCCTCCCAGCAACTGGATCTTCAGGGGCGGGCCAATGGCTTTTACCTGCTGAACATTCAACTGGCCAATGGGCAAATAGTGGCTAGTAAACTGGTGAAAATGAATTGAGGGTTCGGGGTGCTTTAAACATGCGTCACCCGGGTTTTAGATAAGTCCTCTGCATGAATTAGCGCACCCTTAGCAGGATGGTAACGCGGATTGGACGGATTTACGCGGATCTAAAAATCCGTGAAAAATCCGTCCAATCCGTTGTATCCGCGTTACCATCTTTCTACGTGTGCATTATAAAATCGGGGTTCCGGTGGCGCCCCGCCGGAGCGATTCGGGCATCGATCAGGCCAGCTCCTGCTATCTCATTTCCTTTCCCCGCCAGGCAATCCCAGCAGGCCCAGCATCCAGGCATATTCCAGCGCGCGTTCTTCCAGGCGTTTAAAACGGCCGGAAGCGCCGCCATGCGAACCGGTCAGGTTGGTGATGAAAAGCAGCACATTATTATCCGTTTTTAAACCGCGCAGCCGGGCGACGTATTTGGCCGGCTCGAAATACTGCACCTGCGAATCCGCGAAAGCGGTCAGCACGAGCATATTCGGATAACTTCCCTTTTTCATGTTGTCATACGGCGAGTACTGTTTCATATAATCGTACTCCGTTTTATTGGCCGGATTACCCCATTCCGTGTATTCGCCGGTGGTAAGCGGAATGCTTGGGTCGCTCATCGTGGTGAGCACATCCACAAAAGGTACGCCGGTAATAATGCCCATATAGAGTTCAGGGCGCATATTGACCACCGCGCCCATCAGCAGACCACCGGCCGAACGGCCTTCGGCAAAAAGACGGTCCGCCGCGGTGTACTTTTCTGTAATAAGAAATTCCGAACAGTCGACGAAGTCGTTGAACGTGTTCATTTTATGCATCATCTTGCCGTTTTCGTACCAGCTATAACCCATTTCCATGCCGCCCCGAATATGCGCAATGGCGACTACAAAACCCCGGTCGAGCAGGCTCACCTTATCGCGATTAAAGGCCGGATCATAGTTGAATCCGTAACTTCCATAACCCGTCAGGTGGCAGGGCGCGGAGCCGTCACGCAGCAAACCTTTTTTGTAAACGAGCGAAATAGGCACTTTTACGCCGTCGCGGGCGGTGCACCAGACAAAAGCGGTTTCGTAATCGCTGCTGTTGAAATTGCCGAGCACCGGACTCACTTTCTTGATTTCTTTGGCCCGGGTCTCCATGTTGTAATCCACAATGGTCGCCGGGGTTTTCAGGGAAGAATACCCGTAACGCAGGATTTTCGTGTCAAATTCCGGGTTGACGTCCATAAAACAGGCATACGTGGGCTCCCCCACTTCGATGTAGTGGTCGGCCCCGTCCGCCCAGCGCAGCACATGGAGTTGGCTGAGGCCCCCTTTTCGTTCGGCGCTGACGAGGTAGTCTTTAAACACCTCAAAACCGCTGAGTAACACGTCTGCGCGATGCGGCAGCACGTCTTTCCAGCTCTCCCGGCGTAAGTCGTTGACGGGCGTCGACATCAGCCGGAAATTTTTGGCTTCCCAGTTGGTCCGGATGAGGAATTGATCGTTCCAGTGTTCCAGCTCGTAGTAAAAATCCTTTTCGCGGGGCCGAACCGTCTGGAATTTGCCGGTCGGCAGGTTGGCGTCCAGATACTGCACTTCCACCGTTTGGGTGTAGGCGCAATTGATAAAGAAGTATTGTTCGCTTTTGGATTTGCTTAGATAGGCGTACTGCGTTTCATCTTTCTCGTGGTACATCAGCACGTCGTCTTTGGTGCTGGTACCGATCACGTGCCGCCAGACCTTATCATTGCGCAGGGTCAAGGGATCCTTGGTATCGTAGAGGATCGTTTTATGGTCGTTGGCCCAGTAGAAGTCCTCGCCGATGTCAAAAGAATCGGGTAGATCCTGGCCGCTGACCAGATTCCTGAAATACACCTGGAACAGGTTCCGGCCGCTGTAATCGATGGAATAAGCCAGCAATTGATTGTCGGGGCTCACCTGTAATCCCCCGAACTGGCAATATTCCTTGCCGGCAGCGAGGGCATTGACGTCGACCAGCATTTCCTCGGCGGCTTGCAAATCCCCTTTCCGGCGCGTATATAGCGGGTATTCCTTGCCCGTTTCGAAACGGACGACATACCAGTAACCGTTTTTAAAATAAGGCACAGACTGGTCATCTTCCTTGATGCGGGCTTTGAGTTCCTCGTACAGTTTCTCCCGCAGGGCCTTCACCGGGGCGAGCACCGTATCCGCGTAGTGATTTTCCGCTTCGAGGTATGCGCGAACGGCGGGGTTTTCGCGCTCGTTCAGCCAGTAATATTCGTCCGAGCGTTTGTCGCCGCCTGCCGAAAGCAGCTCTTTGACTTGCTGTTCGGGATGGGGCGGCCGGGCGGCAGTAGGTTTAAAAACGGATGGTTGCACAGAAATAGCAGTAGATGACTGGTTAGCAGCGGGTTGGTGGTGACAGGCGGTCAACAGGGCAAACAAAAGAACGGAAAAAAAGTGCTTCATGGATAGTGGGTTTTACACACCAATATTTATTTAAAATACTGCTTTTTAAACGTCAGCGGATTCTCCTGGGTCAGTTTCTTAAAAGTCCGGTTAAAGTAGGATAAACTTTCGAAGCCACAGGCATAACAGGCTTCACTGACGTTCTTATCCAGTAAAAGTAAACGTTTCGCCTGGCTGATCCGGTAATGGTTGATAAAATCAGTGAAGGTCAGGCGCGTCATTTTCTTGAAATAGCGGCAAAAAGCCGCTTCGGTCATCTGGCACAGCGCCGCTGCTTCGGTAATTTCTATTTTCCGCTGATAATTTTCATCGATAAACCGGTACAGCAGCTGCAGCCGTTCCTGCGCCTTCTTCGTGTATTGGTTCCGCACCGGCGCCGGGTGCAGCAGCTCCGTTTCCTGGCTGTTCGCCAAAAACTGCAGGATGCCCAGCACTTCCAAAAACTGCTCGAAGGGCGCTAAATCATGCAGTTTTCGCAACATAATGCCGGCCTGTGCTTTTGTTTCATTTAAAAAAGCCAGTCCATGCGCCGAGTTTTCAAACAACTGCTGAATGGCTTCTAACTCCGGCGTTTTACCCAAAGCTTCGCCCAGGAAATCGGGCGGAATGTGTAAAACCGTTTTGTGGTAGTCGGTTTTCACGCCGTAGTCAAAGTTGAGGTGGGGAATGTTCGAGCCGATCAACACCAGGTCGCTGCCGGTGTAGCGGGAAATATGCTCGCCTACATGCCGCGTTCCGTCCGCGCCGTCAATGAAAACCAGTTCGTACTCCGGGTGAAAATGCCAGAAGAAAAAGTTGTTCAGCCGTGGGTTCAGCATCAGGTGGAACGAAGTTTCGCTGCTGGGTTTGATCGCTTCTAACTGGATTTTCATGCTTATCAAAGTCTGATTCGGCACAAAATATCAATATAGTGCAAAAAACGCAAAATACAGCGGTAGTCCACGCACTCGCCCCGGCCCCACCTTTGCGCCATCGTTTTACTAAATTTCTTTCCCATGCAAGGAGCAACGCCCACCATGACCCCCACAATGGTCCCCCACAATGCCCATAAGGAAATTCCGGGCAATCCCTCCACCGCCAGCAGCAGCAAAGTCCGCTTACGCACCAGCATTACCGAAGGCGAGCCCCTGCGTGTATTGAGCGAAAGCGACTGGCAGTTCTGGCGGGAAAACGGCTACGTGATCATTAAAAATGCGGTTTCCCGAGAACAGGCCCTGCGAACCGCGCAGTTCCTCTGGGAATTCGAGGAGAAAGACCCGAACGACCCCACCACCTGGTATACCGCACCGCGGGCCGAAATGCAGATGAAAGAACTCACCAACACCGGCATGGTCGAAGTGTACAATAACCAGCACCTCTGGAACAACCGCCAGGTGCAGCGGATCTACGACGCGTTTGTGGACATCTGGGGCACGGAGAAATTATGGGTCACCATCGACCGCGCCAATTTGAATTTTCCCCTGCGCCCCGGTTTTGAATACAAGGCCTTCATCCACTGGGATTACGATCCCGAAACCAAACCGCAAAATGTGCAGGGCGTGCTGGCCCTCGCAGATCAGCTGGACGAAGAAATGGGTGGTTTTCAGTGCATTCCGGAGTTGTTCCGCACCTATGACACCTGGAAACTGACCCAACCGGACGATCGCAACCATTTCAAACCCGACACTACGGGCTTCGAAGACCAGTTCGTGAAAGTAAAAATGGAGGCCGGCGACATGCTGATCTTCAACAGCAGCCAGCCCCACGGCATCCGGGCGAACAACTCGAAAGACAAGGTGCGCATGGCCCAGTATATTTCCATGATGCCCGCTGAAGAGGATAATCCGGCCCTGCGCGACTGGCGCATCAACTCCTGGAAAAACCGGATCGCGCCTGAGGGTTACGCGTTTCCCGGTGATCCGCGCAACTGGGAACAAACGCGCTATGCAACGGCCGAACTGAGTGTATTGGGCGAAAAACTGCTGGGACTGAAAAACTGGTAAGGGGCTGGCGCGTTCAATCCATCATTTTCACCTTTCGCCCCTGCACGGCCCGCGTATTTCGTTTTACCACGACCGGCTTTCCCCCTCGCCTGCTTACCGCAATGTCCCGCAGCACCAGGCCCTGCACATCATCGAACACCAGCGCCGGCCGAAAATCCGGTTCGACACAGTGCAGCCGGATGTTGTTCAACTGCAAACCGGCCATGTGCCGCACGTACAGGCCCCAGGCCGGCAGCTCCCCGAACATGGAGAATTCCGGGTAATCTGCCGGCCGTTCGGGTATGCTGTCCAGGGCATGCAGCGGGACGCAGGCGCGGGCCCGGTTGCCGCCGCCGCCAAAGACGATCTCGATGTTTTCCAGCCGTACGTCCTGCACCGCATGGCCGGGCAGCCCGACGATGGACGAAGGGAAAAGGTTATGCGGCTCCAGCACGACCGGACCAGGGAGAACATAACCGCTGTCGGGCCGGCCGACCGGTACTTCCACGTAGACGTCGTGGATATACACCTTACTTAAGCGCCCGATCCCGCGTTCGGGTCTGCGGTTACCCAGGCGGATGAAAATAGCATTGCCGGTCCGGATGGCCCGTACATTAGACACTTCCATATCCTCCAGCACCGCGCCGTCCACCACTTCGATGGCGATGGCGGAGCGGTAGGTATCATATATAGTCAGATCGCGCACCCGGATGTGGCGGAAACCGCCGTACGAAGCGGTACCGATCTTGAAAGCGCTGGCGCTGGAACGGATGGTGCAGCGCTCCACCAGGATATTTTCGCAAAAGGCCGATTGGACGTTGGAAGACTTCAGGCAAATGCCATCGTCGGCGGAATTAATGAAGCAGTCGTGGATATGCGCATGGCGACAATTCACCAGATCGATGCCGTCGTTGTTCCAGTAGGCCATGCTTTCTACCCGGATACTGTCGATGTGCAGGCTGTCGCAGCGGTCATAGGTCTGTACCCAGCAGGCGGAGTTGCGCAGGGTAATACCGCTGACGTGCACCTGGCGGCAATCATCGAATTCGATGAGCTGCGGCCGCAGGCTTTCGTGCGGCCGGTTGGTCCCCCAGTTCGGGTCATGCAACTGCCCGATCCGGACCATGCGCACGACATCGGCAGCCAGCGCCGTACCCTGACCATCGATGGTGCCCTTTCCGGTCAGACTGATGTTTTGCTGTTGACTAGCCAGGATCAGGGCGAACCAGTTGATCTTTTGATAATCCCGACGATGGGGGCTACCCAGCAGTACGGCATCCTGCTCCAGGTGCAGCTCCACGCCGCTTTTCATGAAAATACTGCCGCTGAGGAAACGGCCGGCCGGCACCACGACGCGACCGCCGCCGGCTTGATGCGCCTGGTCGATGGCCGCCTGAATGGCTGGCGTGTTCAGGGTCTGGCCGTCCGGTTTGGCGCCGAAATCAAGAATGTTCAGGGAAATGGGCGGAACGGCTGATGGAAAAGAATGGCCGGCCACATCGGCAAAAGGCCATAGGAACAGGAAAAAAGCCAGGGCCCGCCCCGACCGGTGCAGGAAGGAGCAGGACCTGTGCACCCAGTTGTACATGCCGGTTTTTTCTGTATACATCTTTGAATATCAGTTATTGACCAGCGTCAGTATATAGGCCAGCAGGTAACAGGCAAAAGTGATGCATAGTGCTTGTTTTATTTCCCCTTTTCCAGCAAGGCCCGCAGTAAATTAATCTGGTTCCTGGTCCGGTACAAATTCTGCAGGGGATAAGTGGTTTTATAGTAAATATCGCCGTTTAAGTAGTCCGTCAGGAAGCGGATGGCCTGAATGAAAATAACAACCTGGGCGCTATAATGCAGGTTCTCTTTTTCCACGGCCGTCAGTTTATCCTGCAGGTAGTACAGAAAGCCGGCGGTCACGGCGTCATACACCTCCGCATTAAAAACGTCCTGTTCTGCCGGATCGTCTTCTGCCCGGTTATTGGTGTACGAACGGATCATATCCCCATAATCGTAGAGCACAGTGCCCGGCATGAGGGTATCCAGATCGATCACGCAGCGTCCGTGGATTCCGGTTCGGTCGAACAGCAAATTGCTGATCTTCGGGTCGCCATGGATCAGGCGCAGGGGAAGCTGCTCTGTTTGTAAAACTATGAATTTTGCAGCCAGGTCCAAATGCGCCGTGACAAAGGCAATTTCCCGTTCCGCCGTTTGTTTGCGGCCTTCCTCCGCTGCCGGCAAAGCCTGTTGAAAAGCTACCATCCGGCCCGCAAAATCCAGGAAATTCGGAATGGCGGGCTGGATGGCCGCAAGATCTACCGTCCATAAATAAGCGTAGAAACGGCTGAAAGTCCGCGCGGATTCGTAGGCCTGCTGCGGGCTCGCGGCCTGCTGCACACAAACCGAATCGATAATGAAGGGCAGCAGGCGCCAGGCACTTCCCATCTGATCGTAACTCAACAAAGCGCCCTGCCGATTGCGAAGGGGTCGCAGTATTTCGTCCGGGTAGTCCTGGCGGGCTAAATGGGCAGCCACCACGTCCATCGAAGCCATGATCACTTCAGGGTTTTTAAACACCGCCGGATTGATTTTCTGCAAAATATACACGCCCGGCTCCTTTGAACCCTGCGGTATGGTCACCATATAGGTCATATTGATCAGTCCCGCTTCCAGTGGCTCGCAGGCCGGCAAAGACGCTGCATGCAGATCAAAAAAGGTCGACAGGATATTCCGTTCAAAACTCATCGGCCAGTCCGAATACGGGTTTCCGATTTTCCCACTTGCCCTGGGTGAAATCAGGTATTTCCTGCACCGCGCCCTGCTGGGCAATGGAGGCTTCGCTCAGCGGCGTGATCGCGTACCAGGTAGCCAGGTCGTACACATCCAGGGGAAACTCCACATTGCGCTTGATTGATTCGATAAATGCATGGTCCACAAAGAAGTCCATGCCGCCATGTCCCGACTCGGCGGCCGCGGCGGCATACTTTTTCCACAGCGGATGGTCGTTATCCGTCAGCCATTTTTCGCTGGTTTCCCAGCGGTGGGAATGCTGCATTTGCTTTTCGAAGTAGATAAAGCCCTGGTTGTTTTCGCCCCAGCCGTAGTCCTGCCACAGTCCCTCCGTGCCCTGGATCCGAAACCCCAGGTTATACGGCCGTTGCAGGCAGGTATCGAAGGTCAGCAGGATGGTTTCGCCGTTCGCGCACTGGATCTGGGTGGTCACGATGTCGCCCTGCTTAAAATTAACCTGTGCGTTCGGGTGGTTCGGTCCGCCCTTCGGATGCTCGACAATGTACTTATGCAGACCCCGCGCTTTGGTGGCGAAGGACGATAGCCGCACGAGCCGGTTGCCCCGGTTAATATCGAACATCGCGGCCACCGGACCCAGCCCATGGGTGGGATACATTTCGCAGTTCCGGTTGACGTAGTGATTGGTGCGCCATTTGGCCTCGCTGAAACCCTTTTCACCAAACTCGACGCCCGAATTATAGGCCGTCTCGCCATCGTTAAACAGCACCCCGCGCAGATCGTGTTCATAGCCACCCTGCCCATGCATCAGCTCGCCGAACATGCCCTGGCGAACCATGTGCAGCACGCTCATCACGTCGCGGCGGTAGCACACGTTTTCCAGCATCATGATCGGCACCTTGGTGCTTTCGTAGGCTTTCACGTACTCCCAGCTATCCTCCAGCGTCATGCCGGCCCCCACTTCCATCCCGACGATTTTGCCCGCGTACATGGCTTCCACGCCCTGTTCTTTATGCCATTCCCAGGGCGAAGCCACGATCACGGCGTCGATATTGGGTTCTTTCAGCAGGTTCCGGTAGTCGTAATTACCGTTGGAGAATTCCCTGGCCGCGGGTTTGCCGTATTTCGCAATTAACTGCTGCGCCATGGCCAGCATGCGTTTTTCCGGATCGGCGAGGGCGACGATCTCCACGTCGTCGCGTTTCAGCATTTCTTCGAGGTGGGCTTGACCGCGGAAACCCGCGCCGATGATGCCCAGACGGACCTTGCTCGTGGGGCGGACCGCTAAGGCGGATAAGGAACCGGGTAAAATAAGGGCGCCGAAACCGGCAACCGCAGCAGTTTTGAGGAAATTTCTTCTGGCGAGCGAGGAAGGCATATTGGTTTATTTATTTTTAAATGAATTATTGTCAGCGCAAAGTGGTTTTGAATAAAGTTGGATTTTAAGTTTCTGGCAATCAAATATTCAAACCAACAAACCTATTCAAGCCACTCAAACCTGCCTAGGCAGTGATTAGTCCTTTATTTTTTGAAACACCTGCGGCATGGTCGCCGGGTCAATCGCATCCATATCGATCAGTCGCAGGGCTTTCACCATTTTCAGCGTGGTGGTTTTATAATGCTGGAAATGCGGCGTTTTTAAATGCGATTCATAGGCTTGCTTGTCCACATATATTTCCAGTATTCTTATCTGGTTGGGTGTGCCGCGCTGATACATGGGATAAATAGAAATCACACCCGGTTCCAGGCGCATGGAAGCAGCCGATTCTTCTTGGAGAATGGCCAGATATTCCTGCAAGTAATCGAGTTCTATTTCTATTTCGGAGAGCCGGATCATCATGTTTTTCAGGTCGGTTGTTTTAGACAGGTGTTTGGGGCTGTTGCAGGCAGTGAGAAGTAAGATGCTTGCGAAAGCTACGAAAAGCAGGTGTTTGATGGTCATGTATGGCCTGAATCTAATGATTTTGGTTCGTTTTATTACGGTGCTTCTGCCCACCAGGAAGTCCTACGGCTACCCTTCCAGCGGATCATGCAGGCGGTTTATACGATGAAAGCGCGGCCTAAAGTTAGACATCCGGCCGTTTTTATCTGGTCTGCGGGTAAATTTTGATACCCAGCGCTCCATCATCTATGGTTGCCTTTCGGGCAGCTCCCTTGATTTGCCCGGTCTTTACCCATGAACGTCGCCGACGCAAGTTTGCGCCTGGCGATTGCCTGTTTCTATTCCACGAACGGGGTTTAGGGTTTGGTAGACGGAGGATGTTGCTAACAGGTTATAACCAGTCTTGCCCCGATTGAAAATCGGGGGTTACAAGATGAAAGCATCGGCTTACATTTACCTCTGGCTCGCGTTCCGCCTTTTTAACTTAAAAAACGACTTCCACATGTCCGTTCCGACGCAAGAAAACATCCGGCAATCGCTTTCCACACTGCAGCAAAACAGGCCCCTGTCGCAGCAGGATATGCGCAACATTGCCTGGGCATTCGCCTTTTCCCCCAGTCAGGATCAACTGTTGATGGAAATTCATGCCCATAACCATAAACTGGCCGAAGTGCTGCTCATTTTTCGCAGCAGGCTATTACAGGCCTCGGCGACGGATCTGGAAACGGCCATCGACCACCTGATTCTCCACTATATTATCAATACCGATGGCCTGATCCCGGAATCGGAGCAGGAAGATCATTTCAATGTATTCGACGCGGCGACCCGTTATGCCCGAACGATGTGCGTAGACGTCAGCAAGGGGGAAAATGAGGACGCTGTTTTGCACCTGAACGGGGGCGAGGTGCTGTGTCCGGGCTGGGGCGCCGTGCCCGGAATGAGTGCGGCCTGGTCGCTCCGACAGATCGGTCCGGAGATCAACCGCGCACGGTATGGTCGCAATGACGTCATTCCCCCCACGGCCTTCGGTTTTCATGCCGACGCGGAAAACTACAGCCTGCCCAATGCCATGACCCTGGCCGATTGCGCACACCTGGCTTATTTTGAACCGGCTTATGTGGAGAAAAACCTGCAGCTACGGGGCTATACGGCCTTTCGCTGGGTAGAAAATGCAGATACGGATACACAGGCCTTCGTTGCCGGAAAGGACAAACACCTGATCGTCTGCTTTCGGGGGACCAGCAGTGGAAAAGATGCTTTGGCCGACGTGAATTTCTTCAAAACCGATGCTTTCGGCGGACGTGGGCGCGTGCACCGGGGTTTTCAGCAATCCCTGGACAGCGTATGGCCGCAGGTGCAGGCCGCTGTGGATGCGCTGGGAGCCGATAAAAAGCTATTTTTCTGCGGACATAGTCTGGGCGCGGCACTGGCCCAGTTAGCGGCGCATCGTTTCGCACTAAGCACTTATTCGGTGGCCGGCATTTACGTGTTTGGTTCGCCCCGGGTGGGTACCCAGACCTTTAAGGAGGCGTATAATGAGCTGCTGGAAAACAAAACCTTCCTGCACATTAACCACCAGGATCTGGTGACGCAATTGCCCCCGATGCTGTTTGGCTTTCAGTATTTGGGTGGCCCTTTTCGCCAGTTCGATGCCGGGCATTTAATCAGCATACCCGACGCCGTACAGGAGGACCATCCGGCGGAACTGTACTTCGCCGACCTGGATGCTGGCAGCCAGGAAGCCCTTCAACAACAAATAGAAGCAGTGCGTACCTCCATCGCGGCTTCTACGGATTTTTTGCATATGGCCCCCCAGCAATTCAGCGGTGCGAGTTACGGCACTGATTTTAAAAGCGGGGCCATGGATGATCACGGCATGGCCGAGTATTTATTCAAATTCGGCTGCGCCATCGTGGAGGGTGAATGGCAGGAGTTGGCGCCGAATAAGTGAAAACGCGCAGGACCGTCCTGCAAACGCCTTACCACTAGCTGTGCTTCACTCCTTTTTCCCCTGCCCGAAATAATCAAACACCGGGTTCTGTACCACACCCCATTTACCTTCGTATTTAACTTTAATATACCCCTCCGTACTCGGTTCCATCTTTTCAAAGACGGGCGGAAGCAGAACGGCACCATCCAGCGTGGTTAATCCCCATTTTTTCTGGGCATTCCTGACCATATACACATTTTCTTTGGTGTCCTTTCTTTCGGCATAACGTTGTTCTTTGCCCGGGGGATCCAAATAGGAAAAGGTGGAGTATTCATATTTACCTTCCTGGTTTTTGCTGCTGCGAAACCAGTGATCATAGTTGACGTAGTCGCTCACCCGATCCATTTTACGCAAAACTTCTCCCGTTTTGGAGCGGTGTTCCGCATAGGTCATCACCTTCTTATAGTGCGGGAATACAAAATAAGTGCCGTCGGGAAAAACATGCAGGTCCACCGAATCCGGTGCAAAAAGCAGCTTCCCTTTACGGTCGTATAAACCATGCAACCGACCGTTCGCCGTGGTACTTTGCGTAGAATCGTATTTAAAGTCGCTGATAAAATATGGCCCTTTCTTTTCCAGGCCGAACTTACTGAACGGGATGATTATGCGTCCCGTTTTAGCGTCGATCACTGCGGATTCCTGGTTTTGGACGACGATGAGCAAACTATCTTCATAATTTAGCAAGGAGTTATAGATGGGTTCGACCAGTTTTTGGGTTGGATAATACCAGTAGCCATATTTGCGCTCCCGTCCGAATACAGCGGTCACATAGGTGGTCGGATTTACATAATCATAAGCAATAGGCAGGATGACCGTGCCTTTCGCATTTATCAGACCCGTTTTTTTATCTTTGGTGACTTTGAACCATTCCCGCTCCGTATTAAAAGTTTCTATATGGTCCCAGGTACCTTTGGCAATGACCTCCGTGCCTTCCGGAAATTTAAATAGTCCCCAGAGTTTATCTTCCTTTAAAGGAATTAAGCCCGTTTTAGTCCAGTTACCATAAGCGGATGCAGTAAAATTATACAGTGTCTGATGACGCGTATTAATCACCCCCCAGCTTTTTTTACCATCCAGGCTGGCTACTATGTATCCTTTGGCATGTATAGAACCAAAGTTGTACAGAGTCGGCACAACCGTATCGCCTTTCAAGTTTATAAAGCCGGACAGCCCATTTTTTTCCACCTGTATAAAGCCGCTTATAACTTTTCCGGCCTTTTCTTCCCGTAGTTTTTTTGCTTTGGGATGCTCGGGCGTTTCGCGTTGTTTTACCTTTTTAATTTCATCGCCTAGACTGAATACGATGTCTTTGGAAGTATAGGTAACGGCCGTGTATTTCAGGGGGACTATTTCTTCGCCTTGCTGATTAATCAAGCCGCATAAGTTGTTTTTATAGACCACCGCCACGCCTCCGGCTTGAGGTTCGAATTTATCGTAGACCCGACCCATATCTTCCATGCGTTCATTAAAAAGCAATTTCCGAACCGCGGGTTCTCTTAAATACCCGACCACCCAGCCATATTGCAGCGAGAGGTTATCATATATAACCGGTAATAGCTTTTTACCAGACTGGTTATAAAGTCCGAACTTATTCTGCTTGTTTTTAACAATGACCCGTTGATCAATACTGGATGCCGAAATATCGATGCTTTCTACACTATCAATGACAGGAGGAACTACCCAGACCGCGCCGGTTACTTGTGCGGTGCATAAACTGGAAAATGCCGACAGACAAAGGAAAAATAAAAACCGCATGATTACTTGGTTAATTGAATGGTTAAATCAGCTAAACGCCGGCTGGTACCGGGGAAATACTTGGAATAAATTAAGGTAAGTTTATTCTGCATCACTTCCGGGAACTGGCATTCCCGAATGTATTTTACGGCGGGAGGCAGGTTTTCTATTTCCCGTTGCTTGTATTCGGCTACCTTACCGGTAAACACCTGGTTTGTTCGCAGTGCCTGGCGACGGTCCAGGTCGAATAAAAATTTACTCCGTTCTTCAATCCGGCGTTCTATCTGCTTTTTATGCAGTTTAATCGCCTGCACAGTCTGCACAAATTCACCCACCTGTAGTTCACAACGATATACAGTATGCAGCGGCAGTTTATTTTTTTCAAACATTTGTCGGGTAATGAAGGGCACCCGTTTGTCAGTAAAAATACTGTCTGGCGCGAATACCGTCGACCAGGAAGGTGCGTAGTAATCACCGGGCAGGTTTTGCCGGACGTAACTTTTGGAACTCGGCAGGGTCATGTAATCCTTCCAGGCGCCCTGATTCACGTTGGTAATAAACGCGGTTTGAAAAGTGTTGTCCAGCTCCGCATTTAATAACTTATCTACAGGCTGGTTATCAACCGGTTCTATGACCGGAACGCTTAAATAATATAATAAAGCGCTGGACCGCAATGCTTCTTCTAACTTACTAAAATAAAGCGTTTGTAAAGCAAAATTAACACCGGGCTGGGTGTTGCCGGTACCGTACATTTCCAGGCCGTCAAAGGGGTCTTCCGTTTCAAATATTATTTTACCCGCAAACCAGTCAACCTGGCCTTTCACACTGTTCGGGCGTTTAACGACATCCGTAGAAGATATGCGAAAGTAAAGTTCCGTTATTTTGACTTCATCCGGCAAATGGTACTGGGTTGGTTGTTCATCCGGCTGTTTTCCGTGATAAGCCTGGCGGCAAACCTCCAGCGGCATGAGCGTGGATATATTTATTTTAGGTGTAGCAATAATTTCCAGCCGGTATAATTCGCCTTTTTTAAAAAATCGTTCCGGAAAATTGAAAAAAAACTGGTGCCCGTCGCGCACTTCCATCGGCGTATAGGTGACGTAACCCCGTGCGCTGCACCAGCGTGCCCGCCAGGTCGTCTGGCTGTAAACGATCGGCGATAAAGCACCCATAGCGGAGCGTGGCAACACCACATAACCTACGCCCGGGATGGATTCGTCCATGCTGAAACTATAGGCCCCATTCATGGGGAAACTGCAAAAGATCACTTCCGGCGGTACGGGAAACTGCCATTGCCGCATTTCCCGGGTACGATCCAGGGAATCCAACAGATCGTATTCAAATTTAAGATCGAAGGTTTTTACTTTACCCTTGGCTTTGTCCGGACTGGTAATATCGATGGCGGCTACGATGTCGCACATGACTTCTCCTTTTATCCATAGTTTTAGGTCCTCCGGATGGCTGAAAGCGCGCATTTCCTGGGGGGATAAATTACGGTGCAGTAATGCCCAACGACTGAACTGCGCCCGGTCGGGGTGTTTTTTTAATTGCTGGGTAATATTTAGCCATCTTTGCAGGGATACATCTTCTTTAAATAAAATGATGTGTAAACCTTCCAGTCGTTCAATATCGGCGTCCCGTTCTATTTTTAACCACAGTGGTCTGGGTTCCTGAATAAATTTTTTACTGAGTCCCTCGTTAAAATCCGATAAATCAAAAGCAAAAATCTGCTTGGGATCGAGGGCTTTTTTCAGCACAATATCATTCATCTGCACCCGGATCTGATCGCTCCTTTCGCGGATAACACGAATACTATCGGCAGCCTCCGTCTCCAGTTCGGTAAATCCATCGGGGACAAGGAGGGCCCAGTTCGGTTGGGCATGCAACAAACCGGCGATCAAAAAACAGGAAATCAAGACCGTACAACGTAACTTCATTAATATCGATATTTGTCGCAAACATACATCCCGTGATGCACTCGAAATCATTTATTATTTTACTGCTAAACCTTTTGTTTTCTATCGGTTTATCCGCCCAGACCACCCAATTGAAATGGCTGCTTGACCTGGATGCAAATGCCGTACCGACTGGCACACCCGATGAGGCATTTTTTCATTACCTCCAACAAGGTCATTTATACCGTATGTCGGTTACCGGCGAGGTGCAGGAAGTGCCTTATGAAGAAGTGAGCTACCTGGGCGGGCATTACTGGCAGGTGCAGCGAGGCGGTTTAAAAGGGGTTTGGAACAGTGCGCTGGGGGAAATCATTCCGCCGGTTTATAATTCCATTGCCATGGCGACTACTAAAACAGATCGCTGCTGGGCATTCAGTGTTGGTAAATACGGCATGTCGGCTATGGTCAATGAAAAAAACCAGCTTATAAAACCCTGGATAACTGCCGGATATAGTAACCTGCAAATGATCAATGACACCATCCTGGAATATAAAAAAGCCTATGAGTTGGAATTTATGTCCCAAAAAGGGAATATGCTGAAAGAATCACAGGTTCGCTGGATGAAAACCCCGGAGTTTAAAAGGCTTTCCGCCGATAAATACATTTACACGTATGCCAAAGCGGGCAAGTTAAAAGTAGATACCTTCAGTAATACCGAACCTTTCAGTGCCGGTCTCGCCGCAGTAGCGGTTAAGAACCAATGGGGTTATATTGCTGAAAATGGCGCCTGGATAATCCGCCCGCAGTTTCAGCTATCCGGCTCTTTTAATGAAAATGGTTTTGCCGTGATAAAAATGAATGGTTTGTACGGTTTAATAAAACGGGATGGCAGACCGGTTTTTACACCTAAATTCGTTTTTTTAAAACACTTCGCCCAGGGTCTTTATGAATTCAAAGAAGGCGACCAGATTGGTTTATGCGATACGACTGGAAAAACAGTGCTGCCTGCCGGTCAATACGCCTCGTTTGTGACTGCTGGTAATCAAGCGTTCGCGGCGCTTTCTCCCAACAAAAGCCTGAAAATTTTCAACTTGCAGGGAGGCACAGTTGCCCTGGATTCTATTATCGAATGTAAAGGCGATTTAAGCAGCGAACTCTTTATTGCAACCGGGAAGAATAAGCAAAAAACCAGGGTCTCCGGACTGGCTGATGCAAAAGGAGAGTGGGTGGTTCCGGCCGTCTTTACTGGTTTAATGCAACAGTATCCTTATTATTTCATAGCGACCGGGAGTGTAACCCAACCCGACCTATTACCGGGTGTCGTGGTGGATAAAGCCCTGAATTTTCAACAGTTTCTGTATAACCAGCAAGGCAAACCCGTTTTGAGTTATTCGGTAAACTCCTTTCGGAATCTAAAAGAAAGTCCGGTTGGTGTTTTTGAATTGAATAAACTATTCGGACTGGTCACGCCGGAAGGGCTATTACTGGAACCTATTTATAACAATATAAGACCAATGGGCAACAACTGGTTTTATGTGCAGAAGGATGGCCAGTATGGCGTGGTAAAGGCCTTATAATTCCCCTCTGGAATATTTGATTACTACTCCTTTCGTGCTGCTTAAATAACTCTTTTTGCAAAAACTCGTCTGTTGCCTGTTCTGCCTGAGCTGCTCCCTGTCCCTGTTGGCCCAGCAAAAAACCTACTGCAATCCGACCAACATCGACTACGGCTACACGCCCTACGAGAGCTTCACCGCCTGGGGCAAACACCGCGCCACCGCCGACCCGGTCATCGTTAACTATAAGGGCGACTTCTACCTGTTCAGCACCAACCAGTGGGGGTACTGGCATAGTCCCGACCTGCTGCACTGGACTTTCCACGAGCGGCGTTTTCTGCGCCCCTGGAATAACAAGACCAAGGACGACCTCTGCGCGCCCGGCGTCGGGATCATCGGCGATACGATGGTGGTGTTCGGCAGTACCTACACCAGCGATTTCTCGCTCTGGGGCAGCACCGATCCCAAGGGCAATCAATGGTTTGTACTGCAGGATTCCCTGGAGATCGGTGGCTGGGACCCCTCGTTTTTCACCGACGACAACGGCCGTTTCTACATGTATAACGGCAGCAGCAACAGTTTTCCCATGTACGGCGTGGAACTCGACCGCCGCACGTTCCGGCCCAAAGGCACCCGGGCGCCCATGTATTTGCTGGAAGACTGGCGCTACGGCTGGCAGCGTTTCGGCGAACACATGGACAACACTTTTCTCGATCCTTTCGCCGAAGGGGCCTGGATGACGAAACATAATAGCAAGTATTATTTCCAGTACGGCGCGCCCGGCACGGAGTTCAGCGGCTATGCGGACGGCGTGGTGGTGGGCAGTAAACCGCTGTTCGACGGCATTTCCATTACGCCGCAGTCCGACCCGCTGAGCGCTAAAATGGGCGGCTTCAACCGCGGCGCCGGCCATGGCGCTACGTTCCAGGATAACAGCGGACGTTACTGGCATACCGCGACCACGGTGGTCTGCGTGAAAAACACCTGGGAGCGGCGCATCGGTATCTGGCCCGCAGGCTTTGATCAAGACGACGTGATGTGGTGTAACACCGTATTCGGCGACTACCCCCTGTACCTGCCGTCCGCCCGCACGGAAGCCAGTGCGGGACCCGGCTGGATGCTGCTGAATTATAAAAAACCGGTGCAGGTGTCCAGCACGCTCGGCAGTTATTACGCCAACAACGCGGTGGACGAAAACATCAAGACCTACTGGAGCGCCCGCAGCGCCGATCCGGGCGAATGGCTGCAAACCGACCTCGGGGAAGTGTCGACGGTCAACGCCATCCAGATCAATTATGCCGATCAGGACGCCGAATTTCTAGGTAAACAAACCGGCATTTACCACCAGTACCAGCTTTTTTCCTCGGCCGACGGCAAAAAATGGACGCTGCTGGTGGATAAAAGCAAGAACAAAACGGACGTGCCGCATGACTACATAGAACTGGAAAAGCCCATCGAAACGCGCTACCTCAAACTGGTGAACGGACACATGCCGACCGGTAAATTCGCGATCAGCGGCCTGCGGATCTTCGGCCATGGCCACGGCAGCAAACCCGCCCCGGTGCAGGACCTCATCGTACTGCGCACCGAAAAAGACAAACGCAGCGCCTACATCAAATGGAGCCCGGTGGACAATGCCTTCGCCTACAACCTCTACTACGGTCTGGCCCCCGATAAACTCTATAACTGCATCATGGTGCACGATTTCAACGAGTACTGGTTCAAAGCCATGGACCGGCAGAAGACCTATTATTTTGCCATAGAGGCCATTAATGAGAACGGTGTGTCGGGAAAAGGGGAAGTGAAGAAGGTGGACTGAGGCTCAACCATTTTCATCTCCCAACGTTTCGTCCCCATGCAAGAACTCAACGGAAAAACCGCCCTCATCACCGGCGGCAGCAAGGGTATTGGTTACGGCATTGCCGCCAGTATGCTGAAAGAAGGGATGAACGTCACCATCACCAGCCGCGACCAGGGGGCGGCCGACGCTGCGGTCCGCGAACTCTCTACCGTCGGTCCAGGTAAGGTGATCGGGGTAGCCGCCGACGTCCGCGATTTTGGGGCGCTGGAAAACGCGGTCGCCAAAAACCTCGAAGCTTTTGGCCGGCTCGACGTGCTCGTTGCCAATGCCGGCGTCGGTCATTTCGCGCCCATCAGCGAACTCACGCCCGAGCAATGGCAGGAAACCATCGACACCAACCTGACCGGGGTGTTTTACAGCCTGAAAGCTGCGCTGGATGCGCTGACCAAGGCCCAGGGTTATTTCATCAGCATCGCCAGTCTGGCCGGCACCAATTTTTTCGCCACCGCCGCCGCCTATAATGCCAGTAAATTCGGACTGGTCGGCTTCACCCAGGCGGTTATGCTCGACCTGCGCGAGGCCGGTATCAAATGCTCCACCATTATGCCCGGTTCGGTGGCTACCCACTTCGCGAACCACGTCCCCAATGCCGGCGATGCCTGGAAAATCCAGCCGGAAGACCTGGGGCAAATGGTGGTCGACCTGCTGCACATGAACCCGCGGACGCTGCCGAGTAAGATCGAGGTGCGGCCGAGCCAGGTGGCGAAGAAGTAGGAAGCAGGTGAACAAACATGTATCATTATGTAATACTTTGTTAACAATCCGGCGGTATTCGGGAGTCGTCCTTATTTTTAGGCGATTTTAGAGTGGACACAAGGTGGTTTGAACGAAGTGCTGATCTAAATTGCTGACGGCCAACGACTAAACCCCTCTAAATTTTCTAAACTCTCTAAACCACCTATTAACATCAAACCGCTTTTTATGAAGTCATTCATGTTATTTACCCTGTTTTTGCTGGGTATGCAGTTTTCCGGTACAGCCCAAACGGAGCCCGCTAAAACCGGCGGCCTGACCTGGTATACCGATCTTTCCAAAGCCCGGGAAGTTTCCGATGCGACCAAGAAACCCATTTTTGGTTTTTTCACCGGCAGCGACTGGTGCGGATGGTGCCATAAACTGGAGGCGGATGTTTTATCGAAAACTGCATTTATCGAATGGGCCAAGAAAAACGTCATTCTGCTGGAACTGGATTTTCCGCGCCGCACGCCGCAGGCGCCCGAACTGGCGCAGCAAAACCAGGCCCTCCAGCAGGCTTTTGCCGTCAAAGGCTATCCAACGATCTGGCTTTTTTACGTAAACACCGATAGCAACGCCCAAAGTATGAGCCTCGCGGCACTGGGTTCGCTGGGTTATCCGCAGGGCGCGGAAGTGGGTAAGGAAGAAGTGAAATTCCTGAATGATGCCAACGCTATTCTGGAGAACGCGAAGAATTAAAGAGGGGCTTTATAGCCTATACAACGTGGTTTGAAGTCTATTAGACCACTTTAAGCAGCTTTACGGGCTGGCTGTTCCGCGTGATGGACAGTCAGCCCGTATGTTTTTTATGGGTATTACCCTATGGAAGGCAAAAATTTATGCACAATAAGAATCCGGCAAACAAACCCGGGTAGCTTTTGTTGAGGTCAACGTCAACCAATTTGATAACGCTTATCATCCTTCATCGATCTGCACCTTTCGTAAATTTGCCGTTCAAAAAATCTACTAATCTCTTTTAATAATGGAAAATACGACACAACCAAACATCGGGGACGGTTCTATCCTCTCCGAAATCAACCATGAAGTCGGCAGCAAATGCCCGTTTATGGGTGGTGCGCTGAAACAAACGGCCGGCGGCGGCCAGAGAAACCGGGACTGGTGGCCGAATATGCTGAAATTGAATATTCTACGCCAGCATTCTACCCTTTCTAATCCAATGGGCAAAGACTTCGACTATGCTGCGGAGTTTCAAACCCTCGACCTGGCCGAAGTCAAGAAAGACATTTTCGAGCTGATGACCACGTCGCAGGACTGGTGGCCCGCCGACTTTGGCCACTACGGCCCCTTCTTTATCCGCATGGCCTGGCACAGCGCCGGCACCTACCGCATTTCCGACGGACGGGGCGGCGGCGGCTTTGGTACGCAGCGTTTTGCACCGCTCAACAGCTGGCCCGACAATGCCAACCTCGACAAGGCCCGCCTGCTGCTGTGGCCGATCAAACAAAAATACGGCCGCAAACTTTCCTGGGCCGACCTGATGATCCTCACCGGCAACTGCGCCCTCGAATCGATGGGTTTGCAGCCTTTCGGTTTCGGCGGCGGTCGCGAAGACGTCTGGGAACCCGCGGAAGACATTTACTGGGGTGCTGAAAAAGAATGGCTGGCCGATCAACGCTACCTGGGCGACCGGGAACTGGAAAATCCGCTGGCGGCCGTACAAATGGGCCTGATTTACGTGAATCCCGAAGGCCCCAACGGCAACCCTGATCCGCTCGCCTCGGCCCGCGATATTCGCGAAACCTTCGGCCGGATGGCGATGAACGACGAAGAAACGGTGGCCCTGATTGCCGGCGGTCATACCTTCGGCAAAACCCATGGCGCCGCCGATCCGTCCACATACATCGGACGCGAACCCGCCGGTGCAGATATACAGGACCAGAGCCAGGGCTGGAAAAACAGCTTCGGCAGCGGCAATGCCGGCGACACCATTACCAGCGGTCTGGAAGGCGCCTGGACCACCACGCCGGCCAAATGGAGCAATAACTACTTCGAAAATCTCTTCGGTTTCGACTGGGAACTGACCAGGAGTCCCGCCGGCGCCCAGCAGTGGCAACCGAAAAATGGCGCTGGCGCCGGTACCGTACCGGATGCCCACGACCCGGCCAAACGCCACGCGCCGTTCATGCTGACCACCGATATAGCTTTGAAGGTGGACCCGGCTTACGAGAAAATCTCCCGGCATTTCTTCGAAAATCCTGACCAGTTTGCCGATGCCTTTTCCCGCGCCTGGTTCAAACTGACCCACCGCGATATGGGCCCGATCACCCGCTACCTGGGTCCGGACGTGCCCACCGAAGAACTGATCTGGCAGGATCCGGTGCCGCCAGTTACCCATGCCCTCATCGACGCAAATGATGTGGCCGACCTGAAGGCGCAAATACTGGCCTCGGGTTTGCCGGTAAGCCAACTGGTTTCGACCGCCTGGGCCTCCGCTTCTACTTTCCGGGGTTCCGATAAACGCGGTGGCGCCAACGGTGCGCGGATTCGCCTGGCCCCGCAGAAAGACTGGGAGGTCAATCAGCCGGCGCAACTCGCCTCGGTACTGAAAACGCTGGAAGGCGTTCAGACCGCTTTCAACACCGCGCAAGGCGGCCGGAAAATGGTTTCGCTCGCCGATCTGATCGTGCTGGGTGGCTGTGCCGGTGTGGAGCAGGCGGCGAAAAACGCCGGTCACACGATCGTGGTGCCCTTCACCCCGGGCCGTACCGACGCTTCGCAGGAACAAACCGATGTGCAATCCTTCGAGGTGCTGGAACCCGCTACTGACGGATTCCGTAACTACTACCGGAAAAGCCGGTACACTGCTTCCGCCGAGGAAATGCTGGTCGACCGCGCGCAACTGCTGAACCTTTCCGCCCCCGAAATGACGGTGCTGCTGGGCGGTATGCGCGTACTGAACACCAACTTTGGCGGCACGCACTACGGCGTTTTCACCAAACGTCCGGGACAACTGACCAACGACTTTTTCGTCAACCTGCTCGATCTGGGCACTACCTGGCAGTCGACTTCGGATGAACAGGATATGTTTGAAGGCCGCAACCGGGCTACCCGCGAATTAAAGTGGACCGGTACCCGCGTCGATCTCATTTTCGGTTCCAACACTGAACTGCGCGCCCTGGCGGAAGTCTATGGCTGCGCCGACGGTCAGGAGCAGTTTGTGCATGATTTTGTGGCCGCCTGGAATAAGGTGATGAATTTGGGACGCTATGATATACATTTGGTTTAGACCGGTTTTGCTATGCGGTCCGACGGCTTTTTTGCCGTCCGACCGCTAGCGGGTGCCCATTTCCTTTCACAAGCACTGGGCTTACTCGTCAGACGGCAAAAAAGCCGTCGGACGAGAGAGGTTTAGGGGTTTAGGTGCTGGTCGTTCGCAATTCATATCCTGGCTTCCTACAAAACCGTTTTGCGCTGACTATAAGTGATACTAGAATTTTAGAAGAGGTGGTTCGGCGACGGGCCGCCTCTTTTTTGTAAACACTTTCAGCAAATAGGTCTCTTCGTATATCCAAACCTTTAGTTGGGGGTTGTGGTTCGTGCAATGAGTTTATTATTCAAAGACGGCTTCCCTGATACGCTTTAATACATCTGTTTGCCTGGATAGTATTTTTAAACCGCCTATACCAAAACCAATAGATATACTTAAGGAAGCCAGAATTTTATCCCCTAGATCGGCATATTCTCCAAGCATAATACAGGCCACACAAGGAATAACTATATACGAACTCAACAAGTTTATTAAAACTTTAGGTGCCCAATAATTGTCTGCATTTTTCTGCACCTGACATTTAAGTCCATATTGCCCTTTGATTTCCACGTGCCCGTCCATGGTTTCATAGCATTCATAAAAACCATGTTTTTGAAGCCGCCGTATTATTTCTTGTGCGGGTAATGCATAAGCCGGGTAAAAGAAATTTTCAAGTGGTTCAGTATTCGCCATAAAACTGCTTGCTATTTGTATAAATATGGCTCCTGGTTATAAGCCAACCGTCTTGAAAAACTGGTAGTTAGAGGCGAAGTATTCTTTTTTCTTCGCCGCGTATTCTTCATCCGTTGGATGGAAGTCTATAAAGGTAGGGCTTTTAGGTAAAAAACCTTTCCTTGATAATTTTACCATCCCGCCAATCCTGAATGCAAACTTCGGTCGTTTTTATAGTGCCGACACCCTGCACATCAAAATCCACATACTCGATAGTTTGTCGTCACACGGGCTGACGCCGTTACCGTCTTTAGTTGTTCTGGCATACTGTTTAATTTTCGGGTTTTTGTGCCGGTGCGCCTGGCAAAAAAACCAGTGGCGACCCGGCTTTCACCCGGACGCCACTGATTTTAAGGCTACAATGATTGGCAGATATTGGACCATTTATAGTCAACGCAAAGTGGTTTTGAACGAAGCTTGGATATAAATTGCTGACGACCAGCAACTAAACCTCTCTAAACATTCTAAACCACTCTAAACTGACTATAGACATTGCCCAATTTTCAATGTCTTGGCGCTCAAGCACAAAACAAAATTACCTACTTACTTCTTGGCCGCTTCGACCATGGCTTTCAAGGCGGCTACATCGGTTTTCATAGCTGCCATCTCGCTCTTCATAGCTTCGAGTGCCTGTTTTTGCGCTTCGATGATCTGTTGTTGTTCCTGAATGGCTTTCACTGCCACCGGGATAATTTCAGTGTACGCCACGCCGAGACGCTGTGTAGTAGCCCAATGGTCCTGTTTGGTACTTGGATCGCTTACAATCTCTTCGGTGCGCACCACTTCTTTCAATATGGGTTGTAGTTCCTGGGCGATAAAACCCAGGCGACGTTCGCGGTCCATACCTTCCTGGTTCCAGAGGAAAGAAACCGGGTTGAGTTTCATCAGTTCGGTCAGGCCATAACCAATCGGTTGGATATCCTTTTTCAAGCGGCGGTCGGAAGTGTTGATGGTACCGTCGACGGCCCAAACGTCTTTCCAGCGATAAGTAGAAGTGCCGAGACTACGGAGGTTGTCCGTGGCGGGGCGAATGGTCGAATTGGTAGCGATTTGGTTGGCGCCGCCGTCGGTAAAGCTTTCCACGGTACCGAAGTAAACACCGGTATCAAATTTTGCCTTGCCGGCCACGCGGAGTTTGTAATCTTCATTGGTCGGCGTGAGGCCGATGCCGACGGTGCCGGCGCCACTGCTGGATTGCAAAAGCAAATGATTGCCGCTGCCGGTGTACAACTGCATGTTATCGCCCACGCCTTTGATGGTCAAGTCGGAATCTGCTCCGTTCAGGGTAATGTATTTGTTGCCATCGCCTGTACGAATATCGCCAAGTACATCCAGGATAGCGTTGATGGTACCCACCTGGCCCACGCCTAAGCCGGTAGCAAAGCGGCCATTGTTGCCGTAGACGGTATGCCAGCGCTTATCTGAGGTACCCAGCGTAAAGAGGTTGTGGGTAGTAGGGCGGATATCTGCGTTTGCGGCAATCTGGTTGGTACCCCCATCAGTGAACCCTTCTGCCGAGCCGAAAAACACCCCATTGTCAAATTTGGCCTTGCCGACCACGTGCAATTTAAACCCTGCGATCGGTGTAGCCGTACCGATGTTCACACTCTTGTCGCCATCGTCATCAATGACGAGCGTGTTGTCGCCGGTGGTGCCGTTGGCTTCGAAAGCCATTTTACCGTCGGTACGGAGTTTCATGTTAAAGCGCTCGCCGCCGTTGCCCAGGACCAGTTCGCCGCCCTGAATGTGGAGGTTGCCAGAGGGAAGCGTGGTCCCAATACCAATATTGCCTGCCGTAGTTTGATAGATGTTGGAGTTGCCAATGGTAGAGGTCCCGGTGAATTTAGGAATATAATTGGCAGTGCCATCGGGGCTGTCGCTATTATTGTCTTTGCCTGGATCGCTGGAGACGCTGGTGCCTGATTTTTCGGCATACAGGGCATAAGGCACAGAGAGGAGTTGGCTGGCGGGGAATTGCTCGTCGGTGCTGAATTCGCCGTCGTTGTTCATGTCTACCGCAATAGCGAGGAAATAACTGTGTTTGCTCCAATCGAGCGATGCAAAATCGTGGGGTTGAAAACCGGAAGCCACGCCGTCGCCGACCTGCGCACTGATCACGCCAGACTGGCCGACGGTGACGCTATGTTCTTCGACATATTTGACGGCCGTGGGACCGTCTTCGCTAATCGAAAACTGAACTTGAACGCTGGCGTTGGCCGGAAGAAGTTCACCCGCTGCGCTGCGGGGGACTGCCTGGTAGTTGAACTTGTGGGGAGCGCCGCCCTGGGCAAACACGAAGGTGGAAATCAGCAGGCAGGCAAAAAGGAAGATTGCGTTTTTCATGACTGTAAGTATTTAAATGTGGTTGCCGCGAGGCGATGGTTGTTAAAATAGGTTGGAATGCGTGGATCAGCGAATGAGCTGGATTTTGAAACTTTGGGCTGGCTGGCCATCGGCAGTGATGGCACGCAGCAAGTAAGTGCCGGCAGGGATGGCCCCCACGGGGAGTTGAGCGCTGCTTTCGATAGTGGTCTGTTGCAATACTGGTCGTCCGTAGAGGTCGAACAAAGTGACCTGAAGGGGCATGTCGGTGTTGATCTGCAGGAAGTCCCGGGCCGGGTTAGGAAACACCTGAATGCTGGCGGCAGAAGCAGCTTCAGGGCTCGAAGCGGCGAGTGTGGTTTTTTCCACGAAGATTTGGTGAAAGCCCTGCGAGAGGCTGGCTGCGCCGTTATTTTCTTCGGTGACAATGACCTCGCCGACCGTGAAATCGAGTGTAGCACCGGAAGCCGAGTGGAGGGTCTGTCCGGCCAGGCCGAGCACCTGCCGTTCCAAACCGACCTGACCGAAAGCCGGGGCGGCAACGACAAAACAGGCGAACAGGGTCAGAAAGATGGGATTGTTTTTCATAATACTGCTGGATAAAAGTGATGCCTACTCTCTTCGCTTTTCGGCTGCCGCGTTGGGGGGGGGTCAGACCCGTGTTTGTGTTTGTATAGATGAATTTGACAGGCGTAGAAAATGCGACACGGTAAGCGCAGATTTTTTTTGAAAAAAATATTCGACGACTAAAAAACATTACGTTTGTATACAGACAGGGCGCTTTTCAGGCATCTACCGCCCATTTTTTCCACTAAAACCATTTGACTATGAAAGTGAAACTACTCCTCGCAGTTTTGATTTTACCCTTTAGTACGCTGGCGCAACAGGCCGATACGGTGGGCGTGGCCAGACAGGTGGATAGTTTGAATCAGGTGGCATTTGCCTTGTCGGGAAAATCCAAATACAAGGAAGCCCTGGTCATCAGTGAAGCCGCAGAAAAACTGGCCATTGAAAAGGTCGGCAGGGAATCTGCAGAATATGCCCGCGCACATTTCTACTCCTCCGTGCTGCTTCAGAACACGAACAAGTACGCGGAGGCCGAAGCCTGTTTGCTGGAGGTTAAAAGCATTCAGGAAAAGCTGATCAGCCGCGAACACCCCGACTACGCCACCACCCTGTACCAACTTGGAACCAATTATTATTACCGGGGCAACTTCCCGGCAGCACTGGCCAGCATGTCAGCCTCGTACCAAATCAGAGAGAAAGTACTGGGTAAGAACCATCAGCAATACGGTGAGAGTTTGTACTTTCTGGCTTTTTTGTTGCGAAGAACACGCGACCCGGAGGGCGCAGAGTCGCTACTATTAGAATATGTGGCGTTTAACGAGAAAAAATATGGTAATACACACTTCGAATATGCCCGCAGCCTGAGTGACCTCGCACTTTTGTACGCTAACGACAAGGCGGAATATCAGAAAGCCGAAGCAAACCAGATAGCGGCATTGTCCATCATGGAAAAAGCGGTTGGCAAATCAAATGCTACCTATGCCTTGACATTGAATTACTTAGGAGCACTTTACCTGAAGACAGGCGAATATGAAAAAGCCGAACCGCTCCTTTTAGAGGCACTTGCTATCCAGAAAAAAGTGAATGCGAGATTGCGTCAACAAGCCATTACACTCGATAATTTGGGCCAAGCTTACACAGCATTGGGAAACTACGATAAGGCAGAGGCATTCGTATTGGAATCCCAGGTTTTGTACGAGCAAAAAATAGGTATGGAGAATCCTAATTATATCAATAGCCTGAGAACCCTTTCCGAAATCTACCTGAAAAAGGGGGACTTAAAGCAAGCGGAACAATACTACCTCCGTAATGCGGAAAAAGTAGTCAAAATGGTTGGTAAGGAACATAGGGACTATGCGATTCTCTTGAGCTATTGCTCATATATTTATATGCAGATGAACGACTATGCCAAAGCAGAACAAGTATTGCAGGAAAGCCAAAGTATCTATCAGCATTTATCGTTACAAGACCAGCCAGGATATGCGTTCACGCTGCTCACGATGGCCAATTTGTACATAGAAATAGGAAAATATGAGCAGGCTGAACCTATGCTATTGAATGCGAAGGCTATTCTGGAAAAAACTGTAGGCAAAGAATTCGGTAACTATGCGGAGACGCTTAACGCCTTGGCCACTTTGTATTGGAATCAAAAGAGACTGATTGAAGCGCAACCTTATCTGTTAGCAGGTACCGAGTGCCAACGAAACAATCTGTTGAAAGGTACGCAGCATCTTTCAGAGCGGGAGTTAGCCGCTTATTTCCAGAACTTTGCTACGGGTCTAAGCCGGGAGTTCTCTTTTGCACAGGCGCAACCGGAGGCATCGTCCGCTTGCTACGATAACATCCTTTTCCAGAAAGGCTTTTTGTTGAATACGGTATCCCGGTTAGCCAAGTTGGCAAACAGCAATCCCGCTGCCGCTGAACAGTATCAACTGCTTCAATCTTACCGCCGCCGACTAGCGGCCGAGTACACCCAACCCACCGCCGAGCGCGACAGTACTAAAATAGCCAGCCTCGAACAAAAAGCCAATACCCTCGAAAAAGAACTCGTCCGCGAAGTGGCGGGCTATGGAGAAGCGATCCGTCAGGTGCGCTGGCAGCAGGTGCAGGCCGCCCTCCAGCCCGGCGAAGTCGCTATCGAGTTTGTAGACTACCCCTATTTCGATCCCAGGCCCACCGATAGCGTGATGTACGCCGCTTTAATTATTCGCCCCGGCGACGCACAACCCCTTTTCATCCCGCTCTTCGAGAAAAAAGAACTGCTTCCGCTTCTGCGCGGCGCAACCGGCGGCAATAATTTCTTGAAAATCAATGCCCTGTACGCTGCCAAACCTTTTAACGCCGGTCAAAAATCGCCCTACGAACTTATCTGGAAACCACTCGAAGCAGCCCTGAAAAATGCTTCGACCATTTATTGCTCCCCGGCCGGCCTGCTCCACTACCTCAACCTGGCCGCCATCCCCGCCCCCAATGGCCAGCCTTTCGGCGCTACTCAACACCTCGTTTTACTCGGCAGTACGCGGAGTCTGGTCATTCCGAACACCGCAAACAATTTTCCCACCACCGATGCCTACCTCGCCGGAGGCATCCGCTACGAAAGCGACAGCAGCGCCCTGTCCACGTCCATAACCTCGCGGACGGTGGGTACAAGAAGCTTCGAAGCTAGCTCCTCCTTCACTTTCTATCCCGACAGCAATACCACCCGGGCCGGCGACCTCCAGTATCTGCCCGCTACCGCCAACGAAGTGCGCCAGATCGGGCAAATGCTCCGCGCCGCCCACTTCAGCGCAGAGGTGGACACCGGTTTTTTCGCCAGCGAGGAAGCCTTTCGCCGTCTCGGCATCGGCAAGCCCGCGCCGCGTATGCTGCACCTGGCCACCCACGGCTATTTTTTCCCCGACCCAAAAGACAAAAAGACAAAGTGGACTGGCCAGGAACCCATTTTCAAAATGTCGGAGCATCCCATGATCCGCTCCGGCCTCATAATGGCCGGCGCGAAAAAGGCCTGGCTTACCGGTAAACACCCCGCAGGGCAGGAAGACGGCATCCTCACGGCCTACGAAATCAGTCAGATGAACCTGAGCAACACCGAACTCGTGGTGCTGTCGGCCTGCGAAACCGGCCTGGGTCAAGTGTCCGGCAACGAAGGCGTTTATGGTTTGCAACGGGCTTTCAAAATTGCCGGAGCGAAATACCTCATCATGTCGCTCTGGAAAGTGGACGACCGCAGTACCCAGGCGTTCATGGCTGAATTTTACAAACAATGGTTGCAGGTGAAACTGCCGATCCCGCAGGCCTTCCAGGCGGCGCAAAAGGCCATGCGGGTCAAAAGCCCCGATCCGTATAATTGGGCAGGCTTTGTGCTGATCGAGTAGTTTTGTCCACCCACCTAACCCATTTTATGCAGCAAACAGACTTTCTCCACGCCATTAAAACAGGCGACCGGGCCGGACTCAGCCAGATGTACACGACCATATATCCGGCCGTACGTAAATTGGTGCACGACTACGGGGGCTCAGAGGACGATGCCAAAGATGTTTTTCAGGATGCTACTATCGTGGTTTATGAAAAGGCGCAAAAGCCTGATTTTCAACTGACCAGCCAGTTCAGCACCTTTTTTTACGGCATTTGCCGGAACCTGTGGATGTCGCGCCAACAAAAGAAATCGGCTTCGGAGGTAACAATTCCCGAGGACGCCAAATATATGGCCGAAGATCCTTCAGACATTGACAGCCTGCAGGTGGAACGCGGAAAGGTTTTTTATCAGGCCTTGCGCCAATTGGGCGACGATTGCCAAAAACTCCTCGAACTGTTCTTCCAAAAAAACTCGATGGAAGACATTGCACAAAAAATGGGTTTCGCTAGTGAGGGTTATGCGCGGCGCCGCAAGTCACAGTGCAAAGAGCGTTTGGTTGAACTGGTAAAAAATGCCCCGGAATTCGCGGAGCTACAAAATATTTAATCTCATGGAGAAACAAAACAACAACGACCTGATCGAAGCATACCTGGACGGGTCCCTGCCAGCCGACGAAAAAAAATCGGTGGAGGATCGCCTCGCTGCGGATGCCGTTTTTCGGGCGGAAGTGAACCTGCACCGCCAGCTGCAGGAGGAATTCGCAGATCCCCGCAAGCTGCAGCTTCGTGATACGATGCGCGACATCCTGCGCGAAAGCCCCCCTCCGCCGGAAGTCGCTGCGCCCAACCCGCTCAAAATAGCGGCCATTGTGCTCCTGCTATTGTTGAGTGCCTGGGCCATCTGGCGCCTGGCCTTCCCCGTTCCGGAAAATGCGCCTATGCTGCCCCCAACCCAACAGGAGTTATTAACGCCGCCAAATATTCCTTTGCAAAATACAGATTCTCCGCCCCAAACGCCTCCCGAACCCATCGCGATGGCTGACCGGAGCGCATTTAAATCGAACCCGGCTTTTGAAGCCCGCCTGGGAAACGGCGGTGTACGCAGCACGGACGGTCAGGTAGTAGCCATGCAAAGCCCCGCCCCAGGCGCAGATTTTAAAGCGGTGCAGGGAATAGTGACCATTTCGTTTAAGGGAACGGTTTTGGCCGACGATGATCCGTCTGCCAACCCCATCAAAATACATATTTACGCCAGTAAATCGACCGACACGCCGCTGGTGCAATGGCTGCCAGACATCAGCAATCGCCAGGAAGCCGCTGAAAAATGGTCTTTTTCGTCCAAAAAAGCCCTTCGACTAGCCCCCGGTTTGTATTATTTTACGCTGGAAAGGCAGGCCGATGCAGATTTGATCTTTGTGGGCAAGTTTACCGTGGATAAGTAATGGGTAGTTGGTCAATCCAACCTTTGCAGAACTACCCTTTTCTCCACGCCCTTCCGGCCCCACGATCTCCGGATTATCCTCCCGCAAAGAAGCACTGCCCGGCCTTTTCCAACAATTTCGTAATTTTGCACTCCCCGAATCGGCAGCAAGAAACGCAAACACGGAATGAGAAAGAAAATTGAGATCCTGGCCCCGGCCAAAAACCTGTATCAGGGCATGGCCGCCATCAATGCCGGCGCAGACGCCGTGTATATCGGCGCGCACCTGTTCGGCGCCCGCACCAATGCCGCCAACTCGGTGGAAGACATCGCCGAACTGGTACGCTACGCCCACTTGTTCAAAGCCAAGGTTTTAGTGACCGTCAACACCATTTTGTACGATAACGAACTGGAAAAATGCCGGCAACTCATCTGGGAATTGTACCATGCCGGGGTGGATGCACTCATCATCCAGGACATGGGGCTGCTGGAAATGGACCTGCCGCCCATCGTGCTCCATGCCAGCACCCAGGCCAATAACCGCGATCCCAAACACGTGAAATTCCTGGCCGATGCCGGTATTAAACGCGTGGTACTGGCCCGGGAACTGAACCTCCACCAGATTCGCAGTATCCACGAAGCCACCGACGTCGACCTGGAGTTTTTCGTCACCGGCGCGCTCTGCGTAAGCTTCAGCGGCAATTGTTACATGAGCGTTGCTAACGGTGAACGCTCGGCCAATCGCGGCTCCTGCGCCCAGAACTGCCGCCTTCCCTACCAGTTGATCGACGGCAAAGGCGAGACCCTGATTCAAAACAGTCACCTGCTGTCCATCAAGGATTTAGACCTGAGTAACGAGCTGCCCAACCTGATCAAAGCGGGCATCAGTTCCTTTAAAATCGAAGGCCGGCTGAAAGACATTGTGTACGTTAAAAACAACACGTCCTACCTGCGTAAAAAGCTGGACAACTTTCTGGAAGCCCATGCCGGGCAGTTCCAGAAGGCTTCCTCCGGCCGCACCTTTTACCAGTATGACGCGGAACTGGACCGCAGTTTCAACCGCGGGTACACGGATTATTTTCTCAACGAGCGCCACGCCAGGATCGGCTCCTGGGACAGCCCCAAATCCAAAGGGCAGTACATTGGTAAGCTGCTGGAAATCAAGGCCAACGGCTACCTGATCGAAAACCACGAACTGCTCAACAACGAAGACGGCCTGCTTTTTATCAACGAACAAGGCGAAGCCGACGGGCTGAAGGTCAACCTCGTCGTCAACGAGATCGTGGTGCCCAATGAGCTGAAACGCATCCCCATCGGCACCGACATCTACCGCAACTACGACGCTGATTTCAACCGGATGCTGGAAAATGAAAACAGCGCCGTGCGGAAAATCGGCGTCCGGATGCGCTTCAGCGAAACCGAAACCGGCTTCTGTCTGGAAGTGGTGGACGAAGACGGGCATACCTGCTCCGTTTCCCTGGATACACCGAAAGAAGCCGCCAAAAATGCCGAGGGCGTGCTCGACAACATTCAGAAGAACCTCGCCAAAACCGGCGCTACGCCGTTCATCGCCGATGCCATCGATATAGAATTTTCGCAGGCCTGGTTTTTGCCGCTCTCCAAAGTCAATGAGATCCGCCGAACGGCCCTGGAACAACTGGCCGAGATCCGCTTCCGGGATTACCAGCGCGAAGAACATGTGCTCGTCAAAACCGATCATCCGTACCCGGTCCAGGCGCTCGATTTTACCTACAACGTCAGCAACCAACTCGCCCGGGCGTTTTACAAGCGCCACGGCGTGACCGACATAGAAAAAGCCTTCGAACTGCAGTGGGACCCGGGCAAATCGCGCGTGATGGTGACCAAATACTGCGTGAAATACGAGCTGGGCAAATGTCCGCGTTACCAGCGCGAGACCATGGGCACCAAATTAGTCGAGCCGCTCACCCTGAAACATGGCGAAGTAGAATACAAACTGAAGTTCAATTGCAAGCCCTGCGAAATGGAGATCTGGGAGAAGGATGCGGAGTTTGTGATCGAGGAGGAAGATTGATGGGGGCAATCTTTCTTGAGTAGTATCGTAAATTGAGTGATGAAACTTATACGGAATTTATCTAAGTCATTTTTGGAAAGTAAAAGCAGTTCCGTTTTTTCCAGTGCTTCAATATTTTGGTCGGATGGTTTACCGGATAAATAAACCTGTTTGTTGCAAACCTAGCAAAAGTCTTTCGTGGCGCAAAGTCAATTTGCCTCTCGTATCTCCAAACACCCCCTCCCACCGCAACAACAACATTACCGGCACGCTTTTTTTATCGGCCTAATCTGGGTAATGCTGTATAAACAGCCTCCGCTCAGGTAAAGTCTACCTCCCTGCGTAGCTGTTACCGGCTACCTTATAGTTAGATGAAAGCGTTTTCCATTACCGGCAGGTCGGTACCGCTGCGCTGGAAAAGATCGAAGACCGGACGCAGCAAGAAAGCAACAACCCGAAGATTACCCGCAAAACGAAACAAGACTGACCGGCTGGGTCAGACCAACTTTTCATCCGTTAGAATACGTTTTCATGAAACGCTTGCTGCCCTTTTTCATAGTGCTATGCCTGGCCCACCCTGTTTTCTCGCAGGCCAAAGGCGACCTTTTCCGCATATTGAGCGATGAATACAGTGCGCTGACCGTGCGAAGTGATCTGATGCGGGATGCTAAAACAGAGATCCTGTGTTGCACCTACATCATTGAAGGCGATGAAATTGGCTACGACAACCTCAAAATACTGGCCGAAGCGGCACAAAGAGGCGTGCAGGTCAAAATGATCCTGGACGGTATGGGAAAAAGAGTCCCGGTGGAGATGCTTCTGTATATGAAAGACCGGGGCGTGCAGATCAAAATTTACAACAAAAAAAGCTGGAAAAGGCCGTTCATGCTCTATCGCCGGCTGCATGGGAAGATGCTGATTGTCGATGGTCAGTACTGCCTGACCGGTGGACGCAACCTGGATGACCAGTATTTCCGCATGGACTCCGTCGGTAATTTCCTGGACCGCGAGGTGCTCATCCGCAGTGAGCAGGCGGTCGGCGATGCGCGCAAGCACTTCTATGAAATGTGGACACACGAGGTGCTCTGCGCCGATCTGGAAGGCCATTTCAACCCAGCCGACCGCAAGCAATGCGAACTCCTCCTGGACTCCGCTGCGCTCACCGTGAAAAGGCAGATGCCGATGATACGCAAGCTCCGGGGAGCGGACATGGTCAATCCGGCGGTCGCGACGAAACCTACCGCCAATCCCGTACATTTTGCTTACCCGAGCTTCACACGCGTGAAACACGGCCGTGTTCGCCGTTCCAACTGCATCGACCGCCGCGTTACGCAGGCGCTGCAGGAACTGGTCGCCGCGGCCGACAGTACGCTGGAAATCGAATCCTCGTATTTCCTGCTGACGCGCGGCTGGTCCAAATGCCTGAAAGCGGCGCATAAACGGGGCGTCCGCATCCGGGTCATCACCAATTCCGCTACCTCCAACGATCTGCCGATCATACAGGCGGTCTACGAAAACCGGCGGGCGCGTTACCGGCGGGCAGGCATTCAGTTATACGAATACTGCGGTGTACGCACGGTGCATTTAAAAGCGATGACCATCGACAAGCAAGTGGCCATGATCGGGAGCTACAACCTGGATAACACCTCCGAAAAACACAATACGGAAGTGGTGGCCTGGGTCAAGGATCCATTGCTGGCGCTGCAACAGCAAAAGTTGTTTGAAAAAAACCTGGCCCTCTGCCAGTCGTCCGGAGGCAAATGCCCGGCCTCTATGTCTTCCCTGAGTAAGGAGCAGAAAAAGCGCAAAAGAAAGGTAAAATGGCATCGTTTAATACTGGCGCACTTGGTCGGGCTGGTGGTATAGGTTTTTTTTACCGCGCCTGGCCTATACAGGTGAAGAACATGCAGACCGGCAAGCCATATACCACCAGCAAGGGCATAAGACAAAATGTCTTCTACGCCTTTTGACCAGTATTAGCAAAATGCTTGTTTTGTTTAACAAATCCGCCCGATCACCTCAACAACATTCCACAAAGCCATGTTTTCCGAAGAATTACAAACCAATTCACTCAAATCAATTCTTCTCAAAACATGAAAAATTTCCTCCTTTCAACGTTGTGGCTGCTGTTTTTTACAGCAACCCTGGCGGCTCAAACTGCCCGGGTGCAGATTATCCATAACTCCCCGGATCCCACGGTAGATATTTATGTAAACGGCCTCAACACCCTGGATGACGTGCCATTCCGAGCGGCTACCCTCTTTCTGGACCTGCCGGCGGATGTGCCCCTTTCCATCGCCATTGCGCCCTCCACCAGCACCTCGGTGGCCGACGCGATTTTCACCACCGCCGCTACCTTTGAAGAAGGCAAGACCTACGTGGTAACCGCCTCGGGCATTGTCGGGGACCTGAACACGCCATTTACCCTGATCGTGGATGGCAATGCCCGTGAAACGGCGACAACTATGAATATGGTGGATATTTCCGTACTGCATGGCGCACCGGATGCGCCTCCCGTCGATGTAGCGGTGCGAACGGTTGGCAATATTGTCAACTCCCTGGCCTATGGGCAGTTTACGCCCTACCTCAGCGTCGCGCCGGGCGATTATTTCTTAGATGTAAAACCAGCCGGTAGTTCGACGATTTTAGCCACCTACCGCGCTAATTTGAGCGGAGCCGGCGGACAAGCCATCAAAGTGCTGGCCAGCGGACTGCTGGGCGGTCCGCAGGCATTCGGCTTATACGCGGTTTTTGCCGATGGAACAGTTGCCGCGCTGCCCGCAAGTCCGGTAGCCCGCGTACAGTTGATCCATAATTCGGCGGATCCGAATGCCGCGCTGGTGGATATTTATAAAAATGGCAACCTGTATGCCAATGATGTGGCTTTCCGTACCGCTAAGCCCTTTGAATTCGTACCGGCCGATGTGGTGATGAATATTGGTATTGCGCCGGCCAACAGTACTTCGGTAAACGACACGATCAAAAATTTCCAGTACACGTTTGAAAATGGTAAAACCTACGTGGTTTCCGTACTGGGCATCGTGGGGAGTGTAACCACGCCACTAACCTTGAATATCAATGATATAGCCCGGGAAGGCGCTTCCGCTGCGGGGAAAGTAGACCTTGCAGTACTGCACGGCGCCACCGATGCGCCGGCCGTAGATGTCGACGCCGTTTACCTGGCCGACAATGTGGTCAGTAACTTAGCCTACGGCAATGTGACGGGTTATCTGTCCCTCGATCCGGCCATTTATGACCTGGCGGTACGCGCCAGCGGCGACCCGAACGTGGTGGCGACTTATCGCGCCGACCTGAGCGGACTGGCCGGCGGCGCGGCTTATGTATTTGCCAGCGGTCTGCTGGGTGGTACGCCGGCCTTCGGTTTGTTTGCCGCCCTGGCCGACGGTACGGTGCTGCCGCTCTCCCTTTCCCCGACCGCCCGCGTACAGGTGATTCACAATGCACCTGAACCTACGGTGGACGTGTATCTGGGCAACGCCCGCCTGATCGATAATTTTGCTTTCCGCACGGCCACGCCGTATGTGGATGTACTGGCCGATCGTCCGATTTCGATCGGTGTAGCCGGCGAGAACAGCGCTTCGGCGGCCGATGCGCTGGCCACTTTCCCGGTTAATCTGCCCGCCGGTGGCACTTTTGTGGTCTATGCCTCCGGTTTGCTGGGCAGTTCGCCGGCTTTCACGCTG
>JANPIN010000067.1:0-59119 GCA_031425035.1 Saprospirales bacterium | reverse complement strand
GATCCAGTATAATAATCTATCTTTAGTGCGCTGCTGGCTTGGCAAACGGTGGTGGGCAATCCGCTGATTTTGACTTGATACCCGGTTACAAGGGGCAGTGAAACTTCCTGTGCGCAGGTAGCGCCGGGCAGGGTACCTAGCGCCAGCAGTAGGGCGATCATCGTCGGGAAAATACCCGGCCGATGTAAAAAAGTGCATGTGTTCTTCATAATCGGGCATGTTTGTTGGTAAAAAGGAACTGAGAGCGAATTGTTTTTTGCTGCGCCGCCCTGTTTGGGAAGCCTGCGGCAAAAATGATCCACTACCCCGGCAATCCCGGTCCGTATTGTCCGGACGCCGGGTTTTACTGTCCCAGTGGCCAACTCTGCTGACCGAAGACCGCCCGCGAACCATGGCGAACAGGCGGCCATTTTCAGATGAAATAACCGGCCACAGCTTGGAAACCTTGGCCGGATAAGTGGAGACCCCTATCTTTCGTCCGCAGTATGTTGGATAGTAAGGAGTGGCAGGCGCGCAAAACAGATTCCGGTAAAGCCGCTGTCCGCTTTCCACCCTTTAACCGATCAATTGAGCATGAGAAAGCGCTTATTATACCCCCCTGGCCGGTGCTGGCGGAAGCCAATATGGACGGCCGTACTCTGCCTCTCCAGCCCCTGGCTTTTTAGTCAAAATACGCCGTTAGATAGCCTGGAACAGCTTCTTTCCGGCGAAAAAGCCGTTCCGCAGCGGCTCGAACTACTGGCGCAAATGACCGACCTGGCCTATAATCAGGACTTCAAAGTCGCACTTGGCTACGCCAAACGCGGGGTGGCCCTGGCGGAGCAAACCGGCGATAAAAACTGGCAGGCCAAATTTTATGAGCGGGAAGGCCGGATGCACGCCAACCTGACCCAACTGGATTCAGCCATGTACTTTTTTGATAAAGCCCTGTCCGGGTATACTGTCTCGGGCGACAAAAAAGGGCAGGCTACCACGAGTTTTAAAATTGGCTGGGTCCATAAAAGAAAAAGCGAGATCGAAAAGGCGATGGCGGCCGACTTACAGGCCTTGCGGCTCATGGAAACGCTGGGCGATCAGGAAGGCATTGCCGATGCATATGGTCGTATTTCCTGGGATCTGTACCTCCAGAGCCGGTACACGGAAGCGCTGGACTATGCCCGGAAAGCCATCGACATTTGCCGGAAAAACGGCTTTCAGGAGCAACTCAGTGTAGCTTATCGCTTTGCGGGCGATGCGGCCCTGCTGCTGAAGGACTTGCCGCAGGCCCTGGACTACTATAACCAGGCTTTAGACCTTACGCGGGCGCAAAACTTGGGCCCCTCCGCTTTATGCGACATTACCAACTGCCGCGGCAATGCCTTAAAACGGATGGGCCGTTACCCGGAAGCCCTGCTGGACTACCAGGCAGCCCTGGCCGATGCGGAAAAAGCCAATTACCCCGCGGGCATTTCCAGCGCCATTGCTAACCTGGGAGAGGTCAATATTTTGCAGGGCCAATACGCAGAAGCGCTGCCTTATCAGTTGAAAACCGTTCAGTGGCAGGAAGAAAGTGGCGACATCGGCAATCTGGTCGAGAATTACGCCCATACCAGCACGATCTACGAACATCTGGGGAATTATAAATCAGCCCTGCTGTATCAAAAAAAAGCCATGCACATGCGCGACAGCACCGCTTCCGTCCAGAGCGATGCCGCTATTTCGGAACTGCGCACGAAGTACGAAACCGAAAAGAAAGAAGCCACGATTGCCGTACAGGAACACCAGATTTACCAGCAGCAACTGGTGCAATGGCTCAGTTATGGCGTGGCGGCCCTGCTGGCCGGACTACTGTTCTTCGGCTACCGGAGTTATCGTGCCCGCAGCAGAAGCAACCGGCTTTTAGCCGCCAAAAACGCGGAGAATGAACTGCTTCTGAAAGAAATCCACCACCGCGTTAAAAACAACCTGGAGGTCGTCTCCAGTCTGCTCGCCCTGCAATCGGCCCAGATCGACGACCAGGGGACCAAAGCGGCTATGCAGGAAGGGCAGAACCGGGTGCAGTCCATCGGCATCGTGCACCAGAAACTCTACCAGGGCAACAACCTCGGCGCTATTGAGATGAAGGACTACTTTTTCCACCTCAGTGAAAGCATTCTGGATTCCTTCGGCGCAGAAGACCGTGTGCAGATCGAATGCGCCATGGACCAGCTGGATGTGGACATCGACACCGCCGTGCCGCTCGGGCTGATCGTCAATGAATTACTAACCAATGCCTTGAAATACGCTTTCCCAGACGGACGAACCGGCAAACTGCGCATCAAACTGGAGAAAAATGCCGCTGGTAATTTACATCTGGAAGTTGCCGATAATGGCGTCGGCAAAAGCGGATTGATTCAGGGCAGCGGCTTCGGCACGCAGCTGGTGGCCCTGCTCACCCGGCAGTTAAGCGGTTCGATGCGGGAAGAAATAAAGAACGGCACCACCGTGTCCTTTGACTTTAACCTGAAAAAAGCGGCATGACGGACGGCCCATTCAAAATACTGATTGTCGAAGACGAAATGATCATCGGCGCCAAGGTTTCCCTGTTTCTCACCGAACTGGGCTATGAAGTGACCGCCATCCTGCCCCGGGCCGAAGATGCACTGCTGCACCTGGCGGAAAATGCCCCGGACATCGCGATCCTGGATATTCAGCTGAAAGGCGAGCTGGACGGCGTCGCCCTGGCGCAGACCCTGCAGCAGGACTATAAAATACCCGTGATCTTCCTGACCGCTAACAGTGACAACGCCACCTTCAACCGCGCCAAGGCGACGAAACCCTACGCCTTTCTGGCCAAACCTTTCCGCAAACTGGACCTGCAACGCGCCCTCGAACTGACGATCAGTCTGATGGCCGATCAACCCCAGCCGGCCCGGGAAGACAAAGCGGAAGACCATGCCTACCTGCTGGCCGACCGGATCTTCGTGCGCCATAAGGACAGCATGGTCAAGATCATGTTCGAAGCCATACTGTACGTCGAAGCGGAACGGAACTACTGCCGCATTTTTACCAAAACGAAAGAATACCTGCTGACCATGCCCATGAAAAGCCTGGAAGACAAACTGCCGGCCGCTCTTTTCCAGCGCATTCACCGCTCCTATATCGTTAACCTCACCCAGGTGGATGAAGTGAGCGAAGGCACCGTGCTGATCGCGCAGCAAATTCTGCCGCTGAGTAAGTCCCTGCGCGAGGAGTTTCTGATGCGGATAAGAACGGTATAGCCCAATGGCCCATCAACACCTGGATGAGGCTATCCACCTGGTGCCAAGCAGTGGAATCGGCCGGCGTTTAGGCCTGGAGCGTTACGGCGAAAAAAGCGAAGAAACAGAAGAGAAATTTGGCCATTGTTCGTCAAGATGGTTGCTGAAAACGCTTTTATCCGACGGGTTTACTGCGTTTTCCGCCAGGCTGCCCAGGCTCCCGTACTCCATAAAGCCCATACCACCAGCACCGGCTGAAACAGCAAACGGATAAACCGCGCGCGGTCCGTATCCAGCCCAAAGGCCGGATTTTGCGTCACGTATTGCGAAATATTGCCCGGAAAAACCAGGACGAAAAAGATTGCCACGATCCAGCCCACCGGCACACGATACCGGCGCAATGCAATCAGTCCCAGGCCCAGCATTATTTCCACAATGCCTGATAAAATTACGACCAGATCGCTATCGAGGGGCAGCCAGCCGGGCACCTGGGCCTGGAATTCCTGCCTCGACCAGGTCAGGTGACTAATGCCGGCAAAAGCAAGCGCCAGCCCGAGCAGGAGGCGGGCAATGTTACGGGCGGTACTGGCTGATTGGATCATGTCAACGTTTTTCAAGTGAGGTACAGACAAAGTCCAAAGGTCGCTTAACAAGTGCACTTTCTAACCCCGCATCTCTCCATGTGAGACGCTTTCCTTCCTCCAAAACATAAAAAAGCCCTTATTGATTCTTTAATCAATAAGGGCGGTAACTATTCCCAATGGTTTTAATCGCTGAGCAATTTGGGGTTCAGCCTTAAAATATATAATACGGCAAAGTTGGTAGTACATGTCGGTAGTTTTTACCCGTAAAAATACGGGGTTTTAAAAAACAGGTATTTCTACGGGGGTGAAACCAATGCAGAAGTTTCCTTTTGCCAGACTATTGTGGACGACCTTTATCGGCGCGCCAGGCTGCCCAGGCGCCCGTACTCCATAAAGCCCATATAACCAGCAGCGGCTGGAACAGCAGACGCACACCCCGCGCGAGGTCGGTATTCAAGCCGAAAGCCGGATCATGGGTCATGAATTGCGAAACGTTGCCCGGAAAAATCAAAACGAAAAAGAGCGCCACGATCCAACCCACCTGCACCCGGTAGCGGGGCAATACCAGCAAGGCCAGGCCGAGCAGTATTTCCACCACGCCGGATAACACGACGACCAGATCGGCGTCGAGGGGCATCCAGCCGGGCACCTGCCCCTGGAAATCCTGCCGGGACCAGGTCAAATGGCTCGTGCCGGCAAAAGCAAGCATCAGGCCGAGCAAAATGCGGGCGATGGTACGGGGCATACTGGTGCTGGACATCGGTTGTTTTTAAAAGTAAACGGAAACCATTTTCGACGCAAATGTAAGCGGTCTTTAACCGCCTACTCCAACACAAATCGCCCCAAGCGCAGCCGGCCACTGTCGCTCCGAAACCGCAGAATGCATACACCGCGCGGGTAATCGGCGGTCAAAGCCGTGTAACTGCTCCGGCTGTCCATGTGCTGCCGCAGCAATAACTGTCCCGTGGCCGTCCAAATCTCTAAAGTACCGGTTTCGGCCGCGCCAAATCCGATCAGCAGACGATCATGCGCCGGATTAGGCCATAGCGAAAGGGGCAGCATCGGGGCTTCTCCAGTGGCGACGAGAGCGTCCAGGCCATCGCAATTTTCGTCCAGCCCGTTGCCCGGTATTTCCACAGCCCCCGGATTTATAGCTGCCAGCAGGTCGTTACAGTCTTCCTGACTAAAATAACCGTCGCCATCCTGATCGCGGTCGAGGGCGGTGATCGCCCGATTGGTCATAACCGGCGCATTGAAATCGAAATAAATCCCCGCCCGGTTCCCAATGGAATCGCCTGGAGCGAGGTTTTGCCGGGGCCGGATGCTAAAAGCGGCGAAACCATGGCTGCCCGGTTCGTCGCTAATACTGTCCGGCAGGGCAATGTCGGCGAAAAGAAACTCCAGCACCCGTCCGGGCAGCAAACGCCAGGTACAGGGATGGCTGGTGGCGATCAGGCGGAGGGTGGCCAGGTCCAGACTTTCCGCTAAGGTGTCGAGCAACCGCACCTGCTCCGCCGGAAAGTTGCCGGTGTTCTGAAAACGGATCACGTAGCGCAGGTCGATGGAATCCAGCAACAGGGGCGAAAACAGCGCTGGCGAAACCTGTTTATCGTTCGGGTCATAGGAACCGGTGACCTGGGTTTTTACTTCGAAACGATTGTCCGCCGGGTAAATATCACCGGCCAGCATCGCCTCCGCGACATAGTGAATCGGGGTATTCGGCAAGGCCGTGGACGCGGTATGCAGCGTGAAGTGGAAGGTTCTAACGGAATCAATTTCCAGGGAATCAATTTGCCAGACCAGCGAATCGCCAAAAATCGCCAAAGGCGGCGGTTCGGCGGCGGTCAAGGACAACCAGTTGGGCAGATCCTCGATGGAGAAATGTACGGCAATGGAATCGGCACGCGCCGAACCGTTGTTCCGCACCTGTACCTGTAGTTCCGTATTCCGGCCGGGCCGAAAAGGGGTCAGCGCAATCGCGCTCACGGTCAAATCCTGTACGCCTGTCTGGATGGTCACGGCAAAATCCAGCGGCGCCTGGCTGGAGTCGGGCAGGTGATAAACGGGGCTGACCGTCCAGAACGTGCGCGGCATTACGGCGACCAGGGTATCGCCCGTAACGGCGGCGTTAAAACGGAATTTCCCCAGGCTATTGGTGGTCGTGTATTGGCCTACATTGGGCACGGCCAGCACCACGCCGGAAAGCGGCGGCTCACCGGCATCGAACACCTGGTTGTTGTTGAGGTCCTGAAACACCCGGCCTTGAAAATCGAGGCCCTCCCGCCATTTGATGACGAAAAGGTCTTCCTTTTTCTTGGATTTGAGCATCGTGCTTCCCGGACCGGGATCGGCATCGAGACTGTCCTGGAACAAGCCGGTGAAGAAAAAAGCGCCATCGCTATCGGTACGTAAATCGGTGCAGGCGTCGTGACCGGGACCGCCGACCTGTTTCACCCAGATCTGCTCCAGATCGGGATCCAGTTTCTGCACAAAAAAATCGTAGTCGCCCGAAGCGGTCAGATATTGTACGGGCGGACCGGGGTCTACATCGGCGGTGCCCAGCAGGAAGCCGCTTATGATCAGATTACCGCCGACATCGCGCTCGAGGTCGGTCGGTTGGACGGTATCGGGATAGCGCAAGGCCCAGAGAAAATTGCCGTTGGGGTCCAATTTCTGCAAAAAATTATTCCTGATTCCGACCGAAGTCAGCAGGAATGAATCGGGTCCGGGGTCCATGTCGGCAGACCCCCGAAAAGAACCGCCCGTGTAGATGTTGCCGTCGGCGTCGAGTTGCATAAAAGAGCCCAGGTCCAGCGAGGGACCACCAAAATTTTTGGCCCAGATCAGGTTACCATTATCCGCGTTGATCCGGAGCAGAAACGGATCAGTGCTGTTGACCGTGATGGTATCGGTAGAGGCGATGGTGCCGTAGCGGGGCGATCCGGTCACATCTCCATACACCAGCAGTTGACCATCTGGGCAGACTTTCACGTCATAGACCTTGTCGCTATACAATTCGCCAAATCGCCTGGCCCACTGGAAATGGCCGTCGGCGTCGAGTTTTTGAATAAAAATATCATCGAAACTGCCACTGAGTGTAAAAGTATCCGCTGGCGCCGGACTGGGATCGAAGTCGGTCGGGTAGTCATACTGGCCCACCGTATACACGCCGCCGGCGGCATCGACGGCAATCGAACGGCCCTCATCGTCGCTGAGGCTGCCCATGCTGCGCGCCCAAAGCAGATGGCCGGCACTGTCCAGTTTGCAGACGAAGGCATCGAGATAACCGTTGGAACGCAGATTGTAGATGCCGGGACCGGGATCGAAGTCGACCGAATCCTGAAAAAAACCGGTCAGATACAGGTTGCCCTGCGCATCGATGGTCATATCGTACACGGGTTCCAGTCCCGGGCCGTCCAGGGATTTGGCCCAGATGAAATTACCCGCCGCATCCAGTTTCAGGACGAAGGAATTGGTTTCATTATACCGCGCATCCAGGTTGAACACCCCCGGACCGGGATCGAAGTCGACCAGATCGTCATTATAGGTACCGGAAATGTACATATTGCCAGCGGCGTCGAATTCCAGCACGTCGGCGGCATCATTGCCTTTCCCGCCGACCCGTTGCGCCCATTCCAGGGTCTGGGCGCAGAGTGATAAGGGCAGCAGGAGGGCAGTCAGCAGGAAAAATTGGAAGCTTTTCATTGTTCTTGGCAAGTTATCGGCAGTTCGTAGAGGTAGTATATACTTTTTCTCCGGTCGTATTAAATATATACAAGTCGATTTTCTTATGCATAGAGCACAAAAAGGGATTTTAAACGGATCATTCATCCACTTTTCATTTCCTGGCATACGTTTTTTCATGATTCGGGCAAAAAAATCTATGGCAACTAAGAAAAACAAACCCGTTACGGATTCTGAAAAGACGGCGGCCTTGCAACGCAATACGCAAAGCGGCGAAGGCCAGATGTTAACCACCAATCAGGGTCTGCGCATCAATGATAACCAGAATTCCCTGAAAGCTGGTCCACGCGGCGCTACCCTGCTGGAAGATTTTATCCTGCGGGAAAAAATCACCCATTTTGACCATGAACGCATTCCCGAACGGATCGTTCACGCGCGTGGGACTGCTGCGCATGGCGTTTTTCAATTATATGAATCTTTAGCGCCGTATACCAAAGCCGGCTTTCTCAACGACGTCAGCCAAACTACGCCGGTTTTCGTACGCTTTTCCACTGTAGCCGGCTCCCGCGGTTCCTCCGATCTGGCACGGGACGTACGGGGTTTTTCGGTGAAATTTTATACCCAGGAAGGCAATTACGATCTGGTGGGTAATAATATGCCGGTGTTTTTCATTCAGGACGCCATCAAATTCCCAGACCTGGTACATGCCGTCAAACCCGAACCGCATAATGAAATTCCCCAGGCTGCTTCCGCCCACGATACGTTTTGGGACTTTATTTCCCTGATGCCGGAAAGCATGCACATGATCATGTGGGTCATGAGCGACCGGGCCATCCCCAGGAGTCTGCGGATGATGGAAGGATTTGGGGTGCATACCTTTCGTTTGATCAACGCGCAGGGAGAGGGGCATTTCGTGAAATTTCACTGGAAACCGCTGCTGGGCATGCACTCGGTCGCCTGGGATGAAGCCCAGATCATTTCCGGCAAAGACCCCGATTTTCACCGCCGCGATCTCTGGGAAGCCATTGAAAACGGTGCGTTTCCCGAATGGGAACTGGGTCTGCAGATCATTCCGGAGGCCGACGAACATAAGTACAGTTTCGATCTGCTCGATCCGACCAAACTGGTGCCGGAAGAACTCGTGCCGGTGCAACGGGTCGGTAAAATGACCTTGAACCGCAATCCCGATAATTTTTTCGCCGAAACGGAGCAGGTGGCCTTCCACCCCGGCCACCTGGTGCCGGGCATCGATTTTACCAACGATCCACTGTTGCAGGGCCGGCTGTTTTCGTACACCGATACCCAGTTGTCCCGCCTGGGCAGCCCTAATTTTCACGAAATCCCCATCAACCGGCCGGTCGCGCCCGTGACTAATAATCAGCGGGACGGACACATGCGGCAAACCATTAATGCGGATAAGGTCAGTTATCAGCCCAATTCTATCGGCCAGGGCTGTCCTTTTCAGGCGAAGGCCGCGGAGGGGGGATTTACCAGTTACGAGGAGCGGATCGACGCCCAAAAGATCCGGGAACGCAGTCCGAGCTTTTTCGACCACTTCGGGCAGGCGGCTTTATTTTTCCATAGCCAGTCGCAGGCGGAAAAGAACCACCTGATCGATGCGCTGACCTTTGAACTGGGCAAACTGGAACGCCCGTATATCCGGGCCAGGATGGTCGGCATGCTGAGTCATGTGGATCCGCAACTCGCGGCCCAGGTAGCCGATGGACTGGGAATGGCCGTCGAGCCGGTGCCTGCTCCATTAAATCATGGCGTACCCGCCGACGCCGACCAGCAGCAGTACGAACCGGTCACCCGGAAACAATCGATTGAGCAGTCGCCGTCCCTGAGCATGGCGCATACGGTTAAAAACTCCATCAAAACCCGTCAGATTGCAATTCTGGCCGCTCCTGGGGTGGATGAAAACAGCTTAGCGGCCATGCAAAATGCGTTGACTTCCGCCGGCGCCATGACCAAAATCATAGCCCCCAAACTGGGAAAGATCGTGGGCGCTGCCGGCCAGGAAATCCGGGTGGACCAAAGTTTTTTAACGGCCGCCTCCGTGCTTTTCGATGCCGTGTACGTGCCGTCGGGCGCCAAAAGTCTCCAGGCCTTAAGCGACGAACCCGACGCCATCCATTTTGTAAATCAGGCCTATAAACACTGTAAAGCGATCGCTGTCAGCGGGGATGGAGCGCCATTTTTACAGGAAACCTGTGTCGGAAAAGGTAAGAATCAGGCTGGCAAAAAAGCGGAGGGCGCCAGTGCCGCTATGCCGGGCATTCTGACCAATGCCACGCCGGAAGCATTTATTCAGGCCATTGCGCAGCACCGTTTCTGGGACCGGGAAAAAGCCCGGAAAGTACCCGCATAATCGCTCCCCGGAAAAAATGCCCTTATTGATGCTTTAATCAATAAGGGCAGTAACTATTCCCACTGCCGTTTGTATTAGACATTTGAATATCCCGCAAGCCGCCAATAGCGCCGGAAGCGACAATGTTATCCTGAGAGCCCGCTCCGATCTGGCTGAATGGGCCGGTATTGAAATTGTCCACCGTGATCCGGGCGTAAGCTTGATAAGTAGCAGCAAGCAGCAGGACCGTGATGCACGTCGCTATCCTGGGAAGTGAGAAGAAATTTTTCATGTTTGGTAAATTTTTTTTTGGTGAAAAACAGCCCGGTCCAATCGGGATGCGTAGACCCGATGGCAGAGAAAACAGGCATTTAAACTAACCGGAATAGCCTGAATATGCCAACTGGGAATAGATAGTTAGCCCAGTGCCGGGCAGAGGCCCGTTGGCAAAAATTATTTGTTAACCGAAGAAGGAAAAAAGGCGAGTATTGCCCAAAAGAACGGGCTACAAGGAGAGAGCCAATCAAGGAAACAGGAATAGAAGCGCTAAAATAAGGTATTTTCAGATAAACATGTACTTACCATTCAGTGCTAGTTATTTGGCCACGTAATTCCTACTCTGCCACTGGAACTGGGAGCTTTCCGCAGGCAGGCCACCTTTTAAGTTTCTCTTTTTACCGGCTGAGCACCATTTTATACCCGCTCGCCTGTTGTTATTTGAATCCCCCTGCCCGCCCGGCGTTCTTTGCAGTAGATTTTTGCACCCGTACAAATAACACCATGATTCGGATTGGTTTTCCCTGTTGGAAGGGCCTTCTTAATGCCTACCGCTAAATATTACTGACCACCTATACGCTGCAACCCGATCCTGTATGACTGTCAACATTGTAAAACGATTTAGCATAATTGTACTTGCGGTGCTGGCCGGCGGCCTTATTCTGCCGACCTGTACCCACGAATACATCGAGAACATCAACGAAGTATGTTTTGAAGAGGAAGTCCAGCCGATCTTTCAGGCCAATTGTGCTTACAGCGGCTGCCATAACCCGGCGGATCGCGAGGCCGGCTACGACCTGACGACCTACGAAGGCATTAGCCGCGGCGTGGTACCTGGCCACTACCGCCAGAGTGTGGTGTATAGTGTCCTGATCAATCCGCTGGGCGGGGCACAAATGCCTCCGAAACCGTATACGCAGCTTTCGGACGCTCAATTGAAGAGTATTGCCCTATGGATTGAACAGGGCGCGCAAAACACCACGAACTGCAACAGCGGCAGCGCCTGCGATACGACGGCGGTTACTTATAGCGGTTCCGTGCAGCCTATTTTACAAAGCCTGTGTACAACCTGCCACAGTGGCAATCCGCCCCAGGGCGGTATAGATCTGTCGACTTATGCCAGCGTAAAAGCACGGGTGGCCGGTGGCAGCCTGGTGGGCGTGATCGAACACCAGCCCGGTTTCTCGCCCATGCCTAAAGACGGGAATAAACTTTCGGCCTGCAACATTGCCAAAATCAAAAAGTGGGTGGCGCTGGGCGCTAAAAACGATTAAGAGACAAACACAACTGCTATGAAATACACCGCTCTTTTTATTCTCCTGTTCGGCCTGGGCGTGGCCGCGCTGAACTTCCAGGCCTGCAAAAGGGAGCCGGTTTATTTCGGCGTACTCGATCCGGATATACTGGATACGACCCAGACCGGCGGCGGCGGTGGCGGCGGCGGCGGCGGCTCGGTCGGCACCCCCTGCGATCCCAACGTGGTGTACTTCGACCAACAGGTACTGCCGATCCTGCGCTCGAACTGCGCCAAAGCGGGTTGCCATGATGCAGCCTCCCACGAGGAAGGCGTGATCCTGGATTCCTACAGCAATGTGCGTAACACCGGTAAGATCAAACTCAACGACCCGACCCAAAGCGAAATTTACGAAGTGATCACCGAAACCGACCCGGATAAGATCATGCCGCCGCCGCCCAATCTGCCCCTGAACGCCCAGCAGAAAGCCCTGATCCTGCAATGGATCCAGCAGGGCGCCAAGGACCTGCACTGCGACGCGGAATGCGATACCACGAATGTTCGCTTCAGTACGACCATCATGCCCCTGATCGCCACCCGCTGCCAGGGCTGCCACAGCGGCGCTGCCCCCAGCGGCGGTTTCCGACTGACGAATTTTACGGAAGTAAAAGCCAAAGTGACGGATGGGCGACTACTCGGCTCGATCAACCATGCACCCGGTTTTGTGTCCATGCCCTACCCCGCCGGCAGCCCGAAAATGCCGCAGTGCCAGATCGATCAGGTGAGGATCTGGGTGGAAGGAGGGGGGTTGAATGATTGACAGGGGACAGGAGTTAGGAGACAGGAGTTAGGAGACAGGGGACAGGAGACAGGGGACAGGAGGCAGGGCGCAGCTCCATCAAATGATCAAAAACGATCTGTCTAAACTACCTATAACATCAAATCAATAACCGCAACCCACACGTCCATGAAATACCCGTTATTCATCCTTTGTTTTTTGTTTTTACAAACCTTGCACGCCCAGGACGAACCCAGCCTGCTGGATGCGCTAGGCGAGGATGAGAAAACCACCGATTACGTCACCAATGCCTTTAAGGGCAGCCGGGTGATCAATAACCACAGCATGGAAATGCTGCATCCGGGCACGATGGATTTCCGGATCCTGCACCGTTTCGGGCGGGTGAATCAGGGAGCGTATCAGTTCTTCGGACTGGATCAGGCGAGTATGCGCATGGGTTTCGACTTTGGCATTCAGAAAAACCTGATGCTGGGCGTGGGTCGCTCTACGGCCAAAAAAGAACTGGATGGTTTTGTCAAATACCGGCTGTTATGGCAGTCCAAAGGGAAAAGAATCATGCCCGTTTCGGTGATCGCCATTGCCGGCATAACCGCCATCGGACTGAAAGACGTGACGGGCAACCCGGAAATACCCACCACTTTTTCCCGGCGGCTGGGCTATTACTACTCGCTGATCGTAGGCCGGAAATTCAACGACCGGCTGACCCTTCAACTGACCCCCACCCTGGTGCATACCAATATTGTCGAAAACCGGCTGGTGCCCAATGACCTCTATGCGATCGGTTTTGGCGGTCGCTACAAATTTACCAAACGGATGGGCATTGTCTGGGACTACGCCCATGCCCTCAACCGCTTTCCGGACGACGCCACCCGCAACCCGCTTTCCATCGGCATCGACATCGAGACGGGCGGCCACGTGTTCCAGCTGCATTTTTCCAATGCGGTGGGCATGAACGAACGGGCTTTTGTCAGCGATGATAATGGCAACTGGTTAAAAGGCGATATACAGTTCGGCTTCAACTTAAGCCGCGTTTTTCAAATCAAAAAGCAAAAAGTCTGACCATGAAAATTAAAAATATATTGATCGTTCTCGCGCTGCTGGGCGCCAGTGGCGCGGCGCTGGGTTACTACCTGTGGAATAAACCGCACCGCAATGTAGAGGCTGCCAAAGCCGATTTCTCCGTGCAGGCGCCCGACCTTTTCACGCAATATGCCAGCGATGAAACGGTTGCTAACGCCAAATACCTGGATAAGATCATTACCGTCTGCGGCGAAGTGAGCGATGTGACCTCGGAAGCGGGACTCGTCAAAGTCCAGTTGATCGGGGGCAACGAAATGGGCGGTGTTTCCTGCGAACTGGAACCGGGCGCCACCTTTTCCCCCGCCAAAGGCAGCCAGGTATGTCTGAAAGGCATTTGTACGGGCTATCTGATGGATGTAGTGCTGAACCGCTGCGTGGAAGCGGAGCAATAAGTAGATGAAAAGGTTGATGAGGTTGATAAAGGTTGATAACGTAGCGTACACCTATCAACTTGAGCATCTAAAGACTTTTTTATCAACCTTTTATCAACCCCTTTTTATCAACCCTTTTTCATCAACCCTTTTTCATCAACCTTTTATCAACCCCTTTTTCCCTCCACCACTCAACACACTCAACTATGATCAAGAAGATGTTATTCCTGGCGGCATTGATCGCCCTCGTATTGCCGGCGGCGCAGGCGCAGAAACTGTTTACCCGCAGCGGTAAAGTGTATTTCAATGCGTCCGCGCCTTCCTCGCCGGAGGTAATCGAGGCCAGCCACAACAGCGGCACCTTCGTGCTGGACCAGGCGACCGGCAACCTGGAAATGGCGGTACTCATCAAAGGTTTCTCGTTTGAACGCGCGCTGATGCAGGAGCACTTCAACGAAAACTACATGGAAAGCAGCAAGTTCCCAAAAGCCACTTTCAAGGGCAAACTGGATAAGGTGTCGGACGTGAATTTCACGAAAGACGGCAGCTACACCACCAATATCAGCGGCGACATGACCATCCACGGCGTCACCCAGAAAGTGAGCACACCGGTCATCATTACGGTGAAAGGCGGAGCGGTCAGTGCGGCCACCAAGTTCTCCCTGACGCTCAAAGACTACGGCATCGACGTGCCCTCGCTGGTGGCCGATAAAGTCGGCAAACAGGCCAACCTGGCGGTGAATGTTGAGCTGAAACCTATGTAAATACAGAGGTTATAATCCCCTGAATTCCCCGTTGCCGGCATGTCCGGCAACGGGGCTTTTTATTTCGCCTCCTAAACGGGCTGGAGCTGGCACATTTTTTTTGATCCTAATATATTCCCCATGGAAGCTGCCGTTTGCTTTCCAAACCATAAACAGCCCAGCCATGCGCGCGATCATCCGGACACTGCTGCTTTTCTTCTTGCTCATTTTCACCCTGAGCTTTCTGCTGGCGAGCTGATACAACCTCTAGCGGTGGTCAAACCACTACCCGAATTCTGCTTTCACCAAAGCTTTAAACAGACGGTAACAGTGTAAAAAGGCGCGTTGGACCTCCATCATCCACCTCCAGGCCTTTAGAAAAAAATTATTTGTCGAAAAATCCAATTGCTTTTTCCATAGCTATTAAAATTACAACGCGTTGAAAACTTGGACAATACGCGTCTGATTTCAACATTCAACCGCCTCCTTACCCCATAACGGGTAAGTAGGCGATTTTTTTTGGCGTTATGTTTGTAACAAATGAGTTACAAGAAATTTACATTTGAGGCGTTAGAAAGAGGTTTGTTAGGTTTGTTGTTTTAAAATAAGGGTTGGAAGTATACCGCATTGAACATGTTCGTCTTTCGGGACGTAGTCATAAAGAAGTAATCGGTTTTTGGGATGTCCTCTTTCGCTGTAACTGCGGAGGGGGATTTTTTTGAATGCGGAGTACGGAATGCGGAATGCGGAATGCGGAATAGGGAGGGCGTGGCATTGGTGCTTTCAGCTTGACATTCAGCAGAGCAGATTGAATGCAGAATGCGGAATTTTAAGATCCGGAATGCTTTTACATTGTTGAATGTTACTTTTGGGTTATACTTTCACCCTAAAAACCCTTTTTATGCAGACGGATGCGCTAAAAAACCGATTCAAGGAATTCGCCTTATCTATTGTTCGATTTGCAGAGGATTTGCCGGACCGGTCATCGTACCGCACCGTGTGTGGGCAAATAATAAGAAGTGGACCTTCTTCGGCCGCCAACTACCGGGCGGCCTGCCGAAGAAAATCAACCCGGGATTTTATTTCAAAAATGGGTACAGTGGAAGAAGAACTGGATGAAACCATGTTCTGGCTGGAATTCACGGTCGGTCTTTCCGAAGAATGGCGCCCCATCATCAAACCACTCTGGAAAGAAGCTGATGAGTTACTCGCCATTACCGTCTCCTCCATCAAAACCTCCCGAAATACCGAGGAGAAAAAACGAACGTCACGGCCGTGATTGGAATGCGGAACGATCCGAGTGCGGAATGATGAATGCGGAATGCGGAATAGGGAGAGCATGACATCGGAATGCGGAATGCGGAATAGGAAGGGCGTGACATCGGTGGTTTTGCTTTGGATATTCTTATGGAATTCCAAACATCAAGCAAAAAGCACAAATGCCACGCCCTACTTATTCCGCATTCCGCATTCATCATTCCGCATTCGGTACGTTCGTTAGGGTTTTAGCCACTTATCCATCCAGGCAAAAAACGTGCGCTGCCACAGAATGCTGTTCTGCGGCTTGGTCACGTGGTGGCCTTCATCGGTGAATTGCAAAAACTGCGAAGGTATGCCCTTCAACTGCGCCGCCTGGAAAGCCTGCATACCTTCGGTAACGGGAATGCGAAAGTCCAGATCATTATGGATCACCAGGATGGGCGTATCCCAGTTCTGCACGAAGCGGTGGGGACTGAATTTCTGGTAACTCGGCGGTTGCGGCTGGTCCCAGGGCGCGCCGCCCAGGTCATGGTTGGCAAACCACAGTTCTTCCGTGCTGCTGTAAAAGCTTTCCAGGTTGAATATTCCACAGTGCGCAGCAAAGGTCTTGAAGCGCTTCTGGTGGTTGCCGGCCAGCCAGTAGACCGAATATCCGCCGAAACTGGCGCCGGCCGCCCCGATACGTTTGGCATCAACATAGGGCAGTTTAGCCGCGTAGTCGGTGGCGGAAAGCAGATCCTGCATGGCCAGGCCGCCCCAGTCGCCGGCAATTTCATCGTTCCAGTAGGTACCGGCGCCCGGCATGCCCCGGCGGCAGGGAGCGATCACGATGTACCCGTTGGCCGCCATGAGCTGGAAGTTCCAGCGGTAGGAAAAGAACTGGCTCAGCGATGATTGCGGTCCGCCCTGGCAGTATAAAATGGCCGGATACGCCTGTTTAGGATCGAAATTGGGTGGGAAAATCATCCACACATTGAGGTTCTTACCATCCACGGTTTTTACGGTGCGCCGCTCGACCTTGCCTTTGGCGATGTCGGCCCAGGGGGTTTTGGTCACGTCGGTTAGGGCACGGGCCACGCCGGTCTGGGCATTCACCGCGTACAACTCGGCCGGAGCCGACATGGAATTTCGCGTTGCCACCAGTTCCTGACCGGCCACTTTAAAAGCGGTGTAGTCATGCTGGCCCGTGGTGATCCGGCGAATTTTACGGTCGGCCACCGAGACCTGGTATAACTGGTAGGTAAAATCCTCGGCGCTCAGGAAGAACAGCGATTTACCGTCGGCCGCCCACTGCGGACTTTTAGCTTCAAAATCCCAGTTGGCGGTCAGCTCGGTGCGCTCCTGGGTGGCCGTGTTCAACACCATCAACCGGGTGCGATCGGACTCATAACCGGCGCCGGCCATACTGGTCCAGGCGAGAAAGCGGCCATCGGGTGAAAAGACGGGATCCAGGTCATAGCCCGGCAGCGTAGGCGTGGCATTGATGGTTTTACCGGCTGCTACGTCGTATAACCACAGGTCGGCATTGGTACTTTTGGCCTCCTCTGTACCGTTCAGCTTCCGGCAGGCATAGACCACAAAACGGCTGTCGGGGCTCCAGGTGACCTGCTCCATGCCCCCATCGGGCGGGATCGGACTGTCGAAACGTTCCTGCATGATATTTTTCGCCGCGCCCAGTTTACCATCGGCATAGGGCGCGAGGAAGAGGTTGCTGTATTTGCCATCGCGCCAGGTTTTCCAGTGGCGGTAGAAAAGGCCGTCGATGACCCTGCCCGTCGTTTTGGTCAGTTCCGGGTTTTTATCTGCTGCCGAAGGATCAAGTTTTACCTCCTGGGCAAAAACGATGGACTGGCCATTGGGCGCGTAGTGGAATCCGTTGATTTCCAGGTCGCTGACCAGGGAAGTAACGGCCCGGCCGGACACCGAAATTTCATAGAGTTTGCCATCGCGCAGGTAACCGATGCGATCGCCGGAGGGGTGAAATTCGGCATCCGAGCAGGTTTGATCCGGCTCGGTCAGGGCGCGGGTAGCTCCGCTGGCCACGTTCACGAGGTAGAGCGTGCGGGTGCCCTTATTGCTGGCGAGGTCGTAGCGCTGCACGCCGTAGACGCTCCACTGGCCGTCGGGCGATACGGCATCCAGTCCTACGCGGCCGATTTGCCACAGAGATTCGGGCGTAAGCAGTTGATTTTGAGCAGAAATTTTGGTGACTATAGTCATCAGCAAGAGAAAAAAACAAAGGTGTGGTTTCATGTTTGGAAAAAATGTTTGAGTGAGGCAAACAGCCGGTGAGGGTCAACTGCTACTTTGCAGCGACAAAATTGCACTAATCAACGGCGCAAAACTAAAAGTAATGAAAAAGTACGTGGCTGAATTCATCGGCACTTTTTTCCTGGTGCTGGTTCTGGTGCTGGTGACCAACAATGGCATGGGGGCACTGGCGCCCCTGGCGATAGGCGGTGCAATGGCGGCGATGGCCTACACGGCCCGGCTGATTTCGGGGGCGCATTTCAATCCGGCGGTGAGCCTGGCGCTCCTGTTGCAGGGCAAACTTTCGCGCTTCGATTTCCCCTACTATGTCGTGGCACAGCTATTGGCGGCAGTTATGGCCGCTCTGCTCGCCGCTTTTCTGCTGAGCAGCATGGGGCCAAGTCCGGAGCCGCGCAGCCACGATGCACTACCGGCGCTGCTCGCGGAATTTTTCGGCGCCTTCGCCCTGATTTACGTGGTACTGAATGTCACTGCCGCGCAGAGCGTCGAGGACCAGTCCCACTATCCGCTGGCGACCGGGATCAGTCTGATGACGGTCACTTATGCCCTGGGCGGCATTTCCGGCGGCGTTTTTAATCCCGCCGTCGCCGTTGGCATGGCCGTCAGTCACCTGCTGGGCTGGGAAGATCTGTGGATGTACCTGCTCGGCACCTTACTCGCCGCCGCCGCCGCTACCTCCGTTTTTCAGGCCCTGAAACGGATAGCCGTGGAATAAAAAAAGCTACTCCCTGTTTTTCCAAACCTACCAACGCGCAGTGAAAGTCAGCGTAAAGTGGTTTTGAACGAAGCCCGGATATAAATTGCTGACGGCCGGCTACTAAACCCGTCTACACATGCTCAACCACTCTAAACCATCTATACCTAAAACCACCACCCTATGCGCATTATCGGTCAAATCGAACATACCAGTCTCAAGATCACCGTGTTCAAAATGAACGAACGGATCAGCGTCAAATTTGAAAATGAGGGCTATGAACAAACCTTTAAACTCGGTCAGGACGACCGGCTGGCAGGCCTCGAACAAGTGCAGCAATGGGTAGATGCCGCCATGCTCGAACAGGTTCAATTGACGTTTCAGCAAATGCACCGCACCCGGCTGGCCGCCATGGACCGGGCTTTCCCACAGTCGGAAACAGCGGCCTTTGAGGAGATAATTTGAGCTTTTAGCATTCAGATCGAAGTGCATGTGCTGCTTTTCGTATTATTGCACTCTTAACCAGTCGACCATTCATTTTTAAAAAACCGTCAGCAGTTTACTATGAAAAAATTGCTTTTTACACTTACGATTTTTCTACCTGTCCTGATGTTTGCGCAAGCGGGCAAAACGGTCCGCCCGTTGTACGATAAAAAGACCATCGGCGAAATACGTATAACGTTTGCCAATAAAAACTGGGTAGACGCGCTGGATTCCATGCGGGTGTACGGCATGGGCCTGATGAACGCCACCGTCAATGTCGACGGCCAAAAGTACGAGGGAGCAGGGGTACGCTTTCGCGGCGACAAATCATATCAGACCGGCCTGAAGCGTAACCCGTTCACCATCAAACTCAACCACACCAATCCAGAGCAGAACCACCAGGGCTACACGTCGCTGAAAATCTCCTCGGCCCTGCGCGATCCCAGCCTGGTCCGCGAAGTGCTGTACCAGGAAATTGCCGGCAAATACATGCCCACTCCGCAGGCTAACTACACGAAATTATACGTCAACGAGGAGTATGTCGGCATTTTCGTGAACCTGGAAAGCATTGATAAACAGTTTGTTACTTCCCATTTCGGCTCCAGCGGCAATGCATTTTTCAAAGCCGGCGTGGATTACAAACCGGAAGTGGCAGCAACCTGCAAGCAAAACATCTACGGCTCGCTGGAATATGAAGACAACCTGGACTGCTATAAAGGCAACTTTGAAATGGCTTCCGGAGAAGGCTGGAACGAACTACAGGAACTGACGAAAGTACTGAACAGCACCGAACCGGCGAAAGTGGAAAAAATGCTCGACGTGGATAATGCCCTGTGGATGCTGGCCCTGAACAACGTCATGGTCAACCTGAGCAGCTACACGGGCAACCACAGCACGAATTACTACCTCTATAAAGATGGCAACGGCCGCTTTCAGCCGGTACCCTGGGACCTGAACCTGTCGTTCGGTTCTTACAAGAACACCGGTAACGGCAGCGACCTGGAACTCAAGGATCTGCAAAACCTGAACCCGCTGCTGCACGCGGAAAATCCACTGAAACCGCTGATCAGTCAACTGCTCAAGGATCCGATCAACCGGAAAATTTACCTGGCGCACATTCGCCAGATCATCGAGGAAAATTTCCTGAACGGCAGCTATGAAAAGCGCGCCCAGGAATTACAGGGTATGATCGTAGTGCCCTTCAACGATGATAAATACAAGGCCTACACCATGGCGGATTTCAAACGCAGCCTCCACGAAACGGTGGGTAAAAAAAGTAAAATCCCCGGCCTGGTAGAACTAATGGGCAAACGGGCCAAATATTTGAAAAACTACCCCGAACTCACCGCGCTGCCTTCCGCAGTGACCGACGTGAAAGTACAGGGCCGTGGAAAATTTGAGAACCAGAAACTTAACTCCTTCCGCATAACCGCCCGCGCCGATCGCTTTCCAAAACGGGTGTTTCTCTACTACCGACTCAATGACAAACAGCCTTATTCCATGATGGCCATGAACGAGGAAGCGTCAACCGAGGTGCCGGCAGGCGTGAAGGAATTTTCCGCGATGGTGGACGGTCAAACCCCCGACGCAGTGCTCGAATACTACCTGCTGGCGGAAAACCCGGGCAGCGTGATTTTTGCGCCGGTCAATTACATGAGCAGTCCGTATAAAGTCAAATTGAGCGACCTGAACAGGTAAGGTATACAGGTCCGGGAACGGAGCACTTCGAGTCCCGAAATAAAAACCACCGGATGGCGTTTTGGCCGCCCGGTGGTTTTTCCGTTATTTCGCCCGCTTTTCACAATTATGCCCCGGAAATCAATTTAACAAAAACCTGTTTCCTTTCCCGTTATGAAATTTCGCCTCCTTTTGTTTGTCCTTGCCTGCGCTACCGTCACCGTCCAGGGCCAGGATTTTTTTAGCAACAGCATCCAGGACGTGCGCGTAGACCTACCGTTCCGCGACTTCGATTTTAAGCTGGATTCTCTAAAAAAAGCCAATCCGGAAGCCCGTCTGGTCGGTTCCGTCTCGATTAACGGTACTAAATACGAAGGCGCCGGCGTACGGTACAAGGGCAATAGCTCCTACTTCCGGACCCGCAATGAGACGTTAAAAAAACTGCCGTTCAACATCAAACTGGACTTTCAAAAGAAGGGTAATAAGACCAAAGAAGGATACACGACGGTCAAATTATCCAACGCATTTCTGGATCCCAGTTTCATCCGCGACCCTCTGGCGTATGAGCTGATCCGTAATTATATGCCTGCCCCCCTCTGTAATTTTGCTAAACTATCCGTTAATGGCAAACCCTACGGGCTGTACGTAAATACGGAATCTATCGACCGGGCTTTTATTCAAAAACATTTTGGAACGGCGACCGGGCATATAGTGAAATGCGATCCTGATAACTGGCAACGGGTGCGCAGCCAGAGCGGGTGCCCGAAAGGCGAAAACGCTTCGCTGGTCTACCTCAACGACAACACCGGCTGTTACGACGCCTTTTACGAGGTCGACGATGCCGCCGCCTGGAAACCACTGCTGAACCTGATCAAGGTGCTGAATAAAACCCCCGATAAGATCGAAACGGTACTGGACGTGGATCAAACCCTGTGGATGCTGGCCCTGAACAATGCCATCGTCAATCTGGACAGCTACAACGGCTCCCTGTCCCATAATTACTACCTGTGGATCGATACCACCGGCGTTAGTCACCCGCTGATCTGGGACCTGAACATGGCCTTTGGCGGCTGGCGGCGTAATTTCAGCTTCGTGGAGCTGAAAGACGAGGAGCTGATCCAGTATTCGCCGCTCGCTGAAATTGATAATACCAAAAGACCCTTGATTTCCAAACTGTTGAAAAACCCGCTGTATCGGAAAATATACCTGGCCCACCTGCGCACCATCGTCAATGAACAATTGAAAAGCGGAAAACTGAATACGCGGGCCCAGGCAATGATCAAGGACATAGACGCGGCAGTCAAGCAGGATACCATGAAACTGTATAGTTATGCGGATTTCCAGAAGTCCCTGGATCAAAGCATGGTGGACGGCCCCGATCACGTGATCGGGCTGCGTCAGTTGATGGATAAACGCAGTACCTGGCTACTCAAACATCCCCTCCTGACCAAGGCCCCGCCCGCTATTGCCGACGTGAAACATACGGCTGCCGCTGCCAAAATCCGGGTGACCGCCCGCTGCACCGCTGCGACCGCCGCCTGGTTTTTCTATCGCAATGACCGGATGTTCGCCTTCACCCGCATGGCCATGACCGACGACGGTACCAACGGCGACGCCACGGCCGGCGACGGGATTTATACCGCCGAAGTACCCGCTACCAGTATAAAACAATACTATGTGGCCGCCGAAAATGCCGACGCAGCCGCTACTTTCCCGGAACGGGCCTCTTTTGAGTTTTTGAAGGTGGAGTAATAAGGTTGATGAGGTTGATAAGGTTGATGAGGTTGATAAGGTTGATGAGGTTGATGAGGTTGATCACTAGGTATGTATAAACCCCAGACTACTGATCAACCCCTATCAACCTCATCAACCTTTTTTATCAACCTCATCAACTTTTTTTATCAACCTTTTTTATCAACCTCATCAACCTTTTTTACAAACCTGCCTACTTTTGCGGCCTCTATGAAAAACGAGTTTTTAGAAGAATTGCGCTGGCGTGGACTGATCCATGACATGACCCCCGGCCTGGAAGAGCACCTGAAAACCGGTCCGATCCGCGGTTATATCGGCTTCGATCCGACCGCTCCCTCGCTGACTATCGGTAATTACGTACAGATCATGCTGCTGACTTTCCTGCAGCGCGCCGGCCACCAGCCGGTGATGCTGATGGGCGGCGCCACCGGCCGCATCGGCGATCCGAGCGGTAAGGATAAGGAGCGCGATCTGAAAAGCTTCGATGAACTCGACCGGAATACGGAACATCAAATCGTCCAGGCCCGTCGCCTGCTGGATTTTTCCGCCGACTCGCCGACCGGGGCCATCCTGGTGAATAACTACGATTTTTACCGGAACATGAACGTGCTCGACTTCCTGCGGGATGTGGGTAAGTACTTGACGGTCAATTATATGCTGTCGAAAGAGAGCGTGCAACGACGCCTGGAAAGCGGTATTTCCTTTACCGAATTCAGTTACCAGTTGCTGCAAGGCTACGACTTCGTACTGCTGCACCGGGAGCATGGCATAACCCTGCAAATGGGCGGCAGCGACCAGTTCGGCAACATCACCGCCGGGGTCGAACTGGCCCGTAAAATTGACGAGGCGAAAGTCTATGCCGTCACTACGCCGCTACTCACCAAGTCGGACGGCACGAAGTTCGGCAAAAGCGAATCCGGCAACATCTGGCTGGATCCGCTTTTGACCAGTCCCTACCGGTTTTATCAGTTCTGGCTCAATGCCGACGACCGCGACTTACCGAAGTTCCTGCGTTATTTTTCGTTGAAAAGCCGCATGGAAATAGAGTCGCTGGAAGCCAATGAAACGCCGCAGGATCTCAAACGTATTTTTGCCGAAGAGATCACGATCCGCGTACACGGCCAACTCGAATACGAATCCGTGCTGGCCGTATCGCAGTTGCTGTTCAACCCCAAAGCGGGTCCCGAGACTTTGCGCAGCCTGAATGCCGCCACCCTGGCCATCGTAGCCGAAGAAATCCCCTCTCCCCTGGTCGGCGCCGGCCTGCTGGAAAACGGCCTGTCCCTGCTCGATTTCCTGTCGGAACATACCGGCATCCTGGAAAGTCGCAGCGAAGCAAAAAAAGCGATCCAGAACAATGCCATTTCGGTTAACAAACAGAAAATCAGCGATTTGAACAGCCAGGTTTCCACTACAGATTTACTGCACGGCCGTTACCTGATGGTGGAGAACGGAAAGAAAAACAAGTTTTTGGTGCAGGTGGGGTGATGGAGGGAAACTGTAGCATAAGTAGAGTTTAGAGGGGGTTTAGGTGGTTTAGAGGGGTTTAGAGAATGAAGTATATCATTGATAATCAATGCTCTGTGCCCGGACTCTAAACCCCTCTAAACTTTCTAAACCCCTCTAAACCAGACCTACGAAACAGCCCTATTCACTTAACAGACTACCTGCTTCCAGCACCTGATTTACGTCCCGCTGGTAGAGTGCGTAATTAAATCCCGGGTGTATGCTGTAAGCTCCATGGCGGCCACGTTTATCAACGGCAATAAAGCCGACCTGGGCATCCTGGACGAGTTTGCTGTATTTTCTGGCAATACGTTTCACGGCGGTTTCGGCGGCTTTTTGCGGATGCGCGCCCCGCCGCATTTCTTCCACCACCAGGAAACTGCCCAGGGTACGCAGCACCAGTTCGCCCAGGCCGGTAGCCGCCGCGCCGCCCACTTCATTATCGACGAACATGCCGGCTCCGATGATGGGGCTATCGCCTACCCGACCGTGCATTTTGAAAGCCAGTCCGCTCGTGGTGCAGGCGCCGGCGATCTGCTGCTGCCGATCCAGGGCAACCATACCTATGGTATCATGTCGCTCCACGTTGATGACCGGGTGGTAGTTGGACGTTTGTTTCCATTGCTCCCAGGCCTGACGGGCCACGTCGGTCAGCAGATTTTCTTTTTTAAACCCTTCTTCCAGCGCAAACTGCAGGGCGCCTGCCCCGGTAAGCATCACGTGGGGCGTTTTTTCCATCACCCGGCGGGCTACGCTGATCGGATGTTTAATATGCTGGAGAAACGAAACGGAACCGGCATTACCTAATTCGTCCATAATGCAGGCATCGAGGGTCACGAAACCCTCCCGATCAGGGAAGCCGCCATAACCGACACTGGTATCCAGGGGGTCGGCCTCCGGCACCATAACCCCGGCTTCCACGGCATCGAGTGCCCGGCCGTTTCGCGCTAAAACCTCCCAGGCGGCGGCGGTCGCCTTCACATTGGGGCCCCAGGTGGCGATCACCACGGGAAAGGCATTTTTATCCGGTTTATCAAAATGGGCGGTGGTATTTACCCAAAAACCAGCTGTTCCAGCTGCCGCCGAGGAGAGCAGAGAGTTTTTCAAAAAGGAGCGACGTGAAGCCATTGTTGTAATTTGTTAAAAGTTTAGATGGTTAGATGCTGGATTATGAATGTACTAGGCGGACAGTTTGTAAACACTATTATCATGGCCAAATGCGAAAAACCGAAGGTTTATACCGGCTTATTCTCCAGCGGCCATGCGTATCTTGGCCACAAAATATCCTGACATGTTAAAATTCATGCTGTTAGCGGGGGTTTTTCTTTGCGTGATTTGTGGAAGCCCGGCCTGTCACCACCGGTTACAAACAGTGGAAGACCCTGCTGTCTGGAAAAAAATTCACCTGGACTTTAAAAAACTGGATGCGGAGGGGCTCAGCGGACCACCCGGCGGCAAGGTGGCGGCGAACTACGAGTTTTGCATTCCTGCTGAAGAAAAGTACTGGCGGGAAGTAAAAAAAATAGATTCCACCTTGACTAAAAACGGAGGGAAAGGCCGCATTGGCTGCCGCGAAGGGCAGTGGCTGGTGATCGGCTCGACCCGGCAGGAGCGTTATCAGCGGGTACTGTATGATCTGGCGGCACGGCCCTATGTGGAACGGATCGAAGAGACCTTTTGGGAGTAGCCCGCGCAAAGTGGCGTTGAACAAAATCGGATTTCCAATGCCTATAAACAAATATTCAAACCAGCAAACTTGCCCATACCACTCAAACCGGACTTTACACGATGAAAGATACTTTCAACAGCTTACTGGAAAATGCCGGCGCCCTGCTGCGCGAAAAAGCGGCCGGCGCAGGTCAGGCAGCGCTGGACACTACGTTGCAGGCGATTGAAAAATGGCTGGAAGAATTCCCCAAACTCGAAGCCTATGGGTTGCGGCTGAGCAATTTCGCCTTTGTGGTGGGTATTTCACCGGCCCTCGAAGTGGAGCTGCGCGGGGAACATGCCAGCTTTACACCCGAGCGGCTGGCCGCCATTCTGGCCGAGAACAAATCGACCAGCCTGGTGGGTATGGTTTTTAATGCGGTGCGCACCACCTACCGGCTGCATGCTAAAATTGCCAAGGCGCCCGATGAGTCCCTGACGGTGCGGCTGCGTTTATCCATCACCCCGGAAATTTCGGTGTTCGTCGGCCGGCCGCGGGTGTTGTAATAACCACTTTGTTCAAACGCCATGTTCCTCCCCCCGGAAAGGATGCCGGGGCTGCCAGGTTTCTACCGGTTTTAAATAGTCCAGAATAGTGGCGGTGAAGTTATTAAACAAACCATTCTGGTGACGTACGTAACACCACAGGGAATGCGCCACCGCACCGATGGAACTTTTGATTTCCAGGGCCGTACGCGCAAAAACGATGGTACAGCAGCCGGCATTCAAACCGATGCGGACAATGTCGTAAAGAATATTGAGGTAGAGTTGCAGGTCGTGGTTCCGGGATTTATCATAGCCCAGAAAATGGGCATCCAGCTCCTGGCCGTTTTGAATGGTGGTATAAAAGGCCAGCAACTCCCCGTCGCGGTAGTAACCGAACATTTTAAAATGATCGCCGAGGTCGCGTTTGAGCGCCGCCAGGTAACGCTCGTTCAGGTCCACCATGTTGAAGCCGGCATTTTTCGCCACTTCGCAGTATAAGTGATAAATGCGGGGCAGTTCACGCTGAATATCAGCCAGGGAGAGTTCCACCCTTTCTACCCCGTCCAGTTTTTTAAAAGCCCGTTTAGCGCGGGTCCGGTACTTGGTCGACATCGAGCCGATGTAGTCATCGAAGGTGCGATATGGCAGGTCCAGCACCATATTCGGCTGTATATCGAATTCGATAAAGCCTTTTTCCACCAGCACGGCGCCCTGGCTACGCTGCTTTTCGGGCGGCAGGTCTTTCACCAGAATGACCGGCATTTTTACCCCCTCGCGACCCATGAGCCCGACCACTTCATCCAGCGATTTTTCCAGCAGCACGGCTGCTTCCGGCTGATTAATTTTATGATAATCAAAGTAATAACCATGTTCGCCGGTCAGCAGCAGATTGCCGCAGATCAGGATGTCGGCCGCCACCTTTCCGGCCACCCAGCGCTTGAACCACAGGCCCAGTCCATTGAAAAAACAAGGATCTTTGGCTGGTGCATTGATGTCATTAATGTTATCGTCGCCTTTAAAAAATTTGATCTGGCAGACCGCTACGCCCACCGGCTCCTGGCCCCGATAAAACACCAGGTAGCCGAAACGCATGCCGACCGGCGGCTGAGCTTCTACCACTGCCAGGTACCGGCGCTGTAGAAAAATATCGTGCTTCGGAGCAGCCGTATCCCAGTCGCGCCCGGCGGCATCGATCGAACGGAAAAAACTATAACGGAGCTGGTCCGTAGCAGTGGACGAAGTGGTGGGAAGAGCGGTGGTCGGCATGTGCATCTTGGCGATGGGACAAAAACGCGCCGCTGTGGAAATGGTTGCTTTCATACGATGAACTGCCATTTTTTAACTTCTAACAGCGCCGCCTGCTCGTCCGCCCAGCCCATCAGCAGCATCGTCCCGATGCCGTCATAGTATAAAAAGAATTGTTCGATGATGCTGCGTGCCGCCGGATACCACTGCTGAAAGGACTGCCAGTCGGTCGCACGAATAATGCGCCGGGCCGGATCCAGGGGGATGGCCAATACTTTATGGTCCAGTTCGCCCAGGTCTTTGAGCAGCAGCAGGCCGATGGGCACGACGTCGATCACGGTGCCGGTGGGCAGGTGCTCGGCCAGGACCAGCACGTCCAGGGGGTCGCCATCGCCGCCGCGCTCCTTATCCATGCGCGTGGAGGGGATGAAACCGTAGTTGAGCGGGTAGGACAGAAAATCGACGCGGCGCGTGTGACCATTGCGGACATCCGGTTCGAACTGGAGCAGTTGTTTGTTATATTCGTATTTGGTGTTGGTACCGGCCGGTATTTCAATCACCGCCTGCAGGTGGCCGGCGGCGGAAAAGGATGGCAAAGTGAGGTGGTTCATGTTTTTGCGGATAAGGAGCTGCAAATTTCACTCGCCTTGTGGAGAAATTGAATTTTATTTGTCGCCGATACCATGAAAACATCAGTGCCTTTTTTTTAGATGCTGCACAAAAATCTGGCGTCCAATAACAAAACGAAACCGCGATGACGAATAACATGCTGCTCCTTTTTTGGGTACTCTGGCTCCTGGATGTACTGGCTGCCTTATTTGGTTACCGGGAATTTATCAGCGGCGTATTCGGCCGTTATGCCTCGGCTTCTCCCAAGTACTTGTCCTTATGGATTCCCATGCTGATTGCCATCCTGTTGATCATTACCGGGAGTCTGTATTTAAAAAATCACGAGCGGCCCATGGCGGCCATCATTGTAGCCGTCATGCCCGTGGTACTCGCGCTCCCGTATGCCCTGTTTTTGGGCGCTCTGATGCTGGGCGGGAAAAACAACTGGCGATAACTTCCTAACCGACAAGACCATGTACTTTACGCAGTATATCTGTATGAGCCTGTTCATCGGCGCCTACCTCTATTTCCAAATGACGGCCACGCCCCCTCCACCGCTTTTCTTCACCGCCACAACCTGGATTTTCGCGGCCTTTCTGCTGTGGGGAATATATACTTCCGGCAGCATCATCCTGGACTGCGTGATGTTGAACACGAAAGGCCAGATGACAAATGCAAATGCCTGGAACGGGGTGCTGCTGGCGGTACTCAACCTGGTACCGACGCTGGGCATGTCGGTTTTTATGCTGACCCAGGGTTTTGTAAACAAGTAAAACACACCGCAGCATTTATCGCTCCAGTATAAACTTTACACTTTGTCCACCTTTCTCCGTCTGTAAACGCAGTAAATACAAACCGGCGGTTAAATCAGCAAAGTGCAGCTGCAGGGTATTTTCACCAGCTGCCAGGCTCGTTTTCTGCGTATAAACAACTTGTCCCGCCGCGTTCATTACGCTCAGCTGAGCCGGCAGGGTTTCCGGACTGCTTAATTCGAGGCGGCAAGATCCATCGTTGGGATTTGGCAGTAACAAGAGTTTGAGATCATCTGCAGCCGGGTCTTGAATGCCCGATAGCACGACCGGAACAGACACCTGCAGGGAAGCTGAATCACAATTATTAGCAATAAACAGCGCCACGACGTACACGCCGGAACTATCCACTGCAAATGCCTGCTGCACCGTACTGGGAATGACCGGAACGCCGTCGAGCAGCCAATAGAACTGGGTATAGTCCAGCGAGGTATTGGTGGCTACAAGGCTGTTTCCCAGCACCTGTACAAAGAAACCGGGAGCCAGCAAGGGCCCTTCCACGTGTATATAGTCCGGAAAAACATACTCATTCGTGCCCACGACATTACTAAGCAGCAGCGTAACGGGATATACGCCTGGTACATCATACGTGACCTGTGGAACCATGTTAAATGATTCGGCGGGCGTGGCGCCGGGAAACAGCCAGTGATAACTGTCCACATGATCGGGAAATAACGCTGTGAATTCGGTTTGTAATGGCGCACAACCATTACCCCCCGTAGCACTTACCTGACTCACCGTGGGGATGGCCCCCGCTACATAAATGGTTTTTGCGAAAGTATCCGCCCCGAACTGGTTAATAGCTATTAGTTGCACCAGATAAGTACCGGTATCGGCATAGGTATGAAAATTCGGGAAAGTGGACCCGGTGTAGGATGTGCCGTCCCCGAAATCCAGCTCATAACTCTGCGCATTAGTAGAATTATTATTTAAGGTGACAAACCACTCGGACGTGGCGGCCTGAAACAAGGCCTGTGGAAATTGCACGGCCGGGCTGCACAGAATACCCGTCGTATCACAAAAAAGAACCTCGAAATCATAGAGATTTCCCACGTCGATCGCTTGGTTATCACTGATTACCAGGCTCCATTGACCATTGACCGGGCCGGAATCGAATTGTTGCAGACAGCCGTTACTGGGGTAGTAAGAACCGGTATAGAGGCTCGACATACCCCATGATTGATTATTACTCCATTGCGATAAGAAACCAGGATCCGGCAAAGCCACCGCACCACAGGGTACGAACAGGACATTCCAGTCGGTAAAATCCGTCATGCCGAAAAATCCGACCGGCCCCATGAGGGTGACCACCTGCCCGGCCGGTGAAACCAGACTTATTTGCATATCCCCCAGGTATTCATGGTCGAAATGAACACGTACACCGCAAACCCCTTGTACGGAATCGGCCAGATCATTATGGACGGCATTATTTACCTGGAAATAGAACTGCCCTACGAAGTTGTCGGGCATGAAGTTGGGGCAATTGAAACATCCGCAGGAATCCGCAGACTGCGCGGAAATCTGTAAAGAGAAGCAAAAAAGCAGGGCTGGGAACAGCGGAAAGAAGCGTTTCATCAGGTTTGGTTTGGAAGCGTAAATGGAAGCCCTTTTAATGGCTTAATGGCTTAATGACAACCTAAATCAAAAATAGAGACCGGGTCATTATTGGGAAAACAATTGCCGGACAAGACCGCATCCGGCACGTAGCGCTGCAGGTTCGGGTCATGTAACCCGTCCCGGATAAAGGCCAGCAAATCAGTAAGTTCATCAGACGTGAGGTGGAGCGGTTTGAAGAACGGCGATATTTGGGAGGCCGGCACGCGGGAATTTTCCGGCACGCCGTTGTTGAAATAATCCATTACGTCGCGCAGGTTTTGCTTACTGCTGCCATGAAAATAAGGCCCGCTGTCGCCCAGGTTATAGAGCTGGGGCACCCGGAACCGGAACATATCTTTTTCCTGGCCGGTAAAGCCGCCGCGACCCATATTCCGGCGGTCAGCCAGGGAGGTTTTGAGACCGCCGTTCTCGAACAAATCCTCTACCCCGAGTGCCTGAAAAGTGACCGAGCCCAGGTTGGGTTCATGGTGGCAGTGATAACAGCCCGCTTTATCAAAAAACAGCATGGCGCCCCGTTTTTGTGGTTCGTTCATGGCATCTTCCTCGCCTTTCAACCATTTCTGGAAAGGCGCCTCAGTGCATAGCAGGGTGCGTAAATAGGCAGATATAGCAAAACTGGCCGTTTTTCGGGTATACCGCTCGCTGGCCGGAACATCCGGGAAAGCGGCGTCGAACAGGCCGGTATAGCCGTTATCGTGCACCAGTTGTTCATTAAAAAGCAGGCGGTGGGTTTTGAGCCCTTCTATGTTCTGGCCTTCCAATGCGCCCAGGCGTTGCTTATTGATGGCCGTAGCGGGATCGAAAACACCCCACATATTTTCCGTCCCTGTATTGACCCCGGCATCGCCGAAAGAACCATTCCACATGGTGTTGCTCACAAATGCGACGTTCAGCATGCTGAGTGGCCGCGCGCCCTGGGCATCGATCTCCTCGTCGCTGTATTCCGGAAATTTCCGGCGTTCCTCCCCCAATACCCCGAAACCGAAACCACCATCGGCAATGCCCTGCACCCGGTTCGGGCGAAAACCCGCTGCCGGAACATGGCAGGAACTACAGGAAAAGGTCGTCATGCCGCTGGGATGCTTGGCTTCTACGCCGAAACTGGACTCGTAGAAAAGCAGCTTGCCAAGTTCGACTTTGATGGCCGTCAGGGGATTGACCGGCGACTGCGGAATATTGGCGTAGTCGTTGCTTTCCGGCAGGATGAAATAATCTATATCTCCCGTCTGGGATCGGCTGCGGATCGTGTTACGCAGTTCCACATCCTGCTTGGAACCCAGCGTATCGTAGGTACAGGCGTACATAACCACCAGAATGATAGCGGCTAAAACGTAAAATTTTTTCATTTGACAGACATTATTAAGTTGGCTTTTACACAAGTAGATTGTTGCAAGATGCAAAATTCGCTCCACACGAGTGTTTCGCAGCTGAAAACTCCTGCAAAATATACAGAAAAAATGAGTGCCCGGCCAGCAGATTTGCTAACCGGGCACTAATGTCTATCATTTCCAGTCTTCCAGAATAATAATATTAATCTCTTTAACAACGATTAAAGCACGGTCATTAGTTAAAAAATATTGGCATTTGTTGTGAATAGCTGCCGCCAACTGAAACGCATCCATACCTTTCAGAGAGGTATATCGAGCACGCAAATTGTACGCAATACGCGCGATTGGCTGATCTATTTCTAAAAAATCAAAAGAAAAGTCCCTAAGCAAATCTTCAAAATCACGAATTAGATCCGGACGACCAGTACGTTCAGGATAAACTCCGAATTCAGCCAATGAAACAACACTCGTACTGAATGTACATGATAAAGCAACTGCGTCTGCAATGAATTGACAAACTATATCACCAAGTGTAGGATGTAGTTCAATCCAATAAATAAAAGGAGCGGTGTCGAAAAATATCTTGCTATTAGTTGTCACTCCTGGCGTAATTCACTTATGATTTGTTGAGCGTCCTTGGGCCAGACGCCTTTTCCTTTACCAGCATATTTGTTAAATAGCTTGATTATAACTTCCCGATTCCTCAATCGATTAATCAGGTTTTCATAAACGATCTGTAACTCGTTGTCATCCAACGTGTCCAAAGCCTTCAAAACTGTTTCCACCTGCTGGCCCATACTTTTTTCCTTTTTACAAAATTAAGGCAAATAGTTGAATAAATTACTCCTGCATCGCCTTCTCATCATCAAACTCCCCTTCCCAGCGCGCCACGACGGCCGAAGCCAGGCAGTTGCCGATCAGATTGACAGAGGTCCGCCCCATATCCATTAGCGCATCCACGCCGAGAATGACCGCGATGGGCCATTCCGGTAAACCAAACTGATTGACCGTTCCGGCCAGGATGACCAGCGAAGCCCGCGGCACCCCGGCTACGCCTTTGGAAGTAAGCAATAAGGTACCCATCATGGCCAGTTGTGTGCCCCAGTTCAGGTGGATGCCCGCCGCCTGCGCACAGAAAATGGAGGCCAGCGAGAGATATAAAGTGGAGCCGTCCAGGTTGAAACTATAACCCGTCGGCAGCACGAACGACACAATTTTGCGCGGCACGCCGAAACGTTCCATCGCCGTCAGCGCCTTGGGCAGCGCCGCTTCCGAACTGGCCGTAGCGAAGGCCAGCGAAGCCGGTTCATAAACGGCTTTTAAAAACTGCCGGATGGGAATCCGGGCAATCAGCATCACCGGCAGGAACACCAGCACAATGAAGACGATCAGGGCCGCATACAGCGTCGCCAGGAGCTTGACCAGGTTGCCCACCACCTCGAAACCCATGGTGCCGATGGTGTAAGCCATCGCCCCTCCCACTGCGAACGGCGCGAAATACATGATAATGCCCGTGAATTTAAACATCACTTCGGTCAGCGATTCCGCCCAGCCGATCATGGTCGCTCGGTGCACTTCATTGACCTGCCGCAGCGCGAAACCGAAGATCAGGCTGAAGAGTACGACCTGCAAAACAGCCCCTTCATAGATCATTTTAGCCACGTTTTCGGGGAAAATATGCAGCACGACCTGTTTCCAGTCCTGTTTATTTTTAGGCGCCGGCGCCACCAGTTCTTTGCCGTTATACAGCATTTTCACCGTGCCTTTGACCGAATCCACCTGCGCCGTCAAAGCTGTGGTCGCCATGGCAGTGGGTTCGGAGGTTTTACCCACTTTAATGCCCGCGCCGGCCTGAGTAATATTGATCGCAATCAAGCCGATCACCAAGGCTACACTCGTCGCAGCGGTGAAATAAGTAAAGGCCTTGACGCTCATGCGCCCCACCTGCGCCGCATTGCTCTGCCCGGCAATACCCACTACGAGGGTACCGAACAGCAGCGGTGCAATGACCGTTTTGATGAGCTGAATGAATATTTTACTGAAAATCTCCAGGTTGGCACCCACCGATGGAAAGTCGAAACCAATCGCCATCCCGATCACCATACTGATCAAAATCCAGCTGGTGAGGCTGCGGGCCACAAAACCATACCAGCCCAGAATGCCGATGGTGATCCAGCGCAGCGCCAGCAGCCAGGTCGCATTCATGGGCTGATTAGAGTAAAACGCACCCACGTGCGCTAAAATGGCTACTGTCATCGCCAGCAAGGCCACCTGCAACATTCTTCCGGAAGTCATCAATCGTAATGGTTTTAGGCGGACAAAGTACGGCAGACTTTGTAAAGCGAGCATGGATATTCAAACAGTAGCTACAAATTCAAAAAACCAGCCCCGTTCATCGTTCATCGTTCATACTTCATCGTTCACTCAATCTCCGCCCGCACCACCGGCAGCAGCAGTTTTACCCACTCGGTGTACTGTAGCGCGGAGGGATGCAGCCCGTCGTCGGCCATGAGTTCCGGCTGGATCAGTCCACGGCGGGAAATTTCCGTAACGTTCACATAATGAACGCCGTACTGCTCGGCAATGACCTGGCTGGCCTGGTTATACTGATCAATTTCCTGAGAGATCTGGTTCGGCATGCTGGTGAACTGCTGTCCGTAAGGCGTGTAGGCCCAGTCGGGGATAGACACGACCACGACCCGCTCTTTCCGGTTGCCGGAGCGCGTGATGGCGGTTTGCAGCAACTGCTCGAACTGGGTTTTAAACGTGTTGAAGCTGGCATGCTGGTACTGGTTATTCACGCCGATACACAGCGTCACCAGATCGTAAGTGCTGTCGCCAATATGCGCGTCGGTCATGGCCACCTGCAGATTATCGGTGCGCCAGCCGGTTTGCGCAATTACCCGCACCTGGGTGACCGCATGGCCATCCGCCCGCAGGCTATCCGCCAGCTGGTTGGGAAAATTCTGGGCAAAAACGACGCTTTCACCTTTGGTATAGGAATCACCGAGGGCCAGGATTTTGACGGATGATTTGGTGGGCACTACTTCTTCCATTTTCTGATTACAGGCTACAAGCGCAAGGGTTAAAAGCAGGGCGAAAGATCGGAATTGAAGCATAGGGAACGAGTTTTTAACTGGGAAAAAATTGAAAAACGCCACACGGCGAACAAGCAGGGGTTCAGCGTGTTTAGGGCTGTCAGCAAACGTAGTGTAACAGCCCTTTTAAACCTACGTTTTTTATGAGCGGCCCGATTTCCGGAAAGGACCAAATTTTGCACCATGGCAACTGAGAAAAATACACGCCGCGACGAGGAAGCATTCGTCAATCCGATCGATCCGGATAAAGTAGCCGAAAACCCGGGCCTGCTACCCTACGCGCATACGGCCGGCGGCGCAGTCATTCGCCCGGAAGATAAGGGGCAGATCCGCGGCAACGCCATGACGGCCATGTATGATCAGACCGACCGGCAAATGGAGCAACTGCGCCGGCAAATGGAAACGCTGGTCAACCAGGCCAAATCACTGTCGGAACGAATGACTATTTCCGAGGTCATCTATCAGGCCGACGTACCCTTCCAGCCGGTGATCCACCATATTTACCACCTGTACCAGCGTACAGCCGATGGCCAGCACCTGCTGTCAATGATCGCGCCGGGTGAATGGGGCCGCAAAAAACCTTACGAGCACCTGGCTACGGTGCGCCTGCTCGGCGATCATACGTGGGAAGTGATCGAGGGAGGGGTGTGAAGGGGTGTGAAGGTTTGTTGGTTTGAAGGATTTGTTGGTTTGTTGGTTGGAGGGCAGTTTTACTTTCTATTTTTCACCCGCCACACGGACTGGACCTGGGGACGGCGGCCTTCATTGGCCACCAGCCAGCGACCGTTACTCCACTGGGTCACCGATTCGTACTGCCTGGCAATCAAGAACTTGGGCAGCTTTTGGGCCCTTTTTTCTCCGTGTAAAAAGTCGCTGCCCCGAAAGTTGCTGAAGTAGTAAACGGTGGCTTTGGTAAAGGGCAAGAAGCCCAGTTTTTTACCGATGATATAACTGGTCAGGGCCAGTGTTTTTCCATCGCGACTCAGCGAGGCGCCGGTTACGACCCGGTTTTTCAGGTAAATACTATCGCGTAGTTCCGCCACGTAGCTACCGGGTTTGGCGGGCACCACGTAATGTTTGCTGTAAAAATTTCCCTGGAAACTGTTTTTTGAAAACAAATGCAGGCTATCCCGGAAGAAAACGATGGCTTCGCAGTTGAAATTCCAGTGCTTTTTATCGGCCGGTGCAAAATCCTGCTGGTCGGGGTAGCGCAGTAAAATGCTGTCCAAGGCTTGGGTAGCCGGATTATAGCGGTAAATGCGCAGGTCTTTGCGACGGTTATAGTTATTCCCCACGTCCCCGATGTAAAGGTTTCCGCGGTCATCGGCCGTCAGGTCTTCCCAGTCGCGGTTCGGCACCGGTAAATGCCGGGTTTCCAGCACTTTATTGGCCACTGCATCATAGTGAAAAAGGTCGGATGGATTGTGGCTGTCGTTCAGCAGCCAGATGTCGCCTTGTTTGGTACAGACCATGCCCGATACTTCCTTCAGGGCGGCCGGCAGTTTGCTGCGTCGGTGGATTTGCTGGTTCTGGGCGTTTAATAAGGCAGGAAATAAGAAAATGGCCAGCATGAGCGGGCGTAAAGAAAAATGCATGCGCTTTGTTTTTGTGTATGCCGCCTAAAGCAATGGTCAGGCCAAACCCAGGATTTAGCCCGGTTCAATCCGAAAAATGTCCTGCTGCTGACGTAACGGCTTTTGAAACCCCGGCTTTAGCCGGGAAAACACCAAAGCCCTGTCCGCGGGTAGTGCTTATTTAAAGGCCGGCTAAAGCCGGGGTTACCAAAGCCGCTGCAGCCGGCAAACCTTATAACATCGTATAAATAACAAGCGCCACTACCGGGCCGTCCGGAGTGGCGCTTGTCGCTTTTTAACCCGATTGAAGTCGGAGTTACAAACTTATAGCCCGACTAAAGTCGGGGTTACGTTACATTTTCACAAAACGGGTAGTCCACACGCCGCCGTCTTTTTCAAAACGCAGGAAATATGTACCCGTTGGCAGCGCCGAAATATCCAGGCGGTCGCTCAGATCAGGTTGATTTACCGTGCGCACCAGGGTGCCGGTAGCGGTCATGATGCGTAAGCGATCGAAAGACAGGCTGCTTTGTACTGTCAGGAAGTTGCCGGCGGGATTCGGCGCCAGTTTCACATCGGCGCTGAAATCGGCTTCGTGGGTTGCGACCAGCGTGCTGATGTCCGACAGGTAACGCGGCGACACCTGGTACCCGGAGGTGTAGGGGTTGCTGCTGTCGAACTGGCCGCCAATACCGGTCAGGTTGAATGGCTGCGGCGGTACGGGCTGCAAATACAGGTTCGTGTTGTTATCGATGCGGATCTCGATCGTATCGGCCGGGTTGGTGCTCGAAACGGCGCGCACCGTGAAGCCGGCGACATTACCGGTCGTATCCCAGGCAGCCGGGTCGACCAGATGCAGGTTGGTGATGCGGATCAGGCTGGATTCGGTGCTCTCGGATGGTTTGGTCACCGTGGTCGGCGTCACCAGCGGGTTGTTGGAAGACAGCTTCGTGATCGTGTTCGGCAGCATTTGCAGCAGGCCGTTGAACTGACCGAGGAAACCGCTCAGCGTGATTTTATCGCCTTCCTGGATGGTGTAACCCAGGTTATCCGTCTGGGTAAAGACCGCAATACCGTTATTGGCATCATCGATCACCGTGAATTGGAGACCGTTGGTACCGCGCAGGTTCACACCGTACACCGTACCCGTAATGGTCAGGTCGATACCGACGGAGTCTGCCACGCCCGTAGTCGGGTTCACATTGGTCACTTCGGCGATGGTCCGCACCGGGAAAGACGGCGCGCTGCCACAGGTAGCGCCCGCGCCAGGGTTGGCGATGACTTCTTTGCCATTAATAATTACACCGGTCGGCGAAGATGCGGCCTGCCAGTTGGCCGCTACGTTATTATCGGCATTCGGATCACAAAGCACCAGCGAGGGTCCGTTACCATTCGGTTCCAAAGGCCATGGCGCTGTATTTTTATAATCCACCAGATCGATCACGTTGCCGTTGGCATCGCGCAGTTCAATATCTTCCCCGCCGTTGGTCAGGGCGCCGGGCGTTAACCATTCGTACGGGGTGAAACCGAATTTTGACTGAAAATAGGCGGCATTTTTGGCCACTACTACGTAACTATTCGCTGGAATAGACGAGTTGGAAGGAAAGACAAATTCGAAGCCCTGCGTAAAATTCCATCCCGATACATCGACGGCCGAACTGGTGTTATTGTACAGTTCGATGTACTCCAGCGTATCCGTACCGGCTTCCGGCGGATTATACATGATTTCGGTGATGACGATCTGGGCCTGGGCAGCGATCAACAGGCTCAGACAAGCGAGAAGGGTCAGCATTGTTTTTTTCATAAAATGGCAGCGTTTTATTCGTTGAAAAAAAATTCGGGTCAAAAGTAAGTAAAAGATTACAGCCCCTGCCGTAGTCGGCATTTCCAATGCCTGTACCTGTTAAAGTGGAATCGTACAGTTTAAATTTTCCAAACACCATCTATCCAGAAATCATATTTCAAAAATCGGTTAAACCGGGTTTTTGAAAGGCATTCCTGTTGGTTTTATCCGTCTAAAATGCTGGAAAACTTAAAAGGAAGTTAACATTGGTTCGTTATTTTCGCCTTCATTTTCACCTTTTCTCACCATCCTTTCTGTATGATTCACTCTACTTTTCCACCACTGAAAACGGCCTGGGCCGGGCGGGCATTGTTGCTTTTTGCCCTGCTGCTGACCGGACTTACCTCTTTTGCGCAGGTCACCACCGGCTCTATTTCCGGACTGGTTGCCGACGACAATGCACAAGGGCTGGTCGGCGCCACCGTCATCGCGGTACACGTGCCTTCCGGTACGCGTTACGGCGCCACGACCAGCGCTTCCGGGCGTTACAACCTGCCCGCCGTTCGGGTTGGCGGTCCTTACACCGTTACCATTACCTACACGGGATATGAAGCACAAACCCGCGAAGGCATTTTTGCCAATCTGGGTACCGCGGTCAACGTGGATTTCAACCTAGCCGAAGCCGGAAACGCCCTGAATGAGGTGACCATTACCGCTAATCGCGCCGATCTGTTCAGCGATGACCGCACCGGCGCCGCCACGACTTTCGGCCGGGACGCCATTACGTCGCTCCCCACCATCGGCCGGACGATTAACGACATTACCAAGTACAATGCCTACAGCAACGGTAAATCTTTCGGCGGTCAGGATACCCGTTTGAACAACATCACGATCGACGGTTCGGTATTCAACAATGGCTTTGGCCTGGGTAGCTCGGCAGCCGCCGGTGGCCGGACCAACACCACCGCCATTTCCCTGGATGCACTCGAAGAAATTCAGATCAACATCGCGCCTTTCGACGTTCGCCAGTCGGGCTTCGCCGGCGCCGGTATCAATGCCGTGACGCGCTCCGGGACCAACGACGTGTCCGGTTCCGCTTACTTCCTGACCCGCAACAACGACCTGACCGGCAATGAAGTCAACGGTACCAAACTGACCAATATCAACATCGATGAAAAAACCTACGGCTTCCGCCTGGGTGGCCCGATCCTGAAGAACAAACTGTTCTTTTTTGTGAACGCCGAACATTTTGAAAGCACTACCCCGGCACTGACCTGGCAGGCCAACCGCCCCGGCGCAACCGGTAACGTTTCCCGGGTGACGGCAGCTGACCTGGAGGACCTGAGCTCGTTCTTGAAAACCAATTTCAACCGCGACCTCGGCGCCGTCGATAATTTCAACAACGACGTAGCCAGTACGAAAGGCATTGTCCGTCTGGACTACAACATCAACCAGAACAACAAAGCCTCGCTGCGTTACTCGCACCACGATTCCAAGTCGAACCAGGTGATCAGCAACAGTAACAGCAGCGGTACGGCCGGTAATGGTAACCGCACCAACTCGGCCCTGGCCCTGTCGGCGGAAAACACCGGGTACATCATTCAGGACAACACCCGCTCGGTAGCTTTCGAGTTGAACTCGGTGCTCAGCAGCAAGTTCTCCAATAACTTCGTGGCGACCTACAACAAGCAACTGGAAGACCGCGAATACAAGACCGACCCGTTCCCTACGGTCGACATCCTGAAAGACGGCACGACCTACACGTCGATCGGTTTCGATCCTTTCACGCCGGGTAACAAGCTGAATTACAGTACGTTGAACATTACCGACAACCTCCAGTACTTCCTGGACAAACACCTGTTCACCTTCGGTGTGGGCTACGAGCATTTCAAATCGAACAACGTGTTCTTCCCTTCCTCCAACGGCGTTTATACCTATAACTCCATTGCCGATTTCAAGGAAGCCGCGCTGCAGTCGATCAATGATCCGAGCAATCCGGTGTCCGCAGTGGATTCCGTGCGTTACCAGTTGCGCTACTCCCTGCTGCCGGGCGGTATCGATCCGCTGCAGGTGCTGAACGTGGCTACGTACAGCGCGTATGTGCAGGACGAATACCAGTTGACCTCGCGTTTTAAACTGACCGCCGGTATTCGCGGCGACGTATATGCGTATGACAACTCCACGGCGGAAGATTTTTACAACCCCGTGGTGGCCGGTCTGACCTTTAAAGATGAAAACGGCGACGATTTGAAGATCAGCACCAGCACGTTCCCGAAAACCCGCCTGCTGCTGTCGCCGCGTTTAGGTTTTAACTGGGACGTAAAAGGCAACAACAAAACGCAGTTCCGTGGTGGTACCGGCATTTTCGTCAGCCGTATTCCGCAGGTACTGGTATCTAACCAATTGGGTAACAACGGTGTAAATACCGCCCTGATCAGCGCCAGCAACACCACGGCTTATCCGTTTACGACGGACCCAAGCCGTTTCCGCCCGGCCAACAACCCGGATATTGCGACCCTCCCACCCTACGTGATCAATGCTTCGGTGGAAGACCTGAAGTACCCGACGGTGTGGAAAACCGACCTGGCACTGGACCAGCGCCTGCCTTTCGGTTTTGTCGGCACCCTGGAAGTTTTGTACAACCGCAACATCAACGCCCTGCGGTACATCGATGCGAACCTGAAAGCACCGGACCGTCGGTTTGCCGGCCCGGATAACCGTGACCGTTTCCCCGCTTCGGGCGTGACGAGCTCGGGGAGCGGCGCTATGAACACAGTGAACATCGCCCGTTTCAATAACCCGGCCATTTCCAACGCCTTCGTACTGACCAACACCGATAAAGGCGATTCCTACACGTTCACCGTGAAACTGGAAAAACCGGCCGTGAACGGTCTGGGGGGTATGCTCGGTTATACCTACGGCGAAGCCCGCGAGATCCAGGCGGTCAGTAGCACCGTAGTGGCCAACGTACCGGCAGTCGGCGGTCAGAACTACCTGGGCACTTCCTGGTCGGACAATGACCTGCGTCACCGCGTGGTGGGTTATGTTAACTACCGCATCAACTATGGTACAAAGTATGGCGGCGCTTCGGAAATCACCCTGGGTTGCGTATCGGCCAGCGGCGGTAAAATTTCCTACACCTACGGCAATGACTTGAATGGTGACGGTCAGAACGGTAACGACCTGATCTTCGTGCCGAACAATGCCACGGATTTGACCTTCGCTCCATTGACAGTTGGTACCGGTGCAAACGCCAAAACGTTTACACCCGAACAACAACAGGCTGCTTTTGAGGCCTTTATCAAAAACAGCGACCACCTGAGCGATCACCGCGGTGGTTACGCGGAACGGAACGGCGTGGTCTTTCCCTGGCTGACGCGTTTCGACCTGTCGTTCATGCAGGAAGTGTACATCAAAGTGGGCAAGAACGAAAAGCGCAATGCCTTGCAATTCCGCCTGGACATTCTGAACATCGGTAACCTGCTGAACAATGAATGGGGCGTCGGCAACCAGGCAACGGCTTCCAGCTCCGCCTTTACAGCCAACCCGTTGAGCGTGGCCAGCATTGCGGCCGACGGTACGCCTTCCTACCGCCTGGCCACCCAGGTCATCAGTGGTTCCACCGAGTTGCTGCGCGATCCTTTCGTGAAAAGCATCAACGTGGACAATGCCTGGCAGGCCCAGATTGGCATACGGTATATTTTTAATTAGGTTGATGAGGGTTGACGAGGGTTGATGAGGTTGATAACGTAGCGTACACCTATCAACTTTATCAACCCTTTTTTATAAACCTTTTCATCAACCCTTTTTCATCAACCTCCTCAATGCCGCGCCGGAATTCCGGCGCGGCATTGTTTTTTCTGAGAAACCGCTTTTATTTGCTCTATGAAACGTTGGGTATCACCCGTCCTCTTCCTGCTGCTTATCCTGGCTTTTGTCGCTTTTCGCTACTGCCAGCACCGAAACCAGACCTTCACACCGTCGGTCTCCACCCCGACGCAGAGCACGCCGGGCACCACCACTCCGGGTTCGAACCGCAATGTTCCCGCTTATGCGCTGGATGTGTTGAAATATATCCGCAAAAATGGAGAAGCACCCGAGGGCTATGTCGGGGGGCGCGAATTCCTCAATAAAGAGGGGCGTTTACCCAAAAAAGACGCTCAAAACCATAAACTACGCTACAGTGAATGGGATGTACATCCAAAAGTAAGCGGCCAGAACCGCGGTCCGGAACGGCTTGTTACCGGCTCCGATCACAGCGCCTGGTTCAGCCCCAACCATTATAAGAGCTTTGTAAAAATAGAATAGACCATCGCTATCCACGCTATTTTATCACCTTATAATTTCATCGCTTCATCACTTCATACCCATGGACCTCTCCGACCATCTACCCCATTTTTCACCAACTACCCACCTCATTGAAATAGATGGAACGAAAGCCCGCAGCCTGCGTGGATTTTACCCGCGCATTGCCAAGGCACTTATTTTTCCCGATTATTTTGGTAAAAATCTGGACGCGCTCTCCGATTGCCTGGCCTCCCTGGAACATGTGGGCAGCCTGGACGTGGTGCTGCTGATCCGGCACTTCGATCATTTTCTGGACAAGGAAAAACCGGAGAAGCGGCGGGCCGCCATCGAGGTGCTGCAGTACGTCGAAGACCCGAAGAACCGGTACGATACGGTGAAATTTCGGGTCGTAGGATTGCGGTAAACTTATTCCCTACATCCCCAGCGCCTGCAAAAACTCCGGATTACCCGGTTTCACATTGGAGCTAAAAAATTTGACCAGTTTACCATTTTCATCCACCAGGTATTTACAGAAATTCCAGGTGGGTTCCTGGCTGTTAAAGCCGTTTTTAGCGGGGTCGGTCAGCCACTGATAAATAGGGGCTTTGTCCGCGCCTTTTACCGCTACTTTTTCAAACATCGGGAAAGTGACCCCGTAGTTTTGCTGACAAAATGCACCGATGTCATGGGACGATCCCGGCTCCTGGCCGCCGAAGTCGTTACAGGGGAAACCCAACACCACCACCTCGTCTTTATTGGCTTCGTAAAATTTCTCCCAATCGGCATACTGCGGGGTGTAGCCGCATTCGGAAGCCGTGTTCAGCACGATGATCTTCCGGCCTCGATACTGCTCCAGCGAAACGGGTTGGCCGTCCAGGCTTTGCAACTGGAACTGAAAAAAAGAGGAGGAATCAGCGATTTCGCTCATAGGTTGTTCAATCAATTTATCCGTACGGTAGGGGCACCCCTCGCGGGTGCCCCCTAACAGCCAACAATGTTGGCTCATTATGGTTCAGGATTTGTTATCGACCTCCATCCCGGGATCTACGCCCAATTCACCTGCCCGGTTTTTACCAAAAGCGAACGCCAGTTTCCCAACCAAAAACTCCTTCGGCCGTTCGCCAGGGGTTTTCCTATTTTCGCCCCTTCACAAAAGGCTTTTCCGATGCAAAAACTATTCTTTCTCTGCTTCCTGCTGCCCGCCCTCCTCCGTGGCCAGGGCATGTGGCTACCCCTGAACCTCGAAAAACAGAACGAAAAAGACATGCAGGCCCTGGGCCTGAAGCTGGACGCGGACGATATTTACTCACCCCTCGAACCCAGCCTCAAAGACGCCGTTTGCCAGTTCAGCGGCGGTTGCACCGGCGAAATGATCTCCCCGGATGGACTGCTGCTCACCAACCACCACTGCGGTTTCGACGCCATCCAAAGCCTCTCGACGCTCGAAAACAACTACGTGGAGAACGGTTTTTGGGCCAAAGACCGCAGCGGTGAACTGCCCGCACCGGGCGCTACGGCTATGTTCGTCAGCCGCATGGAAGATGTGACCGCACTGGCGCTGCAAAATATTAGCGAAGGTATGGGCGAACGCGAACGCCAGGGCCAGATCGATAAGAACCTGGCCACCCTTCGGAACAGCGCGAAGAAACAGCCCTGGGAAGAAGTCATGATCCGCCCCTTTTACAATGGCAATCAGTACTATCTGTTCATCACGGTCACTTACAAGGACGTTCGTTTCGTGGGTGCGCCGCCGAGCAGCATCGGTAAGTTCGGCGCCGATACGGATAACTGGGTCTGGCCGCGCCATACCGGCGACTTCTCCATGTTCCGCGTCTACGCCGACAAGGATGGTAAACCGGCAGCGTATTCGAAAGACAATCTGCCTTTTCACCCCCGCAAGTTCCTGTCCATTTCACTCGACGGCGTGGAGGAAGGCGACTTCACCATGGTCTACGGCTTTCCGGGCCGCACCGACGAGTACCTGACCGCCGCCGGTGTACAGCAGACCGGCAAAATTCTTAATCCGGCCAAAGTGGCCATCCGCGACCGGGCGCTGAAGATCATGGATACCTATATGCGGAAAGATCCGGCGGTGAAAATCGCCTATGTGGCCCGCTACGCCAGCATCGCCAATGCCTGGAAAAAATGGCTGGGCGAAATGCAGGGACTGGAAACCTACCACGCCCTGGACAAAAAGGTGGCCTATGAAATGGAATTTATCCGCCGGGTCGAAAGCAACCCCGACTGGAAAGTGCGCTATGGGAACCTGCTGCCCCGCCTGCGCCAGCTGTACCGGGATATGGAGCCCTTTGCATTGGCCCGCGACTACTACGCGGAAACCATGATCCGCAACAACGAAATACTCGGCCAGGCCGCCGGACTGAACAGCTGGCTGGAAAGCTATGACAAGAACGGCGAACTGGCTTTTGCCAATAAACAAAAGGAAATTCTCGCCGGCCTCAGCGACTTTTATAAAGACTACCGCCCGGAAGTCGACCAGGCTGTGCTGACCGGGATGCTGGAACTTTTTGCCCAGAACATGCGCGATGAATGGGGCGCCAATTTTGTCAAGGAGGCCGCGAAAAAAGCCGGCGGTTTCGATGCCCTGGCCGTTACTATTTTCAAAGGCAGTGCCCTTGTCAGCCAGGAGCGTATGAATGCCTTACTGGCTAAAGGCCCCGCCCAGGTAGCCGAAACGTTGAAAGCCGATCCCGCTTACGTGTTCTGGAAAACGCTCAACGATATTTATGTCGCCCAGATCCAGCCCAAACTACAGGAAATTCAACCCAACATTAACCTGCTGCAACGCCAGTATATGGCCGCGCAAATGGAAGTGTACAAGGAAAAACGTTTTTTCCCCGATGCCAACAGTACCCTGCGCCTGACCTACGGACAGGTACGCGGTTACGAACCCCGCGATGCCGTGCAATACGGGTTTCAGACGTACCTGGACGGCGTAATGGAAAAATACATTCCCGGCGACTACGAGTTCGACGTGCCGAAAAAACTCATCGCTCTGTATAAAACCAAAGACTATGGCCAGTATGCCACCGCCGATGGTCGCCTGCCAGTGGCTTTTCTGGGTAGTAACCACACCACCGGCGGCAACTCCGGTTCGCCCGCTCTGGATGCGCGGGGTAACCTGATCGGATTGAATTTCGACCGCGTCTGGGAAGGCACCATGAGCGATCTGAACTATGACCCGGCCATTTGCCGCAATATTATGGTCGATGCCCGCTACGTGCTGTTCATCATGGACAAATTCGGGGGTGCCGGTTATTTGCTCGATGAAATGAAACTGGTGAAAGGGCCGAAGAAAAAGAAAAAAACCAAGTAACATGGCCGACAAAAAGAGGATACTCGCTATTTGCGGCAGCACCAAGCCGGACTCCGTGAACAAGCGCTTGATCCAGGCCATTGCAGCGTTAACGGCCGACTATTTCGAGGTGACTGTTTTCGAGGACATTGCCGGCATCCCGCATTTTAATCCGGTGCTGGACAACGATACGCCACCGGCCAGCGTGGTCCATTTTCGCGGACTGCTGCAGGAGGCACAGGGTATTCTTATTTGTACGCCGGAATACGCCATGGGGGTGCCCGGCACGTTGAAAAATGCCATCGACTGGATCGTTTCTTCCTGCAGTTTCTGTTATAAACCGACAGCGCTGATCACCGCCTCTACCCACGGACTAAAAGGGCATCAGGCCCTGCTGGAAACGCTGCGGGTTATTGAATCCGATATTACGGACGATACGCACATGGTCATCTCGTATGTCCGGACCAAGGTGAATAACGAGGCTATGATAACGGATGCGGAGACGCAGGACAAAGTAGTCAGCGTGCTGCTGGCACTGAAGGCATTGATTGAAAATAAAGAAGCGCAGGCAGCTGCGGTCTGACGGCCACGTTCCTGCGATCCGACGCCTTTCCTGCGGTCGGACGACTTTTTTGTCGCCCGACCGCTACGCAACCAGCACCCTTTACTGGTCCGACGACTGAAAAAGTCGTCGGACCAGGGGAACGCGGTCTGACGACTTTTTTGTCGTCCGACCGCTACGCAAATAACACCCGCTACTGGTCGGACGACTGAAGGAGTCGTCAGACCAGGGGAACGCTTAAACACACTGCAATGCAGCACGAACAGTCAGCCGACAAGCCCGCCCTCAGTGAAATCCTCAACCACCTCGGCGAAGAGCGAGAGCGCTATTTCCACGCCGTAAGTCCGCCGGTGATTCAGTCCAGCAATTTCGTTTTTCCGGACCTGACGGCCTTTCGCGCAGCTTTCAGTGACGAGCTGGAGCACCACGTGTACAGCCGGGGCAATAACCCGACGGTGGAGATCCTGCGCCGCAAACTGGCTGCGCTGGAAGGTACCGACGACGCGCTGGTTTTTTCCAGTGGCGCCGGGGCCATCGCTGCCGCCGTGATCAGCAATGTCCGCGCCGGCGACCACATCGTTTGTCAGCAGGGGCCGTACTCCTGGACCTCGGCGCTGCTGCGTAAGTTCCTGCCGCGTTTTGGCGTGGAACATACCTTCGTCGACGGCACGGATCTGGAAGCCATTCGCGCCGCCATCCGCCCGGCCACCCGGGTGCTGTTTCTGGAAAGTCCGAACACCATGACCTTCGAATGCCAGGATCTCCGGGCCTGCGCGGATCTCGCCAAAGCCCATGACCTGGTGACCATCATCGATAACTCCTATTGCTCGCCCATTTTTCAGAACCCTGCGGCTTTCGGCATCGATATCGTGGTGCATTCGGGCACGAAATACCTCAACGGCCACTCCGATGTGGTGGCCGGGGTGTTGTGCGCCAGTAAAACCATGGTCAAAAAGATCTTTGAATCGGAGCTGATGACGCTGGGAGGTATTATTAGTCCGCACGATGCGGCGCTGGTGATCCGCGGACTGCGCACGCTGCCACTCCGATTGCAACGCAGCGACGAAAGTGCGCATTGGTTGATCGGCAAACTGGACCGGCATCCGAAAGTCGAGCGTATCTGGTACCCGTTTCACCACAGTTTTCCGCAACTGGACCTGGCCAAACGCCAGATGCGCGGCTGCGGTGGCCTGTTTTCCGTGCAGTTCAAAACCGATACGGAGGAAAAGATGGAAGCCTTTATTCACCGCCTGCGTCGTTTCCTGATGGCCGTGAGCTGGGGTGGACATGAATCGCTGATCATCCCGACCATCGGATTTTATCACCTGCCGGGTCGCAGTCATCCGCCTATGGCATGGACTTTTGTACGTTTTTATATAGGTTTGGAAGACCCCGCCTGGCTGTGGGAAGATTTAGAAGCAGCAATGGAAGCTTTATAGGAACGGATAATGCATTATCGGAACGGGAAATTTTTATAGCCAGGCAAACAATCCCGGTGGGAATTTTTTTCGTATTTATTGGGTTACCGATTTGGAACAATAAGCCTACGGTAAAACTGCCAGCACACCATTTTTACAGCCGTTAAAAAACCTTAAATATCGGGGTGGTACTTGCGAATAAGCATTTGCTGCCCTACTTTCGTCCCAAACCTACAATGCACTATGACGTCACGATCTTTGGTCAAGAACGGACACCTGCTGCTCGCCGAGCCGTTCATGGAAGACCCCTACTTTCACCGGGCAGTCGTACTGCTCTGTGAGCACCACCCCGAGGGCAGCCTCGGATTTATTTTGAATAAAAGCATCAACATGGGGGTCAATGAGCTAATGGCTGATTTCCCACCTTTTGAAGCCGAAGTATACTACGGTGGTCCGGTTCAGACCGACACCCTGCACTATGTCCACAACGTTGGCGATCTTTTAGAAGAAAGCATACAGGTGGCGCCGGGTGTATGGTGGGGCGGCGACTTTGAGAAACTCAAGTTTCTGATTTCCAGTGGTTTGCTCGAACCCAGCAATATCCGCTTCTTCGTCGGTTACTCCGGCTGGTCGTCCGGCCAGTTACGCGAAGAAATGGAATACGGCTCCTGGGTTTCGGCAGATATGGATCCGAATTACCTGTTCAAAACCCTGCCCGGCCAGCTGTGGAGCAAAGCGATGTACAGCAAAGGCGATTTATTCGAAATCATTTCGGACATGCCGGAGCCGATGAGCTGGAATTAATGATTTTTCAACCCCTTAATAAAAGCGTCTCGAATGGCTGGATCCCGATCCGGCCATTCGCATTTTTATCCCCGGCGAACAGCACGAATTGTTCCTTGCCGGTCAGGTTACAGAAGGCCCGGAAGCCTTCGTTATCGTGTACAAAATCGATGACAAACACCTCGTCTTTCACTTCCTTCACTGCCTGGATTTGACTGCCCTGCCAAAGCAGTGCACCTTCCAGTTCCGCCATTTGCTCGGGTGTATAGCTACCCACATCGTCCGAAGTGAAGTGTAGATTACCGAGTAATATATTGATGATCAGCACCGTATGCTGCTGCGTGGCAGACAGTTTCTGGTCGGCTTCCCGTAAAATGAACACGTCCGGGTCGTTTTGAAAAGCGCGGCCATTGAGCTGCCAGCGGCCCAGGGTCGAGCGCAACGAAGCCAGGGTGCTCACGCGTTCCCGATGCCGCAGCCAGGCCAGCAGCCGGTGCTCCCAGGCGAGATGCACATCCCCGTCAATGCGGCAGTAATCGGCCCAGCCGAAGCAGGAACCCAGTGGCGCCCCGCAGGCCAGCATACGCCGCGTCCCGATCTGCCGCCGCAGGAACTCCATCGCTTCGGACATCACGGCGCCCCGCGTTTTGCCGGCCGGCGGCGCCAGACAGACCGCGAACAGGAAATCGAGTTTCAGGAGTTCATAGCCCCATTTTTCGGTTATAATATGGAACACGCCGCTCAGGTAGTCGCGTACGCCGCCATTGTAAAAATCCAGGGCGAAATACCAGCCGCCCCACATGGGGTTCCAGCCCACTTTAATCGGTCGTCCGCGTTTATCTTTCAACAGCCAGTCGGGATGTTTTTTGACCAGTTCCGAATTTTTAGCCGCCACAAAAGGCGCCAGCCACAGACCGGGCGCCAGCCCTTTCGCCCGAATATCCCCGGCCATACGGGCCATGCCCTGCGGAAAAGCGGGTTTGACCGACTGCCAGTCACCCACCGCCGTTTGCCAGCCGTCATCTATTTGAAAATAAGCGGGTTGCGAGCCATTTATCAGCGGCGTGGCGGCGAACGCGTCCAGATCATGCTGCAATTTATCCGCAGAAATATGGGTAAAATGCCGGTACCAGCTCGTCCACCCAATGGCCGGGGGCGCCGTAGGCGGCGGCAGTTCCATGGCCTGAAAATACCGGTCGAACAGGTCCGTTTCGGCGCCTTCGCCGACCCACAAATCGAGCGCCGGAAAGGAATGCGCCAGTTGCAGGCCGGCCAGGTCTTTGCGCACCGTCAGCAGGCCGTTGCGCTGATCATAAGACAGCAGGGTAAAACCGGTTTTTTCACTTAAAGAACCAATAAACACGCTGGGGCCACCCGCTGCCGGCTGCAAATAGGTGTAGGTCCATGCATGCAAATACCCGTCGCCACGGGGAATGTCCGGTATAAATTCGTCGCCGTAAAGCCCCATGTGCCGACCGGCGAAGGACCGTAAACGGGGAATGCCATCCGTTACGCGCAACAGCCGGCTTTCGCTCCAGGACTGGTAACCATTGGCAAAAAAGCATGCGTCGGGCCGGCTCGGCAGGTGAAATTGCAGCTCCAGATTTTGCACCAGCACGTCCTGCTTGGGATGCAGGAAAATATGGTAGCGCGTTCCCCCACCCTGCGCCGGCGGCTCCTGCTGAAAATCCACAAATATTTCATCGAAGGAGTTACTGCGATTGGGCGTGAGCGCGTAACTGCGATCATCAATTTGAAGCGTGGCCTGACGAAGATGCATGCAATTGTCTTTTACGCCGCCAAGATAGTTTTTGAAGGCGGATTTTGCTGAATAGCTACCTTTGCCCGCTCATTTCAAACAGACACGACTTTAATGAAGTATCTCCTTTCCGCAGCGCTGGCCCTTGTTTTATGGTCCGCCTGCCAAAATACCCCGGCCACGACTACAACGACCGCCGCTACCCCACCCGCTCCGGCTTTCGACAGCCTGGCCGAAAAAGCAGCGGTTACGGCTGCCGTGCGCGGTTTCTTCGACTGGTACAGTAAATACATGCAAACCCCGGACTTTGGGAATGAAAAATACAATTTCGTCGACTATGAAACGCCGCACCCGGCCCTGAAACCCGCTGCACTGGAGGCTTATCTTGGCCAGTTCGTCAAAGGTGGTTTTGTCGGTCAGGCCTTTGTGCAGCGTCAAAAAGCGTTTTACCAGAAAGCCGCCGTACTGTGGCAAAAAGAAGAAAAAGGCGATATTCCATCCGGTATGGACGCGGACCCGTTTTTTTGTGCGCAGGACGACGTGGCGGAATACTACAAGAAAGCGACCGTAGATGTGCAGTTTACCGCGCCGGATAAAGCTACCGCTACCCTGGATCTCACCGATCCGACCATGATGTATAAACTACCGGTTTATCTCCAGAAAGAAAATGGCAAATGGCTATACGTGGCAACGCAATGCGATCTGGGTATAGAGTAACGTCCAACATCTTTAATCCACTACTCCTGCCTCGTCATCTTCACCCGGATGCTGCAAGCATCTATTCAACCGGTCTGCGATGCGCAAGCAAATTATTTTACTGACTATTGGCAGCCTGTTCATCTGGAACAGCCACTTATCCGCTCAAACCCCCGGCACTACCCTCTCCATGGAGGATATGCTGGCGGTGTTTGCACTGCAATTCGACCTGCCCCTGCCTGACACGTCTTTCACGGAAATGGAGCCGGGAACCGTCTGGGAGGAAGCGGCTACCGAGGCAAAAATCATGTGTAATGCCATGCCCGCCCCCTTCGCGCGGGTGCTGCAAGACACTACTGAAATGACCACTTCCCCCGAAATGATCCTGCTGCATAAAGGCCGCCTCGACCTGAACGGCGTACCCGGTTACCTTATCCAAATGGAATTTGTACAGCCGGAAGGCCCCGGCAATGCCGAAAATTTTGAAGGCCTCATGTACATCCGGCCCCTGAACGAAAATATAGCGCTTACGGTCAATGTGGCTTATCCGAAGTCGCAGCACGACCGGCTGTATGCCAGGATGGTCGCGGCGTTCGAGGGGGTGCAGCAAAGAGCCGTGCCCAAAGGGCGGTGATCATGATCTGCCCTCCCCCTTTAGGGGGAGTCGGAGGGGGCTAATCCCAGAATCTCGTTCTACCTTTGTACCATGTCCGTATCCCTCCCGCCCGCTTCCGAGCCCCTACGTCCACTGCTGGTCCGTGCCGTTGCGCAGGCCCTGATGTCTATTTTTTACGAAAACCTGTACGCCGATAAAGTCATCGAAACGGCGCTGAAGCAGAATCCCAAAGCCGGCAGCCGCGATCGCGCTTTTATCGCTGAAACCACCTACGAAGTGGTGCGTAACTTCCGGCTGTACACCGAACTGCTGGGCCGCAGCCCCAGCTTCGAGCCGGATTTCTGGGCGCTGGTGGGTATTCACTTCCTGGTCCGCCACATTCCCGTACACGCGGATACCAACAGTCCTATGATGACGGAACTTCCTGCCTGGCGGGAATTTCATCAACTGGAACCCGAAAAGATTTTCCTAAAAGCCGCTGAACTACGCACGATCCGTAAGTTTCGTGAAAGCATTCCCGACTGGCTGGATGTACTGGGTGAACAGGAGCTGCCCACCGAATGGGACGAAACCCTGGCCGCTTTGAACCAGCCCGCCCGGGTCGTCCTGCGTACCAACCGCCTCAAGACGGATCGGGCCGCGCTGCAAAACGCCCTTCAGGAGGAGGATATTGAAACCGTGCCCGCCGGAGAGAAGGACGCGTTACTACTCGTCCGTCGCCAGAACGTGTTTAAAAGCAAGGTCTTTCACGCCGGCTGGTTTGAAATGCAGGACCTGAGCAGCCAACAGGTCGCTACTTTTCTCGATCCCAAACCCGGCATGCGCGTGGTCGATGCCTGTGCGGGCGGGGGTGGCAAAACCCTGCACCTGGCCGCGCTGATGCAGAATAAAGGCAGCATCATCGCCCTGGATACGGTCGCCTGGAAACTGGATGAACTAAAAACCCGCGCCCGTCGCGCCGGCGCTTCCAATATCGAAACGCGGGCCATCGAAAGCCGCAAAACCATCAAACGCATTTACGGCACCGCCGACCGATTATTGCTTGACGTGCCCTGCAGCGGACTCGGGGTACTCCGCCGCAACCCTGACGCCAAGTGGAAATTAACCCCTGAGCAAATTGAAAGCCTGCGCCAGACCCAGCAGGAAATTCTACAGGCCTACAGCCCCATTATCAAAGTCGGGGGGCGCATGGTTTACGCGACTTGTAGTATACTGCCTTCGGAAAACCAGGCGCAGGTGACGCGCTTCCTGGAAAGTCCAGCCGGCAAAAACTACACGCTGCTGAGTGAGAAACGCATCCTGCCCCAGGACGAAGGTTTCGACGGTTTTTATATGGCCCTGCTCGAACGCACAGCCTAAGCATGTCCGGGATTTAGATTAATTACCTTTGATTTTATCAACCACCGCCACCCAGCATGACCCTCGATCAGCAACTTAAAGACTACGCCTACTTCAACGTCTGGGCCCACCAGCGCCAGATCGACTGGCTGCGTACCCATCCCGAAGCACTGCTGGAGCAGGAAACGCCCTCCAGTTACCCCAGCCTGAAACTGACTTGTCTGCATATCTGGTCGGCCGAAAAAGTCTGGATGGAACGCCTGCAAAACCTGCCCTTTACCGCTTTCGTCGCCCAGACCTTCACCGGCACCGCCGAAATGGTCTGCGACGGACTGCTCGGTAACGCCGATGTACTGGCCGAATACATCAACGCCCAGGACGCCGCTTTTTTCGAAGAAAGCTGCGATTTTCGCCTGTTAAACGGTACCGAAGACCGCCAGCCACGCTACAACATGATCCTGCACTGTATACAGCACAGCACCTACCACCGCGGCCAGATTGTGACCATGGCCCGGGCGCTGGGGATTACTGATCCGCCGAATACGGATTATCTGGGTTATGTACGGGCCAGGGATAGATTATCCGCAGTATAGAGTAGTTACCGCAGAGGCACGAAACGGACAGCAGATAATGCCCTTTCTGCATCAGTATGTCACCTGAAATGCACAAATTCAGAACAGCATGAACCTTTATGACCTGCATAATGCTGAAAAATCAGCCGACTATTTTGGTATTCACCTGCCCGCTGATTTTTTGCGCTTTCTGGATCAGGCAATTGCTTTTGCTAATCAAAATGGCCTGCCACTGGCTGTTCTGCTGGAAGAACTTTTGGGACTGGTCAGGCTCGAAGGGTATGCCGCCCGGTATCAACAAACGCCACCGGAATTTTTTCCATTCGGTAGCAACGGATCAGATGGGGAGCATTTTGGCTATATCATCCACCTGGATACGGCGTTGGATTATCCGGCCGCTTACCTGGGGCCCATGGATTTTGAAGGCGCTAGCTTTTTAGGAGAGCATACATTGGAAATGCTGCAAACTCTGCTCACCAGAGAGCCGGCCTACCTGGAAAAGTACCAGGGATTGATAACGGAATTAGGATTGACTACGACACCCGGCAAACCGGATTACCGGCAATACCAGCTACAACACAAGCGACCCGTGCCGCCACCAAAAGACCATTGGAAATGGCAGGAAACCTCGGATGGCGTGGGCATATTTGCGCCATCTCCTTTATTTCAAAGCAGCCATGTGCAACTGCCGGCAGTAAAAAACCTGGTTACATCTCCCATCGATTACTTCTTCGAGCTGGCCACGGAAAACCTGAAAAGCAACCATTGGGGTTCTGCGCTCTATTACTTTAAAGAAATTTACTGGGAAAACTGGATGGATGCCCAAGTCGCCCTAACGGTCTTGACCAACATGCAGAGAATCTACGAGTATTTAGACAGGGAGCATCTTCATAGGATCACGGGCCAAATGATCCACGATCTCCAACATTAAAACTACCGACCACAGACTAAAATGCGCATCCTCCACTTCTCCGATACCCACCTCGGTTACCAGGCCTTCGACGTAGTCAATGACCAGGGCATTAACGCCCGCGAGCAGGACGTGTACGACGCTTTCGAGCGGGTCGTCGACCGCGTGCTGGAACTGCGGCCCGATGTGGTTATCCATGCCGGCGATTTCTTCCACCGGCCCAGTCCCTCCAACCGCGCGCTGACTTTCGGCCTCGAACAACTGCGCCGGATTTGCGACTTAAAAATCCCCGTCGTGATCATCGGCGGCAACCACGAAACGCCCAAGACGATTTACAACAGCCCCATTCTGCGCGCCTTTCGCAGCCTGGAATGCGTGCATCCTTTTTTCAGCGATCGCTGGGAATGTTTCGAAACGGAGCAACTGGCCATCCACGGCGTGCCGCATATAAATGACCGGCGCCTGCTCTTCGACGAGCTGGAACGTCTGGAACCGGTGGCCGGCAAATACAATATCCTAATGCTGCATACCTCGCTGGGCAAACGCTACCTGATGGACGAGTATGGCGAACAGATATTCCCGCCCGAATTCGAAGCGAAACTCGCCGCCTTCGACTACATCGCTCTGGGCCACTGGCATAACTACCAGCAGATCGGGCTGCATCCCAATGCCTGGTATGCCGGCAGTACCGAACGGCTCAGCGATACGGAGATCGGCGCCGAAAAAGGCTTTATCCTGCTGGATGTGCAGACGAATAACGAGGTGCAGCTTTCTTTCGAAGCCATTCACAGCCGCCCCTGGTGGAAACTGGAACTGAACGACTGCTACGAAAAAACCCTGGAAGAAATCCACGGCGAACTGACGGCTTTCCGCGATGCCCACGACATACGCAACGCCATTGTTTCTTTGAATTTGAATGATATTAAAGTGGAACAGTCGCTGGAATTGTCGAACGCTAAACTGAAGGATCTTTTCCCCGATAGTTTTCAAATCCTGGCCAAACGCCGCACCCAGGGCGACCGTTCTTTCGTGCGCAGCATCGAGGCCAACCAGTTCGACAGCCTCGATAAGATCTTTGCCGATTACCTGCGCAGCAAGTATGCCGACGCCGAGCCCCTGGCGGAACGGATGATCGAACGGGCGGGGGCGTATTTTCAACGGTTTACCCAGTAACCATGCTACACGCTGTCATGTCGAGCGAAGCCGAGACATCTGAGTTTTTAAAACACCAAATAAATGAAAACCTTACTACAAAAAAACACGCAGATGTCTCGGCTACGCTCGACATGACAGCGTGGAACGAGACATCCCAGTCTTAAAATTTGATTGATAATTACCTGAAACGCCACTTTATACCCATTAAACCAGCCCATGAAATTCCACAATTACTATGTTTACATGACTACCAACCCCGAACGTACGGTATTATATATCGGCGTAACGAACGATCTGGATTACCGGATGGAACAACATCTGGCAGATAACAACGGTGACAGAAAGACATTTGCCGGAAAGTATTTCTGTTATAACCTGATTTATTACGAATACTATAATAATATAGAAGTCGCCATTGCCAGAGAGACCCAACTAAAGAAATGGAGCCGTGCTAAAAAAGAAACCTTGATCAATCGCTTTAATCCACTATGGCGTTTCCTGAATAGTGCGGCAGAAATTGAAAAAGGCGATTTGCCGGTTTGGTATATTGGCGAAGAACCTGGTGACTAAACGCTGTCATGTCGAGCGAATCCGAGACATCCGAGTGTTTTAACAGCACTCAGCAAATGAAAACACTCAGATGTCTCGGCTTCGCTCGACATGACAGACCGATCATAGTGGTAACCCTAAACATTATGATACAGTTGACCTTTATGCTCAGGTTATGCTCAAAACAAACGCTCTGTCATGTCAAGCGTAGCCGAGACATCTGAGTCTTTAAAAGTCACTCAGCAAATGAAAATACACAGATGTCTCGGCTACGCTCGACATGACAAACCGAAGTCCATTTATTCTTTGTAATCCCGTTTACTTAATTAATCCACATGCTGCTCAACGCCCTGCACCTAGAAAATTACAAACAATACCGCCTGCTGGACCTCGAGTTCCGCGAGGGGCTGGTCGGTGTCATCGGTAAAAACGGGGCGGGTAAATCCACCCTGTTCGAGGCGATCCTGTACTGTTTGTTCGGCCGTGATGAAAGCAATAAGTTCCTGATCCGCTCGGCTTTTGCCGCACCCAAAGACCTGGTGGAACTACGCCTCGATTTTACCCTTAGTGAAGTCCTGTACCGCGTACGCCGTGAGTTTCGGGGTAAAGCCATGGCCCCCAATGCCGAACTATTTAAAAACGACGTGCTGATCGCGAAGGGCGTGACCGCCGTGAACGACGAGATCGTTAAACTGCTGCACCTCGAACGCGACGCCTTCCGGCGTTCGGTGTTTTCCGGCCAGAAAGAACTGTCCCAACTCTCCGATACCACCGGCGAAGCGCGCAAGAAAATGGTGCGCAAAATGCTCGGCCTCGATACGCTGGACGATATTCAGTCCGCCGTGAACACCGACCGCAAAAGCCTGGAGCAACAAATGCTCGGTCAGCGCCAGAATTTATTGACGGAGGAAGAGACCGGCCTGATCGCGGTAAATATGGAAGCGCAGACGGCCGCTTTAACCGAACTCGATGCGCCCTTGCAGGAAGCCGCCGCCCAACTGGCCGCCACCCAAAGCGAGTACCAGATCAAGAAGTTACGTTTCGATCAGGAAGCGCGGCGATTGCAGGAACATAATGACCGCCAGGCCGAACTGGGCCGCCTGCATAGTCAGCAGGAAGAACTGGGCCTCCGCCGCCGGCAACTCGAAAGCAAACGGGTCGATCTGGAACAGCAGCAGCAAAAGCTGGACCTGCTGCGCCCCGGTTTCTTGCTGCACGAAGCCGACGTGACCGCCCTGCGCCAGTCCGAACAGGTGGCCCGCGAACAGCAGCGCCACGACCAGTTACGCAGCCGCATCGAAGCGCAGGCCGAACCGCTGCGCCAGAGCCGGGAACGCCTGGCCGACCTCTCCGACGCCGGCCACCTACTCCGCGAACTGGCTACGGAGCTGGTAAAGAAACAGGCGCTGTTGGTAAGCATGGACTGGAACATCGAGGAAAAAAATCGCGCATGGCAGGCCTTCACCAACCGCGTCTCCGCGCTGACCGGCCGTATTCAGGAACGCGAAGACAAGATCAAAGCACTGAAAAGCCTGGGGCCGGACAGCGACTGTCCCACCTGCGGGCGGCCCCTGCTGGAAGCCTATGAAGACGTGCTCTACGACCTCAACGCTGAGATCCGCGAACTGCAACTGCACGAACTACATGCCCTGGAGCAGGAACGCATCGCCGTAAAAGCCGAACTGAACGCCCTGCTCGACCATGCCAACCGCGAGAAAGAAGACCTCGCCCTGCTGCAAACCGATCAGATCCGGCTGGAAGAACAGGTCAAACTCCAGCAACGGGAGGCGCTGAGCCTACAGCAACTGGAAAACCAGCTCGCGCAGCAAATCGCCGAACTGCAAGCCCTCGAGGTGCTGAGTTTTTCTCCCGAACAGCACCAGGCCCTGCAAGTCCGCGTGCGCCAGGGTGAGGCGGACTATCGCCAGTTTAAATCCGATGAAGACTACCTGCAACGCGAATGGCCGGCCACCCAGCGCGATTTGCTGCTCACCGGGGAACGCCTGGCCGATAACCTGACCCGCATCACCGCGACGGAAGCGGCCCTGCTGGCCGTAGCCTACGATGCCGCCGCTTACGATCTGGCCAAGGCCGATTTTACCAGCTTCGATGCCGTGCTGCTGGCCCAAACCGAACGCGTGCGCGACCTCGAACGCCGGAAACTAGAACTGGAAAGCAGCCTCTCCCGCGACCGCGATCGCCTGCGCACCAATGCCCGCATCCAACAGCAGATCAGTGATAAAGCCGAAGAAAGCGACCTGCTGCGCAAGATCGGCGAACACCTCAACGAGTTCAAGACCGAGATCCTGGAGAAGGTGAGTCCCAGCATTTCGCGGGAAGCCAGCGAACTCTTCAGCCGGATCACCAAAGGCAAGTACGAAAGCATTCTGGTGGACGATAACTTCGATTTCGCTATTGCCGACGGCGGCCTCTACTACCCCATTGAGCGCTTCAGCGGCGGCGAGATCGACCTGGCCAATTTCTGCCTGCGCATCGCCATCACCAAAGCCATCATGGAACTTAGCGGCTCCGGTCAGCGCATCGAGTTCCTGGCCTTCGACGAGGTATTCGGCAGCCAGGATGAAGAACGCCGCCACGAAATGATGCTGGCCCTCAATTACTTACAGGAGCAGTTCCGGCAGATCTATATTGTGTCGCATATTGAGAGTTTACGGGATTACTTTCCGAATATACTGGAAGTGAAGTACGGGGCGGATGGGAGCGGGGTGGATTGGGTGTGAGGGGAGAATAAAGTATAGATTGATTTGCAAGCATTGAATTGTCCCGTCCTGAAATAACTTTACAGGTTAAGAGATAATCCTTGAATGGCTTTACAGGATGAGAACAAATCCTGCGGCGGCTTTACAAAAGTAAAACCAAACCATCTGGGTAGGTCGATTATGTTGAATACCGGGTTTGA
>JANPIN010000066.1:0-10688 GCA_031425035.1 Saprospirales bacterium | reverse complement strand
TCAAACCCGGTATTCAACATAATCGACCTACCCAGATGGTTTGGTTTTACTTTTGTAAAGCCGCCGCAGGATTTGTTCTCATCCTGTAAAGCCATTCAAGGATTATCTCTTAACCTGTAAAGTTATTTCAGGACGGGACAGTACGATACGCCGGCGCCGCGTTACACCAGTTATCCCACCGTACCTTACTGGGAAGCGGACCATTTGTCGGAGGCTGACTGGATCGGCCATGTCACCCGGGCCTTCGGGCGGGACCAGCGTTTAAGCCTCTATTTGCACCTGCCTTTTTGCGAAAAATTATGCACCTACTGCGGCTGTAATAAACACATAACCCGCAACCACGCCGTAGAACAACCTTATTTGCAGGCGGTGCTGGACGAATGGAAAATGTACCTGGATCGGCTGCCCGGCCGGCCGGTATTGAGCGAACTGCACCTGGGGGGCGGCACCCCCACTTTCTTCCACCCGGAAAATCTGCGCTGGCTGCTGGAAGCCATTCTGAACACCGTAGAGGTAGCGCCGGAGCATGAATTCAGCTTCGAAGCGCATCCATCCAGTACGACCCGCGAACATTTGGAGGTGTTATACGAGCTGGGTTTCCGGCGGATCAGCATCGGCGTGCAGGACGTGGACAAGGAGATCCTGCGGGTGATCAACCGTTTTCAAACCATGGAACAGGTGCGTTTCGTCACGGAAACGGCCCGGGAACTCGGTTATCACTCCGTTAATTACGACCTTATTTACGGACTGCCTTTTCAAAATCAACAGCATATTTTAAACAATGTGGCCATGGTCGAACAGTTCATGCCCGACCGGATCGCATTTTACAGTTATGCCCACGTGCCCTGGCTTAAAAACGGACAACGCGCTTTTGATGAAAATGATCTGCCCGACCCTGTCGCCAAACGCGCCTTGTATGAAACCGGCAAGTATCAGCTGGAAATGCTCGGTTACCACGACGTCGGGATGGATCACTTCGCCCTGCCTTCGGATGCCTTGTATCACGCCGCCCAATCGGGTGCACTGCACCGGAATTTCATGGGTTATACGCCGGTTTTTACGCCCCTGACCATAGGCCTGGGTGCCTCCGCGATCGGGGATACGGTGGGCGCCTTTGCCCAAAACCTGAAGACCGTCGCCGAGTACCAGACCGCCGTCGCAGCAGGTCAGCTACCGCTATTGCGCGGGCACCTGCTCACGGCCGAAGACCGACGCATCCGGCAGCATATTCTGAACCTGATGTGCCGTTACCAGACCGACTGGCAGCCCGGCGATCCGCAAGAAATCATCCTGGAGCGACTGGCCGAACCACTGGCCGACGGGTTGGTCATTAGCCATCCTTCGGGTCTGAGCATAACCGAACCCGGAAAAGGATTTTTAAGGAATATCTGTCTGGCTTTTGACGCCCGCTACTGGCGGAAACAACCGGATGGACGGGTCTTCAGTCAGGCGGTGTAAAGGCTCAAACCTCCCTATGACTATGATATAAATAATGTTTTTACATGATTTTAATCAACACATTAAGCGAGGTGACCAGGACATCTTTGTGGAACAAAATCTAAGTTTTATGAAAAAAATACTTGTTCCCATTGATTTTTCCGAAGTCTCCATCAATGCCTTACAAGTAGCCGGTCACCTGGCTTTGCGGTCAAATGCCCGTCTGTTTGTCTTGCACGTGAATGAAACAATGCCCTATGTGGTTCCGATGCCGGAGTATGCCTATACGTCGTCGGCTGTAGACCTGGATGAAAGCCAGCGTGTAGCAGTCAATCACATGGAGCAGATAAAAACGGACTTGCTCAGTGAACCCCTGTTGAGTAAATTACAGGTGGAAACCCTCGTCGAGGAAGGTCTGATGATGCCGGTTGTGCGGTCCATCGCGGTAGAGCAGGGCATTGACCTGATTGTAGTGGGTACCCTCGGTAGCAGTGGCTGGAAAGAACTGCTGGTCGGCTCCAATACAGAGCGTATGATCCGGCTGGCGGATTGCCCGGTCCTGGTCATCCCGGAAGGAGTGAAAGAATTGGATATTAAGAAAATACTGGTGCCTTCCACTTTAAAAGCCGATCAACTCGAAGTGTTCAGGCTCATCCGCAACTGGCAGGATATACTGAATTTCGAGGTCGAGGTCTTGTATATCAATGATCCGCTGCATACGGCCACCCATGGCAGCGTGGAAATGGAAAAGAACCGTCTGACGGAAATGGCCGGTTTGAAAAACGTGTTCCTGCATATTCACGGTCAGTCCATGAATGAAGAGAGCGTAATTCAAGGGTATGCCAACAGTTCGGAGGTTGATCTGATCGTCATGGGTACGCACCAGCGCCGGGGTTTGTCGCACCTGTTATTTGGCAGCATGACGGAAGATACCGCCAACCATACGCATGTGCCGGTTTTGGCGGTGCCGATCTAATAGTTTGTTGCGGAACTAATATTTATGGGTGTTTTAATCCAGCTGCGTCATGTTACGAATCCTGATGATCGATCCCAGTGAAAGTAATTATCAGCGACTTCTTTCCTTAATGGAAGAAGTCGAGGGAGATCAGCTTAGCATGGACTGGATGGCCAGCTGGCAGGATATTCAGGACCAGGGGAGTTTATCTGGCTACGATGTTATTCTGGATAGCCATAATAAAAACACGCCCTTGCCCGCAAATACTCTTCCGGACCCCAGTTTACAAGCTTTGAAGGATCGTTTTATTACCATGGCCAACCATGAGTTCCGCACACCTATGACCAGCATCGCCTCGTCAGCCGATCTGGTAGAAGCCTATGTTCAGCGCGGACAATATGAAAAGATCGGTAAGCACGTGGCCCGGATTAAAAACTCGGTGCATGAACTGACCCAACTGCTGGCGGAAATACTGTCCTTAAAAGACCTGGAAAATAATAAAATTCACCCAACTCCAATTGAAGTAAACCTACCGGGACTGATCACCGCGACCGTAGAGGAATTTAAAGACCTGCTTAAACCCGGACAAGCGTTAACTTATGCGCATAATGGCCCGGAAATGCTCGTAATCGACCCGAATTTACTAAAGTCTATTCTGCTCACCCTGTTGTCCAATGCATCCAGGTATTCCGCACCTGATACGCTTGTAGATATAAAAACGGAAACCGGTGCGGGAGAAATGGTGATCGAGGTAATTGATCAGGGCATTGGTATACCGGTGGAAGATCAGCCCCATTTATTCCAGCGATTTTTCCGTGCCGGCAACACGTCGCATGTTCCCGGCACCGGACTGGGTTTGTATGTCGCTAAAAGTTATGCCGAAATGATGCAGGGCCGGATTGAATTTTCCAGTGCGTATGGACATGGGTCCACCTTCCGGGTGATTTTCAAGCTTGGATCAGCATAAATTAAAACTTGCTGCCTCGCCCCAGCGCTCCCAGGCGGCTTTCTCCAGATCTTCCCGGTCGTCCGGGTGCGCGATGGAAATAAGCAGTTCCGCCCGTTCGCGCAGGCTTTTTCCGTATAAATTAACGGCTCCATATTCCGTCACCACCCAGTGAATATGCGCGCGGGTAATTGTTACGCCGGCGCCTGTGCGCAGGGTTGGCGCTATTTTACTCAGGCCTTTTTGCGTGCGGGAAGTCATCGCAATAATGGGGAATCCGCCCAAAGAATGCGCGGCGCCCAGAATGAAGTCGGCCTGTCCGCCTATGCCCGAGTACATCTTGCGGCCAATGGAATCCGCGCAGACCTGACCCGTCAGGTCGATCTCGATGGCGCTGTTAATAGCGACTACTTTGGGGTTGCGGGCAATGTTTTCCGGATTGTTCACCCAGCTCACTTCCTTCATGATAACGGCCGGGTTATTATCCACAAAATCATATAAATTTCTCGAGCCAAACAGAAAGGAACTCACCGTGAAGCCCGGTAGAATGGCTTTTTGGCTGTTGTTCACCACGCCCGACTGGAGCAGCGGGATCAAACCATCGGAGAACATTTCCGTATGTACGCCCAGGTTCCGGTGGTTCTGCAGGCAGCGCAGCACCGCGTTGGGCAGGGCGCCAATGCCGAGTTGTAAGGTGGCGCCGTCGGGGATCAGTTCTGCCAGGTGTTTGCCAACTGCCAGCTCCGTTTCGGTCGGTTCGGGATAAACCGTGGTGGGTAATTCCTCATTGCCTTCCACCAGAAAATCGATGGCACTAACGTGGATCAGACTGTCGCCATGGGTACGTGGTAATTGCTCATTCACCTGCGCAATAACGATTTTTGCCGATTGCAAGGCCGCGAGCGATGCATCCACGGAAACCCCCAGCGACACGTAACCGGCAGCATCGGGTTTGGAAACGCTGATCAAGGCCACGTCGAGGGGAATAATGCCGTCGCGGAAAACGCTGCCCAGTTCGCTCAGTAAAACCGGAATATAGTCCGCCCGGTTTTCCTGTACCGCCTGACGAACATTCCGGCCAATGAAAAAAGAATAGTCGTAAAAACTGTTGGCATATTCGGGCCGGGTATACAAGGCCTCCCCTTCGGTATGAACGTGGTATAACTTAACTCCCTGCAGGCGGTCTGCCTCGCCCACCAAAGCCCTGAGTAACATCTGGGGCGCTGCGGCGACACTATGGATAAAAACATGGTGGCCGGACTGAACTGCCTGCAGGGCTTCCTGCATGTTTACGGTGCGGGTATTTTTCATTTTTCTAGGTAATTTTTGTGTGATGATCACTCCGGCTGGCTGCATACCTGTCCGTAAATGATAGCGCAAAAGTAGCGGGCGAACTCACTCTACCGGTTGAGGCAGATCACTTTACCGGGTGATCGTAGTCAGGGGCAGTTGCAGGGGGCTGGTCACAACAGGCCAGGTAGTCTTTAAATAAAAAAACAGCGTCACTCTGAACTTCAGAATAACGCTGTGGGATATGATTCAAGTGATTTTAATCAAGTGATTAATTCGCCGAAGCGCCGACCGACCGAATGGCGACGCAGCCTTGCGCCATAGCACCCTGACTGAGCAGGAGGAGCACCACGGCTGCAAAAAAGGAAATCGTACGGGTAGCGTTGACTTTCATAAGATTAAGCTTTGCGTGAATGACTGTTGCAAAGGTGGGGCGGCGGAAGTGGATATAACACGTGTTTGGCAAGTTCTAAGGGTATTCTAAGAAGGGGAATTACATATCCTTCGGGTCTTTCGCTGCGCTCAGGAGGAGAGGGAGATAGTGGGTGTTTGCCGGACCGTGGGAAGTAGGGATGTAAAGCCCTGGGCTTCCTGTCATTGCCGTACAGATATTATGCCCGCAGCGCAATGCTGCCATAATTATGAAATTTCATGTGGCTGGGGTTTGCTGGCTTATACACAAAGAGCGTAAAAGTAATCGCAAATGGTTTGTTTTACCCCCCCCCCTAAAAAACAAAACCCAGTTATGCTGTTGGCACAGGCATGAATAACTTACCCTGACTTGCCGGTTGCAGCGGCAAATGGAGCGATTTCCGCTATGTTTCGCTCCGCCGCTGTTGCCGGCAAGTCAGGTATTATGTACGGGTATCTCCGACTATTTCTGCAATGCCGCGAAGTAGTCTTTTACGAAAGTATGCATTTGATGCTCCGACATTTTATCGGCGGGTTTCACTTCCATTTCGATGTTATCGAAATGGTGATCTTCCTTGAGCAGGTTGGCCAGTTCGCTTTTGGCGTTGGTTGGCCCAAAAATCACGACCTGCTCGTAGTGTTTGATCACGTCGCCAATCCGTTTGTAGTAACTGCCGGTTTGCTGCTGCTCTTTGTTGTGCATGATGTTCTCACTTTTCGACAGCGTGGCTTCTTTTTCATCGGAAGTAAAAGCGGATTCAATCGTTTCGGTAATGATCGTGCCATTGGCCAAGGTCATAGCGTGGGCGTGGGAATGATCCATCCAGATCCCTAATAGTCTCGTTTTTTTCATGCGTATTTGTTGTTGGTGCTGATGTGGATACCGGTCAGGAAAACAGGTACCCGATTTTCATAAAAAATTTACATTGTAAAAACCATAAAAATGTGCTGCGTATGCAAACACCAAAAGGTCATAAGTAGCCGGATTTTGGGAAAAATGGCTGGTTGTCTAGCCTTCTGAGCCATCCTGAACAATATTTAAAACAGGAAGCCTAAAGATTAGTTGTGCGTAAAAAACCGGGCCATCACCCTACTCTTTTCATTCGGCGCTATTCCCGGCCTGAAAATCCGCAGAAGTACTAAATTTGCCCGCGCTTTTGCAGAAACCGAATCATAGACGCCCGCAAGCACTTGTTTTTCAATGAAAAACACCTATTACGACCTGGTTGCCCAAACCTTCGACTTTCCCCAAGATGGATTTAGTCTCCGCGATAGCAAACTGCTATTCAATGAAATTGATATCCACGACCTGATCCGTCGGTACGGCACGCCGCTCAAATTGACCTATTTGCCGAAGATCGGCGAAAAAATTCAGCTGGCCCGTAAACTCTTCCGGGATGCCATTCAACGGTATAATTACAACGGCAAGTATATTTATTGTTACTGCACCAAGAGTTCGCACTTCGCTTTCATTCTCAACGAGGTGTTGGAGAATGGTACGCAGTTGGAAACCTCCTCGTCCTTCGACATCGACCTGGTCTGGCGTTTGTACAAACAGGGAAAGATCAACAAGGGCACTATTATCATTAATAACGGCTACAAACCACGGCAGTACCTGGAGAAGATTGCCGACCTGATCAACGACGGTTTTACCAACGTGATCCCGGTTTGCGATAATGCCGAGGAGCTGAAGCAGTATAATGAGCTGGTCACCAAGAAGAAGGTCAATATCGGCATTCGTATGGCCACCGAGGAGGAGCCGAACTTCGAGTTTTATACCTCCCGGCTGGGTATTCGGCAAAGTGAGATCATGACCTTTTATAAGGAACTGATTGCCGACAATCCCAAGTTTGAGTTGAAAATGCTCCACTTTTTCGTGGATATTGGCATTAAAGACACCATTTACTACTGGAGTGAACTGCAAAAAGGCATTAAAGTCTATTGCCAGCTGCGCAAACTCTGTCCGACCCTGACCTGCCTGAACATCGGCGGCGGCATGCCCATTCGGAACTCGCTGGGTTTTGAATACGACTATCCCTACATGGTCAGCGAAATTGTGCGCATGATCAAGGAAGCCTGCGACAGCGAAGGCGTGCCGGAGCCGGATATTTACTCCGAATTCGGTAAATACACCGTCGGCGAAAGCGGGGCGACCATCTTCTCGGTCATCGGCAAGAAGAAACAGAATGACTCGGAGGAATGGTATATGCTCGACAACTCGCTCATTAATACCCTCCCCGATAGCTGGGGAATTAAAGAACGCTTCGTACTACTCCCCATCAACCACTGGGACAAAGAGTACCAGCGGGTGAACATCGGGGGCATCAGCTGCGATAATGCCGACTACTATAACTCGGAAGCGCATATTAACCAGGTCTACCTGCCCAATTACGACATCGAAAAAGACGAACCGCTTTACATCGGCTTCTTCCATACCGGCGCCTACCAGGAAGCCCTCAGCGGCTACGGCGGACTCAAACACTGCCTGCTGCCCGCGCCCAAACATATTCTGATCGATAAAAACTACTACGGCGAATTCGTCGACTGGGAAATTTTCAAAGAACAGGACGCCGACTCGATGATGAAGATATTGGGATATTAGGGGTTAGGAGACAGGAGTTAGGAGACAGGAGGCAGAAAGTGGTCATTAACCACTAACATCCTGTCTCCTGTCCCCTAACACCTGCCCCCTAATCTCAAACATTCCACTGCCCCAGGAACTTGAGGAACAGTTTGACCAGGTTTTCGGCGTCGGAAATACCGCGGTGGTGGATGCCGGTGAAGAGAATATCTTCCTTTTCGACGGCTTTACGCAGGCCGACGCCTACTTTCAGGCGTTTCATTTGCTTGTACTGCTCTTTTAAATTGACGTGCTGCTCCGTCCAGTCATAGTCCAGGCGATGCATTTTGCAGTCGGCGGCGAACAGTTTGCGGTCGAAATTGCCCCAGGAGCAGAGTACGTAGTCTTCTTCCCCGATGCGGGCCCAGTTCAGGAATTCATCGATAACGTCGGGGAAAGTCTTGGCGCGGTTCACATCTTCCTGGGTAATGGTGGTCAGCTGGCGGCAAAAGGGCGAAAGCGTGGGATGCGCCACAGGCTTTACGAAGCGGTTGAATTTGCCGCGCACTTCACCAAAAGCATTGATACGAAAGGCGCCGATCTCGATGGTTTCCTGAATATAACCCGGTGGTGTATTTTCCCAGCAGGTGGCTTCGAGGTCGTAAATAATGTAATTTTTCATGGTATAGCCGATCTGCGCTTACCGGAGGCCGAGTTTTTTTAGCAAAAACCATAACCAAAGCCGGTACTTACCTTTTTGGGAAACATAAAAGAACGCTTTTTCAAGTTCCGGGTCCGGCGTTCGTTGCTGCGGATGAATCAGAGGGAACGACAGACTACTGGCCGGTCGTATGCCGTCTTTGTTGAGCGATTTAGTGTTGGTGGCGTCCGGTTCGCCGAAGCCGATATTTTGAATGAGGTTGACTTTGGAAACGATGCACAGGCCTTTATTTTTCAGAATACTATAATTCCAGGCATAGGCCCAGGAGTGGTTTTTGCCCTGTTGCGTGGTTCGGAATTTATCCAGCACATAGACCTGGCCCATCCGGTTACGGACTAAACGGCTAATCCCGCCCGACTGCTCGAATTCATCCAGACCAGCCAACTCCAGCGACATTTTCTGCCAGGCCCGGCGCCAGGTAGCCCAACCGGTAACCAGCGGGAACTGGGTGAAAACATAACTCTCGGGTAAATGTTTGGTCCGTTCTTCGATCCAGTTGGTGCAGCCGATGTGCATGATTTCCGTATCGTCGCGGTATTTATCGAGTAATTCCGCGCAAAAAGGGAACATACTGAGGTCGGGCACACAATCGTCTTCCAGGAAAATTCCGGATTCTTCCTGTTGAAAAAACCAGTTCAGCGCATCGTATAAACTGCGCCGCAACCCCCAGTTTTCCTCCCGAAACAAGGTTTTAACTTCACAGGGCCAGTCAATTTCCGTGCTGAATACCTGCCGTACCGCCGCTACTTTCGCCGCATCCTCCGGCCGGTGGGGCCGTGGGCCATCGCAGTGCAGGTACAGCCGGGTCGGGGCGGCCAGCCGGAGCTGCTGAATGACTTGCTTAATATGATCCGGGCGATTAAACGCAAAGAGCATGACGGGTACCTCGTTGCGCATAGCGGAATTTGTAGACATTTGCGGTCAATGAAATGAACGCCCAAAAAACAACTTTTTTCAAACACGGGGCGCCCAATCATTTACACGACATGAAAGTTTTGCTCTTGAACACCTATCGGCATGGTGGCGCCGGAGTTGCCAGCGGGCGCCTGCTCGATGCCTTGCGTCAGTCGGGTACGCAGGCGGATCTGCTCACCATGCAGGAGGGCGGTAAACGCTGGCCGTTTTATGCCGAGCGACTTTCCTTTCTGCCGTATGAGCGCGATAAATCGGTGCGTTTTTCATTTTCGCTGGCCAATTTCGGTACCGACCTGCGCCGGCACCCCGCCGTACAGGCAGCCGACGTGCTGCACCTGCACTGGATCAATCAGGGCTTTTTAAGCCTGCAAAACATCCGGCAACTGGCCACCCTCGGCAAACCCATTGTCTGGACGCTGCACGATATGTGGGCCTTCACCGGCGGTTGCCATATTTACACCTGTGATCATTTTCAGCAAAACTGCGGTCAATGTCCGTATTTGCGCAAGCCCGGCCCCGAGGATCTGTCGCACCGGATTTGGGCGGCTAAACAGCGGTTATTCCCTAAAAACATGCAGTTCGTGACCTGTAGCGACTGGTTGCGCGGAATGGCTTTGTCCAGCAGCCTGCTAGCGGACTATCCCGTTATAAGCATTCCAAATCCCATTGATACACAAGTATTTAAACCCATAACCGAGGCGGAGCGATTAAAGTTCCGGCAGGAAAAGGGGGTGGCGCCCAATGCCAGGGTCATTCTTTTTGTCGCCATGAAAATAAGCGATCCGCACAAGGGTTTTCGCTTCCTGGAAGCCGCTTTACAGGAATTGCACGCTAAACATGCGGATTTGCCGCTGGAAATCATGGTCATTGGCAAATCCGATCCGGAGGCGCTGGCGACGCTCCCCTACCCCGTACACGCCCTGGGTTTGTTCCGGGACCCGACCGAACTGGCCCGGGTGTATGCCGCTGCCGATGTGTTCGTGACGCCGACCTTGGCCGATAATCTGCCGAACACAGTCATGGAAAGCTTGGCTTGCGGTACACCGGTTGCCGGCTTCCGGACCGGCGGCGTGCCGGAGATGGTCGATCATCAGGTCAATGGTTATATAGCTGATCAGGGCGACCCTGCGGCTTTGGCGGAGGGTATACGCTGGGTGTTGTCCGGGGAAAAGCCGATCGAGGTTTTGCGGCAGGCAGCCCGGAAAAAAGTAGAAGACGAGTATGGGTATGCGGTGGTGGCAGGGCGTTATATGGAGCTGTATGAAGGGGTTTTGTAGCTCCTCGTCCGACGGCTTTTTTGCCGTCTGACGAGTACGCTCAATCCTATTCCAAGCGGAATAACGAGCACCCGCTAGCGGTCGGACGGCAAAAAATCCGTCAGACCGCAGCACCTCGTCCGACGGCTTTTTTTCCGTCTGACGAGTAAAAGCAATCCTATACCAAGCGGAATAAC
>JANPIN010000065.1:0-88052 GCA_031425035.1 Saprospirales bacterium | reverse complement strand
TTTTGAATCATGGCATCCACCAATTTCCCGTGAGGACGCTCCAAGCGCTTGTCCCCTAATATACTTCTAGTTTTTGACATCAAACAAAGATCGCAATAGATCAACAAACGCCTAAATGAGTATATACCGTAGCTTTTTTTTGAAGTTGTCAAATCTATATGTACCTAAGCCAACCCACATCTAGTCTGCTAATTTCACGCATTTCCCACTCTTTACCCTTTCTCCACCTGCCGTGACCACCCAGGCATAAAGTCCCTTTAGCTTTTACAACTTGAAAAAAAAGTTGTCAAATCAGGTACTGCGTGCCACATCAGGTTATTCCTCGTCAACAAGCAGCGGTGGAATGAGTTGCCTCGTTACGCCAATAAGTGGGGGTTTAAAGAAGGCTGTTCATCACCTCCTACATATCCGGCAAAATAATATGGAAAACCGTACCTTCTCCCGGCACCGAGGTCGCAAATAAATGTCCGCGTTGATTCGCGGCAATGCGGCGGCAAAGCGCCAGTCCGATGCCCGTACCCGGATAGGTTTCCCGGCCGTGCAAACGCTTGAATACCTCGAATATATGCTCGTTGTACTTCTGCTCGAAACCGATGCCGTTATCCGCAAAAGTGAGGTGGTAATAGTTGCTGAACCGGTCGGGATGGGGAATGTGAGACCGCACTTCATCCCGGTCGATGAATCGGGAATGAATGCGGATGAAGGGCGAGCGGTCCGGATGCACGAACTTCAGCGCATTACTGAGTAAATTATAAAACAGCTGGTTCATCTGCAGCGCGACCGCCTGAATAACGGGCAAGTGACCCACGTGAACGACCGCGCCTTTTTCGGCGATCGCCAGCTCAAAATCACGGACGACCGATTGGCAGACGACTCCCAGATCCACCGGCTTCACCAGTTCATCGGAGTTGAGTAAGCGGGAAAATTCCAGCAAATCCTCGATCAGCATGCTCATGCGTTCGGAGGACTGGTTAATTTTTTCCACCAGCCGGGCATTTTCCTCCGACAGATCGCTTTGCTCACTGAGCAGCCCCGAGAAAATACGGATTTTGCGCAGCGGTTCCTGCAGGTCGTGGCTGGCGACATAGGCGTACTGCGCCAGCTCCTCGTTGGAATGCAGCAGGTGGTTGTTTGCTTTGGCCAGTTCTTCGTTGGTCACCAGCAACTCCTCATTGCTGGAGGCCAGTTCTTCAGTGCGTTCCTGGACCAGTCGCTCCAGGGCCAGTTGGGTTTGGCGTTGTTCGGTCACGTCCTGGGCTGTACCATTCACTTTGTAGGCGACCCCCATATCGTTCACCACCGCTTTTCCCTGGGCGTGCAGAATACGTTCCACACCGGCTTTTCGATTAAAGACCCTGTATTCCACGTCGTAAATGCCATCGGTACCCGGCGTAATGGCCTGGGTCATGGCGGCCTTGACCAGCGGCCAATCTTTTTCCGCAATGCCGCTATAAGCCTGCTCGATGGTAATCGGGCCGTTATTTTCAAACCCAAACCAGCGGAGAAGCCGGTCGGAATAAGTCAGCAGGCCGGTTTCCAGGTCGATGCTCCAGGTGCCCAGTTCGGCCAGTTCAATTGCGCCGCGCAGGGCTTCTTCCGCTTCCATGACCTTCTGCCGGGCGATTACCTGTTCGGTGACCTCCACGGCGGTGTTGATTATACCGTATATTTCTCCGTCCGTATTCCGCAGCGCTTTGCAGGTGTAGTTATAATACCCGACGGTTGGCTGTCCAAAACGATGTAGTATAAACTTTTCTTCCGCGCTATGAAAGTCTTCCCCGGTATGTAGTACGCGGCGGAGGCGATCCATGATGGGCGTTTCCAGCAATTCTGGCATGGCTTCCATAAAAGGTCGGCCAACAATAGAATTATCGCGACCCAGCAATTCCAGCATTTTTTCATTCACCACGCTCAAAATCATTTCCTCTCCGGTAAAGACAATTTTGGCGACCGGCGAATTCAGCAGGATGCGGTGCGCAAAAAGTTCGCTGTCTTCCAGTTTTTTCCGGGCCATCACCTGGGCAGTAACGTCCACGGCGACCAGCAGTACGCCCACCGTTTTTTCCAGTTCTTTTAACGGCGTATAGGAAAAGGAATAGTAACCCGGCTCTTTTTTTCCGGCATAGAGCGGTATTTCCGGGGCATAAAATGGCTCTCCACTACGATATACAGCCTGCACCCCTAACCAAATACCCGACTGCTCCGTATCCGGCAGGCCGGCACGCAGGGGTTTTCCAATAATGACGGCATCCAAATTCAGCAGGGTCAGCATGGCTTCATTGACGACGTCGAAAATCATTTCTTCGCCCCATATTACCAGCATGGCGACCGGCGCGTGCTGCACCATGGAACGCAATCGATTTTCTATGGTCTGTTGCAAACGGTTGGCCGGATCATCCTCGAGGAGAATAACGGCGCCGGAAATGTCGATCGGCTGACCGGATGGATCATAGTGGACCAGGCCGCTGACGCGAATATGGTGTACGGAACCATCCTCCCAGATAACCCGGGGGTAATATTCCATTTTTCCGGTGCGCATGGCCTCTTGAAAAGCTATTTGCCGTAGCAGCTCATCATCCGGATGCAGGTATTTTATAAAGTCGGCCCGGTTTAGTTTTAAGTGCGGATTGCCGCATAAAATGCCGGCTAAGGCGGGGGAGTACTCCAGCTGATCGGCCTGCAGATCGAGCAAATAAAGACCGATATCGGTATTTTGCAAAACCGTCCGGGCCAGTTTTTCGAGTCCGTTATGTATGGATGTTGTGTTTTGTGGCAAAACTCAATGCGCTTGGATACAGGTATAGAATTGGTTGAGGAAGGAAATGTACAAGCCGCGTACACCCACATTTGCATACAAATGTAGGCAGTAACCGGGAGTAACTATCCAACTATACAAACTACTGTGCCACGCCATTGATCGTCCGCCGGCGGTTGCTGCAAAACTTGTCAACCGTTTATCCGTTTGTAAGCCTGCTGCATCAGAGCAGAGAGATTCCGTATATTTACGCCCTTTTAAAATTTACTATGTCGCCAATCTTAGAGAATCAGGATATACGTTCCCTTGGCAGCAACCTGGAATTGCTGGCTTCCCAGGTGGTCGAAGGTTTCATCGTGGGTTTGCACCGCAGTCCTTTTCACGGTTTTTCGGTAGAATTCGCCGAACACCGCCTCTATAATGCCGGGGAAAGTACCCGCAACATCGACTGGAAAGTGTACGGCCGCACGGACAAGCTATTCGTCAAACGTTTTGAGGAAGAAACCAACCTGCGCTGCCACCTGGTGGTCGACGCTTCTTCGACCATGTACTACCCCTGGGACGAGAAACAGCCGGATAAATACAAGTACCTCAATAAGTTCTGTTTCGCCGCCCAGTCTGCCGCCGTGCTGATGAACGCCCTGCGCAAACAGCGCGATTCCTACGGCCTGACGCTGTTCGATAATGATATTCTGGTCAGCACGCGGGCTAAATCCAGCACCGTACACTACCGCCAGTTGCTCGCGCAGCTCAGTGAGCGCATTGAAAACCCCCAGTTGAACCGCTCGACCGATCTGGCCAAGAGTCTGCACCAGGTCGCGGACTCCATTCACCGGCGCTCGATGGTCGTGATCTTCACCGACGTCATGGAGCAGCCCGACAAGGCGGAAGAGGTGTTTGCGGCGCTGCAGCATTTGCGCCACGCCAAACACGAGGTCATCCTGTTTCACGTCAACGACAAGAAAAAGGAACTGGATTTTGAATTTGAAAACCGGCCCTACATCTTTGTGGACATGGAAAACGGCGAGCAGGTGCGCCTCCAACCTAACCAGGTGAAGGAGTATTACGTGAAACAAGTCCATGCCTTTACGGAACAGCTCCGCATGCGCTGCCTCCAGTATAAAATTGATTTCGTGGAAGCCGATATTAACCAGGGCTTCATCCCGATTCTGCAAACCTGGATGGCCAAACGCGCCAGAATGCACTGAGAGGAGGGTTGATGAGGTTTATAAGGGTTGATAAGGTTGATGAGGGTTGATAAGGGTTGATTAGGAGTTATAAGGTTTGTCTATCCAACTTACTACTGTCAGATTATAAAGCGATGTTGCTGCCTGATACATCAACATTCATCATTCATGTAATCGTCAATCATCAATTTTTAATGCGTTTGCCCTGGCACCTCCCTCATAAACCTTATCAACCTCATCAACCCCCATCAACCTCATAAACCCTTATCAACCTTATAAACCCTTATCAACCTTATCAACCCTTATAAACCTTATCAACCCTTATAAACCTCATCAACCCTCACTTCACCGAATTGCCCATGTCCAAAACAACACTGATCCAACTCGCCAACTTTTCTACGGAAGCGCCCAAAGGCCTCAAGAAGGACGATGTACAAGAGGAAACAGCTAAGCTGGTAAAGCGGTTAGGCGAACTGCAATACACCCTGTATGCGGAAGCGAAACATTCGGTGCTGGTGATCCTGCAAGGGATGGACGGCAGCGGCAAAGACGGGGCGGCGAAAAATGTGTTCACCGACTGCACCGTTTCCGCCCTGCGGCTGGAAGCTTTTAAAAAACCAAGCGAAGAGGAATTTGCCCATGACTTCCTGTGGCGGGTCCATAAAGTGGCGCCGAAAAAGGGCATGTTTACCATTTTCAACCGCAGCCACTACGAAGACATTCTCATTCAGCGCGTACATGGCTGGATCGATGAAGCCCGGGTAGAAAAACGGATGCAGGCTATCAACGCGTTTGAAGAACTGCTGGCTTTCGATGCGAACACCCTGATCTTCAAATTCTATATGCATATTTCAAAAGAAGAACAGGAAGTTCAGTTGCAACAGCGCCTGGACGATCCCACTAAGTTCTGGAAACACAATGCCGGCGACTGGGAAGAACGCAAACTCTGGGATAAATACATGGCCGCCTACGAATACGCCATCAACGAAAGCAGCATTCCCTGGTATATCTGCCCGGTCGATAACCGCTGGTACCGCGACTATTTCATCGCCAAAACAGTGGTAGAAGCGCTGGAAAAACTGGATATGCAACTGCCGAAACCGGTGAAAACGGCGGAGAAGTAGGGAGGGGTTGGAGAGGGTTTGTTGGTTTGAGTGGTTGGTTGGTCGGAAGGATTACACTGCTTGAAATACGGCTTTTGGTTTTGTCCTTTTGTGCGTACAAATCATTGCTCCTTTCCAGGTGGGCTGTCATTCAGAGCCGTAGGCGTGGAATCTGTGGACATAGTCCACAGCGAGTATTTTACCGTCATTCGGCCTTCGGCCTCAGATTCCACGCCTACGGTTCTGCATGACAAAACCACTTATACTTTGTACACGACCCAGTTATTAAAATCATTTTACGCTGACGATAGTGCTTTCCACGCTGCGCATAAAAAATCCCGCTTACCGACATCGGTAAGCGGGATTTTTTTATCAACCTCATCAACCTTATAAACCTCATCAACACCTTCATCAACCTTCTTCATCCATCAATTCCTATGGCCGCCGGCCTGCGGGTTGGGCATGTATTCGGTATGCGGCCGCCATAAGTTCCAGCGCATATAAATATGCGCGCCCACATTGGTCATCCGGGAGTTACGCTGAATGCGGTCCGTGAGGTCAAGTTCTCCGTAGCCTTCTACGCCGACGCACATGCTTTCGCTTTCGCCCAGGTTTTTACCTACCCCAAAACGTACCGTAAACAGGTTGCCTTTATTGGTTCCCAGCGGCTCTTTCGGTGCAAAAAAGGTCTGTGCATTAGCGCGCAAGGAATTATCGCCAATGCCATTGACCAGCGTTTTGGCGCCGAAACCTTTGTCGTAGACGATCTTATAACCGCCCAAAGCCGTCACGAACATCCCGATATTATCGCCGATCGGAAAATCCTTACCCATGCCCAGCGTGACCCCATAAGCCATTTTCTCGTAACTGGAAGTTGAACTCATAGCATCCAGGATCAGGAAAGCCGGCCAGTTGGCATAGTTCACATGCGCGGAGAAGCCGAAGCGCGGCTGCATGAACGAAGCATTGAGCTGATTGGACTTGGCGAACTGTTCCCAGGTATAATCAATGCCTTCTTTGGCAAACAATTCCCGGGTATATTCGAAAAGGTCGTTGACGACGGTACTTTTAAAATCGGTGTCGTGGTAAAGGCGGGAGCCCCCGATATTCATGCCGATTTTTAAACCAAATTTCTGGGCCGATACTGTAGAGAAAGTGATTAGGAGGAGGGCAACGAGTAGGGTAAAGAATTTTTTATACATGATGACCTTTGAAAAGTGAAATGGTAGGTACAAAACAACAGTTTCACGAGAGCAGGTCAGCGATTAAATGTATAGAGCGGCCATAGGGACGTTAAAGCGCGAGCGAAGTTACAACACCTGTGGTTATTTCAAACAGTTAGAGAAAACTTAAAGGTCGTTTTCGTCCTGTTAACGCCGCAATAAATACCCGAAGCCGGGCATTTATTGGGCCATACCGCCTGCGGTACGCAACCAAAACCCGTTCATCTTCACTTTTTATCTTTATCCTATGAAAAATGCTGCTTTCGGCCTTAGCGCCATCCTGCTCGTCGCCCTGTCGTTCACTGCCTGCAAAAAAGACGTCCAGGAAGTCTTTGACCAGCAAATTGCGGCCACCTGGCTTTCCCAAAGCGTTAAGGTGGACGCCAGTGATGTCAGTAGCGTGTACAAGTTCAACATTGCTTTGCGCGAAGACCACACCTTTACCCTGAAAACCACAACCACGAATCCGTTTACCCAGGCGACCGTGACCAACACCAACACCGGTAACTGGAGTTCCGAAGAAAACACGCAGACCATTACGCTGAATTTCGACAACGCACCGACGCAAACCTGGAAAATCACCAACCTCACCAAGACCGGTATGACTGCCGTGTACACCAATGAAGCTGCCCAAAAATATGAAATTGCCTTCGGCCTTTAAAGCCCGGCAATTCCCGCCACCGAATTCGTGACCGTTTATTTAATATTACGGCCCGCTGGATGAACGCATCCGGCGGGCCGTGTTGTTATAGTCACCTGCATTCGTCTTTCTACCACCCAAAAAGGATTTTTCCCATGAATAAAATACGCATCGATAAGTGGTTATGGAGTATTCGGATTTTCAAAAGCCGCACCCTCGCTACCGACGCCTGTAAGGGCGGCAAGGTGAAGGTGAAGGGCGAAACCATCAAACCCTCCTTCCTGATTGCCGAAGGCGACGTAGCGGCGGTAAAAAAAGACGGTTTTACCTTTGAATTTAAAGTCCTGCAATTGATTGAAAAGCGGGTCGGGGCGGCCATTGCCGTCACCTGCTACACCGACGTGACGCCCGCCGCCGAACGCGATAAATACAATGCCTGGTTCCTGAATTCAGCCACCACTTCCGAAAAACGCGATCGGGGCGTGGGCCGGCCGACTAAAAAAGACCGCCGCGAACTGGATGATCTGAAGGATGCGTATGATTGGGAGGATGTGGAGTGAGAGGAGACAGGAGACAGGGGGCAGGGGTTAGACTTCTTTGTCTTCGCTGCTTTCGCGTCTTTCGCGTTCCCAGTCGGTAGCGCCGAACACGATAATCAGCACACCGGCCATGATCATCAGGAGTTTGGCTACAAATGCAAACAGACGCCCGCCCATTTCCAGGAACGCGAGAAAGTACCAGCTTACGCCCACGAGTTGGAGTACGATGGCCGTAAAACCGAAGGTGATCAGTAGAAAACCCAGCAGGGTCCAGTAACCTTTATTTTTCATAATTTTTTCGTGTCAAATTTCCGGAACCCGCCGCAGCCTCGCCCAATGCCCTAACTTTGGCCAGCCAAAATTGTTTAGCCCAACCTAATACTATTTGTCTTGCTACCCACCACCACCTTAGCGCAAACTGCCGTCCGCCTCATCGAATGTCCGCGTGATGCGATGCAGGGTTTACACGATTTTATTCCCACCCACCTGAAAGTCGCCTACATCAATCAACTGCTGCAAGTGGGCTTCGATACCCTCGACGTCGGCTCGTTTGTGAGTCCGAAAGCCATTCCGCAAATGCGCGATACGGCCGAAGTGCTGGCAAAATTAGACCTTTCTTCCACCACGACCAAACTCCTGGCCATCGTGGCCAACCAGCGCGGCGCCGAAGAAGCCTGCCAGCACGAGACGATCCAGTACCTGGGTTATCCCTTCAGTATCAGCGAAACTTTTCAGTTGCGCAACACAAATGCGACCATTGCCGAGAGCGTGGAGCGCACCCAGGACATACAGGAACTCTGCGTCCGCCACGGCAAACAACTGGTGTTATACATTTCCATGGGTTTCGGCAATCCCTACGGCGACCCCTGGAACGTAGAGATCGTGCAGCGCTGGGTGGATGCGCTAGTGCCCTTCGGCATTCGTATTTTTTCGCTGTCGGATACCATCGGCTGCTCCAATCCGGAGAACATTTCTTACCTGTTCGATACGCTGATCCCGACGTACCCGGAGATTGAATTCGGGGCGCACCTGCATACCCAGCCCTATAACTGGCGCGAAAAAATAGAAGCCGCCTGGGAGCATGGCTGCCGCCGTTACGATGGTGCGCTGCGCGGTTTCGGCGGCTGCCCGATGGCCAAAGATGAACTGACCGGCAACATGGCTACCGAGAACCTGCTGTTCTTTTTCGATGAGATGCAGGCCGACCTGCGCATCGATCGCCCGGCGTTCGGAAGAAGCCTGGCCATGGCGGATATGGTGTTTCCGCACTAGATCTACAGCACGGTTTTAAAGAAAAATGTGTATTTTTGTACATTAAATTTAGTAAAGATGAAAAACATTGTGCTTGAAGTACGCGACACCGAATATGGATTACTGCTACAGTTTTTACGCAGTTTGCAATATGTGAAAATAAAAGCGGTAAATTCAGAGCCCGTTTCTGCCGACAGCCAGTTACTCCAGCTGCGAAAAGTATTGCAACACCAATCAAAACAGCTTTTTCAAGACATTCCAGATCCAGCAGTCTGGCAAAAACAGCAACGCGATGAGTGGTCGTAAACTGTTGCTGGATTCTAACATCATTATTTACATAGCTAAAAAAGAACTCATTCCGGAGGACTTTATCCAGCCGGATGATTTGCTATTTGTTTCTGACATTTCTTTTATGGAGACCCTAGGTTATCCTTTTAAGGACCTGACGGAGAAAAAAGAAACAGAGGAATTACTTTCCATTATGTATAGGCTCGCTATTGATGAGCTGGTTGTGCAAAAGGTAATTGAGATCCGGCAGGAACGTAAAATAAAATTGCCGGATGCAATTATTGCTGCTACAGGTCTTATTCATGAATGTATCATGGTTACGCGTAATACTTCAGATTTCTCTGGATTGATAGGGTTAAGTGTGCAGAATCCCTGGGTAAAGGAAGTGTAAAAGCTTAGCTCCACTCCATATCTGCAAAAACAAAGTCAATTTTCGCCTTTCTGCTTACGGTCTCCGGTTGGGAGTTTTACCTTCGCGCCGTGTTTGACTTCGACGTACAGAAAATCCTTGATCAGCTCCGGTTTCATCCGGAGGCGCCCCTGCTGTTCAGCAGCGGACTGTTTTTGTTCCTGTTCCTCGGTTTCTTTACCGTTTACCAGTTGCTGCTCGGCCGCGACCGCCTACGCATTGCCTGGGTGACGCTGTTCTCGCTGTATTTTTATTATAAATGCGCGGGTATTTACTGGCTGCTGCACGTGGTGATTGTGGTCGTGGATTTCCACCTGGCCCGCTGGATGGAACGCGCCCAAAAACGGGGGGGACGTGTGGCGCTGCTCACCCTGAGCCTGGTCGTGAACCTGGGCATGCTGGTGTACTTCAAATACACGAATTACTTCTACGAACTCTGGACGGACGTGGCCGGCGGTACTTTCGAGCCGCTGTCGATCCTTTTGCCGGCGGGCATTTCATTCTTTACATTCCAGTCTTTGAGTTACACGATCGACGTGTACCGCGGCCAGTTGAAGGCCCTGGACAGCATGCTGGACTACGCGTTTTTCGTTACTTTCTTCCCGCAGATGCTGGCGGGACCCATCGTTCGGGCGGCGGATTTCTTGCCGCAAATCCATAAAGTACCTTTTGTCACGCGGGCTGATTTTGGCCGGGCCGTGTTCCTTTTTTGCAGTGGCCTCTTCAAAAAAGCGGTGATTTCCGACTACATCAGCGTCAACTTCGTGGAACGCGTTTTCGATTCGCCGCAGCAGTACACCGGGCTGGAAAACCTGTTTGGCGTGTACGGTTACGCCATGCAGATCTACTGCGACTTCAGCGGGTATTCGGATATGGCCATTGCGCTGGCCTTACTGATGGGTTTTCATTTTCCGATCAACTTCCATTCGCCTTATCAGTCGCTGAGCATTACCGAATTCTGGCGGCGCTGGCATATTTCGCTGTCCAGCTGGCTGCGCGACTACCTGTATATTCCGCTGGGCGGCAATCGCAAGGGGAAAATCCGGACCTACATCAACCTGATGCTGACCATGCTGCTGGGCGGCTTGTGGCATGGCGCCGGCACCCGTTTCGTGATCTGGGGCGGACTGCACGGCCTCGGACTGGCGGTAGAACGCGCCTGGCAAAAACTGTTCCCGGGCGTACCGGGTCCGCTGCGGCGAATTCTGGGCGGCATTTTCACCTTCCACTTCGTTTGTTTTTGCTGGATCTTTTTCCGGGCGGAAAATATGGACATCGTACGCTCCATGCTGCACCAGATCGCGTTCGACTTTCATCCGGAGGTCCTGCCGGAATTTCTGGGCGGTTACGCGACGGTGGTGTTCTGGATGGCCATAGGTTTCGGCCTGCATTTCCTGCCACCCTCCTGGGAACTGGCGGGGCAGCGCGGGGTGACGGCCCTGCCACTACTAGGCAAAGCCGTGCTGCTCACCCTGATCGTGGCGCTGGTCATGCAGGTGAAATCGTCGGAGGTGCAACCGTTTATTTATTTCCAGTTTTGAGGATGCCAAATTCATCCAGTTTGGCCTGTAGCCAGTCGGTATCCACCACCGGTTTGGTTGTGTCAGTAAGAGCTGCCTGAACTTCCTCCAAACGTTTGGTTATGTTGGCTTTAGGGGTATGTAACAAGTAGTCTTTGGCCCGGTAAAGCTTCATGACCAGGGGGAAAAAGCGTTCGCGCTGTTCCTTTCTGGCCAGAGTAAGGCTTCTGTCGCGTCTAAGTTTTGCCTGGGTGGCCCGAAACATGTTGAAGTGTTCATCGTCTATCAGACAATTCATTTCGTAGCGTATTTTGATGTCGAGCTTGGCGGCTATCCCGTAAATCCACATATCTTTTAATTCCCCATAAGTAATATAGTGCGGCAGAGCATCGCTGGCATCTGCGTAGCGCTTTTGCTCAAACAACAAATGAGTGACTAAGATTGGATAGATTAACTCTGCTTTAGCATCCATAATGCGGGGCCCCAGCCGTTCAAGAATCTCACTTGCCCATTCTATTTTATTCAACTTCAACGCAGTAAAGAGGATATTGGCCAGTTGACTAGCTGGTATGCCTTTTTCATTGTGACGCAGTCGTTCGACCTGCCGCAGCTGTAAGTCATGCAGTAAAAGTGGATAATCTTCGTTACGTGTATTTTGGTAGCGGGAAGTCCAGTGGTTACGCAGTTGTATTTCCATCTCTTCGAGCATCGTTTCCGGAATAGTCTTTCTAAACTTTTTCAGAAGTTCGATCAGTTCCTTGGCCAGCAGGTCAGCTTTTCCCGAATCTTTTTCGTTCCGGAAAAGCACCAGAGAAGTGTATAAGTGAATAAATGCCTTCATGTTAGTTCAGTTTTTCCGATTAGTCTGCAGATAAGCAACATGAGTTTTTTGTTTTCAATAATACGCTTATAGTCTTCCGGATGTGCTTCGGAAATATCCACATGCTGCTCCAGGTTAATTAAACTACTCAAGAAATGAAGTTTTTTGTATAGATAAAAACTGTCAAGTTCTCCCATGGTTACGATCAAATTCTGGTCACCATTACCAGGATTCGTTAAGCCGTCGAACAGGAATTTTTCTTGCTGTACGAGATATCGGAAGTACAGGTATTCATTAAACTCCTGCTCCTCAAATCCGCTAAAATCCTGGATCTCTTCCAAATCTTTCACCAGCCCGATATACAGGTTTTCAAAAAAATTATTGACTTGCCGGGCCTTTTTGCCAGGCGCTGATTTCTTTTTTTTTGTTGCGGCCGCTGGTCGTGCAGGACGATTATGTAGTCGTTCGTTGTAAAAGCGCATCAGTGCCAATTGTTGCCGGGCACGATTAAGTATTTGTTCAGCCTGCGGTTGGCCGTCGGTTCCATTTTGGTTTTTCCGGGCGCCCCCACTTTGAACTGCCGAATAGCGAAAGTTGATAAAATGACGGGTAATACGCATCAGATCAGCCATCGCCCGCGTCACGTCGAATTCCGGGTTTTTCCGGCCGGCAAATAACGAGTTGGCTATAGTTTCTCTTTGCAGGCTGTTATCCTGAAACTCCGGGTAAAATCTTTTCACTTCTTCAAAGAAACGCAGCGTATCGTCGGCATGATAGCGTTCCTGGAAAATGGGCGAAGCGACGAACAGGTGCAGCGTTTCGATTTCTTCCGGTTCCAACAGCCGGAGGGTATGCAGCAATTGACTTTCCAACATGGTATAGTATTCTTTTTTAAAAATGTTTTTTGGAACAGATGATCGATTTTGTGTGTGGAATAGGCGGGGGAAAATAAGCACGTTATTTGAGTGTTACCCGTTCTTTGCCCTAAATCACACAATATATGCCAACCAAAGAGTCAACTGCCCCCACTGCCCCCACCAATATCCGTACGGTGACCACCTATGCCACTTCCACAACCACGGCCTGGGATGCCGCCAGCGATGCCACCAGTTATGAAGTTTGGATGACGGATACCGGACAAACGGGCGCTCAACCGGTCAAGACGCCGCTGAGTGGTACTACCCACACCGCAACCAACCTGTTGCCCAATCGTGCCTATCACATTCAGGTGTATTCCGTACAGAACGCAGACGGTACTCCTTTGCTGAGTACAACCGCCGTTGAAAAAAACACGACTACCGAATCTGTCATCATAGAGGACGTTATTCAATGCCCTCCCCCTGACGAAATGGCTGCCATCTGCCCATTGGTCTGCACCGCAGCCACCGTCGAAAGCCCCAACATCGTTCGCTGGAGCGCTTTCAGCGCCCGGGATTTCCACAAGATCCGTATCCTCAACCTAAGCCGGTCCGTAAGGGCACAAATCGTCCTGGAACGCAGCCTGGTCAGCGGAAAACTCTGCATCCGGAACTATGCCGACCTCATTTGCGACAACATTCAACTGGCCGTGAATCCGCCATCTTCGGTCAACTGTCCGTCCGGCGGACCAGCGCTGAGTTTTTGCGGCACATTTACCGACAGCGGTACGACCATCGCCTACCGCGTGGAAGCCGACATTGACAAGTGCGTGGTGCTGATACTTCCTCCGGCCAGCCAGAGCAGTTACGTCATTCAAGCGGATCGTTGCACCCACGTCTGATGACCCGTTTTGGAAGTAATGCCCGATTCTGTGTTTGTGCTTTGAAAATTGCTTCCTCACCTTTGCAGTACCAATGGAAAGGAAATCGACTAATAGACTCAGCAGCAGCAAGACGACTGATAAACCTCTACCAAAACCACGCATGCTCCTTGAAACCAACCCCAATTAACCGAAACCCTGATGCCGAACCCCGGCAAACCAAAACCACCCGGTAAATTACCTACCCGGCAGCACTGAACTCGTTGTTAGTTTCCTAAAAAACGACAAGAAATCGACGAGGGTGCTGCCGGGGGCCGCGGTGAATGATCCGAAAATAAATTTAGTGTATTAAGAAAACTTCAAAAATCCAATCGGCAATCGTCTGTCTGGCGCACCTCCTTTTTCCCCTTCGGAAAAAGCCAACTGAAAACATGAGCGGGTGCGCCGGCAGCGCCGATTCTAAACCATACTAACTAACCAACCTACTCAAACTAGCGTATAATTACTGATAAACTTATTTAGCCGCCTTTAAAACTAACTCTACACTTAATTGGCTTTTTAGTTTGCCCCAAAAAACCAACCCCAAAAGCCATTATTGGCTCCCTATCTCACTTCCACCAACCGCTCTAACAAATGAACCCACTACTCATCGAGGTGCACTGCACACTCGGAAAGGGGGACCCGAAATGGACCTCCGTTACCAGCATGACCATCGAAATCGGCTACCCCGGCCGTAATGGCCTAACCCTATGGAAACACATTGGCTGGCTGAAAGATCGCGCAAGTATGACTGGTCGCGATTTCGTGCAGGCACTCTGGAACAGCAGCATAACGGACCGTGTCCTGGTGTTCGATTTCCTGCCGGTGCTGCGAACCAAAAGCCAAAAAACCGAAACCGCTTACCGCATTCGAAAAACCCTGGTCTCGGATAATGGCCGGCAGCAAAGCTCTACCCGCTTATTGCGGGGTAATTATCAGGACGAACACTTTAACTTAGTTATTACCTATCCGGAAAGTAAGTAAATCTATAAATTACCAGTTTAAACCATCTTCCTTTTATTAATAAGGCTCGCTTCCTGATTACCGGAAAGCGGGCCTTATTTCTGTTAGGCGAAGAGCGTATAGTCAGCGCAAATTGGTATTGAATAAAGTCGGATTTCAAATGACTGATAATCAGATATTCAAACTAACAAACCACATAAACTTGCCTGTATTACGGTTGTGCAGCCAGTAAATACAACACGGCCATCCGGATCGCTACCCCGTTTTCCACCTGTTGTAAAATAATATTATGCGGACCATCGGCCACGTCGGACGTAATTTCCACGCCGCGGTTGATCGGACCCGGGTGCATCACGACAATCTCGCGGTCCAGTTCGCGCAGCATTTGTCCGGTAATACCGAAGTACTGGTGGTATTCGCGCAGACTGGGGAAGTATTTAATATCCTGGCGCTCCAGCTGAATACGCAGCACGTTGGCCACGTCGCACCAGCGCAGGGTTTCGCGCACGTCGTGGCTGATTTCGACGCCCAGTTCCGCGTAGTGTTTCGGGATCAGGGTGGGCGGACCGCAAACCCGGACTTTGGCGCCCAGTTTTTGCAGACAAAAGACATTACTCAGGGCGACCCGGCTATGCAGAATATCGCCGATGATGGCCACTTTTTTACCGGCCAGGTCCCCCAGTTTTTCCCGGATGGAAAAAGCATCGAGCAGGGCCTGGGTCGGGTGCTCATGCGTACCGTCGCCGGCATTGATAATATTGGCCGGAATACGGCTGGAAAGATAAACACAGGCGCCGGGCGCGGGATGGCGCATGACGACCATATCCACCTTCATCGCCAGAATGTTGTTCACCGTATCCAGGAGGGTTTCGCCCTTGCTCACACTGCTGCTGGAAGCCGTAAAATTCACAATATCCGCGCTCAGGCGGCGCTCGGCCAGTTCAAAAGAAACGCGGGTACGGGTACTGCTCTCGAAAAAAAGGTTGGCCACCGTGATGTCGCGCAGACTGGGCACTTTTTTGATCGGCCGGTTGATGACTTCCTTGAAATTGTCCGCCGTTTCGAAGATGAGCCGGATGTCGTCTTCGGTAATGTTTTTGATGCCGATGAGGTGGCGGGTGGAAAAACGTTCGGGCATTTAACTAGGGTTTATATTCAAACAGCAAAATTTCGTCGTCGCCATGGATTTCCTGCCAGCGGACTTTCACGTAGGCTTCGTCCAGGGCATCCACGCTGATTCCGATGTAGTCGGCCTGAATGGGCAACTGGCGGTTGAAGCGCCGGTCGACCAGCACCAGCAGTTCCACGGATTCCGGCCGGCCATAGTGCTGTAATGCGGCCAGCGCCGCAGAAATGGTGCGTCCGGTGTATAAAACATCGTCCACCAGCAGCACTTTTTTACCGGCTACGATGAAGGGAATATCGTTTGGGTGTGGCGAAAGCGGACCATCGGCCATGCGGAAATCATCCCGGTAAAAGGTGATATCCAGTTTGCCGAAATCAATTTTCCTATCCTCCAGCAACTCCGTCAATCGGGTATGAATACGCCTGGCCACCAGGGTGCCACGCGGCTGAATGCCGATAATACAGGCATTGTGAAAATCGCCCCAGTCCTCCAGCAACTGGTGACAAAGTCGCTCGATGGTGAGGGCAAAACGTTCGCGGGTAAGCAGTGTCTTTCCGACTGACATGGTCGTAGTATGCCGATGGGCGGCAGTGGGGGCAAAGATAGTTGGGCTTCTTTCCCTTCAAAAGTTTTCGGCACTATTCCGCTACTTAAAAATGCTTTTCAAAATTTCCATCCCGCGTTCGGTCTCTGTTTCATTCACCGAGGCAAAACCCAGGCGCGTGGCATTTCGGTGCGGGCTGTAAAAAAGTCCGTCGGAGATCCAGAGTCCTTTTTCCTGGCTTTTGAGGGCCAGTTGCGGCAGTGGATAGGCGGGATCGAAGCGCGCCCAGACGGCCAGACCGCCCGTGGGTTTGGAAAATTCGATGACGTGGCCCAGTTCCGATTTCAGCAGCCCGCAGAAGTGATCACGGCGCTGGTGGTATATTTTCTGAGCTTTTTTAAGGTGTCTGCGCATGTCGCCCTCTCGAAAAAGTACCGCTACGGCCGCTTCCAGCAGGTTATCGCCTTGCCGGTCGATCACCCGGCGCAGGTTGGCCAGGGCTTCGATCACGGCGGCGGGCGCTACCACGTAACCAATACGCAGCGCCGGCGAAAACACCTTGCTTAATGACCCGACGTACACCACGTTGTGACCCGGATCGGCCGCTGCCAGGGGTAAAATCGGGCTGCTGTTGTAATGGAAATCGTAGTCATAATCGTCTTCCAGAATGCAAAAACCATAGGTCCGCGCCAGTTGCAGCAGGCGTAAGCGGCGCTCGGCGGGCATGATCACCGTGGTCGGATGCTGGTGATGCGGCGTAACGTAGACCAGCCGAACGGGCGTTTTTTGGCATAATTCCGCGATGGCTTCCACGTCGATGCCCTGTTCGTCGACAGGCACCGTCAGCAGTTTGGCGCCGCCCTGCCGGATGATCAGGTTGCAGGAGGTGTAACTGACTTCACCCACCACGACGACCTCGCCGGGTTGGACAATGCACTGTATGGCCAGGTGAATAGCCATCATCGTGCCGCGCGTAATCAGCACATTGTCCGTAGTAATAGCTAAACCCCGGCTTTCCCGGAGGTAGTCGGTCACAGCGGCCCGCAGGGTTGGTTCGCCGGTCGTAGCGCCGTAAAACAGCAGATTTTTACGAAAACCCTGGCGCAACATGGTCCGGTAGGCTCGACTAAGCGCTTCCCAGGGGGCGAGACGAACATCGGGAAAACCGTCGTCGAAAGACAGTCCGTTGGAGCCTCTATAAATCGGCGCAGCCAGCAGCGGATTGGCTTGAAAACGAAAGCCGGGCTGCTGTTCAACTGCAAAAACAGGCGAGACAGCGTTTTTCGCCAGCCGCACCGGTTTGATCTCCGGGAGTTTCTGGCTGACGAAGGTGCCGCGCGACTGCTGGGTTTCGAGCCAGCCCTGGGCCAGCAACTCCTCATAGGCGGCCACCACGGTTTTACGGTGCACCTGCAGGAGATCAGCCATGATGCGCGTACCGGGCAGCCGGGCGCCGGGGGGAAGGGTGCCCTGGCGGATCTGTTCGGTGAGGGCGCCGGCTATTTGCAGAAAAACCGGCGTTTTATGCGTCTTGTCGATGGACAATAAGGTGGAAAACGGTAGCATGGCGGGTGGCGGTTATAGGCAGGTTTGAGTGGTTTGAAAAGGTTTGTTGGTTTGAATATTTGATGGTCAAGTACTTCAAATCCGACTTTATTCAAAACCACTTTGCGTTGACTATACAAATGTTTTTACCACATAAGGCACAGCGGGCACTTAAGCGTAGAGTGTACAAGCTGGAGGTGTTCTTTACGGTAAAACAAAGATAAATCCATTTTCTATCCGGACTACCTGCTATTTAAAAACCGGTTGCTTTCAGTAGTCCGAACTTCCGCTAGTTTTGTGGTTCAAAAAGGAATGTTGTATGAAAAAATCTGCGGTTGCGCGTAATCCCACGTATTACGACACATACATTAACCAGGTGGAAGATATCGAATTAAGCGAAGCTTTTCAGCAAAGCATCGCCGCCATCGATACACTGGATCTGGAGAAATTCCGCCTGCTCGGTGACCTCGCGTATGCGCCCGGCAAATGGACGCTGCGGGATATACTGCAGCACCTGATCGATGGAGAACGGGTGTTTACGTATCGCGCCCTGCGTTTTGCCCGCAACGACGACACCGCGTTGCCGGGTTATGAGGAGAATATGTTTGCCGAGTATGCCGGAGCCAACCGCCGCCCTTTGGAGGACCTTCTAGCGGAACTGCGCTGCGTGCGGCAGGGCAGCCAACTGTTGTTTGCCTCCTTCGATGAAGCCGCCCTGCGCCGCTGCGGCGTGATGTTTAATTCCGAGCTGCCCGTGCTGGCCATCGGATTTACGATTATCGGGCACCAGAACCACCATATGCGCATCATAGAAGAGCGCTATTTCCCACTCCTCCCCTGAGCTACCCCCTTTTTTCTAAACCCCTTCTCTAAACCTTTTTCTAAACCTTTTTTCTAAACCCCTCTTCTATCCTCCCTCATTATGAAAGCAAAAACTTCGCTGACCCAGGGTAGCCGCTACTACCCGAAACGCTACGATTTCGATCCGCTTACGCGCGATGCCGTGCTGGACGAGGGCCTCGTCTGCCACGTTGCTTTTACGCTGGAGGGGCAGCCATTCCTTATTCCAACGGGGTATTGCCGGGTGGAAAATACGCTGTATTTACACGGTTCGGTGGGCAGTCATTTTTTCATGCAAATGGCGCGCGGCATCCCCGTTTGCGTGAGCGTAACGCTGTTGGATGGGCTGGTAATGGCGCGATCGGTCTTTAACCACTCCATGAACTACCGCTCGGTGGTCGCCTTCGGCAAAACCCGGCTGGTGGAGAGCGACGAGGAACGCTGGCTGGCCGCAGAACGCTTTACCGAACATGTTATGCCCGGCCGCTGGGCGGATGCACGCCAACCGGATGCCAGCGACATGAAAAAGACGATGTTCATCGCCGTAGAAATGGAAGAAGCCTCCGTTAAAGTCCGGGCGCATGGCGTAATGGATGAGCCGGAAGACTTGGCGCTGGACGTGTGGTCCGGTGTGCTGCCCCTGCAACTGCGTCCATCGGCGCCGGAGACGGATGAGGCGGGAAAATCCGGCTTGCCAGCGCCTGATTATTTATTCAGTCATGCCCGTTTTAAATCAGTATAAACTTCCGCTTCATGGAAATCCTCCGCAGTACCCCCGCCGATCTGGAAACCATTTTCGCTCTCTACGATGCGGCCATTGCCCATCAAAAAGCCGTTTCGCACCTGCATTGGCTGCCCTTTGATCGCAATTTGATTGAAATGGAGATTGAACAGGGACGCCAATGGAAGATCGTGATAGATGGCCAGGTCGCCTGCATTTTTATGATCGCCTATTCCGACCCGGATATTTGGGGCGAAAAGGATAAAGATGACGCCGTATACCTGCACCGGATCGTGACAAACCCGGCTTTCAGGGGGCGAAATTTCGTGTTTATCATCACCCAATGGGCAAAAGAACACGCTAAAGAGCTGCACAAAGAATTCCTGCGCCTGGACACCTGGAGCGATAACCTGCGGCTGAAAGAACACTACATAGCCAGTGGATTTGCGTTTTTAGGAGAGGTTACGCCGACCAACCTGGCCAACTTACCCAGCCATTATAACTTCATTTCGCTGGGGCTTTTCGAGCTGGAAGTGTAAACCACCTGTCGGAATTTGCACCGCCCGTGATAGGCATTACCAAAGGTCACGCTCAACGGAATGGTCTCGCAGTCAAAAATTTAATCCCCTTTCCCACTCCCCCTTTTAAACCCATGCGTCTTCACCCGGTCTATGCTCCTGTTTTCCTGACCGGTCAACTGCAATGCGGAAAACGAGTATTCACCAACGCTCAACGCAAAAACATTTCTGAAGATGAAAAAGTCCATGTTGTTTCTTTTGGCCCTGCTGCTGGCCACCGCTATGTTTAATGCCTGTAAAAAAGACGATGCCCAGGTGACTGACAGCGAGGTCATGACCGCCGAAGATCTCTCGACCAATGAAGATTTTGCCGAACAAACGGACGTCGATATCGACCTGGCGGTGGAAGATCGCGGCGGGAATGGCGGCTGCCCCACCGTTACTTTTGCCCAGCCGGAAGGCACCTGGCCCAACACCATTACGATCGATTTCGGTACGGCCTGTACCCGTCCCGACGGCCGGGTTTTGAGCGGTAAACTGATTGTGTATCAAACCAATGAGATCCGTACCGCCGGCGCCGTGCGCACCATTACCCACGACCATTTCTTCGTGGACGACGTGCAGGTGGAAGGGACCCGCAGCTGGACCAACAATGGCCAGAATACCGATGGTTTCTGGTCGTACACCAAAACCGCCACGGATATGAAACTGATTTTCACGGATGGCACTTCTACGACCTGGGATAAAATGCGCACGAGCGTGCTGATCGAAGGTGGCGGCACTGCGGCCCATAGCGACGACGTCTGGAGCAGCACCGGTACGGCCAGCGGCGTGAATCGCCAGGGCAATGCGTTCTCCGCCACCGTCACGGAGCCCCTGATCAAACATGCCGACTGCCGCTGGATTTCGCAGGGTACGCTATCGCTGGTGCGCGGTACACGTTCCTCCACCCTGGATTTTGGCAATGGCGATTGCGACCGGCTGGCGAAACTCACCAATGCGAACGGGAACACATTCAGCATCCGGCTGCGGCGCTAAAGTCTGGTTCAATGAAAAAAGAGGATTTGATTAGCCTGTGCCAATCAAATCCTCTTTTTTTTGTAAAAACCTTACTCACTGCTGCTTATGCTTCGGCAACTCCGTTTCAATGTAGTTTTCCAGCGTTCCGCGTAAAATTAACCGGCTCACCACCCGATGCAGTTTGTCCAGCGAAATCAGGGTCGGCGTACTGGGCGCGGGGAAAAACTGCGCAACCGTCGCCCGCTGCTCCTGCGGAATGTAGACATTGACCCAGGGCATGGGGTTTTCCTGCAAAAAATCCTTCCATTCCTGTTCCGTACGGTCATTGGACAGCGCGTATACTTCCAGTCCCAGCGGGTGATATTTTTCGTAGATTTTGGCCAGTTCCGGCTCGAATTCGCGGCAATGCGAGCAGGTGCTGCGCCAGAAAAGCATCAGCGTCAGGGTATGCTGCGCACAGACTTCACTAAGTTTCACCGGCTGTCCATCCAGACCGGGCAGAGCCAGATCAGCAGATGCTTTACCGGGCACACAGTTTTTCAAACCCATCAGCAGCAAACGCAGGCTGCTCGGCAACGGATGTTCGTCGGTACAGTCGGGCGCGTACCAGGAAAGTAAATATGTGAGTCCACCCTCCTGCCGGTAATCGATCATCTTGTCCAGCAGGTACTTGAAGAGATAACCATCCACGGCATCACTGCCATTTCGCCGCGACATGACGCCGTCGATGAAGGCGATGTTGCCGGCCGTATCGCGGTCGAAATACTTGAAATAGCGGTTGAGGCTTTTGACGAAAGCATTATGCGCCAGTATATGCTCGTGGTGAAATGGAATGGCTTCCAGGCCATAGGCTTTGGCGAATTCATTGGCCGTCAGTTTGGCCAGCGCGGGCTTTTGCGGATGATCGGCCGGCGTAGGTTCGAGGAACAGCGCGGCTACGTCAGCCACCATGCTGTTCCGGTTTTTGGCCATTATTTCCCGGCAGAGGCGGTTGAAACCGACCAGGTCGATGTTGGCCTGGTTCAGGCCCGAGGTACTAAGGCTGTCGCGGCGTTGGACCAGTCGCTGCCGGGCGTTGATCAGATCGATGTAGAGGTCGTTCTCCGGCAGTCCGGCGACGCGGACGGATTGGCCGTCCATTTTATCGTAATTGGCTTCGAGCCGTATGTTCAGCGTGGCGGGCAGGCTATCGGGCAGGAGGAAATCGACCCATTTATCCGGCTGACTCCAGGCCCGCAGGCGATACTGACCCGCTTTGGGTTTGAGCAGGGGCAGGGCGAACGAGCCGTCGGGGTTCAAGGGGAGCTCGCCGACCTGCTGCCAGTGATCCATTTGCCAGGCTTCCAAAGCGGCCTTGGGCGTGGGTGGCAGGGGGGAGATTTGGCCGCTAAAGGTAATTTGTGCCGACAGGGAAAAGCTGCCGAACAGCATGAAGATGCAGGGAAAAAGTAATAATTGACGAGCCATAGTGATGCTAAAGTCTGAAAATGCAGGGCAAATTTAGAAATCCACAGGCAGAGGTTTGGTGAAACGGGCAGATGAAGAGTCCAACCGGTTACTTTTGGAACAGTGTCAATTGCATGGAAGATTCCAGCCCCCCTTTTTTATCATAACTCTCCGTCTTGACCATGCCGACATTCTTCGCGATCCACTGCGCACTGTGGTAAGTTTTTTTACCCAACAGGTTCATTTCCAGGTCGTACGTAATTTTCATACAGTCGAAAGTACCGGCTTTGGTGGTCAGTTTTTCGGCGCCTTCCACCTTTCGATTGACGATTTTATAGCGCATTTTCATGAGTTGCATACCGCCGGTAGAGGCCCTGGCTACCATTTCGGCATCGGGTAGCAGATCGCCCGGTTTCATGGTGGCGGGATAAGCCATATCGCCGCCTTCAATCTGCATTTCCATACCGGAGCTTTGACTTTCGCTGCCCTGCTGGGTCGGCAGCATGGTCTGCATGTTCATGTAAATGACGCCGGCCAGGCATTTGAGATGGAAGGTATGTGCCGACGTTTCTTCCCCTTTGGCATTGGCGGTGCGCGCATCCATGACCGCGATAACGGTGTCCAGACTGTTTTCCACTTTCTGACACACTTCTTTAATAGTCATATCCACTTCGCCTTTTTTATTAAACGTGGTGTATTCGAGACGGCTGCCGGCTTTCAGCAAACCATACGTGGCGGAACAATCCTGGGCGAAAGCCGTGTGGAAAGAGGCGGCCAGGAGAAGGAAAAAGAGAATTTTTTTCATAATCGGGTTGGATTTGGAATAGGATAAACAACTGATTTAACTTTCAAAATTCTTTATGCGCTGCTGAAGTTTAGTGTAAACAATAATTACTTTAAAACTAAATATTCGGTCTGACAATTCGAATTAATTGATTATCCATACTTATATTAAAAATCGCCTCGTGAATACGTAAGGCGAATGCAGCTACGTCCCCATCTTCGGTGCATACTATAACACCGGAATGTATAGAACCTGCATTATGTATTTTAATAAAATGCTTCCGGTTATACGTTTTCTATAATCTGCTCGTCTATTTCCACCTTGTGCGCCCGGTAATAATTCCAGACATTATTTAAATCTTCAGATGACAATGTTGGATAATCATACAGCATTTGGGCTTCACTAATACCCAAATCCCGTTGCTGCACCAGCAACCATACAGGAATGCGCGTCCGGGCGATGCAAGCCTCTCCGCCACTCACGCCAGGTGTTTTTTCAATACCAGGAAATACGCCACCCAAATCGCTGACTACCCACTGCAGGAGTTGCGCCTTTTCACCGGGCGATAAGGAGGGTAGAATTTCTTCTACTTTTCTAAGTGAAGCTGTCATTTCTAACACGTTTTGTCTGCAAATATAACCCAAAAAACCTACAACCCCTTCATACTCAGCGCCACCCGTTTCCGCGCATAATCGATCTCCAGTACCCGCACCATGACCTGCTGCTGCAACTGCACCACTTCCAGCGGATTACGGACAAACTGGTCGGATAACTGCGAAACGTGCACCAGTCCACTCTCTTTCACCCCAATATCCACGAAGGCGCCGAAGTTGGTAATGTTGGTCACAATACCGGGCAGCACCATGCCGGGTTCCAGATCGTCCATGCTGCGCACGTTGCCGAACGTAAAACTCTGCGCCGCTCCCCGGGGATCGAGGCCGGGTTTCTCCAGTTCTTTCAATATATCCTGCAGGGTAGGCAAACCCACGTCGCCCCGCACGTATTTACGCGGGTCGATCTGCTGGCGGCGCGCCTTGTCCTGCACCAGATCCACCACTTTACACTGCAGGTCGGCGGCCATTTGTTCCACCAGCGCATAACGTTCGGGGTGGACGGCCGTATTGTCCAGCGGGTTTTTGGCTTCGCGAATCCGGAGAAATCCGGCGCACTGCTCGTAGGCTTTATCGCCCAGGCGGGCCACTTTTTTCAGTTCCGCCCGGCTTTTGAACGCGCCATTTTCCGCGCGGTACTGCACGATGTTCTGCGCCAGCACCGGGCCGAGACCGGACACATAAGTGAGCAAATGTTTGCTGGCGGTATTCAGGTTGATGCCCACCGCGTTGACGCAGCGCTCCACCGTGCGGTCCAGGCTGTCTTTCAATTGGCCCTGGTTCACATCGTGCTGATACTGCCCCACCCCAATGCTTTTCGGGTCAATTTTGACCAGTTCGGCCAGCGGGTCCATCAGGCGGCGGCCAATACTGACGGCGCCGCGCACGGTCAGGTCTTCCGTGGGAAATTCCTCGCGCGCCGCCTCCGAAGCGGAGTAAATCGACGCGCCGGCTTCATTGACCGGAAACACTTCGATGGGGCGGGCAAACTTTATTTTCTGCAAAAAATCCATGGTCTCCCGCCCGGCCGTGCCGTTACCGACCGCGATGGCGTCGAGTCCGTATTTATCGACTAAATGTTCGACAACTGATTGACTTTCAAATACCTGCTGTTTAGGCTCATGCGGATAAATAACGGTATGGTGCAGCAGATTCCCGTTACGGTCCAGGCAAACGACCTTGCAACCGGTCCGAAAACCCGGGTCGATGCCCAGAATGGCCTGTTCTCCGAGCGGCGCGGCGAGCAGCAACTGGCGCAGGTTTTCGGCAAAAACGCGGATAGCTTCCAGGTCCGCTTTTTCCTTACTGCTGTTGCGGAACTCGGTCTCGATGCCCGGCTGCAGCAGGCGTTTATAACTGTCTTTTACCGCCTGGCGCACCTGATCTGCGGATTCGCCGTAGCCCTGCACGAACTGGCGGTCCAGGTCCTGCAATGGTCGTTCTTCGTCGGGCGCAATGGCGACGCGCAGGAAACCCTCTTCTTCGCCACGGCGCATGGCCAGCAACCGGTGAGCGGCGCATTTGGACAGCGGTTCGCTCCATTCAAAGTAGTCCGAGTATTTCTTGCCGGCTTCCTGCTGGCCTTTCACTACCCGGGCGGCGATCAGTGCGCTTTTATCAAAATGCCGCCGTACGCGGTCGCGGGCCACTTTATCCTCGCTGATCCACTCGGCCATGATGTCGCGGGCGCCCTGCAGCGCATCGGCCACGCTGGGCACCTGGTCGGTAATATATTTTTCCGCCAGCACCTCCACTTCGCGGTCGCGCTGGGCAAAAAGGCGTTTGGCCAGGGGTTCCAGGCCGCGTTCGATGGCCACGCTGGCGCGGGTCTTGCGTTTGGGGCGGTAGGGCAAATAGAGGTCCTCCAGCTCGGTCAGCGTCAAGGCATCCGTGATGGCTTTACGCAGTTCGGGCGAGAGTTTGCCCTGTTCTTCGAGGCTTTGCAGGATGGTCAGGCGGCGTTTATCCAGCTCCTGGTGTTTCTTCCAGGCATCCTGAATATCCCCGATCTGCACCTCGTCCAGTTCGCCGGTCGCTTCTTTGCGGTAGCGGGCGATAAAAGGAATGGTGGCGCCGGATTCGAGCAGTTCGAGCGTGGCTTCTACCCGTCGCAGGGAAATGGAAAGCGACTGGGCAATGCGTTGGGCATATAGGGACATAGAATAGGATCGGGCTGGCAGCAGTGTAAAATCAGGGACCGCAAAGGTGGCAGTTTGGCTACGAAATCACCCTATACGGGGCCTACGTTTTCGTAGATTTTGGCAACGGGCAAACTGCAACCCAATTGAGTCAGCACGACTTCCTGCTCCGGATGGCTAAATATCTCCACGCGCCAGCCCTGGTCGTCGCGGCTGTAAAGCTGCACCAGCATTTTCTCCGGGCATGGGAATAAGTTGTCCGTTAACGTACTCGTGCCGGAGTTCCGAGTGTTTTTCCAACTCGAAATACTCTTCAACACTGTACATTTTTTCCGCGATGTCCGATATTGCCATGGTCATAAATAAATCGTTTACTACTGCAATAATACGCCGCTTTGGCTGGAAATAAAAGACAGGTGTCGCCAAAACTAGCTGAATCTGGCCACGCTGCACTTAACGCCACAAAGGTTCCGGTTTTAAGAAATATCCTAGGGTTCAATTCGGGTCATTACGGGCCAATTCGGGTCAGGGCACAGCCGGAAGTGAAAGCTTTGCCTTACTTTCGCATCACTATTACCGCATAAAACCGCTGCCGACCGCTATGTCTTTTCACTCCAACCCCCAGCTCGAACTTGCCTTCGATTACGTGCGTAACACGCATAAAAACATCTTTCTGACCGGAAAGGCGGGTACCGGCAAAACCACGTTTTTGCACCAGCTCAAGCAGGAAAGTCCGAAACGCATGGTGGTCGTCGCGCCGACCGGGGTGGCCGCCATCAACGCCGGGGGCATGACCATCCACTCCTTTTTTCAGCTCCCCTTCGGCCCTTATTTACCGGGGACGGCCCAGGACCCGTCGCGGCAACGGCGCTTTTCCGGTGATAAGATCCGCCTGCTCCAAAGCCTCGACCTGCTGGTGATCGATGAGATCAGTATGGTGCGTGCCGACGTGCTGGACGGCATCGACGACGTGCTGCGGCGGTATAAAGACCGCTATAAACCCTTTGGCGGCGTGCAGCTACTCATGATCGGCGATCTGCACCAGCTGCCCCCCATCGTGAAAGACGAGGAGTGGAATTTGCTGCGCGCTCATTACCAGACCGCCTATTTCTTCGGCAGTCAGGCCCTGCAAAAAACCGATCCAGTGGCCATCGAGCTGAAACATATTTACCGGCAATCGGACACCACTTTCATCGATCTGTTGAATAAAGTGCGGGATAACCAACTGGACGAAGCCGTGTTGAACACGCTCAACAGCCGTTATGTGGCTAATTTTAAGCCAACTACGGAACAGCCTTATATTACGCTGACCTCCCATAATGCCGCGGCGCAGCAAATCAATGCGGAGAAACTGGGGGAAATTTCTCAGCCGCTGCAAAACTTCAAGGCTGCGATCGAAGGGGATTTTCCGGCCTTTGCCTACCCCGCCGACATGCTGCTGGAGTGTAAACTGGATGCGCAGGTGATGTTCGTTAAAAACGATACGGAGCGCGAAAAACGTTATTATAACGGCAAAATCGGCCAAATAACCGGCTTTAAGCAGGGCGTTATTACGGTAAAATGTCCCGGCGATGACCGCGAAATCGAGGTGGTGCCCGCCGAGTGGACCAACGTGAAATACACGCTGAACGAGGAAACGAAGGAGGTGGGCGAAGAACTGCTCGGCACCTTCACCCAGTATCCGCTTAAACTGGCCTGGGCCATCACGATCCATAAAAGTCAGGGGCTCACGTTCGAACGGGCGATCATCGATGCGCAGGCCGCTTTCGCCCATGGGCAGGTGTACGTGGCGCTGAGCCGCTGCAAGAGTTTTGAAGGCATTGTCCTGCGCTCGAAAATTGTGTACTCGAGTGTCAAGACCGATCAGGTGGTGAAAAACTACAGCGACGAAGCTGATAAAAATGCCCCCGATGCTGCGCATTTAAGTCGCTCCAAAGCGGAGTATCAACAGCAACTCGTGCTGGAACTATTCGATTTCGGACGAATGCGCCGTTATTTTGGGCAGTTGAATCGCCTGTTTCTGGAACATGAGGGTTCCCTGCTCCCGGAATTTGGCCGGCAGATCAGGGACCTGGAAATCCTGGCCAACGAGCAGGTTTTGGGGCTGGCAGAAAAATTCATCCCGCAGATCCGGCAATACTTCGCCCATGGCATTTTGCCGGAAGAAAACCCGGAACTGCAGGCCCGGCTGCAAAAAGCGGGGACATTTTTTGCGGAAAAACTGGGCCAGGATTTGCAGTCCGCTGCGAAAAACATCCAGCTACTGACTGATAACAAAGCCGTACGCAAGTCGGTTACGGAGGGGCTGGAGGGGCTAAAAAAGGCGATTTTTATCAAAAAAGCCTGCTTCATTACGCTGGCAAACGGTTTTCAGGCCGCTCTTTATCTGCGCGCTAAAACGGATGCCGACCTGGATTACCAGAAGGCGCAAATGCTGGCCACGCCGGCCATCCCGAATTATATGGCTACGCCGGGGGACATTAAAAATCCGGCCTTGTTCGTACGACTGAAAAAGTGGCGCGACGATATGGCCGAGCTGGGCAACCTGACACAGTATCAGGTAATGCAAACGCGCACCCTGATCGAGCTGGCCCAAACCCTACCCCAAACCCTGGCGGAATTGAAAAATATCAAGGGCATTGGAGCCATGAAAAGCCAGCAATTCGGCGCGGATTTAATGACGATTATCGACGCTTATTGCACCGAACACCGGGTGGATCAAAGCCTTCGTCTGCACGTGCCGGAAAAAGCGCCGAAAATCGATACCAAGAAGTTGAGTTTCGAAATGTTCCAGGCCGGCAAAACGCTGGATGAAATTGCCCTGGAACGCAGTCTGACCCGTTCCACCATCGAAGGCCATCTGGCACACTACATGGCCCTGGGCGAACTGGACATTTTCTCCCTGCTGGAGCGCCAGAAAGTGCAGGAGATTGAACAGTACTTTCTGGACAACCCGAGCCTGACCAACACCGAGGTAAAGACGCATTTCGAAGAAAAATACTCCTACGGGGAGCTGCGGCTGGTCCGGGTATATTTAGGGCAATCGGTGGGCGGCGACCGGTGAAAACATAAAAATTGTCCTGCTAACGGATATACCGCAGCAGGACAAGGTTGTTGTCGGTTTATACAACCACTATTAATGAGTTTAATAGTGTGTTTTAATGTTTCAGTAGTCTACAGTTAAACCACCGTATTACGACGGATAGCCCCGAAGATAGCCGCAGCTATGGCCAATACCAGCAGCAGGTGAATAGCACTGCCAATAGTGGAGAAAAAAGCGCCAAATACCCATCCTGCCAGGAGGATAACGGCAATAATATACAGTACGTTTCGCATAGTCGTTTTTTTTAAGTTGAAAGTTGGAATTGGATTACCGCAATACAGCAGTTTTTGTTTTAATGATTTTAGAATTAGAAGAACCAGATTTATCTTCTTTTTTAGCCTTATTTTTACTTTTGCTCAACTTGGCTAATTGAGTTTCCTTCTTGAAATTCTCCATTGCTGACGCATCATGGCTATTCCTGATCTCTTTATATTTAGCCGCTAATTCCGCCAATTCATCCTCTCCCAATGCTTCAATATCGATCATCACATTATCTGCCTGGTCCAGTTTAAGAATTAGTTCGTCTAATTTTAATTGTAAGGCTTTTGAATCCCTGTTTTGCGCAGACTGTACCAGAAAAACCATTAAAAAAGTAATTATAGTTGTGCTGGTATTAATTACTAATTGCCAGGTATCTGAAAAACCAAATATAGGACCACTTACCGCCCAAACAATTATCAGCAAAAGCGCGACAATAAAAACGAAGGGCTTACCGGCGTAATCCGATATTTTACGGGCTGCATCTTCAAAAAAATGTTTTAGACTGGTCATGTTTAAAGATGCTTAAAATTTAAATGGTATAGATAAATAAATATACCGCACTTATATGGGGGTGGCAAAAGAAGAAATATGCATAAACCGCCGGTAAACCGAAGTCAATGTTGCTCAATATGGGCAACATTGACCCCATTCGCTAAAATCGGCAGGCACTGGAGAAGAGTGAAAAATTGTCGTCCACCTGACAAAATAAATCTGCACGAATTTCGGCCGAACATTGTTTATATTTGCGTTACCTGGGTTTCTTAAAATTTTATACGGCGTTTCTGTCCCTTAGCAAGTCAAGTATTTCTTTTCATTTTCTAAAAAGCTCTCACGATGACTGTAAAATTACCCATCTCCGTCCGGTCTCTTCGGGCCGTAATGCTTCTTTTTTTGATGTTAGCTAGCCACGCAGTTTGGAGCCAGTGTACCAATCCTTCTGCATTTGGTACGATAACGGCACCCACCACCAATGCGGTCGTAACCATTACAACCTGCGCTTTCGGCGGTGAGTACAGTACCATTAACGGTTGCACGGCTGGTAGCACCTATCTGTTCAATGCCACAGGCGGTACTGGAAACTACATTACCATCCGCCAGGGCAGTCCTGGTGGTACAGTACTTGGGTTCGGGTTTGCCCCGATCAGTGTAGTATGCACCGCTTCCGGACCGCTTTACCTGCACTACAATACCAATGCAGCCTGCGGAACGGATGGATCCTGCCATACCGGTACCATTCAATGTACCAGTTGTGTCGGAGCAGCCGACCCTTGTTCCACTATACTGACCCAGTCCTGCGGCACTTCGTCAACGGCTACGCTGTCCGGCAGTGGTTTATGGAGCCCGGGCAGTTGCGGATTTTCGACCCCGGGCCAGGAAAAAGTGTACAGTTTTACGGCCCCCTCTACCGGCGTCTATAGTCTGCAGGTCACTTCTACCAGCAGCACTGGGTATATTGATTATTTTTACAAAGCCGCTTCTGCCGGGTGTTCTTCCACCGGCTGGACCTGCATCCTGGATATTTTCAGTCCAACTACCGCTTCGATGGGTACGCTCACCGGGGGCACAACCTATTACATTTTGCTCGACGCGGAGACAACCACCTCGATTACGCAAACTTTCCAGATCAACTGCCCCGTTTACAACCCTTGTGCCAGCACCCCCACCCTGCTCTGTGCTACGCCGGTTACGGCAACGGCTACCGGCACCGGCGTATGGAGTCCGGCTAGTTGTGGGTTTTCGACCCCGGGACAGGAAAAAGTGTACAGTTTTACCGCTTCGGTCACTGGCATCCATACGCAGGTAGTCACCGCAGCGAGTGGCGGTTATGGAGATTATTTTTACAAAGCAGCTTCCGGCGGTTGCAGCGCTACTGGCTGGACCTGTATTGGTGATGCCAATGCACCGGAATCAAATTCGTTCGGTCCATTGACTGCCGGTACGACCTATTATATTCTGTTCGATCCGGAAGTTACCACCGCCACCTCGCAGACTTTCCGGATCGATTGTCCGCCGGCGGGAAGCGCCCCGGCCTGCCTGGCGGCACCTGCCTCGCCGGCCAACGGCTCGAATGCCGGCTGCCCGAACACCACACAAACTTTAAGCTGGCCGGCAGCTCCGACGGCCACCAGTTACGACGTTTATTTCGGCACCAGCACGACACCGCCTTTCTTCGCAACGGTCGCTGGTACCAGTATCAACACCGGTATTCTGGCCGCGGGTACTTACTACTGGCAGATCCGGCCATTAAATGCCCAAGGCACGGCGTCCGGCTGTACGATCTGGAGCTTTACCAAAACCGATGTTATCCCGCCAAGTATTTCATGCCCGGCCAGCGTAACGATCAATAATAGCCCGGCAACGGCCTGTAGTGCCGTAGTCACTTATGGCGCTATATCGGCCACTGATAATTGCACGGCACCGTCCATCACGCTGGTCGGCGGACTCGCCAGCGGTTCTACCTTTCCGGTAGGTGTTACCATCATTACCTATCGAGCCACCGACGCCGTTGGACTGTCCAGCACATGTACCTTTACGGTGACGGTAAACGACGTGACCCTGCCGAACATCACCTGCCCGGCGAACATTGTCAAAAGCAACGATCCCGGCCTCTGCGGCGCCACCACCACCTACACCACGCCTGTTGCCACGGACAACTGTAGCGTCACCTCCGTGGTCAGTACAGGTGGTTTGGCCAGCGGTGCATTCTACCCAGTCGGCGTAACCACCAATGTCTGGAGAGCGACAGATGCTTCGGGGAATACCCGCACCTGCAGCTTCACCGTGACCGTGAATGATACGCAGGCGCCGAGCATTACCTGTCCGGCCAACTTATCTTTAAATAATGACTGGAATAACTGTTCACGCACGGTGGACTACCTCGGTGGTGTTTTCCTGAACGATAACTGCGGCATAGGTTCCCTGACCAATAATTCGCCAGGTACTTTCCCAATCGGCACGACCACGGTAACCTACATTGTTAAGGATCTTACCGGAAATAGCAGCACCTGTACGCAAACGGTGAAAGTCACTGATTATCAGCCACCTACCGTGATTTGCCCGGCTAATATTGTGACGCTGACCGATGAAAACAGTTGTTCGGCGGTCGTTGACTATGTGGCCAGTTTCAGCGATAACTGCCCGGGTTTTACCGCCAGCTACACCCAGGAACCATTGAGCAGCTTTGAGCTGGGTTATACCAATGTGACCGCTTCGGTGATCGATGCGGCCGGTCTTTCCACTAACTGCACTTTCCAGATCGTGGTCAAATCCCGGCTGGAAGTCTGTAACGGTCTGGACGATGACTGCGATGGGCTGGTCGATGAAGTTGAAGACTGGCAGGCTGTTGCCAAACGTTATGCTTCGGATGGCGCTGCGCTGGAGCAATTTGGCCAAAGTGTGGACATTGATGGTGACTGGGCAATTGTGGGATCTAACCATACGAATGGAGGGGGACAAGGCATTGGCGCCGCTTATTTACTGCATAGAAATGCCGGCGGTTCCGGCAACTGGGGCGAGGTAAGCTCGCTGGTACCGGCCAGTATTCAGAACAGTGATCTGTACGGCGGCAGTGTGGCAATTTCCAACGGCATTGCCGCCGTGGGCGCAGCCGGTGCCGGCGCTGTATATATTTTTCAACAAAACGCGACGAACCTCAACCAATGGGAGTTTGTAAAAAAACTGCTGCCCAGCGACCAGGCACCCGGATCGCAGTTTGGTACCAGTATATCTCTGTATGATGGCCTGCTGGTGGTAGGCGCCCCCCTCGACGATGAAATTGGCAATGAAGCGGGGGCAGCCTATTTGTTCGACCGCAACCTGGGCGGACAGGATAACTGGGGCCAGGCGGCGAAACTGAAAGCGACGGACGGAGAGGCTTTCGACCACTTAGGGGGGAAAGTATCGATCCATGGCACTCGGGCGTTGGTTGGCGCCACCGGGGATGATGATAAAGGGGATGGAGCCGGTGCAGCCTATATATTCGAACAAGACTTCGGCGGTGCAGGCGCCTGGGGGCAGGCAGCTAAACTGCGGGCCAAGCAAGGTAAAACTGGTGACAACTTTGGTATCAGCGTAGGCCTGAGCGGAAGTTATGCCCTCATTGGCGCCGACGGCAATGACCTGAAAGCATCCAATGCCGGGGCTGCCTTTATTTACCGCCGTACACCCACCGGTAGCTGGCTACAGGAAACCACCATCCTGGAATATAACGGCTCCGCCAACGACCACTTCGGTGCGGCAGTGGCACTCGATGGAAACTACGCCACCGTGGGCGCACCGGGCGATAATCCATTCGGCTTAAACTCCGGCCGGGCCTTTGCGTATCTGCGTCAGGAACTCGGCTGGGTACTGGTTGGCCAGTTAGCCGATGGCGGCGGCGCAGCGAATGATGCTTTGGGCAATGCCCTGGCCATCAGCGGACAGTCCATCATCGCCGGTATTCCCCAGGATAAAGTGGGCATTAAGCTCCAACAGGGCTCGATCATCATTTTTGAAGGAAATTGTGCCGGCGTGCAATTCCGCGAGGACCTCAAACCGGTCGCTTTGGGCCAGGACTTCAACCTGCGTTGTTATCCGGTGCCATTCAGCGATGCACTCACCATAGAACTACAGGCGGTGGCTGCGGACGTACGGATCAGCATCATGAATACGCTGGGACAGATAGTCCATCAGGTGTATCAGGGTGCGCTGGACGGTGAGGGGACCTTCCGTTTACAGACGGGTGACATGCAGCCCGGCATTTATCTGCTCCGGGTCCAGGCGGGGGATCAGGTGAAAACCCAAACCATTCTGCTGGCTCGGTAATCCGATATGCGTGCTAAACGTCGCCTGAAAAGGTGGCGTTTAGCACAATCAAAACCATCGATAACTTGAAATTTAGCCGCCGGTTCTAGAAAATATTACCCGCCTGGTCATCTTCCAGGGAATCTTTGTCGTCCCCGCCCAGACTGAAATAATCATTTTCCTCATCTTCCAGCGGATCGGACGAACCCGCGCTATCCAGCTCGAGATCGGGCATATCGAGATCGACGCCCGTGGCCGATATGGTGCCGGCATATTCGTTCAGTGGTTCGCCATCCAGGTCGGTATCGTCGAGCCCCTGGTAGTTGTCCATAAGCTCGTCGTCGCCGCCGTCCTGATCCAGGTTGGGATCACCCAGCAGCATCAGGTCTTCTTCGGTTACGTCAGCGTCCGGATCGATATCCGCCGGAGTCGTTTCCAGGTCATCACCCGGTAGTACATCCTGCAAGTCGCTGACGGCCAGGTCCGGACGTTTTTCTTCGCCCAGATTGCGCACGGCTTCATCGCGGGTTGCCGTCCAGGTGTTTCGTGAGAAATCTTCCACGTTGGCATCCACCTTTACGGCGTCGCTTTCGGCACTCAGTATATCTTCGCTGGCGGGGTGATGGGGATAACCGGGGAAGTCCAGGTCCTGGTTTTCGCGGTTGGCGGCAGGGTTATGGGCGGGTTGGTGGAGTTCATTGGGCAGAGGATCATTTTGCTTGGCCATAAAGTCGTTTTTTGGGCTATAAGTAAAAATCCATGCCGCTCGCCGGCTTGCCGTTTAGCTTACTGGTTTTGTATATTTGCGAGCCTGTTATTGGGCCCACACATTAATCATTTCCTGATGCGCACCATTGAAAGCTTGCTCGACGAATATGGCGAAAGCCACCGCAATCCCACCAATAAAATGGTGCACTGGATCTGTGTGCCGATCATTTTCTTCTCCGTGGTGGGTCTGTTGTACAGCGTTAAACTGGGTAGTCTGCAAGTCGCTTCCGGCCTGACGCTCAACCTGGCGATGATCACCTTACTGTTGCTCCTTTTTTATTATATCCGGCTTTCCACCACCTTAGCCGTGGGCATGGCGATTTTCGGAATGATCTGCCTTTTTATCTGTCAACAAATAGAACGTAGTGGCCTCCCGCTCTGGCAGGTGAGCATTGGCCTTTTCGTACTGGCCTGGATCGGGCAGTTCTGGGGCCATAAAGTGGAAGGCAAAAAGCCGTCCTTCCTGAAAGACCTGCAATTTCTGCTGATCGGACCCGCCTGGCTGATGAGTTTTATCTACGGCCGGGCCGGGATTGCTATTTAGATCCGCCAGCCTTTTTTCTAAAGTTGTAAGCCAGACCGAAGCTCAGATTCCGGTCGTTCTGTTTTACATTTTGCACAACTACATTTTCATGTGTGCTGGTATATAAAACATTGAAAGACAAACCTTTCCAAACGAATAAATCCAGCCCGAGGTCATATTGGCTGCGGTAATTACGGGGTTCACTAAAAGCAGGCTGCCAGAAAACGTCGTAAAACACCCGCAGCTGTCGGTGCAGCAAATACGCCCATCCGCCGGTATATAGCGTGCCTCGCCAGAGCGTCAGTTTGTCGCGGCCGTCGTATTCCGGGTAATTATACATGCTGTTTCCAAACCTGGTGGATTCTTTCACGACACTGGCCGAGCACTTCAACACCAGCGGACGCGTATTTACCACCTGCCAGCTGATTCCGGTTCCGACAAAATAGCGGCTTTCGATTTTGCGCCGGAAATTGCCCGACAGGTAAGCAATGACGAAAGGGTAAATTCTCCTGTGTGGCTGGAAATACAAATAGTTGCGGCTAAAAACGTCGTTATCGGCTTTACGGCCGTAAATGGTCTGGTACAGGCTCGAATTCTGCGATTTAAAAACCCAGTTGGTTTGCGGCGCCCACAAAAAATCCACCTTGCTGCGCACCGCCAGCAGCTCTACATTGCCCTGTTGGTAATTACCGTTCAGCAGCACGCGTAACTGGTAATGCAACGTGTCGCTTTCGTTGATCTGAGCGGCTGCATTCCGCCCTGAAAGCAAGGCCGCCAGAGCCACGATCCATATTCTTATGCCCATCACTTAAATGCTCAACAGGATTTTCAAAAATTCCTGCGGCTGCACGACAAAAGGCAGGTGACTGGTCTGCAGGAGGTAGGTGTTTTTAATGCCGCCATTATTTTTTACCATCATTTTCTGCAGTTCATAACCCACGGCCCGATCATTTGCAGTGTGGATATAGTATTTGGGCACACGACCAAATTTAGCCGTTGTCAACACTACGTTTTCGCCCAGCGGTTTGGTCGGTTCCTCTCTATGGTATTTTACCAGGGCCTCTTTCATGTATTGCGGGCAATCATCGCAGACCGCCCCCGGAATGACGTCTTTATTGATCCTGGCCGCCGTCTGATCCGCATTAAACTCCAGGGCCTGACCGACTTTGCTCTGCGTATCCTGTTGGGAGATCGACAGCAGACTCTCCCCGTTTTTTAGCAAATAAGCCGACACATACACCAGCCTGGAGATTTTTTGCGGTATATGTTCAGCGACCTGCGAAATGACCATGCCGGCCATGCTGTGGCCTACCAAAATCACCTGACCGGCTTGCGCATTAATGACTTTTTCCACCTGATCGGTATAGTCTTTCAACGAAACGGCTTTGGCGGGAGTCAGATCGATGCCATGCGCAGGTAAATTTACGACCACGACATTTGCCTGTCTGGCCAGTTCGTTGCGCACGAAACCCCAGGCACTTTCATCGGCCCAGGCACCATGTACCAGTACATACGTCGGATAGCGTGCCTTGTCTTTTTCAAGCGCTTTTACCACCAGTTCGGCCGCGGCGGCTCCACTATTTTGCTGCTGACCAGTGATCAGATTGCCGTCCTGAAGCGCATAGGCAGAAAATGGGGCGCCCACTTCAAATCGGTTGTCGGGCATTTTGCGCGCTTCGTCCTCGATGCGGAAAGGCTGGATTTTTTGTCCCACATAGTTGTCCGCATACTGTTCCTCGCTGGCCGCAAAACCCGTCCAGCGTTTGCCTTGCACCAGGTATTTACCATTGGGCAATTTAGCTTTTAACAGAATACAGGTACCATGGCAGATGGCAGCGGTCGGTTTGCCCGTCTGATAAAAACTGGTGAAAAACGTGTGCAATTCGGCATTGTCGATAAAAGTGTACATCGGTCCCTGGCCACCGCACACGAAAATGGCTTTATAATCGTCGGGCCGGATAGTGGATAGTTTCAGGGTGTTTTTGGTAAGCGCCATTTTTGCTTCGTTTTTTTTGAAGCCCAGCGACACGTAATCGAAGGCGGCGTATTTGCTGGCATCTTCCGGATCGCTGAAGCCGTCGAATTTTATCTCTCCGCCGTCCGGACTGGCAATGTCCACGGTGTATCCCGCCTCTGAAAACACCCAGTAGGGATGGGCCAGTTCGGCAAACCAAACACCGATCGGCCAGCCGGTTTGCCCGCTTACCGCCGGGTTGGAAGCAATCATCAGTACTTTGCCATTATTGCCGGCATTGTGCTGGGCCAGTGTGAAATGCATACAGGAAAGAAAAGCCAATAGAAACAAGAGTCCTTTTTTCATTGTCCGCAGGTTTAGATTTTTTGTTTACATGAATGTCGCACAAAGGTGCAGACAGCCCTGCAACGGTGGGTTTACCGGCCTTCGAAGTGAGCTACTAACATTTGGGTAAGTATGGGTGGACGAGGCGAGCTACTTTATCTTTGTCTGAAAAGCCATTAGGTATGCCCGATTTTATCTACAAACACAAAGTCTACTACCACCCGGTCGAATTCGCCCTGCACTTTATCGGTGGCACCTGGAAAATGCCCATCCTGTGGCGGCTCCATAAAGCGACCCTGCGATACGGGGAGTTAAAAAAGACCCTTCCGCACATTTCCGATAAAGTGATCAGCACCCAGTTAAAGCAACTGGAAGCCAATGGTTATATTGACAGGAAAGTGTATGCGGAAGTACCGCCGCACACCGAGTATAGTCTGACTGAAAAAGGCCGGCAGGTTATTCCGCTGATTACCCACATCAGGGATTACGGCCTGCAAATGATGCAGGAGCTTGGCATTGCGGAAAACGAATAAGAAGGCCGCAGAAGAATCTACCTTTGTGTTTTAAAACCTTATTCCTGACTATGTCGCGTCCTTTTGTCATCTCCTTGCTGTTGCTGTTGGCTACCTACCTGCAGGCCCAGACTTTCGGCCCTATTTTTCCCGGTCTCTCTGGTCAGGAACTGCTGGATAACCTCTTCGATGCCTACCGCCCCAACGTCGTACTCGACTATGCGCATGCCCGCGACACGCTTTTTGCCAGGGTGCTGGCGAAAGATGATGATACCCTGCGCTGCATTTATACCAATTACGCGCTCTACCTCGATCCCACGCAGGACCCTACGCAGTACGTGTACCTGAATGGGATCTCCACCGGCATGAACACCGAACACGCCTACCCGCAGTCCAAAGGCGCCACCGCCGGCACCAATGGGAACAGCGATATGCACCACCTGTTCCCGGCCCGTATTCCAGTCAATGAAGCGCGTGCCGACAAACCTTTTGCCGATATTCCGGATGCGCAAACGCAGAAGTGGTTTTTGGGCACCCAGATCTCCTCCAGCATTCCGACCCAGAACATCAACCTGTACGCCGAATCGAATGCGGCGGCTTTCGAACCGCGCGAGGTGGCCAAAGGCGATGTCGCCCGGGCCATCTTTTACTTTTATACCATGTACCGCAACCAGGCCAACGCGGCCGACCCCGACTTTTTCGAGTTGCAGCGGCCCACCCTCTGCCAATGGAACCAGCAGGACCCGGCGGATGGGGCCGAGTTGACCAAGACCTGGCGCATCGCGGCCTACCAGGAAGGCAAACCGAACCCCTATATTGTTGATTGTACGCTGGCGAACCGGACCTGGTGTCCGACGGTAGCGCCCAGTTGCGCGGTGGGCACCCAGGAAGCCGCCACATTACCGGCGCTGCAACTGCGGGTACTGCCCCAGCCAGTCAGTGGTCCGGCCTGGCTGGAAGTAACACTGCCTTTCGGCGGTACGCTGCATGGACGCGTCTGGTCGGCGCAGGGGCAGCTAATGAACACCTTCGAGTGGGCGGAGGTACAGGCGGGTACGGTACGTTTGCCGTTAGAACTGCCGCCAAGCTCGCACTGGCTGGGTTTCCTGGAAGTTCAGCTGGACGGCCCGGACGGTCACCGCTTGCAAACCATTCCGCTGATGGTGACCGGCGAATAAACATTTTTATTGTCGCCAACAAAAAATGTTTAGTTTCAATGTGCTCATAATCAATTTATTACGAGATTTTCATAAATTATTGCTGAAAAAAAAGGTGAAATAATTTGTTTTAATAAACAAGTTGTTTAGTTTTGTACTGTTAATAACATTAAAAAGCAACCTACACAAAACGAGACAGTTATGGAACTCGAAGTTTTGGAAAGTAAGAAAGGAACAAAAGTGGTGACGGCCTCCAGTTTTCACGCCGCCCTGAAATTGCCGGTACGTCAGTACGGCGCTCAGGTTCGCCGCTGGATGCGCGATGTGTACGAATTCAACGATGGTATTCGCCGCCCACAGCTTTACCGCGACTATGCCAAACGGCCGCGTCCGGGTGAGCCCCTGGAAGACTATTACCTGACGCTGGAGATGGCGAAACTCATCGCCCTGCGGACCAACAGTAAACACAAAATGAAGTATGCGCGGCTACTCGAAGTCGTGGAACAAAACGGGCAGATGAACCTCTTTCAATCGGCTGCCTGAACCCTTTATTGACCTGAATTTCTTATTTGATATTTTTGCCAGACGCTTATGCCGCGTCTGGCTTTTTTTTGCGTTTTTCGCGCTTTCAATTAAACCCCAAGCCACTCCAATGGTCATAGTAACTAAACCCGGAAGCATTGCATCCAACACAGGTGAATAACCTAACCGCGACAGACGAACAAATCATGGCCCTGCTCCGCTCCGAAGCCACCTTCGAGCGTGGCTTTCGGCAAATGATGGCGCAGTACCGGGAACGGTTATACTGGCATATTCGTCGCCTGGTGCTGGTCCATGAAGATGCCGACGACGTTTTACAGAACACGTTCATTAAAATATACCGGGGCATTCTACAGTTCGAGGGCAAATCCAAACTCTATACCTGGCTCTACCGGATCGCGACCAACGAATCGCTGACCCACCTGCAAAACAAAGCTCGGCATGCCTCGGCTTCCCTGGATGATGATTCGCCAGCCGCTGGCCGATTGCAGGCAGACCCCTGGTTCGATGGGGACGCGCTGCAAATACGGCTGCAGGAAGCAATTGTACAATTGCCTGAAAAACAACGCATTGTATTTAACTTGCGCTACTATGAAGAAATGCCCTACGAAGAAATGTCCACCCTGCTGAACACTTCCGTGGGCGCCTTAAAAGCCTCTTTTCACCACGCCACGAAAAAGATCGAGGCGGTTTTTCGGGAAGGAGAAGGACAATAAACGATTCACCCATTGACCACATAAAGTTTGCATATCATGGAAAATCTGGACGACGAACTGCGGGAACATGCTTCCCTGCTCCACGACCTGAAAGCACAGGGGGATGGTTTCCGTACGCCTGATGGTTATTTTGACGAGCTGGACCACCAGATTTTCAGCCGGCTGGATACGATGGGCGCCCGACGTCCGGCGCGCCCGGCGTGGGGCATACAGCGAGGCCACCAATGGCTGCACCGTCTGCTGCAACCACGCGTACTGACCGCGCTGGCTGCCGGACTGGCACTCCTGGCTGCTGCCGTCTGGTTTTTTAAACCCCAACCGCTGCATGAACAGACGGCAGGACTGGCCCAGGTCAGCATGCCCGAGTTGAGCGAAGAAGAGGTTGAAACCTACGTTTTTGACAACGTGCATGATTTCGATACGGAGCAACTGGCGGCTTTACCTGCCAGCGAATCGACTGATCAATTGCCCGAACCACCAGCCGCGAACCCCGACCAGAACCGCTCAAAACGACAACAGGCGCTGGACGATCTGCATCCGGAAGACCTCGATAATTTGCTGAACGACCTGAGCGATGAAGACCTCGAGCAATTATTGTAAAGCCCAGCAACCCGCACCTTCAAACCATAATCACCACACCATGAAGCGTATCTTATTAATTGTTTTGATTTTATCTGCTTTCCAGGCGTCCATGCAAGCCCAAACGGCAGACAACCGGCCGGCCGGTGATCGCATTCGCGCTTATCGGGTAGCCGTGTATACCGATGTTTTGCAACTCAGCCCGGAGGAAGCGCAGAATTTCTGGCCCATTTTCAATGAATACACGACCAACCGCGAAAAACTGCAACTGCAAATTAAGACCGACCGCCAGCTCGACGTCATGACTGATGCGGAGGCGGAGGATTACGTGCGTAAATATTTTGACCTGAAGCAACAGGAAATAGACCTGGAAAAGGACCTGACGGTTCATCTGCGTAAGGTTCTTTCCGTCCGTAAAATCGCCAGACTGCCAGTAGCGGAAAGGCAATTCCGCGAAGGACTGGTCAAGAAATTGCAGGAATTCCGGGAGAAAAAAGCCGAACGTCAGAATTTGCGACGCGGCGGTGGCCGGTAAACAAAGAAAAATGCTTCCGACTGTAACCTCGACCGCAATCCTACTGTCAGAGTAAGCAACAACAACAATTACTCTTTCAGTTCACAACAAAATCAATCGGTTATGGAAGGCCCAATGGCAATTATTTTTCTTTTCGGGGTGGCTCCTGTTGCCACTTTCTGTATGATCTGGGGGCTTCGCTACCTCGAAAACAAGGAGAACATGGCGATGATCGAACGCGGCATGAATCCCAAGGATAAGAACCGCCGACTCAATCCATCGCAAACCCTGAAAAACGGGCTGATGTTCGTTGGGGCCGGGATCGGTTTGCTACTGGCCCTTTTTCTGAACGAAGCCATGTTCGTGAATGCCTCCGAAAGTACCCGCACCGGCATCTTTTTCGCTCTAATCGCCTTATTCGGCGGATTAGGAATGCTTGGTTCTTACTTTTACGAGCGCAAAAATCCGCCTACTTACCCGGAGTTGTAAGCTAAAATGGCACTTACTCTTCGATCCCCCGATGTTTTTCCAAAAACGCCGGGGGATTTTTATTGGTGGGGTTTAACCGGAATGCGCCCGTTCCAGGCCTTTGGCAGCAGCATCCGGCAGCAGCAGGGATTTAGCCATTTTATAATGCAAAAAATGCACGTTTTGCCGGGTTTCGCGGACTTCCTCGACGAATAGAAAACCTTTTTTTTGGAAAAACAGGCGGGCCGTGATGCTGGCAAGAGCCTCCAAATGCCCGAATCCACGTTTGCGGGCGAGCCGTTCCACCTGTTTATAAAGCGCGCTGGCAATGCCTTTCCCCTGAAAATCAGGATGTACGTACAGGAAACCCAGGGCGCCATCGGCAGCCACACTGATAAAACCGACGGGCAAACGTTGATTTTCCACGACAAAACAAATCTGATCATCCAGTTGGCTCCAAAAGCGGCGGTCCGGCATAACCGGCGCCCAAACGGCTAGTTGTGCCGGCGTATAATCGTGGTCGTTTACCGTATGTACGGTTAGAAAAAACAGTTGCTGCAGGGCTTGTTTGTCTTCAGGTCGGTAGGCGCGGAGAAACATCGGAATACGCTTAAGTTTACTTTTCGACAAAGAAAACAGGTTAGCGGAAGACGATCTTTAAACCGGGTGTTACTTTTATGTAAAGTATTTACTACCAGCATATTAATAAATGGTTTTTGAAAAAGTATTAACGTAATAAGCGCAGAGAAGTCAGCAGATCCGTTGGACTTTTACGGCATTGGAAACTCATTTTAGCCTTGCCCTATGTCGCTTGTAAGCGCAATTATTCAAAAATCGGCGCAGCTTAGCGCCCGGGTGGAACGTCCCCGCAGTACGCCCGCCGAACAACAAAGACAGCAGCTGATCCAACTGCTTAGTAAAGCAAAATCCACTGCCTTTGGCCGCTACTACGGTTTTCGGGAAATACTCCACAGTGCGGATCTTTACAAAACTTACCGCCGTCAGGTACCCGCTACCGACTACCACACCCTGTATGAACGCTGGTGGTCGCAGTCGCATCTGCATGATAGAACCGATGTCTGCTGGCCGGGCGCTACGCCGTATTTCGCGCTTTCCAGCGGGACCAGCCAGGCCAGCACGAAGTATATTCCCGTGACCGACGATATGTTGTACATGATGAAACGCGGGGCCCGGCGGCTGTTTTTTGACCTGAGCCGGCAAAACCTGCCCGCCACGCATTTCTCCAAACAGATGCTCATGGTCGGCAGTTGTACCACTCTTAAACAGGAGGGCCAGCATCTAAGCGGCGACCTTTCCGGTATGCTCGGGCTGAACCGTCCACGCTGGATGGAACACTACTACCGGCCCACCCTCGCCACGACCAGCCTGCCCGATTGGAGCGACCGGATTGAACGCATTACCGAAGCTGCGCCGGGCTGGGACGTGGGTTCCGCCGTGAGCAATCCCATGTGGATGCAGTTGATCCTGGAAAAAATCATCGAGCGGTACAGCCTGCGGCACATTCACGAACTCTGGCCGAACTTTTCCCTGCTGGTGCATGGCGGGGTATTTTTTGAACCCTACCGCCCGACTTTTGAAAAATTGCTGGGCCAGCCGGTGCAGTATATAGACAGTTATATGGCCTCGGAAGGGTTTTTCGCCTACCAGAACCGTTTTGACAGCCGCGCTATGCGCTTATTGACCGATGGCGGGATTTTCTATGAATTCGTGCCGTTCACGGATCAGAATTTTGACGATAATGGCGATCTGCGCAGCCCGAATCCGGAAACAGTAGGCCTGGATGCGGTGGAAGAAGGCGTCCACTATGCCCTGCTGCTGAGTACCTGCGCCGGCGCCTGGCGATATTTACTGGGTGATACGGTCCAGTTCACCGATGTTGAAAATGCCGACATCCGGATTACCGGCCGCACCAAACAGTTCCTTTCGGCCTGCGGGGAACATATTTCTATCGATAACCTGAACGAAGCCGTACGCCAGGCGGATGCAGCCTTGCGGGCGGGCGTCCGGGAATTCACCGTGGCGGGTGTCCGCACCGGCAGCTACTGGGCCCACCACTGGTATGTGGCCTGCGAAAACCCGATGGTGAGTGAAATCGCCTTTGCCAAAGCCGTCGACGAGGCCTTATGCCGGCTCAATGATGACTACGCCGTGGAACGGATTTACGCGTTAAAAACCGTCAAAGTGGAGTTTGTCGCCAATGCAGTTTTCCTGAAATGGCTGGAAAAACGCGGCAAACTCAATGGCCAGGCCAAAATTCCGCGGGTACTGAAAGGCACGCAACTCACTGATTTCGAGAATTTTATGGCCCTGGAAAAGTTGACGCAATCCTAAGCTAATTTTTAGCGGTCAAGTGCCCTTCCAGCATTTTTTTATAAATGCTGCTAATGGCCGGCGCTACCGTATGATCGGTCAGAAAAGTACAGCCGAGCAATTGCGCAATTGTCTGGGCGATCTGCTGCTGATAAATTTGCATGGGTAGCGCCACTTCGCCCAGCGCGGGGCTGTCCGGTCCGATGGCGGCCAGCCACACCTGATCCGAACCGGGCACATGCCGGCTGTGATCGCGCCATTGACGGGGCTCTTCCGAACCGCGCCCATGATCGGTGGTGATCAGCAGCGTTGTCCGGCCGCGATAAACGGGATCCTGCTGCAGGAATTGCCACAGTTCGGCCAGCCATTGATCCGTCTCCCGGGCAGCATCCAGGTAGCGGTCATAATGTCCGGCATGGGCTGCTTCATCGGTATCGCCCAAGCCGATATAGGCCAGCCGGGGATGGCGGCGTTGTAAATAGTCGGCGGCGGCACTGCGGGTGAAAGCGTCGAAACATTCCTTTTTAGGCCAGCCTGCCGGGTGATTTTGCCTGAGCAGATCAAAGTAATCATTCGTAGCCCGTAGCGTTCGGTCGGTCCGGTTTTCCCCGGCGCTGTTCACGGAGAAACGGGCGCGTTTTTCATTGAAAATAGCCGAAAAAACATCCCAGGAACCGAAGGCCACTACTTTGTTACGAAAGCCCTTTTGCCGGCTGATGTATTCCAGTACATTCTCATTGGGGTTGGGCAATTTCGCGTTGGTGTAAATACGCCCATCATCCGGGCGGCCGGTCAGCAACTCATTATAACCGGGGTAACTGAACCACAGACTATTGGCTACGTTCACGTGATTCTGGTACGCGCGGTTTCCATAAAGCTGGCCCTGCTCCTGCAATATGGACCAGAAAAAAGGCAGCAGTCGTTGCCGGCGTTCCGATGCGGTGGCGGCCCAATACTGATGATGATAGGCGGCCGTATCCGAAGTATAAGTCACATTATGTAACAGCAGGCTATCCGCGCCACCAAACACTTCCTGCCAGCGGAAACCATCCAGCGTGACGACGATCAGAAACCGTTTATCGGCCTTTTTTGCCACAGTATGGCGCGTTTTCCGGCGGTATTGTTCGAATAAATTGGCAAAAATGGGTTGCACCTGTTCAAAGGTCAGGCTCGTGTCGCTGGCCAGGGTGGTCAGTTGTCTGGAAAAAATATCGGCCAGGGTAGTCAGGGGCGTAGCGATGGGCACGCTATTCTGGGCAGCAAGCGGTGAAAGAAACAGGGTGAAAAGGAAAAGCGTGGTGCGTATTTTCATACTGTTTATGCGGATAGTCAAGGGTGGTCAAATAAGTCTCTTTAAAACCATGCCGCAGCCAGTGTTCAAAAAGGTGGAAAGGCGGCATTACGCCGCATTCCCACTAACTGAAACCCATTTTCGTGTGCTAACTACTGAATCTGACTACGCCGCAAAGGTGGGGCTATCCCTTTTTTTGCCGGGAAACTGTGCATGAAGTCTGTATGAAAGATGTGTTAAGCCGGTTTGACCCCGATGTACATAAAATACTCCCACAGCCCGAAAAAGACCGGCCGGATCTCCAATAATTCGGTGCGGAACCGGCCTTGTAGTTGCGGGAGGAGATGCCCTTCCATCCGCACATGGTTTTTACCCATCCACCAGCGGAACAGGTGGCTGGGCGTCCGGTGAAAATCAACAACGGCAATGCGGCCGCCGGGCGAAAGATCCTCCCAGGCAGAGGTAATGGCTTCTTCCCAGCCAGGATTGAACATGGTCAGGGCATAGGAAAACAAGACGAAATCAAGGGGTTGCGTCAGCGTCATGGCCGCGGCGGCATACGGGCGTTCAAAAAGTTGAACTCTTTGGGCGTACTTATCGGCCGAGCGGCTTGCCCGGGCCAGCATATCCGAAGACACATCCACCCCGATCAACTGCAACTGGGGATGTTGCTCCGCCAATAGCTGCAGGTTATGCCCCGTACCGCAGCCAACTTCCAGCAGGGTTTGCTCCTGCGCATCCTGAATGGGTAAATGACCAAGTAATGTATTGCGCCCGAGCAAAAACGTCCAGCGCGTAGCATCGTAAATGGCCGCATGCCAGCGATAATAGCCGCGCATGGCCGCTGGTTGCCGGTTCTGGTCAGCAAACATGGATAAAGGTGCGGGAGCGTTCATAGTTCATCGTTTATACTTTAACCGTTCCAATCCAGGTGCTGGCGTAGGTACCCACCCGGTCGTTAGCCTGCGACCAGGCGGCGGCTTCCGGATCAAAAACTACCCGCCGGCGAACGAAATCGGGCAGGAAATCGAGTTCCAGACCGGCCGAACGCAGCAGTACCCGGGCCCCGGGCGCCGCATTATCCAGGATCAGGCGCCACTCTTCTTCCAGTGCCGGACGCAGGTGCGCGGCCAGCCAGTCCTGGTGGTCGAGCAGCACGAAATGGCTGTATTGTCCGGGATTTTTTTGCAAAAAACCACTCAGGGAATCCGTGTGGGTTTGTATGCGATCAACGCGGTCGTGCAGGTCTGAAAAATGCCCGGCGCGCAGGTAGTTGGGGCAGCAGTTGGGGGTATAGCGCCCGTAAAAATATAAACGCCAGAAGTAATTATCGGCCAGCGGCAACTGCGTGAACACCTGCCGGAAACATTGACGCACATAACCTGCCATACCATCGGTATACTCGGCACTGGCCAGGTTTTGTTGACTTTTAGGTACGCCCAGCATGCTTTGTACCAGGTGCTGACTGACCAGCCAACGCAGGAAGCGGCCCAGCAGCAGCGGTTCCAGCTGTTCATACCAGGTCAATTGTTCCTCCGTACCGGTCGCTTCAAACAAACGCCGCGTGAGCCGCAGCATATCCGGCTGGGTATGCAGCCAGTTGCGAATGAGCCAGGCGACGGTTCCGCTGCTGCCCCGCCAGTAAAAAGAAGGCCGCAGCCCTTTACCGCTGAAATAGTGCAGATTACGCTGCCAGTAAGCTTGCGAAAACCGCCCTTGCAGACGATCATAAATTACATCCTGAAATATTTCCCGGGCATGTGGCGAGGCGCCGGTACCGAAAAGATCGAAAAGCACCGCATGATCGCCACCCTGCAGCAGGGCAATTTTCAACTCGAGCAGGGCATTTTGCCGGGGATTGAGGTCTACGCAATGGATTTCGGCCGGACTATCGAGTAAATAATCGAGCGCGTTGCAACCGGCGCTCGTCAGCATGACTACCCGGCTGTCAGCATCTAATTGCAACAGGTGGCGATCGCAGCGCGGGTCTTCCCAGCAGGTGTTATACACCAGCGAATTGCCGTGAATGCGCTGAAATACCCGTTCCCCAATCGTGTGTGCAAGCCCCATAAACTGTTTTTGAAGGCGCGAAGGTAGGCGGGCAGTTCAGCGGGGATCGGTTTGGGCAGGTTATGTAATTATTAAGTTCCGTTCAACCGGCCAGCACCTGCTGCACTTCGCCGGCCAGTTCCAGACCGGCATGGCGACCCGTGGCAGCAAAAATGCGGCGGCCATTCTCCAGCAGTTCCACCTCCAGTGTCGCTTGTAGACTTTCGTTGATTTTGCCGGTCATATCACCGGTTATGGGAAATAGCAGCGCACTGCCCGGCCCGTGACGAGCCAGGATACGCAGCTCCGTATGGGGGTTTTTGAAGATCAAAGTGGCGGTATCCTCCCCCACTTCCAAATACTTTTTGGCGCCGGTGTAGGTAGCGAATTTAAACAACCGGCCTTCCAGCCACAGTCCGCTGATGAAGCCTACAAAATGGCTGTTTAACCAGGGAATATGGGCCACGGAAGCCATTAACGACGCCTGTTCGTGCTGGTCGAAATGATTACTCTGCATCCAGACATAGGCCTGTGGGAACGAGCGCCCCCAGTCTTTTTCCAGGTAACCTTTCCCGCCGGTAAAATCCACCAAGCGACTACCGCCACCCGGCATTGACAAGCGCAGGCTGCCTTCCAGGGTATGGTGCATACTGACCACACCGTGGTTGCATTCCATAAAAGGCACGAACGAATACCAGCCCATAATGCCCGGCGCGCCCAGCATTTTCGGCCAGGGCACGGTGTTATGGAAGTTGATTTCGCCCTGCACACCCGGCAGATCGAGCCGCATTTTTTCGGCAGAAAAAAAGTTGCCGCCCAGGTTCAGGGCGAACCGGTCTGCGGCGGGCTGGAAATCGGCGGCGGTAAATTGGTGGTAATCGGCGCGGCAATGCGTCCCGTCCATGACCTGCACAAAGGCATGCTGTTCCCCTGCCTCCGACATGGCAATGCCCGGAATAAACGCCATGGCCAAGTCGCCCCCCGGCGAAACGATCTTATAATACCAGCCTTCGAAGTAGCGCTGCGTACGGCCCCAGCCATGGTACTCATCGGGATGCCAGACGGAGCGCAGGCGTTTTAAAATATTCATCGGCTACGGAACGGTCTGCCGGCGCTTATGTTCGGACCGGCGGGGCAGCTTGGTAGGCTATTTCCCCTGATCCATCTCAAAAAAGTTATCATCTGCCTATTTTCGCCGCCTGTACAACAGCCTCTATGCGGAATTTGGCTACTTTTGCCCGCCTTATTCAAGTAAGACCCTCCAGAATCATTCATCACTATTTATTCTACTGAACATGAGCGCAATCCGCGAAATATTAGCCAGAGAAATCCTTGATAGCCGGGGCAACCCCACTGTCGAGGTGGAAGTGTGGACCGAAACCGGTTTCATCGGCCGCGCCGCCGTACCCTCCGGGGCCAGCACCGGCGTACACGAAGCCGTTGAACTCCGCGATGAAGACGCCGGCCGCTACCTCGGCAAAGGTGTCCGCCAGGCGGTGAAAAATGTCGAACTGATGCTCCGCCCCGAACTGATCGGTCAGGAAGTAACCGATCAGATCCGCCTCGATCGTCTGATGATCGAACGCGACGGCACCCGCAACAAAGCCAAAATCGGCGCCAATGCCATCCTGGCCGTGAGCCTGGCCGTGGCCCGTGCCGCCGCTGAAGAACTGGGTCAACCACTGTACCGCTATTTGGGCGGCGTCAATGCCCACGTACTGCCCGTACCGATGATGAACATCCTCAACGGCGGCAGCCACGCAGATAACGGTATTGATTTCCAGGAATTTATGATCATGCCCGTCGGCGCTACGACTTTCAGCGAAGGTCTGCGCATGGGCGTCGAAGTGTTTCACCACCTGAAAAAAGTGCTGAAAAGCAAGGGCTACGCAACCAACGTCGGTGACGAAGGCGGTTTTGCCCCCGGCATTAAAAATAATGAAGAAGCCATTCAGATGGTGATGACGGCCATCGAAGCCGCCGGCTACCGCCCCCTGGAAGATATGGTGATCGCCCTGGACCCGGCTGCTTCCGAGTTTTTCGATACGGAAAAAGGCGAATACGTGTTCAAAAAATCCACCGGCGACCGCCTGTCCCCGAAAGATATGGTGGCCTACTGGAAGGACTGGTGCAACCGCTACCCCATCTATTCCATCGAAGACGGCCTGGCCGAAGACGACTGGAGCGGCTGGAAACTGATGACTGAAACGCTGGGACACCGCATCCAACTGGTGGGCGACGATTTGTTCGTGACCAACGTGGAGCGCCTGCAACGCGGCATCGATGAGAAGGTGGCCAACTCCATCCTGATCAAAGTAAACCAGATCGGCTCGCTGACGGAAACGATCGATGCCGTAAACCTGGCCACCCGCCATGCGTACACGTCCATCATCAGCCACCGCTCCGGCGAAACGGAAGACACCACCATCGCCGATTTGGCCGTGGCACTCAATACCGGTCAGATCAAAACCGGTTCCGCCAGCCGTTCGGACCGGATCGCTAAATACAACCAGCTGCTGCGCATCGAGGAAGAATTGGGCGATGCGGCGACGTATATGGGAAAAGCGCTGTTCGGATTGTAGATTTTAGTTTCAAAATAAGGAACGCCGGCCGGAAGGGAGAACTTCGGGCCGGCGTTTTGTTTTATAGTCCAGAAAGTGGTTTGAATAAAGAGAGACCTGGGTAGAATATCAATTTAGTAGCACGCCATGAAATTATCCGCAGCCATAGAACTTATTAAAAACGAGCATCTAACGCCGCAATACCCCGGCACCTGGGCCGATCTCGGTTGCGGCTCCGGCCTGTTCACCTATGCTTTGGCAAACTTGCTGGCTCCGGGCAGTACGGTTCATGCGGTGGACAAAGCCCCGGTCCGGCTTGACCCGTCTTTATCGGCGAAAACAGTCGACATCAAAACGCTGCAACTGGACTTTGTGGCCAACGAACTGCCTTACAGCGATTTGGATGGTGTGCTCATGGCCAACTCGCTGCACTATGTGCAGGATAAAAAGGCCCTGATCGACCGGTTAACCAACCATTTAAAGCCGGAGGGCTATTTTTTGATTGTGGAATATGACACGGACACGCCGGTACCGCAATGGATCCCCTACCCGATCTCTTTTCGTAAGCTGGAGGTTTTATTTACTACTGCCGGTTTTCAGAACCAGCTGCATCTGGACGAGCACACTTCCGTGTATGGGCGGGCAAATATGTATGCCGCCTTGGCAAGCCGATAATTACCCGTATTCTTACGCGTTGCGAGAATGACCATGCTGGGAATAGCCGGTCAGATATTAGTGCCTGCACTGCTCCTTTACCTCCCCGTCGCTGATCTGCCGCAGCAGTTTGCTGCGTATTTCTCCGTTCGGCGTATCCAGCCGGGGTTCCCCTTTGACGATGCGTAACAGGCAAACCTCGGTGTTGAACATTTCCGGTTGCACTTTCTCCTGGTAGGTTTTGCCGTTGGCTTCCAGCGTCAGGTTGATTTCCGCCGCCGGTGGAGGGACGCGCAGCCGATAGAATTGGCCTTTCTCCAGCGTACATAGTTCCTGCCCATCGAGGCGTACCGTGATGGGTGACCGGGCAAATTCGGAGCAACATAACAACACCCGGGCTTCCACCCGACGGGTATTCGGCAGATTCACCGGCGACAGACTGCTGGTGAGCAGATCCACCTGATAAGGCACCGGCGGTGGGACATCTTTTTTAGTGGCCGCGGCAATAATTCCACTGACGGCTAGCCCGGCCAGACCGCCGATCAAACCCAAACCGCCAATGATAAAGATGGGCGTTGCATCATCCGCTGAAACAGGTGCGGGCAGGTTGACCAGTAATGAGTCCCCGCTGCGCTCGATCCGGTAATAATCACCATAGATCAACGCATAGGCATACTGCCCGTCCGAAACGCCCCAGACATTTATTTTTTCGTCCAGGTCGTTGCCCTTTTCCAGTTGATAGTAAACAGCGCCTTTACCCCTGACCCGCCCCGGTTTCATGACGATGGGCAAACCCGGATGTTCGTTGGGGGTGTTGTTTAAAAAGTCGCTGAACGAGTGAAAAACACCGGCTTTATTCGAACCGTTTTGCAGCACGGCAAAAGACTGTACATCCGGTAACTGATATAAATGCGCTGCCGGCACCCGCCGCGTACCCAGGTTGCCCATCTGCTTCTCCTGCCAAAACGTTGCTAAACAGTCTTCAATGCCGGCCACAATGTTATCATCGTGTTTACGGCTGGCATCTATTTGACTGATTTTCGTGGAAGTCGCCCCAATGGTGGTCAGCTCGATGTATCCGCCGGCAACGGGCTGCAGGAAACTCAGACTGATTTCCAGAAAAGCCTGCCCGGCGTTGAGCATGTCTTCGTATACCAACAGTTGGTTAATTCGTAGCACCAGGGGCGTGTGTCCGGCCGTATCAGGCCCCAGACTCCGCCGGAAAAGTCCGCTTATTTCGGTGGTCAGGCTGTCTTTAGAAAAGACCGGCACCCGATGGCCAGCCATCCCTGTTTTGGCCATGCCCAGACAATAGGTCTGGGCCCGCGCATCGGTGACCTGCACTACATAATAAGGAAAATTCTTGATTTTCAGTTGTTTGTCTTCCAGCGTGAGGGTGTAAGACTGGGCGAAAATCAAAACCCGGAAAAAACAAAATGAGGCAAACAGATAAAGGCGACTTGGGCGCATGTACGGGTGGTTAAATGGTTATACCTTGCAAGATGGCCGTTTTTCCACTCAATACCGAATCCCCCAAAACGGTGGTTCCTCCGCCTTGCGCTTTTCCAACATGTGTTTGCGAATGACGTCTTCATAAGCGGCTTCATTCACTTTCTTGCCCTTGGCTTTTTTCGGCGGATCCAGCTCGGTCGTCAGTTTCTTTAACTCGATCTTATCGGCCGTGATCAGCATACCGCCGTCATTCACATCAACTTCGAGGATGAGCCCCGGCAGTCCCCCAAAACGCTCGGGACCAGACGGAACGGGTATATCGAGCGCAAACCAGACGTTGATCTTCTGCTTTTTGAGCGTGTCATCCCGGAATGCATTCATGCACACATGGCCGGCCACTTCCTTCATGTCGTTCATGATCTTCCAGTCCGGCGCAGCCAGTGTATCGTCCACCAGATAGACCTTGCCCAGCATCTGGATCACGTCGTGCAGGGTGTTGGTCTCGAAGTCGCGCTGAATGGTATATGCGTCCTTGCGCCAGGCATAGCCCTGATCATCCGCGTCCGCCTGCTCGTCCGAGTCCTCGTATTTGGTACGGGTGGGCGAGAAATACAGGTTGGCGTACTGTTTCCATTCCGAATCATTGCCCCACATATAGGCAATGCGCTCCAGCCGCTGTTTGCTGATGTAGTCGACCGCCAGCATTTTCTTGGTCCAGTCATGCACGATCAGGTAGCGGACCGTACCCTCCATTTGCTGACTATAAACACCAGTAGCGGCTAGCAGAAAGATATAGAGGAAAAGGTGTTTTTTAAAATAAGTATGCATGTGCGGTTGAAAGGTTTGAAGGTTTGTTGGTTTGAAATAATCACTCCGAACTATATAGTTCATAGTTCATAGTTAAAATCACCACCAGTTGTTCTTATTCACTTTATTCTCATAACCGCGCACATTATAGCTCACGCTCAGCATGAAGTACTGGGACAGGGTGTTCGAAATAACGCGTGTCACGTAGTTCTGCGTGCCGGTCTGCGAGATATTCACCTGCCGGTTGAGCAGGTCAAAGGCGGCCAGGCGCATTTCCAGGCGGTTGCTTTTACCCAGCAGGCGACGTACAGAAGCATTCCAGAGGGGAACGGCGCGGTTGAAGCCAAAGCGATCATTGCGGTAAAAACTGTAGTTGAAATTGCTTTCCAGGAAAAATTTATCCGCGAACTGCCACTTGATGGAAGCCGATGCCGTATGGTTTTGAATACGCTGGTTCTGCTCCTTTTGGATCGAATATTTCAGGTCATTGAAGTTCAAGTCGCCGGACAAGCCCATGATCAGTTTTTGACCCGGCGTAAGATTCAGCCCGATATTACCGCCGTAGCCATTGCTGCGGGTTTCATTGAGCACGCCGTTGACAAAGGCGGGCGTCTGTCCGAAGCTGGCATTCGGGCCGCCGTTCATAGTCAGTTTAGTCTTGATAATGGGAAAATTAAACCAGCTATAGAGGTTAAAGCTATTTCCCCCCGACACATTATCCGGGCGGGTGGTTGTACGGATGCCAATGCTGTCGATCTGCTCAATCGTTTGATTATAAACGATCTGGCTGTCATACAACTGGTATTGCGTACCGACGCCGAAATAGGAGAAGTTGGCCGGATTCCATTTATTCACGTTAAACGACAGGCTATGCTGCCGTTCCGGACTCAGGTTCGGGTTTCCTTCGATCCGGAAAGCGGGGTTGTTGATATTGGGCACCGGTTGCAGATCGTTCAGGTTGGGCGCCGTGATGCCGTAGCCGTAATTGAAATTCAGGTTGAGGTTATTGGCAAACTCGTAACTCACATCCGCATTGGGGACCAGGTTATTGAACGTGCGGTCGACGGGATTGGTCAGCAACGGCCGGCCCTCCTGCCGGGCATAATCACCGGCCAGGTTAATTTGCTGCATAGCCAGTCCGGTAGTGGCATTCAAACCCTTGTAAGAATAACGCAGGCTGGTGCCGGCCCGCTGATAACGGGTATCCTGGTTATAAAAAATGCTCAGGGAGTCCACCCGGTCATTGTTAAAGAGTGGATTCGTCGCCTGGCGGTCCACCTGATTATGGACCTGGCTATAGTTCAAAAAGGTTTCCCAGTACCATTTTTTGGACAGCGGTTCGGTGAACAGGGCACTGCTTTTCAACTGATTCGTCAGATTGTTATTGGTGTTGAGCAGGCGGATCTGCTGGGTGAACGTCTGCGCCTCGAAAAAGCGGTTGATGGAAATGGAATTTTCGATGCCGTCCGACTGGTTGCCGTTATAACCGGCGCTCAAGGCCAGCGAGCGGCCCTTCTTCTTAAAACGGTGCCGGAAAATGGCCGCACTGTTCAGGTTCCAGGCATCCAGGTCGTTGTCATTATCCAGGCCCAGCCGGTTCGTAGGTTCCGCACTATCGTCGAAAAAAAGCTGTGACTGCCGGTAGCCCTTGTTATTCTTGCTCAAACGGGCATTCGCTTTGACAATCAGCACATTATTCGAGTCCAGGTCCTTTTCAAAACGGGTACCGATGCTGTGGTTTCCGCGAAACTCCTGCTGGCTGGTCGTGTCGCTGTTGGAGAAATTTCCCTCCGGTAAAAATGTCTGCCGGTACCCGAACTGATCCAGTTGCAGGTCCGTCTGGTTATAGAAATAGCTCAGGTTGAACTTCGCTTTTTTATTGTCGTAGTTGAAATTGGAGCCGCCGCCGAAATTTTTGGTAAAGCCGCGCCCGTCAAAATTATTGATTACGCCGTCATCGCTGCCCGTTCTATAATACCGGTCGCCATTGCTGTTAAAACCGAAATCGCCATTATCATAATTACCGGAGGTGCTTTGGCCCTTGAATTCGCCATAATCTTCCCAGTTCACCCCCGTTTGGTTGATATTATTCCCGAAACCGATGAAAGAGAGTTGCTGCTTGGTGTTAAAGCGGTTGTAGTTGCCCCGGGCTGCCCAACGATCGGAGCTACCCACGGCGGCGGTAATTTTACCGAAGGAGCCTTTTTTAAATTCCTCCTTCATTTCCAGGTTCATGGCCTTCTCCTTTTTCCCGTCGTCGACCCCGGTCAGCTTGGCTTGTTCCGATTTTTCGTCATAAACCTGCACCTTGGAAATAGTCTCGGCGCCCAGGTTCTTCGTGGCGCTTTTCGGATCGTCGCTGAAGAACATTTTACCGTCCACGTACACCCGTTTCACGTCTTTGCCCTGCGCCCGGATGTTCCCGTCGGCGTCCACTTCGATGCCGGGCAGGCGGCGCAGCAGATCCTCGACCGTGGAGCCGGGCGGCACTTTAAACGTGGAAGCATCATATTCGATGGTATCGCCGTGAATACGCAGCGGCGCTTTGGCGGTCCGGATCACCACTTCCATCAATTCGGTAGAGATCGGCTTCATTTTAACGGTACCCAGATCGGCCGTTTCTTCGGCCGCCGGATTCAGATACTGTTGCAAAGGCAGGTAACCAATGTAGGATATTTTGAGTAAATAAGGGGCATTCCGGACATTTTTAAAGGAAAAAGCGCCCTTTTCATCACTGCGGGTAAAATTGACCAGCGTCGTATCCTTGGGATTCAACAGCATGACCGTCGCAAAAGGCAGTTCTACCCCGAGGGTATCGGTTACCAGGCCTTTAATGGTCGTTTTGGTTGGATTTTGTGCCGAAAGAAGGTGGCTCGCCAGCAGCAAAAGCAGCAGCGGCAGGAGGGAAGATTTTTTCATGCAATCAGGGTTATTAAAGTACGCGGGCATAACGCCATAGAGATAAAAGACATTGTTGTGACCATAAAAAGTAACGAAGGATGTTGATAGGATGGCCTTTGCGGCAAATAACGTTCCTGGGGCAAAAGTATACAGTGCGTGTTGGCGGGCTGTCAAAACCGGTGTAAAACAATGTAAAGGACTTGTAAAATCGGAAAAGGACGCTTTCTGGCGGTCGTTTCCAGCATGTTAGGCACTAAAAACGTTGACCAGCCATTTCTACCGCCTAAAAGGTGCATCTTTGCAGTCGCTTACAATTTTTTAGCATTCTACTAAATATTCCTTACTTGGATTTTTCTGAATTCGGCCTCCATCCCGATCTGTTGGACGGCATCGACGCCCTCAATTTCACGACCGCCACCCCCATTCAGGCGCAGACCATTCCCCTCATATTAGCCGGCAAAGACGTCATCGGCGTCGCCCAGACCGGTACCGGCAAAACGGCGGCCTTCGTGCTGCCCATTATTCATAAGATCATCGAATCGAATGAGGCGCACTTTAACCAGGCCCTCATCGTCGTCCCGACCCGGGAACTGGCGATCCAGATCGAAAAGGTGATCGAAGCGTATTCCTACTTCAGCGGCGTATCGGCCATGGCCATTTACGGCGGCGGCGACGGCAAAAGTTTCAATCAGGAACGGACCGCGCTGACCGGTGGCGCAGACATTATTATCGCTACGCCGGGCCGCCTGATTTCCCATATTCAACTGGGGTACGTCAATTTTAAACGGGTAAAATTCCTGGTGCTCGACGAAGCCGACCGGATGCTGGACATGGGTTTTCAGCCCGACCTGCTCAAAATATTCGAGACATTGAACCCGCAGCGCCAAAGCCTGCTGTTCTCGGCCACCATGCCGCCCAATGTGTTGAAACTCTCCAAAAGCCTGTTGAAAGACCCGGCTATGGTCAGCATCGCGCTGTCTAAACCCGCCGCGGGTGTTACCCAGGGCGCCTATTTGGTAGACGACCGGCAAAAACTACCGCTGATCGTGGATTTGCTGAAAGATAAAATCGGGCAGCGTATTCTGGTCTTCGGTTCTTCCAAACAATCCGTCAACCAGCTCTACCAGAAACTGAAAGCCAAACAGCTCTCGGTTGGTCTGATGAGCAGCGACCTGGAGCAGGAACAGCGCGAGCAGGTGATGATGGCTTTCCGGAACCGCCAGGTCGACGTGCTCGTGGCCACCGACGTGGTCAGCCGCGGCATCGACGTGGACGGCATCGACATGGTGATCAATTACGACGTACCGCGCGACGCGGAAGACTACGTGCACCGGATTGGCCGTACCGCCCGCGCCGCCCGCAAAGGCGAAGCGCTGACGCTGATCAGCCCGATGGACAAGCTGCGGTTTCGCAAGATTGAGCAATTGATCGGCAGCGAAATCACCAAACTGCCGGTACCGGAACACCTCGGACCTGCTTCGGCTTATCCGGAGCCCCGGCCGGGACAACGCCACGGCAGCGGCGATCACCGCAAATCTTCCACGCCGCGCGGCCCGTCTTCGTCGGACAAAAACAAACGTCGCCGGCCTAACAACCGGGGTGGGGCGCAAAAGCCGAAGACCGAAGGTTGATTTTCCGGCGGTTACAAAACCCGGAGGAGTAAACGTTGTTACAAGTCATTCACCAATTATAAAAAAGAACATGGCTAGTTTCAAACGTACTGCTTCCGCCTCCTGGCGTGGCACCGGCGCCGAAGGCTCCGGCAGCCTCACCGGTCCTTCCGGTGTACTCAACAACACCCCCTACTCCACCGCCAAACGTTTTCAGAACGAAGACGGCACGGCCGGCACCAACCCCGAAGAACTCGTGGCGGCTGCCCATGCCGGTTGTTTCATCATGGCCTTGAGTTTCCAGCTCACTGGCGCCGGTTTTCCGCCGGCCGAACTGCGTTGTACTTCGCAAATCGAAATGGAGCAGACCGGTACCGACTGGGGTTTTAAACAAATCACCCTGCATCTGGAAGGCGAAGTGCCCGGCATTTCCGAGGAAAAATTCCAGGAACTGGCGAAAGCCGCGAAAGCCGGCTGCCCGATCAGTAAGGCCTTATCCGCCGTGCCGATCGAACTGGAAGCCAAGTTGAACGGGTAAATGGAACCGCTTTTGCCGCTTTTTTAACCCCGGCTTCAGCCGGGAAACATAAATTATAATATAGAGCCATCCTGCCTGCAGGGTGGCTCTATTTGTAACCCCGACTTTAGTGGGATTTAAAAAGGCCCGACTAAAGTGGGGATTACAATAACGGTAAAGGCCGCTCCGTAGTTACCCCATACTGAGCACTGCAAGTAGTGCTGGCTGGGGTGAATAGAAGTGACACTTTGCAAAAAAGTGCCACTTCTGGACGGCTGTTGAAACGACAATTTGAAATGCACCCTGCTGGCTGCCAGTTTTGCTGCAAAATGTGGCAGAATTCTGTCCGGCAATGGCGTAATTTGCGTATAATGATCCGGGTGTATTCCGGCGGGCGTTCTAGAAAGAGAACGGGTTTGAATCCGAAAGCCTGCCGGGCGGAGGGATCATAGTGTGCAGGATCATATAATATAGTAGACATGCAAAGTGCCACCAAACTGACCGTTATTAAGGTTGCCCATACCATTATCTGGTTGTTTTTTAACGTCGTTATTTTCTATATGCTGTATGCTGTACTGCATAATCAACTGGATAAGTGGCTGTGGATCGGTTACGGCTTATTTATACTGGAAGGGATAATTTTATGGATCTTTAATTTCTTTTGTCCACTCACTGTTCTCGCCCGCAAATACTCGGATTCCACCCGGGATAATTTTGATATTTATTTACCGAACTGGCTGGCGAAATATAATAAGTTGATTTATATTTGTATCCTGGGGATCATTATAGTGTTGACGGTGTATCAGTTAGTAAAGTAAAATAGATCACCAGACTAATTTAATTCCAACAATGCGTAAACAGAACTGGTTGATTATCCTTGCGCTCCTTTTCCTGTTTATCACCGGTTTTCTTGCTTTAAGAAAGTCAGCACCTATTGATGATAGTTTTCTCCGTTACGAAGTCGATCTACAACAACAAGACTTCCAACTTTACTGGAAAGACGATCAGGGCCAAATGTTCAGCAACCCGGGCAATCTGAAAAACTGGCTGGCAAACCGGGACACGCAACTGGTATTCGCCATGAACGCCGGTATATTCAAACCCGACCATTCCCCGCAAGGTCTTTTCATACAGGATCAACACCTGATAACCCACCTGGATACCACTTCCGGGCGTGGTAATTTTTATTTAAAACCGAATGGGGTGTTCTATACGACAACCGATCATCGCGCCATGATTTGCTCAACGGAAAACTTCATCAATAGTGAAGAAATAAAATATGCAACCCAGTCCGGTCCGATGCTGCTCCTGGACGGAAAGATGCACCCGGCATTTAAAGAGCATTCAACAAATGTAAACATCCGGAATGGGGTTGGTATACTTCCCAATGGCCACCCGCTGTTTGCCATGTCGAAGCAGGAAATAAACCTATATGATTTTGCCAATTACTTCACGCATTTAGGCTGCAAAAACGCATTGTATTTGGATGGGGCCATTTCGCGCACCTATTTACCCGGGGAAAACTGGATACAACTGGATGGAGAGTTTAGCGTGTTGATCGGTGTAACCAAGCATTAATTTCCACCCTATGGAATTATTGATGGATTTTTTATCTGCTTTATTTATGAACACCATTGGCAGGGCCTTTGGCTGGCTCTATTTATTCATCCGATATCAATCAAAAGAAAAAAGATTAGAGGTACTGGAGAAAGAGTATGACGGTAGTTACGGATTGGTCGCCCTCGACCGGATGCTTATGATGTTTGCTATATTACTTGGCATAGGGTTTCTGGGTTTTATAGGAATAGTAGTAGTAAATATAGTTAAAAAATACTGGTAAGCCAATTTTACCGCTTTACAATCTCTACTTTAGCCGGGCCTGATTATTTATATTTGCATTTTAGGGCTATTATGGTGTTGGAAATGTATTAATTAGTAAAATAATAAGGGTTATAAATGGCAGGAGTGAATGTACAGCCGGTTTTTCCCGGATCATAAAACATAAGTTCCACCCAACTCAAAAATTTTATGGCTCGAAAAGTATATGGGGCATTCTCCTCTTATGCCGCGTAAAAAAACATGGGAGGCCCTTCCCAAAACTTTTATGGCGCGTAGAAAAACATGGGAGGCCCTTATGAAAACTTTTATGGCGCGTAAAAAAACATGGGACGCCCTTCAAACATGTTACGTTTTTGGGTTAATCATTGGCTGGTTTACACCACAATTTCCTTCGTATACGCCGTATTCAGCCAGCCGCGGTACAGCCCTTGAAACTGCCGCTGCATGAGTGGATGATGGGCAATGACGTTCAGGCCCCAGTCATATAGCCGCCAGGGTTTGAAACGCATCAACATTTGATAGGCCCGGATCTCCCCTTCCAGCCGGCGGTACACGGCGTGGTCATAGTCTTTAAAAAATTCCGCATCGAAACGGCCCGCTTCCAGGGCGCGCTGCACGAAATGCGCGGCCACGAAGCCGGACATCATGGCGGTGCCAATGCCTTCACCGCTGGTCGGGCAAACCAAAGAAGCCGCATCGCCCACCAGCAGATAACCATCCCCGAAGTTGCGCCGCCGCCGCGAAGCCAGCGGAATACCCCAGCCAATGGGTTCTTCCAGGGGTTCGCCCTGCTGGAAATACGGCGCCGTCACCGGGTCTTCCGTGATAAAACGCTGCATCAGCTGGCGCAGGTTATGCTTACCAGCGGAGACCAGCGAACTGACCATGCCGTAGCCCACATTGGCCTCGCCATTGGGCAAGGGGAAAAAGTAGAAGTAGGAGAGCGGCAGGCCTTTGGGCAGGTAAATATTGATCAGGTTATCCGGATGCAGGCCGGTCAGCCCTTTCCAGTATTGCCGGACGGTGCCCGCGTAGTGCGTCCGTTCAATACGGCGTTCCCCCAATCCGCTCAGCACTACCGAGTGATCGCCGTCGGCGCCAATGATCAGTTTGGTACGGATTTCCACTTCTTCGCCGGCGGAGGTACGGGCTTTCGCCAGCCAGGTTTTGCCGTCGCGTTCGATCTTTTCCACCGCCAGGCCCTGCCGGAAATCGGCGTAGCGCGGATCTATTTTCTTGACCAGAAAGTTATCGAAGTAGAGCCGTTTGGTCGTCCACAGCACGGGCTGCAGCGGTTCGCCGGGACCGGAGGGTTGCTGCCGGAACTCGGTCGTTTTTCCGTTGGGCGTAATAATCCGCGCCCCCCAGGACGGAATAATATCCTGGTTATCAAACATTTCCGCCGTCGTAATGGCCGGGTCCAGGTGATGCAGCACCCGTACGACTTTCAGGTCCAGTCCGTCGCCACAGACCTTATCGCGGGGAAAAACGGCGGCATCGACTATGCAATGGGAAATACCCATTTTGGCCAGGAAGAGGGAAGTGGTGGCGCCACCGGGGCCGGCGCCGACGATGAGTACGTCGGTGGAGAAGTTAGAGATTGGCATGAAGGCAAAGGTAGTGAGACTCTCAGTTTAGACTAGACACCCGCCGTACGACGTCCTGCACCAGCACCCGGGCGTGTTCCCGCGAATTTTCGATGAACCAGACGTGGGTGTCCATGCCGCCGCAGACCACCCCGGCCAGGTAAATGCCGGGCAGGTTGCTTTCCTGGGTGGCCTGGTTATACTGTGGATAAAGTTTATCGTCGTCGGATAATTGGATGCCGATTTTTCGCAGGAGCGCAAAGTTGGGTTGGTAACCGGTGGCCGCAATCACGAAGTCATTGGGAATAGTGACCAGTCCTTCCGGCGTCATAATATCCACTTCCAGGGGCCATACTGCGTGCAGGCTTGATTCGAAGTAAGCCTTGATACTCCCTTCTTCGATGCGGTTGACGATATCGGGACGTGCCCAGTATTTCACCCGCTGTCCGATTTCGGCGCTGCGGATGACCATGGTGACTTCGGCGCCTTTGCGCCAGGTTTCCAACGCGGCGTCCACGGCGGAGTTGTTGGCGCCGACCACCACCACTTTTTGCCGGTAGTAAAAGTGCGGTTCGGCGTAGTAGTGCGTCACTTTGGGCAGGTCTTCTCCGGGAATGTCGAGCCGGACGGGCAGATCGTAGAAACCGGTGGCCAGGGCAATATTCGCCGTGTGGTAAGTATCTTTGGTGGTTGTCACCTGATAACCGCCCGCTTCTTTTTCCACCTGTTGCACTTCCTCGAACAGCCGCACGTGCAGATGTTTCGACTCGGCTACCCGGCGGTAGTATTCGAGCGCTTCCATGCGGGTGGGCTTGGCATTGTTGCTTACGAAAGGCACTTCGCCGATCTCCAGCCGGTCGGAGGTAGAGAAAAAAGTCATGTTGGCCGGGTAATGATACAGGGAATTGACCAATGTGCCTTTTTCGAGGATTACGTAGCGCAGGCCGGCTTTTTCGGCTTCCAACCCGCAGGCCAGACCAATGGGGCCGCCACCGATGATGAGCAGGTCGTATGTGGGCATTTGTAGGGGGTTGATAAGGGTTGATGAGGTTGATAAGGGTTGATAGGGGTTGATGAGGTTGATGAGGTTGATAATAAGAGGGGGCAGTCACTACAAGATTCATTTCTGCAAATAGTTTCGTCAGGCCATCAGATTACCCACCCAACAAACCTCCCAAACCAGCAAACCAGCAAACCAACAAACCTCCCACTTAATCCTTCTCCACCTTTGGATCCACTTCTTTGATCAAATTCGGGTAGTCCGTGATAATGCCGTCCACGCCGAGCCGGATCAGGCCGCGCATGTCGGCTACCGTGTTGACCGTCCAGGGAATGACTTGAATGTGTTGTTTATGGCAGTTTTCCACCAGTTTGGCGGACACCAGTTGGTAGTACGGACTATAAACATCCGGCACGAAACCCAGTTTTTTCAGGTTGCTGTCCAGGCTATTGACGTTTTCGATGAGCAGGGCGAGTTTTAACTTTGGGTTCAATTTCTTGACCGCCTGCAGGGCACGCACGTCGAAGGACTGCACCGTCACCTGGTCTTCGATGCGCAGAAATTTCAGTTCCTCGACCACCAGTTGCGCGAATTCCGCCACCGGGGGGGTGCGGACGCCATCCCAGGCCGGTGCGGATTTTATTTCCACGTTCCAGCGCAGGGTATGGGCCTGATTGGCCTTGCGTACGGCGAAAACGGCTTCGCGGAAAGTGGGTTTATGCGTCCAGATCTTTTGCTGCTGCGGAAAACGGGGATTGCCACGCGAACCGCAGTCCCACTTTTTGATTTCATCGGCCGTCAGGTCATAGAGCAGGTAGTGCACCGAGTCGGCGGCGGTCAGCGTATCGCCATTATGTTTCCGGCAGATGACGTGGTTGAACCAGGGTTCATGACTGACGATCAATTGTTTATCTTTCGAAACGGCCAGATCGAGTTCCAGCGTAACCACCTCGGGAATTTCGGCGGCATACAGGAAAGCTTCGACGGTGTTTTCCGGCCAATGACCCCGAAAGCCGCGGTGACCTTGCCAGTCGAAGGCAGCTTTGGGGGTGATCGGCTCGTTTTTGAGCGCGTATTTACAGGCGAAAAATGGAAGAGCGGCGAACATCAGCCAAAGGAACGGAAGGAAAAGTTTTTGCACGGTCATTTCAATTGCGAATTTACCTTTGGGCGAAAGTAAGGCCTCCGGGGTTAAGCCAGGATGAACTTTCTTATAACCATGCAGTTCCACTATTTTTACCTTTCCTAACCAACACAACCATGATCGACGTTAAAGAATTTCTTTTCGCACTGCCGGAAAAAGTACGCCCCGAAGCCGTGGAAGGGGTATCCACCCTGTTCCACTTCGATATTGCCGACTCCGGTCAGTACACCATACAACTACAGGACGGCAAGATGGACGTGAGCGAAGGGCTCAGCGGCGACCCAAGCTGTAAGGTGAGTACCAGCGCCGCTAATTTCTCCAAACTCATTGCCGGCGACCTGAATCCGATGATGGCCATGATGACCGGCAAGCTGAAGATCAGCAACCCTGGCGAAATGATGAAGTATGCCAAGATGTTCGGGCTGATGTAAAGGGCCTGACTATGATTTACAATTGTAGGTCACTTTCTTCAGGCGGAAATTACCATAACATAATTCATGATCCGGGTAATTATATATAACTTCGGCATAACCCGGAAGCTGGCGCCCATCGAAAGACATATACTCTTTCAATGGCGTGGACCAGGGTATTTGCTGCATACCCTTATCGGACGCGGCAAAACGATCATTAGAAATAAAATTATCCAGTTGTCCCTGCTCATTAAAATATAACCAGGCTGATATAGTAATTCCGTTATTGGTAAATGAAGCCCGGACTTGATTGCCGTTTACTTCCAGCCATTTTATGCGTGGATCAATCAATGTAGCGGGCGCCATACAGCACATATCGTTGAAGAAAGTGACGGTTTCGGCTATACCCATTTCTTTACCGGTTTGGTATTGTACTTGAAAAAGGGATAAAAGCCGAATATCCATGTAGGCATTCCCGTTTTCAAAACAGTGAAAACCGGCAACCGGCAGGTGTTTCATGGTCGCTTTCATAAAGAACAGGCGGGTACTGCCGGGCATAAAATTATACTGTTCGGAGGTAAACGGCATCCAGGGCGATTGTTCGTCCTGCCTGATCTGACCGGTAAATTCCACTTTAAAATTACGCACTTTCGGTCTGTTTACCGCCCCGCTATAACGCAGGTAGTTTTTTACCGGTTCCGGCAAGGGCTGCAGATCGGCTTCGGTAAGTAAGGAATCCGGTATAGCGGTCGTCTGCGCCAGGCCCGTTTTTACTTTATCTACATAGCGATTATTAAAATTCCAGGTCCCATAACCGACAATAGCGGCGATTAATATTAAAGCGTTGGCCACGGTCCCGTATTTAGCGTCCTGCCAGCTTAGGAAAATCAGTATTTGCGAAAGCATTAGGGCAAATACAGCCGGAGCCCACCAAATACTTTTATTCCAAATAAACAGAAGCGCGCTGCCGATAAATAAAACGGTAACGAATAACCATAACAGTCCGGTATTCCTGGAAATACCCTGCGTTAGCTGACCGATTGGGGCCAGGTTAAAAGCCTTGGTAAAACCCATCAGGTGAATGAATCCATGCAGGGTTAAAAGCAGTATGAATAGGATTTTTAGCATTTAATTTCCAAGGCGTTTTTTTATACTGGTTAAAATATGTCTAAAAGCGTTCTTTCAGGCTTCGCTCAAAATTCAACCTGGGTTAACCATGCATCAAAATTCGATGGTTTTTGGTGGGTCGGACAATGACCTGGATCACTTTGAAAACTGATGGTCATGCGTCCTTGGCGAAGGGCAAGAATTCACCTGTGATCGCCTGGTTTACGCCACAAAACGCGATATTAGCGCGCAGTATTAAATTCGTAATCCGCCAAATCAAAAATCCAGTATGGAAACCTTCCAGCTCATCAGCCTGCTCATCGTGCTTTGCGCGGCCCTGGCTTATATTAACCACCGGTACATCCGCCTGCCCAACGTGATCGGCCTGTTGATCCTGTCGCTTGGTTTATCTACGCTGGTCTGGCTGGGTACGCACGTTTTTCAGGTAAAGTCAGCGATGAACTTTGCGAATGCCCTGAGCCAGCTCGATTTCAGCAAAACTGTGTTCGAGGTCATGCTCTCGTTCATGCTGTTCGCAGGTTCTTTCCATGCAGATACCAATGCCATCCGGCGCGAAGCCCGGGCCATTGGCATACTGGCGGTGGTGGGAACGGTGCTGACCACCCTGGCGGGCGCCGGACTGCTGTACGTTGGCGCCAGCTGGCTGGGCATGCCCATGGACCTGATTTACTGCCTCCTTTTTGGTGCGCTGATCGCCCCGACCGATCCCATTGCGGTGCTGGGTATTTTGAATCGGACGAAGGTGCCGGGACGGATTAAAACTCATATTATCGGCGAGTCCCTGTTCAATGACGGGGTTGGGATCGTGATTTTCCTCACCATTCTGGAAATCGTGGAGAAAGGGGCGGCCTCCTTTACACTGGGTGGCATGTTGCTGTTGTTTGTGCAGGAGGCCGTAGGTGGCATGTTATTCGGCGCGTTGCTGGGTTACGGGGCTTTTTTACTGCTTCGTTCCATCGATGACTATGAAACCGAGATCCTGATCACCCTGGCGGCGGTGATGGGCGGTTACTGGCTGGCGGACTGGCTGCACATTTCCGGGCCACTGGCGATGGTGGTGGCCGGCCTGATCACCGGGAGCAAAAGCGCGCGGGAAAAATCCATGAGCGCCACCACCCAGGAGTATATGGACAAGTTCTGGGAAATGGTAGATATGACGCTGAACGCCCTGCTGTTTCTGATGATCGGACTGCGACTGATCGGACTGGAGTATAGCGGACCGCTGTTCGTACTGGGGGTGACCGCTCTTTTGGTCGTGCTGCTGTCCCGGCTGGTTACGGTGCGTTTCCTTTCGGCTATTTTTCGAAAAAGCATCGGTACCAGCCGCGGGGAGCAGAACATTGTCGTCTGGAGCGGTTTAAAGGGCGGTTTGTCCCTGGCCATGGCGCTGTCCATTCCGAATTTGCCGGTCAAAGCGCCCATCGTTTTTATCACATACTTCGTGGTGTTATTTTCCATCATTGTGCAGGGGCTGACCGTGGAATGGATGGCGCGGAAGAATACGGAGCCGCGGCCACGTAAAAAGGCAGACCACTGCAATCGGAACAGTAAGTGACCCTGCAACGACGCTGAAATCCTGCCCATTCCCTTATCTTTAGGCTGCCCTCCGTTTCTTTCAAAAACATGACAAGCCAAGCCGATGAAACACTTTTCCCTGCTTTTACTGCTGTTTACTGTCTGCCAACTGCCGGCCCAGGGCTGGATTTGGCAAGCAGGTAATTCCACAACAAGTGAAGAGTTAAAACTTATCTGGAACGACACGGATTCCACCGTGGTTTGCGTGGGTGATTCTGCCGGTCTCATCGTCTGGAAACAATTTGATCACAGTGGTCAACTGCTGATCGCCAAACAAGTAAGTACCATCAACCAGAATCCGGATATAGATCATTATATAAAACATGACTTCGGTTTTACTTTTCTGACCCGCACCATCCAGTGGACCAGCTGGTCGACTTATAATACCAGCAATTACTATCAGTTAAATGACCCTGCTGGCAATACATTTTATAGCGGCGTCATTTATGGTCAAAACAACAATAATTACCAAGTAAATGATGCCCTGCTGACGCCGGATTCAGCCGCGTTGGTGGTTGGCACGCACATAAATCCGGATGAAACGAAGTTATACCTCCAAAAGACATTTATCAATGGTCAGACCGGTTGGATAAAAGAGCTACATGACTCTACGAAAAACATCAAGGGCTGGCGTATTTGCCCGGTCAGTGGAAACCGCTATTTATTGCTTGCTACACGCTCCGGTTATATTGGCAGCATTTTACACTACGAGTTTGGTTTTTTATTGCTCAATGAGACCGGCGATCTGCTGGAATCGAACTGGGTACCCACCAGTGGTACTTTCGAATCCAGTGTTGACGTGCAAATACCTATTGTAAATAATGCAGAGGGATTTTCTGTTTTAAAGAATGAGTCGAAGACATTTTATCGATTTGATGCGATGGGCCATTTTTTATGGAGTAAAAAGATTGATATTTCTTTTACACCATTGGCAATGCATCCGACCAATACCGGCTATGTCCTATGCGGGAACTATTCTACGGGTTCGGGCAACAATCTACTGGCCATAGCGACTATTGACCAGGGAGGAAATCTGCTCTGGAGCCGGTTCCATGTTATTAGAGAACTGGAACACTGGTATGATGTGGCTGCATTAACCGAAGGTGGCTATATAGCGGTGGGTGCTCTGGGCAACCTCGTCGTCGATTATAACAGCGATTTTTTTGCAGCAAAAATCAATGCGGATGGCAGTATTTTTAATAATAAAATATCCGGGTACGTGTTCGCCGACCTCAATGCCAACTGCCTTCGGGATAGCGCAGAAATGGGTATCGCCAATTTGATTACGTATTTTAATAATAATTATTCCAAATATACCGTCCAAACGGATCCGGACGGGCACTTTGATCTCCTCTCGGACATGGGCAGCTATACCCTGAAATTCAGCCAGCCACCCGGGGCCTACTGGACGCCGTGTGTGGACAGCCTGAGCGGTTATTTCCCGGATGCTTACACGACCGACACGGTGTATTTTCCCTTCCGCCCGACCATCCTCTGTCCGCAAATGCGCGTCGACCTGGAAGCCAACCGTATTCGGCCCTGCTCGACCGCCGTGGTTCAGCTACGCTGGCAAAATGCCGGTACGGCCCTGGCTGATAGTGTGGCCATTATCCTGACGCTGCCGGCAAATGCAGAACTGGTGAGTTCCCAGTTGCCCATGCAGGCTATCGGCAGTAACCAGTATTTGCTGGACCTGGGCATGGTGCCGGTTGGCGGCTCCGGTCAAATACCCATCACGATCGAAGGAGACTGTGCATTACAGATCGGAGATGTACTTTGCCTGCAGGCCGAAATTTTTCCAAACACCATTTGTACCAGCCCGGAACCCGTGGATTCGACCGAGTTTCAGTTTGCCCAGGAACGCTGCCTGGACGTACGGAACTCCTACGATCCCAATGATAAAACTGCGGAACCGCTTGGCCGGGGCGAGTTTCACTATATACCGGCGGATACTGCACTTGTTTACCTGATCCGTTTTCAAAATACGGGCAATGACACCGCTTTTACCGTCATTATCCGGGATACGCTTTCTGCCGATCTCGATCCTTTTTCCGTCCGGCCGGAAATTGCCAGCCACCCCTACCGCCTTGAATTTCAGGAAAACGGCTCGCTGAAATTCATTTTCGACCACATCCTGCTGCCGGACTCCACGGCTAATGAAGCTGCCTCGCATGGTTTCATTCGTTTCCAGGTTAAAATGCGCCCGGGCCTGTTGCCACTCACTACCATCTCGAACCGCGCAGCCATCTACTTCGATTATAACTCGCCGGTGCTGACCAATACGGTACAGCGCACCATCGAACCGCCAATAGTATCCGGAGCGACTTTGCTCCTGCCAATAGGACCCTTAGTGGAGATCAGCCCGAACCCGGGACATGGCTTCTTTGAACTGCGGATGCAACTGGCACAGGCGGGTGACATGCAGATAAACGTGTATGATGGACTGGGCCAGCTGGTGAGTAAAGTGCTGCCTGGCAGTCATTTATCAGCCGGCGCTTATCAATGGATTATACCGGCGGAAACCTGGCCGGTCGGCATGTATTTTATAGAAATCAGTAGCCAGCACCTGACAATAGTCCGGAAACTGATCCGGCAGTAAGATGTGCTGGCCGCGGCACCCATAAACTCGCCGGTGTTGGTGCCCGTGAAAACGGAGTGAACGATCACCATATCGCCTTCCGCGACGATGTGTTGAATATCCGTCTTGGAATTTGGGATAGCAGCATGGAAGGTCGTCGTTTATTCCATGTTTCCGTACGCAGAAACTATCTTTGCAGTAGTTAAAGTTGGACAGGCAATGCCAACAATTGCAACCAGGCAGCATCCGGACCCCAACTCCTGGGAGAACAGGATTTGTTACTGGCGTTAAAATTGCACCATGAAATTGCATTTGAATTGAGTTATGGCCGTTATGGGCTAGCATTATTGATAATGGAAGAAGTACGAACATATTTGGAATCGGGTGTCATTGAAGCCTACTGCCTGGGGCAATTGACTACGGAGGAAATACGCGAAGTAGACCGTATAGCCGGCAAATTTCCGGCTGTACGGGTGGAGATTTTCCGTACCGAACGAACGCTGCAACAGCTGACTACGCCAAGTCCCGAACGGCAGGCGCGCAAGAAAAACATCCTGGATAACCTGCATCAACTACAACTTGAACAGGAAATGAGCCTGGAGAATCTGCCCCTGATAACCCCTTACAGCGATTACCGCAAGTGGCTGGCCACCGTGCGCGATCTGCAACCGGAATACCACGAGGCAGGGCTGCAATTCTATATTTTGCGAAACAGCCCCGATTTGTTGCAAAACCTGACCTGGCTGGACGATTTCCTGGAAGAAGATGGCCATGCAGCAGATGAATTTGAAGAGAGTTTTCTGGTGCTGGAAGGCGAATGCGCCTGTAATATCGGGGGCGAACCCATTCGTCTTGGCCCCGGGGGATATTTGAAAATTCCAGCCAACACGATCCACAGTATTCGGAACCTGCGGCCCGGCCAGCCCTTGATCGGTATTATTCAACGGTACAGGGTGGCAGCCTAAGTTTTTACGGCGGCGGGAACTCTAACCCCACCCCATGCCGTTGCAGCGGTATTCTTTTTTTACAGCTACCGCTAAATTCTACCCATGCAACTGACTATTTTCGGTGAACCCATCATCGACCAAAAAGCCATCGATCAGATCAAACGCTGCGCCTCTTCTCCCGAAGACCGCGCTACGCTGACCGCCGATGCCCACTACGGCTACGGCCACCCTATTGGCGGCGTGGTGGCCTATAAAGACAAGATCAGCCTCTCCGGCGTCGGTTTCGACATTGCCTGCGGAAATAAGGCCGTGCAAACGCGGCTTCAGGCGGCGGATATCCAGGTCGAAAAGGTGATGGATGAAATTTTCAAACAGATCGGTTTCGGCGTAGGCCGCCCCAATCCTAAGCCCATTGACCACCCGGTTTTCGACGCTATATCAAAAGCGGATTTTGCACCGCAGCGTAAGTTCATGTCCCTCGCCATGAGCCAGCTCGGCACCATCGGCAGCGGCAACCACTTCGTAGACCTGTTCGCGGATGAAGATGGCTGGCTGTGGATCGGCGTACACTTCGGTTCGCGTGGTTTCGGGCATAAGACGACCACCGGTTTCATCGCCTTATCGAAAGGCAAAACCTTTGAAGACCATACTCCGGAAGGCGGTATGGACGCTCCACCCATCCTCTTCGACGCGGACAGCGCGCTGGGGCAGGACTACCTGGCCGCTATGCGCCTCGCCGGCGAATATGCCTATGCCGGCCGCGACGTGGTGGTGAATAAAGTGCTGGAAATACTGGGCACCACCGCAACGTTCGCCGTGCATAACCACCATAATTTCCTGTGGGAAGAAGTGCACCACGGCGAAAAATACTATGTCGTACGCAAGGGCGCCACCCCGGCTTTTCCCGGCCAATATGGCTTCGTGGGCGCAACCATGGGCGATACCTCGGTGATCATCCGGGGGGTCGATTCCGACTTGAGCCGCCAGGGATTATACTCGACGGTGCATGGCGCCGGTCGGGCCCTAAGCCGTACCCAGGCCGCCGGCAAAAAGCGTATTCGCGGCGGCCGGGTGGAATACATTACCAAAGGCCAGGTGGACTGGACCTCGGTCAAAAAGGAAATGAAACAGAAAAAAATTGCCCTGCGCGGCGGTGGAGCGGACGAGGCGCCGGAATGTTACAAGCAACTCCAGCAGGTGCTGGCTTTTCACGAAGGCACCATCGAGACGGTACATCGACTGCGGCCGATCGGGGTGGCAATGGCGGCGGCGGAGTTGTATGATCCGTATAAGGATTAATACCGCGTCGTATACGGATGAAACGTCCGCCAGCTATGCCAGAACTCCTGGTACGCCGGCACTTTTTGCAGGTTGCCGGTCGTCGGCGCAATGGCCAGGCCGCTCCGTTGCCAGGCCCGGCCTTCACTGAACAGCGTATCATGTTGCAGGGTAAATACCGTAGTTGCTTCCGGACGTCGAAAGGCAAAAAAGCCCTGGTTATCAGCGTCCAGAATAACGACGACTGGCACATCACCCATAGTATCGTTGATTACCCGCTCGCGTTTCAGCCGGTTCCAGTCGTAGGCTTTTGCGGTATGCGCATCGAGTCGCAGGCCCACTACCCAGGATTTATCCTGCCAGGAAAGCGTATCGGTACCCGTGAGCGGCCCGCGGCCCAGGCCTACGTCATAACTGTCCATATCGGCGTATTCTTTGGCAAAAATACTGTCCGCCTGCATCACCCGGGTGTTCGGATGCAGGGCAATCCAGGTACGCAGCGTCGTCTGGCTACTGGGCAGTTCCGTTAATTGTTCGCCTTTCAGCGGGCCGGCCACCGCTTCGCCGCTTGCTTGTCGCCACCAGCTGCCCGTCGTGGCATCCTCGAACATGGCGTTGAAATAGTCCATCCCCACCAGCCGGAATTTTTCCTGTTTGCCTCCGAGCAAGGGCGAAAATATCCGCCCCGAACGACAAACATTACAATAGGTCACCATCACCGGCGTAGCCCCCACGCGGTCCAGCACCTGGTGGTGGTAACCGAGGAACTGGATTGGATAAGCGGTAGCCAGCCCGCTCATATCCACAAATCCAATCACCAGTTTATCCAGCGGCACTTTATTGGCTTTGGCATCAGCCAGCACCAGACGACGAGGCTGCACGAACATTTTATCGGCCGTCATTTCGAAATTTAACTCATAAGCCAAACCCGCGGCAATGACTAAAGCAATGACCACGCCCCAGCGCGACGCCTTAAAGGCATCCAGACCGCCCGCTACTACCAGCATGGCCAAACCCAGGCGAAATACCCAGCGCCACTGATGCAGGAAATACGCTATCGGCAGACTTTCCATCTCCTGACTACCCGGCATAGGCATGATGAAATACACCTTCGCTATTTCAAACAGCACGAAGCCGAGCACGCCGAGATAAAAGAGTTTTTTCATGAAAGGAGCGTCGGTGAATGACGACAGCAAAGAAAGTTAAAGCCGGGAGGGTACCGCCTTAGAATCCGGTTAGAAATAAATCGGAGACTGGGGTTGAGTGCATGTTTTACTTGTCGCGCATTACCAGATTCACCACAGATCAAATCCGTTTAAATCCGTTTTAATCCGCCCAATCCGTTTTTCGATCCTGTTACGCGTGCGTACTAGACGGGATAGAGGAACGGATTAAACGGATTTAAACGGATTTTTAAAAAGGAGCTGGTGCGGTGTGGAAGATCATTTCTGAAATTTCGAGAGCACCCGTTCAATGATCGAGCAGCACTCGTCCATCTGTGTTTTATCCATTACCAGCGGCGGCGCAAAACGAATGATGTTGCCGTGGGTCGGCTTGGCCAGCAGCCCGTTTTCCGCCAGTTCCAGGCAGATGTTCCAGGCGGTTTTGCTGTCCTCTTTATCATTAATACCAATGGCGTTGAGCAAACCTTTGCCCCGCACGAAAGTGATCAGGTCGGAGCGACGGAACATCAGTTCGTTCATCCGCTGGCGAAAAATCTTACCCATGGCAGTGGCATTTTCGGCGAGCTTTTCATCGCGTACGACTTGCAGGGCCTCCATGGCCACGGCGCAGGCCAGGGGATTACCGCCAAAGGTGGAACCATGCTCGCCCGGCTTGATGGTCAGCATCACTTCATCGCTGCTCAGTACAGCGCTCACCGGCAGCACCCCCCCGGAGAGCGCTTTGCCGAGGATCAGCACATCCGGTTTAATATCGGCGTGATCACAGCAGAGCAGTTTGCCGGTGCGGGCAATACCCGTTTGCACCTCGTCGGCAATGAATAACACATTGTGTTTGCGGCAGAGCTGGTAAGCCGCCGGCAGGTAGTTTTCATCGGGCACGTACACGCCTGCTTCGCCCTGAATAGGTTCAACCAGGAAACCGGCGACCGTGGGGTCCTGGAGTGCCTTTTCCAGTGCTTCCAGATCGTTATAAGGCACCACTGTATAACCCGGCATATAGGGTCCGAATCCGCTGCGGCTGTCCGGGTCGGTGCTGGCGGAAATAACGGCCAGCGTACGGCCGTGGAAATTACCGGCCACGAAAATGATTTTGGCCTGCCCCTCGGCCACGCCTTTCACTTTATAGGCCCATTTGCGGGTGAGTTTGATGGCGGTTTCCACCGCTTCCACGCCGGTATTCATGGGCAACATACGCTCGTAACCGAAGTACTGCGTTACATATTCGGCATAAGTCCCCAGCAGGTTATTGTAAAAAGCCCGCGACGTGAGGGTCAGTTTCTGCGCCTGCTCGGTCAGGGCGCGGATAATGCGCGGGTGGCAATGCCCCTGGTTAACGGCGCTGTAAGCCGATAGAAAATCAAAATATTTCTTGCCCTCCACGTCCCAGACATACACGCCTTCGCCGCGCTCCAGCACCACCGGCAGGGGATGGTAGTTATGCGCATTGTAGCGGTCTTCGAGGGCCATGAGTTCGGCAGCAGTGGTGATGGTCAGGACTTGCATAATTGTCTTGTGCTAGGGTGATCAGAGTAACAAAAAAACCGTGAAAAGGTCTGCAAAAGTAAAACCTTCCGGCCAGAAACGCAGCACGGCCCCCGGATTACCGGTGGCCGTGGCGAAGTAGTGTTTATGCAGACTTTAAGGGGAACAAACGAAGATCTTAGTTCTCGTAATTTTTTTTGGTCGGTTGGGCGCGTTTGTGGTAGCGGCCCCAGGAGAAACCAAATTTCAAACTCGCCTGGCCGAAAGGTCCGGACATTTGATCGGTGCTAATGCCGACCAGGTCGCTGTTCTGTACGAAGCGATAGCCGCCTTCCACTCCCAAACGGAACCAGCGAAATACATTGACTTCGAAACCTGCCGAGGGCTGCATAACGAACACATTATCTTCGCCTTCACCCGATAATTTGGCGCGGCCCTTGCCAATTTCAAAATTCAAAACCGGGTGTATTGCTTTGTAAGGGATGAAAGCATACCCGACTTTACCGCCATTGTATTTAAAATCAAAACGTTGTTGTTCGTTGTTTTTCACAGTAATATCGTCGCGGAGGTTACCGTGGCTCCAGCCAATGGTGAGGGATTTACCGAATTCAAAGCCGAAAAAACCGCCACTGTTGAAAGCGTCTTTACTGGCATACTGCGTGTACTGATGGGTGTAACCGCCCCAGAGCCCGGACAGGCCCCAGCCGCGTTCACCAAGGATGGTTTCTTCCCGCTGGGCGGATAAGGTACTCAATGCGGTAACTAAAAATAAAACGGCGAGCAAGCTGGATTTGGTGGACATAGTGTGCGTGGATTTAAGTTCTGCGTTTGAAAAAGATTAGGTTTGTCAGGTAGACGCCCGTAATGACAACAAGGTTACAGGTGTAGTTGCAACTGCACAAACAAAAAGGTGAATGTCTTGTGACATTCACCTTTTTCTAACGATTTTTAACCGAAATTAACCAATATGCGGGCCTAGGGTTTCAGAATCACCAGCCTTTTGGTCCCAATAATATTACCCTTGTTATCACTCAGGCTGTAGAGGTAGGTACCTTTTTTGAAATCGTCCAGTTCGATGCGGATGGACTTGCTGCCGGTGAGCTGGTAGTTTTCTTTCCAGACGACTTTACCGATGATATTGAAAATCTTGAGGGTATAATCGCCCTGTGGCAGGTTGGAACAATTGAATCGCACAAATTCCACTGCCGGGTTGGGGTAGGCCTGAATACTGGCCGCACCGGGCGAATCCAGTTCCAGCGTTGGCGTAATAGCGTTATTTTTGAATTGCACCTGGCTCACGGCGGACAGGTCATTGTTCATGGTAGCCACCGCGATGTCTGCTTTTTCCAGGTTATTCAAAAAATGATAGGTCACGGTGGTATCGGTACCCAGGAAGTTACCCAAACCGCCACCGCCGCCACCGCCTCCCAGAAAAGTGCTGATGTTCACCCAACCTATAAACGGCAATTTAACTTCCAGCCCGGTCGTGCGGTATTCGGTGCGTTTGACGCGTAAAACGTCGTAAATGCCCCCGGGAATCTGGCATTTTCCCCAGCCATCCACGACATCCAGCCGCTGCGTACCAATCAGTGTGCGCAGTGAATCCGGACTGATCGGCAGGTTGAAACTATCCAATAACCCGGGCGGAACCGCAAAAGGCAGGCTCAGGTTGGTTGACTGTTGTGTAATATCGAAAAAATTGAGCGGGGAGGTACGCTCCGTCAGAGCGGGGCTATATTTGGCGAGCAACTGCAACCCAAAAGTACCCTGGGTGGCGCCGGCAAAGCCCAGCGATTTGAATTTGGTGCTGGTCAGATCATAGTAGGTTTCGCTGGCCGCCCCGATCACAACGAGATCCGCGCCCGGGAAGTTCCCGGCATTCATCCCTGCGCCGGCTGGCTGATAAATGATCTGGCTGGTTTGATCGGCCTGCAGGTCCAGCAGGTTCCAGGTCTGATTGCCCCCCGGAGGCGTAGCAATTGCAGCACTCAGGCTGGCGGCGGGATCCGTATCCACTGCGTATTCGAGGGTATCGCCGGCACTTGGGAAAGTGGCGGCGGTGACGGTTATTTGGGCATTTGCTTCAAAAAGGAGCGCGGTAAAAATAGCCAGTAGCATCTGTTTCATCGGATGTTAAATGTTTGAAACATAGTGATTAAACCCGCCCAATGCGGAAGTTCGGATAAGGGAGTTTTGAATAACAGATTTCCCCGTTGGCCTTAAGCCTCCGAAGCCTGGCAATTTCGAGAAATTGAAATCTTATTGGCAATCAAAACGTCCGATAGGCCGTTGAAAAGGATTACACTCTGCAACAAAATTGGATTTCAACGAGGTGCTTCAAAGGTACGCCGGATTTTTGAATCCTTCGTGTACTCCAGCAGTTGGAATGATGAATTAATAGATATTTAGCCGCCTCAGGCAAATATGCTTTGGCTTTTTACAAGGCCTGCAATTCTACCAGTTTACGATAATACTGCCCATTTTGCATTAAAAACTGATGGCTGCCGCGTTCAACGATCCGGCCACTGTCCAGTACCACGATTTCGTCGGCATGCTGCACCGTGCTTAAACGGTGAGCAATGACCAGCGCGGTGCGATTTTTCAGCAATCGATCCAACGCAATTTGCACGAGTTTCTCTGACTCCGAATCGAGCGCCGAGGTTGCCTCATCCAGAATTAAAATAGCCGGATTTTTCAATAACGCCCGGGCAATGGTCAGCCGCTGCCGCTGACCGCCACTCAGTTTGGAGCCGCGATCGCCAATATTCGTGTCATAACCTTCGGGCATCGCCACGATAAATTCATGGGCATTGGCCGCTTTAGCCGCCGCTTCAATATCGGCTTCGGTGGCCAGTTCGCTGCCAAAAGCGATGTTACTGCGCACCGTATCATTGAATAAAATCGCTTCCTGACTCACAATACCCATCAGTCCGCGCAGATCCTGGAGCCGCAACTGGCGTATATCCTGTCCATCCACCAGGATCTGCCCCTCGCTGACGTCGTAAAAACGCGGCAACAGATCGGCAATCGTACTTTTCCCCGCTCCGGAAGCGCCCACCAAAGCCACGATCTGCCCCCGGCCAATACGCAGATCGATGTTATTCAAGGCGGAGCGTTCGGCATTTTGATAGTGAAAAGACACGTTTTTAAACTCCACCCCGCTGGTAAATTCTTTGATCTCCCGGGCATCCGGGCTGTCGCGTATGGCCACGTCGGCGTCCAGCACCGCCTGCACACGCTCCAGGGCGCCCATGCCTTTGCGGATGCTGTATGAGGCGCCGGTCAATTGTTTGGCCGGCTCGATAACGTTGTAAAAAGCATAGAGAAAGGTCAGGAAAGTGGGCGCCGTAATTTCTCCGGCAAATACTTGTTTGGCGCCGAACCAGAGCACCACCGAAACCGCGCCAATGCCCAGGAACTCCGACAACGGCGAAGCCAGGTCGCGGCGGCGGTACAAGGCCGTCATGGTGCGGGCATAGTGCGTGTTCTCGCGGGCAAAACGGCCGCGCTGCCAGGCTTCGGCATTGAAGCCTTTGATAATGCGCAGACCACCGAGGGTTTCTTCCACCAGCGAACCAATAATGCCCAGGCGACTTTGCGCAGCGCCCGACTGCCGGCGCAGGCTCCGCCCCACCCCGCCGATCACGAGACCGGAAAACAACATCAGGCCCAGTACGAACAGCAGCAGCCCCGGCGATACATAGACCATGAACGCAACGCTGCCCAGGATGACGATGGGTTCCCGGGCCACCGATTCCACCACCCCGACAATGCTCCACTCTACTTCCTGCACGTCCGCCGAGATCCGGCTCATCAGGTCGCCTTTACGCGCCTCGGAGAAATAAGACAGTGGCAGGGCCAGGATCTTATCCACCAGTCGCAGACGCAGGTCGCGGACGATGCCGTTACGCACCGGCGCCAGAAAAAACAGGGACAGGTAACGAAAGAGATTTTTACCCAGGAACACGGTCACCAGAAAAAGGCACACGATAAATAACGCCTGTTCCCGACCCTGTGTGGCGATGAGTTGCGTAAAAAACCCATTGATCTTGCCTTCCAATCCACCAATAGGCGTACCGGGATGCGTCGGCGCAGTCATACCGCCTTCCGTGAAAAGGATCTGCAAAAATGGCTGCAGCACCGGAATACTGACCACCATGAAGAGCGACATCAACAGATTGCACAACACCGCGATGGTCAGGAGGCCTTTATAAGGCGCGTAATAACGGAGTAAACGGAGCATAATTTCTGGTCTTCCGACCCGGGCAGAGACTATTTTGAAAAGGAAAACCCCACGGCATTGCGGCGGTGAGGTTGGAGGAGGGCAAAGGACGGGTGAAAATTCGGCTTGGACAAACTTGGGGTGATGGAAACTACCAGCATCACCCGCATGTTCACTTCTTACCTTTAATTTAATATCCTATCGGTTGTTTCGTAACTGTAAAGGCCTAATTTTGCATTTTATTACTCCCCATCTTTCCTAATTCACCTTCTAAACCGCCACCCAAATGATTACTTATTTATTGACTGCTCTGATACTGGGGATCAGTGCCTGGCTAGGCTTCTCGGAAGATCGCACCGAAACGGAAATGGACAAGTAAAAAACATAAGTCCAACCGAATTTTTTACGCAATTCCCTATTTGGTCGGTATAGCGTCGTTTAAACGGGTGTAGCAGCTAGAGTAGGCAGAACTGCCATTTCAGCCGATTCATCTACCCAGCCTAATTTCTCCTCCATCCGTTCCAAAATAGCGAACACGGCCGGACAGGTCACCACATTCTCGGCATGCGTCCAGGAGCGCTGGGCAAACGAGGTTTTATCGGTATGCGGAAAATCGCGGCAATCCACCGGGCGCACGGCATAGATGTTGCAATGCCCCGTCGGCGCCAGAAATGGGCAAGGCAGCGTTTTCGGCTGCCAGATACCCTGTGGATTTTGCTGTAAATAGGTGGCCTTCAGCGCTTCCGTACTTAAATCCAGATGGGTCGCCACCTTTTCCAGATCGCGTTCGCGAAAGTCGGGTTTCAACGTCTGGCAGCAGTTGGTGCAGGCCAGGCAGTCCATTGACTGGAACACCTCCGTATGGGTGACTTTGGCCAGCTGGTCCACCGGTTTACGGTCCAAAGATTTCAGCCAACGAAAGAAGCGGAAGGCACGTTCCCGTGCAACTTCCGCTTCTTTTTGCGATTGGTGGAGCGAATATGGGTGAATCAAAGCACCACACTCTTATAATCCCAGGTGTTCAGGAAATTGGTCGTGAAATTACCCTCCTGAAAGTCTTTGTTCCGCATCAGCCGCTGGTGGAAGGGCACGGTCGTTTTAATACCTTCGACAATGAACTCGTCCAGGGCGCGCTCCATTTTCAGGATGGCTTCTTCGCGGGTCCGGGCGCGTACGATCAGCTTGGCGATCATGGAATCGTAGTACGGCGGGATGGTGTAACCAGCATACACATGGGTGTCCACGCGGACGCCATGGCCTTTCGGCGAGTGAAAAGACGTGATTTTGCCCGGGCTTGGCCGGAAATCATTGAACACGTCTTCCGCATTGATACGGCATTCGATGGCGTGCATTTCCGGGAAATAGTTTTTCCCGGAGATCGGATGGCCGGCAGCGATCTTGATCTGCTCTTTAATCAGGTCAAAATCAATGACTTCCTCGGTAACCGTGTGTTCCACCTGGATCCGCGTATTCATTTCCATGAAGTAGAAATTGCGGTATTTATCCACCAGGAATTCGACGGTACCCACGCCTTCGTAGTTGATGGCGTTACAGGCTTTGATAGCCGCTTCGCCCATTTTTTCCCGCAGTTCGGGCGTCATGAAGGGCGAAGGCGATTCTTCCACCAGTTTCTGGTGGCGGCGCTGAATGGAGCAGTCGCGTTCCGAGAGGTGGCAAGCTTTGCCGAACTGGTCGCCGGCTACCTGGATCTCGATGTGGCGGGGTTCTTCTACGTATTTTTCCAGGTAAATACCGTCATTGCTGAACGAGGCTTTGGCTTCGCGGCGGGCGTTTTCCCACTGGCTTTCAAATTCTTCGGGTTTCCACACAATGCGCATGCCCTTACCGCCGCCGCCGGCCGTCGCTTTCAGGATGACCGGATAACCGATCTCCGCCGCGTTTTTCAGTCCGGTTTTCAGGTCGTTCAGCAGGCCTTCGGAACCGGGTACGCAGGGTACGCCGGCCTTGATCATGGTTTCTTTGGCCGTTATTTTATCGCCCATTTTCCGGATCTGCTCCGGGGTCGGACCGATGAATTTGATGCCGTACTCCTGGCAGACTTCCGCGAAATTGGCGTTTTCCGATAAAAAACCATAGCCCGGGTGAATGGCATCAGCGTCGGTGATTTCCACGGCGGCCATGATGCGCGGCACATTGAGGTAACTCTCCGCAGAGGCTGGTGGCCCGATGCAGACGGCCTCGTCGGCAAAACGGACGTGCAGGCTATCGCGGTCGGCAGTCGAATACAGGGCCACCGTTTTAATGCCCATTTCCTTGCAGGTACGAATGATGCGCAGGGCGATTTCTCCGCGATTCGCGATCAATATCTTCTTAAACACGTTCAGAGCAGTTATGAGTTAAAATAGAGGAGGCAGGGGTCAGGAGGCAGGGGGCAGGGGGCAGGCGCGATCATTATCCCTGTCACCTGTCTCCTGTTTCCTGACCCCTAAAACCTAATATCCTTACGCCGGATCTACCAGGAAAAGCGGCTGATCATATTCGACCGGCGTGGCATCTTCGACCAGCACCTTGACGATTTTGCCGCGCACATCGCTTTCAATTTCGTTGAACAGTTTCATCGCTTCGATGACGCAGACCGTCTGGCCTTTCTGCACCTCGTCTCCGACTTTCATAAAGGGTGGTTTATCGGGGCCGTTGCTGCGATAGAAAGTACCGACCATCGGCGATTTGACAGCGATGTAGCGGGCGTTTTCATCCACTACCGGTGCGGCGGGCGGAGCGTCGGCTTTAGGCGCCAGCGCGGGTGCGGGCAGCGGCGCAGGAGCCGGGAGTGCTGCCGGTGAAGAAATCGTATGCACCACCGTGGGGGCAGCGCCTTCTTGTCCGCTCTGGTTGCGGATGACGAGTTTGAAATCGCCTTCTCGGAGGCTGAATTCGGAGAGCTTATGTTTGCTCACCATCCGAATGAGTTCTTGTATTTGGCTAAAATCCATACGGGACAAGGTTTTACTGATACATAAAAAGAAGGGGAGGAAGAAAAAATTTTTCGTGCTGAAAATTTTCCCTTTCTCCCCCAGAAAAGAAAGAAACAAGGTTCTGCCGGCAAAGTACAAATCCATCACTGATTTTGCACCCTGCCCATTGCCCGCTGTTTTATTTTTTTACCCGCTCCATGTACGAGCCGGTAGCCGTGTCAATTTTAATTAAATCGCCCTGTTCGCAGAAAAGCGGCACCCGGACTTCCGCGCCGGTTTCCACCGTGGCGGCTTTGAGGGTGTTCGTGGCCGTGTCCCCACGCATACCCGGCTCGGTGTAGGTGATTTTCAGCACTACTGTTTGCGGTAATTCCACCGACAGCAGGGTTTCCTTCTGGGAATGGTAGAGTACGTCCACGACGTCGCCTTCCTTGAGGAATTTACCGTTTTCGACCATGTCTTCCGGGATGGAAATCTGATCGAAGGTTTCCTGGTTCATCAGGGCATAACCGCCGTCTTCCGGATAGAGGTATTGAAATTTCCGGCGTTCCACACGCACTTCCGTGATGTTGTGGCCGCTTTGAAAAGTATGTTCCAGCACCTTGCCGCTGGTCGAACTTTTGAGTTTCGTCCACACTTTACCGCTACCCCGCCCTACCTGAAAACGCTGGAAATCAATCACGCGCAGGATGTCGTTGTTCAGTTCGATGCACAGGCCGTTTTTGATGTCTGACGTCGTTGCCATGCTTGTTGTTATTTTGTTGAATTAAGATATAATTACCTTCTCTATTCAAAAAAGGCGGGCAAAAGTAGACGAATTTTATTTGCCTGAACCCCTCTGCTGCATTTTACTTTTCATCTATGCCGTCAAAATCATCCGAGAAGTTCCGTAACGACCTTTGGCAAGCCCACCGTTGCCGTTTCGGCCAGCACCTGCAGCCCCTTCATCCGGGCCAGTTCGTAATTGACCTGCGGACGCGGATCCACGTAATATACCGGTATGCCCGGCGGTGCATACACCATCAGACTGGCGGCCGGGTACACCTGCAGTGAGGTGCCGACGATCAGGAAAATATCGGCCTGTTCAGCCAGTTCGGCCGCCTGTTCCAGCAGGGGTACGGCTTCGCCAAACCAGACGATATGCGGCCGCAACTGGGCGCCACGGGTACAGAGATCGCCCATTTTCAGGTCCTTATTCCAGTCATACACGTGTTCCTCATAGCGTTCGGAGCGCACTTTGCGCAGTTCCCCGTGTAAATGCAGCACGTGGCTGCTGCCGGCGCGCTCGTGCAGATCGTCCACGTTCTGGGTGATGACGTGTACCTCGTATTTCTTTTCCAGCTCGACCAGCGCCCGGTGTCCGGCATTGGGCTCCACTTCCAGCAGTTTCCGGCGCCGCTGGTTATAAAATTCCTGCACCAGTTCCGGATTGCGCCGCCAGCCCTCGGGCGTGGCCACGTCTTCGATGCGGTGGTTTTCCCACAGCCCGTCACTGTCGCGGAAGGTGCTGATCCCGCTTTCCGCCGAAATGCCGGCGCCGGTAAGTACGACGATTTTTTGCATGGGTTATTAGGGGTTAGGTGATAGGAGGCAGGTGACAGGAGGCAGGTGACAGGAGGTAGGTGACAGGAGGCAGGTGACAGGAGGCAGATATGAGTTATGAGTTATGAGTTATTGGTTAATGGTTACCGCGATGAACTGCATCAGGGACAGTTATCTACTTTCTATTCAACGGGCACTTTTTTATCCGACTTACTACTTTGATGAAAAACAATGGATGTTGCCGGCTGATACATCAACATTCATCAATCATGTAATCGTCAATCACCATTTTTTAAAATTATGCAAAATCCGCTCCTGCCTCCTGTCACCTGCCTCCTGTCACCTGCCTCCTGTCACCTGCCTCCTATCACCTAATCAACGGTAACGCGAACAGAATGGCGCCGAGAATAAAAATGGCGGTCAGGGCATGAATGGCCCAGTGGTAAAGACGGCGCAGGAAGATGAATTGTTCGATCGTACGCCCCACCCAGAACAGGGAGCAACCGGCTAAAATGGCGTGCCCCAGACTGGTGGTCAGCAGGGCGGTTTGAAAAAAGAAACACAACAGCGCCATACAGAGGAACACGTAGATCAAACGCATATTCAGGATCTGCATGATGGCGCGGTTGCCGGGATGCAGGCTGTACAGGTCTTTTTTCCAGTGAAAAATACGCCAGAAATACGCGTGGAACACCGCAAAACCGAGGCTGTACAGGCCGCAAATAGTCAATATAAGGTTGTTCATCTTAGGCCTGCGCGTGTTTTGCCCGCAACTTGCTGTTGGCGTAACCGTAGGCGAAATACACGATCAGACCGATCACCATCCAGACCATAAATCGCAGCCAGCTGACGAACATCACCTGCGACATCATGAACAGGTTCAGCACCAGGCCGACCACCGGTATGAAGGACCACTCGTACGCAATGGCCATCACCGTAATGCCCGCGAACAACAGCAAAAACAGGAAATAAGGGATCAGGGGGCGGCAGTTGCCATCCGGGCAATCGAGCAGGTGGGTAACAAAACCGGGATTCGCCATTTGTAAAACAAAGAACAACACAAGCAGAATGCCGGGCAGCCAGTAGCGGCTGTTGAGGTAGGTTACCTTGAATTTAGCCTGCGCCGACTGGCCGGTCGCATCCATTTTCAAAACGCCGGCGCAAACAACGGCGAAGGCAAACAGGGTACCCAGACTGGTCAGATCCGCCACTTCGTTGAGGTTCAGAAACAGAGCCGGAATAGCCACCACGAAACCCGCCAGCACGGTGGAGAAAGACGGGGTTTTGAATTTCGGGTGAATGGCGGAGAATTTTTTCGGCAATAAACCGTCGCGGCTCATGCTCATCCAGATGCGCGGCTGCCCCAGCTGGAAAACCAGGAACACGCTCGCCGTAGCCACGACGGCACTCAGGGCCACCACGCCGGAAAAGAAATCGAGGTGCACGGCCTTGAACACGAAAGCCAACGGATCACCCACCGCCAGATCGCTGTAGGGCACCATGCCGGTCAGGATCAGGGCGATGACGACGTATAAAATGGTACAAATAATGAGCGACAGGAACATGGCCCGCGGCAGATCCCGCTGCGGATTCTTGCACTCTTCGGCCGTGGTGCTGATGGCGTCGAAACCGATGTAGGCGAAGAACACCGCCGAAATACCGGAGAGCACGCCGCGCACGCCATTGGGTGCGAAGGGCGTCCAGTTGCCCGGATTTACGTAGAACACCCCCACGGCGATGACGGCCAGAATAACGATCAACTTGAACAATACCAGCGCATTACTGGCATTTTTCGACTCCTGAATACCGCGATACACCAGGGCTGTGATGAGCAGCGTAATCATCAGCGCCGGCAGATCGAAGACGAGGTGAAAGCCGCCGACCTGCGGGGCATTCTGCCAGGCGGCAACGGCTTCCGGACTCGCGCCTTTCCCGGCCGTTACGAAATCCATCGTCAGCCACTCGGGCATGGCAATACCGAGTCCGCGCAGTAGTCCGGTGAAGTAATCGCTCCAGGAAATGGCCACGGCGACATTACCGATGGCATATTCCCACAGCAGGTTCCAGCCGACTGTCCAGGCCAGGATTTCCCCGAACGTGGTGTAGGTATAAGTGTACGCGCTGCCCGACACTGGCACAGTAGACGCGAACTGCGCGTAACACAGGGCCGAAAATCCGCAGGCGATGGCCGTGAAAATGAACAGGAACACCACCGCCGGACCGCCCATGAAACTGGCGGTACCGATCGTACTGAAAATGCCCGCGCCGATGATGGCCGCGATCCCCAGGGCCGTCAGGTCGATGACGCGCAGGTTTTTGGCGAGGCCGCTGCCGCCGTGGGCCGCGTTCTCATCGGCCGTGGCGATGGCGTCTTGAATGGTTTTTTTGCGGAAGATGTTGTCAAGGAAGGACATTGCGCGAAGTTGGTTTGGTTGTGAACAGCGCGGAAAAGTAGGGGTTTTGGGGAATTTCCAAGCGGCAAAAAGTAGGGAGCGGCGGCGGGTGGTTGGGAAAAGGTAAAGTGCTGCGGAAAAAGGAGAACTGGAAAACTGGGTACTGGAGCAGTTGGGGAAAAAGTAAACACCCATGCCCACCTACCTCTTTCGGCCTGTTGTTGCTAAAACACCCGCAATTTGTCGCATTTGCCTACCTCCACGGCTGAAGCCGGCTACTATCTTTGTTCCCGTGGAGAGGTAGATCCCGATTTTTCATCGGGGATATATGTCGGAACAACCCTTACATAAACAAACTTACTTATGCCTACCCGATGTAAACCCTTTAATTAATTCAACCATCCTCTCTACCTATGGACGCTAAAACCACCAAACCGCAGGACATCAGCGCTTATATCGCCGATTTTCCGCAGGACGTACAAGTCCTGCTGGAACAAATGCGCAGCACCATTCAGCAAGCGGCGCCCGAGGCCAGGGAAACCATCGCTTACGGTATTCCGACTTTTAAACTCGGCGGTAATCTGGTGCATTTCGGCGGCTTCAAACACCATATTGGCTTTTATCCGGCGCCGGTCGGACTGCAGGAATTCGAGCAGGAACTATCCGCATACAAAGGCGCCAAAGGGTCCGTCCAGTTCCCGATCGATCAGCCGCTGCCCCTGGATCTGGTGACGAGAATTGTGAAATTCCGGGTGCAGCAAGTTCAGGAAAAAGCAGAGTTAAAGCCCAATAAAGATGGAAAAAACCTGTCCAAAAGGTCATAAATTCAACAAAACCAGCGACTGTCCGACCTGTCCCCATTGCGAACAGACCCGCAAACCGCAGGCTGGTTTTATGGCTTCGCTGGCGGCGCCGGCCAGGCGGGCGCTGGAAAATAAAGGCATCCGTTCGCTGCAGCAGCTGGCTATGTTTAGCGAAGCAGACATTTTGGTGCTGCACGGCATGGGACCCGGTTCCCTGCCGAAACTACGGGCCGCACTACAGGCGGAAGGTTTGGCTTTTAGCGTTTAGCCCTTACTCGCCTTAATCGTATACACCATCGGCAGCACGCCTTCCAGGCCCTGTATCCGGTAATGGCCGTCTTCCCCCTGCACCATTTTAGGAAAACAGTTATACGGCGAGTAATTATATTCGTTCAGGAACTCGACCCGCAGTCCATGCCGGATCAGGCTGTTGATCACTTCCGACAGACTGTGGTTCCAGCCATATTCTTTATACCGGATATCCGCCTCCCGATCGGCGTAGGTGCCGGTTTGCTCGGTTTCGATCACGCCGGCATTGTGGTAGGGATAGTGCAAATGCTCCATGTTATCGTCCATCATCCACATCACCGGGTGGAAGTCGGCGATATAGAAGAAACCGCCTTGTTTCACAAAATGGCTGACCACCGCCGCCCAGGGTTCCAGGTCGGGCAGCCAGCCGATGGTGCCGTAGGAGGTAAAAACGATGTCGAATTCACCATCCAGATAATCGCGCAGGTGCAGCACGTTGCAGCAGACGAAGCGGGCGGGCAAGTCCATTTCCCGGGCCAGTTGCCCGGCGAGGTCGATGGCTTTATCCGAAAGGTCACAGCCGGTGACTTCGGCGCCTAAGCGCGCCCACGAGAGCGTATCCTGCCCGAAATGACACTGCAGGTGCAGCAACTTCTTGCCTTTCACGTCGCCTACTTCGCCCAGTTCGATGGACTGCAGACTGGTTTTGCCCTGTTTCCAGGCGGCTAAAGCGTAGAATTCCGAATCCTGATGAATTTCCGTGCGTAAATTCCAGCCGTCCCGGTTGGCGTCAAAGTAGGCGTCAAAATTTTCCATTTTCTATATGCTGTTGATGACTTCGTTTTAAAAAACTATTCGACCGCAAACTTTTTTCAACCCTTCCAAACCCGCAAACCCGCCAAACAAACCCACCTTATCCCGTACCTTGCCCACCAAAATTCACCTGTACGCATGAACATGACCATTACCTTTTCCCTCACCGCCGCCGAATATGTCAACCTGATGGGCTATTTGATCAACTGGCGCCGCTATGCCTGGATTATTGGGATCGCCATGTTGTTCATGGTGGGGCAGTTGTTCGTAATCGGCGTACAGGCACTGGCTTATTTAGGGATGTTACTCGTGTTCCTGCTGCTGCTTTTCTTTCTCATCCGGCGCAACATCCGGAAAGGTTTCGAACTTTCGCCGCAGATGCAGACGCCATTGACCTACCATTTTCACGAAGCTGGTTTTCAAATACGCAGCGGGGAGGAAGAAAATGACTATACCTGGGACATGTTTGGGAGAGCCCGCGAAGTTCCGAACTGGTTTTTGTTACAGCAGAACGGCGGCGTGTACAATTACGTTCCCAAACGCGCTTTTTCCTCGGAAAATGAACGAGCGGAGTTTCGTAAGTTCCTGCAGGAAAAGGAGTTGCTAACAGCTTCTTAGGGGCTGTTTTAAACCCCCGAATGGAGCGGAAAGTGCCGAATTTTGACAGTAGATGAAGATTTATTTTTAGGGCATAGCTGGGACTATTCGCTAAAAATAAAGCAAAATATAGTGGCAAAAGGCGGGGCTTTACGCCCAATGAGGGGTTTTAAAACAGCCTCT
>JANPIN010000064.1:0-89054 GCA_031425035.1 Saprospirales bacterium | reverse complement strand
GGCAGGGGGCAGGTGACAGGTGGCAGGGGTTATGGGTTATGGGTTATGGGTTATGGGTTATGGGTTATGGGTTATGGGTTATGGGTTATGGGTTATGGGTTATGGGTTATGGGTTATGGGTTATGGGTTATGGGTTATGGGTTATGGGGCAAACGAAAAAAAATGGATATACTGCCGAACTCATCAACATTCATGTCTCGTCAATCATCAATTTTCAACCCCGACAACCTTACCTCGCCCTGTCACCTGCCTCCTAACCCCTGCCCCCTAAAAAAAGAAAATATCGCCGCATCCCGATTTTCTTTCCCGAGGGCCGCATCGCGGATAATTTCAGCGGCTATCTGGCTGAACGTAATGCCATTACCGCCAAAACCCAGCGCAAAAATGGCATGGGGTTGTTCCGGTACCGAACCGATATACGGCAACCCGTCTTTCGTTTCGGCGAAGGTGCCCGCCCAGTTATAGTCTACCCGCAGCGGCGCGAGATCAGGGAACAAGCGCTCGAAATCACGGGTCAGTTCTTTGGTTTTGCGCGCCAGCAACCGATCGCGTTTTTCCGGGTTTTGAAAGGGCTCATCCCTTCCGCCAACCAGTACCCGACGGTCTGCCGTGGTCCGCATGTATAAATACGGCCTGGCAGTCTCCCAAATCAGTGCATTTTCATGCCATAGTACCGCCTGCTCGTAGGGTTCACTGACCAGGGCGTAGGAAGAATGTAGTTCGTTCACCGTACGATCCAGGTAACGCTGCGACTCGTAACCGCTGGCAATGACCAGTTTCCGGGCTTCAATAACGGGCCCGAAAGCAGTCTGCAATACAACACCCTGGGCTTCGTGCCGGATTTTAGTGACTTCGGTTTTATCAAAAATCCGGGCATCGTAATCCAGCGCATCCTGTAGTAAACCGTGGGTCAGCGCGTACGCATCCACCTGTCCGCCTTGCCTGGAATACAGGGCTGCCGGTGCGGAAAACGGGAACAGCCGTTTGATAACTCCTTCATCCAGCATCTCGACCGCAAAACCGTGTTTTTGTCTGATCAGTAATTCGCGCTCCAGATCGCGTACGTGGCGCGTGCGGGAAGCGTAGTACAGGCTGGGTTTTTTCTCGAAATCGCAGGAAAAAGTCAGTTGCCGGCAAATCAGCTCCAGCTTATCGATGGCTTCGGAGCAAAGCTGATAACTGCGGGCAGCATCGGCCTCGCCCACTATTTTCGCCAGGTCCGACAGGGGCGTATCGATCTCGTACTGCAGCATGGCGGTACTGGCGCAGGTGCTGCCCATGCCAATATGCCGGCGGTCGAGCAACACAACGCCGATGCCGGCACGCGCCAGGTACCAGGCCACCAGGGCGCCGGTGATGCCGCCGCCGATGATGACGTAGTCCGTTTTTATATTTTCCCGCAGGGAGGAATATTCAAAGGCCAGTCCGCTCTTGAGTAGCCAGTAGGGGGTTGCGGTGCGTAGATCCATGTCCGCTTACTCTGCGTTTCGTTCAGCGGCCCCGACCACCGGATCATCCGTGACGGCCGGACCTTCGGTGTCTTCCGGGTGGGCCTTTGTTTTCGGCGTTTCTGCCGGCTGTTGGTCTGGGGCAGGATCGATTTTTTGCAGTTCAGCGCCTTTTTCCCCATCGGAAACGATGAGGATGGGCTTGGAGTCGGGTGTTGGATCAGGTTGTTGCATTAGCTTGATAATTAAAGATTTACGATTCAGCCGCCCAGACGGATACGCTGCCGGGCGGTACCGGAAATTCTGCCCCACCGTTTTCATCCAGATGGATGCGGGACTCGTGGTGGCCGGTTTTATCCACAAACACGGCGTTCGCATGCCGCGCGCCGAGGGTCATTTTTTTGATGCCACCCGCCCCATTCGTCAGAATGACCGCACAGCCGCTGCCGGGATGCTCGTCGTCGCCGAGCCGCGTCCAGCCAATGATCCGGGGGTCATCGAAGTAATCGTGCTGTTCCCCATAAGCCAGGTCGCGGCGGGCCTGCAGTAAAGCGGGCAAGGATTCCACCGACGCCAGATGGATGGTATGGTCCTGACCGTCCGTGCCTCTATCGGTGTATTCCGCGCCGTATAGGTCGGGGTAAAACACACAGGGCAGACCTTGTTCCCGCAGCAGGATGAGGGCATAAGCCAGGGGTTTAAACCAGTAATCCACCGGCGATTCGAGGGCTTGCAAAGGCTGTGAATCGTGGTTATCGACTAAAGTCACGGCGTTCAACGGCGCTAATTTCACCAGCGTGTCGTCGAAAATCGTCCGCAGATCATAACTGTCGCCGGCGAGGGAGGCCGCATAGAATTTATAGTGCAACGGCGCATCGAACAGCGACATACGACCTTCCACGACGTGCAGGTAATGTTCCAGGGGGGCCAGGTTCTGCTGCCAGTACTCGCCGACGGCAAATAATGGCTTACCCGTCACTTTACGCAGGTGATCCAGCCAGTCGTTAAAGAAATTGGGCGCCATGTGTTTAATGGCATCCAGCCGGAAACCATCAGCGTCGGTCGTTTTCACAAACCATTCGCCCCAGTGTTTCAGCTCTTCGCGCACCTCGTTGTTGCGAAATTCAATATCCGCATACATGAGGTAGTCGTAGTTGCCCAGTTCATTATCCACCAAGCCTTCCCATTCTTCCGCATAGTCCTGCTGAATGGTGAAAATCCCGTCTTCCTGGTGGCCGTGTGCGTAGTCCACACCGCTGAAATGGTACCAGTGCCATTTAAAATCCGAGTACTTATCCTGGCGGCCGGGAAAGGTGAACTTGGTGAACCCTTCTATTTCATAAGAATCGCTCAGGTATTCGTTCCGGTTTTGCGGATTAACCTTCCGCACCCAGAACTTCTCCGATTCATCGGCGCCGGCTTTGTGGTTGAGTACGACGTCGGCCAGCACGCTCAGACCGGCTTCATGAGCAGCCTGCGTGGCTCTCAGGTATTCATCCCGGGTTCCATATTTGGTACGTATGGAACTTTTCTGGTCGAATTCACCGAGATCATACAGGTCGTAGATATCATAACCAACGCTCAATCCACCGGCAGCCGCTTTATATGCAGGTGGCAACCAGACAATGTCTATCCCGACTTCTTTCAAATGCCGGGCTTCGGTGACTAATTGATTCCATAAAGAACCGTCTGCTGGTAAATACCAGTGGAAAAACTGTAATAACGTCAGATTTTGCATTTGATTAATTGGTTTTTAATCTAATCTTCAAGCAATGATGGGTTTTAAATCGTTACCCAATTCTTTTCTAACTTCCGGAGATAAACTGGCGGCCGCATCTTTAGTCGCCACTTCTTTTTTCTCGATAAAAACGGCGAAATTATTTGGCCTGATCTTATCACCATATTTATTGGCATACACCTTAGTAAACTCGGCGCCGAAGTAAAGAATGGCCGAAGAATAATAGATCCACAGGATAATGAGGACCACCGCACCGGCCGCACCGTACACAGAAATACTGGCCGAATGACTTAAGTAGTAATTAATGGCCCACTTACCGCCCAGAAATAAAAACGCCGTGAATAAAGAGCCCATTATCACATCCCGCCATTTCAGGGTAGCATCGGGTAGCACCTTGAAAACGACCGCAAAAAGCAGCACCACGGTGGCCACATTAATGATATTGGTAATGGTCCAGCTGATCCAGGCGGTCTCTCCGAAATGCCGGTTTATGTATTCGTAAATGACCGATAACATGGCGCTTAAGGCCAGTGAAACCAGCAAAAGAAAACCAATCCCAACGATTAGCGAAAAGGATAACAGGCGATTTTTTATGAACTTCAGCCAGCCGCGTTTGGGTTTAGCCTTGAGGCTCCAGATGGAGTTGATCGAGTCCTGAATTTCCAGAAACACGCCGGTGGCGCCAAAAATCAAGGTAGCCACCCCAATGCCGGTCGCCAGGGGCGTACTACCGGAAACATGGGCATTCTTAATCATTTCCTGCAGCTGCAAAGCGCCGGCAGTACCCAGCAAGCCTTCAAATTGTTTATATAAATAACCTTGCGCAGCTTCCTGCCCCAGCCACACCGAACTGACCGCAAGCACGATGATCAACATCGGGGCCAGCGAAAAAAGCGTGTAATAAGAAAGCGATGCGCTGAATTTCAGGGCGTTATCATTACTGAACTCGATAGCAGATTGGCGCAGGAGTTGAAAAAAATCAACCAGATATTGCCAGGTATTTCTGAGCATGACGTTGAAAATTATGGACTTAATAAACAGTTGGTATGGGCTTATGCACGTCGCTGAGCCGGGCGCCATTCCACCAGCGGCGCAACTGGGAGCCGGCAATCAGCAGCAGGATAAGCAGGCCTGCATAGGCCGTCAGTATAATGGTAGAAAATGCCACGCCAAACATCTGCTGATGCTTGAGCGCCACACCCAGTAAAGCCCAGCTCACCGCCAGCGCATAAGGAATGTTGCGCCATTTTATTAAAACCACGACGGCCAGCAGCACGGCTATCCCCATCATGATCATGGTCCATACGCTTTCGGAAAGGCCGAAACCTGTCCACTGCCGGCCCACCAGCCAGGCGGTAATATTGGCTACCGTAGCCACCGAAATCCAGCCCAGATAGAGGCCGAAAGGAATTTGCAGGAAATTGCGGTTGTCCGTCGTATGCGGTATGTCGCTGAAAATCAAGTAATTCATCCGGATAAGTAAACCCAGGGTGATCAGCATGACCAGTACGCTGGCCGTCACCATTTCGTAGTGCCAGCAAAACAGCCAGCCCATGTTCAGAACGCAAAGCAGCACGAAATCCCAGCCGAGCGTAGCGATCGCCTGGTTGCGCTGGTCGGCCCGCTGGGCGTTGCGCATTGGCCAGACCTGCCAGATAACGAAACCTAAAAGCGCCAGGTAAATCACCCCCCAAATAGAGAACGTAACCGGCGCCGGCGTAAAGAGGTTTGGATATTTATCCGACAATTCTCCTGTGGTGCGGTTATTCAGGGGCATGGTCTGCGACAGGTAATTGAACGCAACGGTCAGCAGGAATACAACAACATTGGCCACCTGGATGAGAGGTATGCGAACGGTGGTAGGTTTGGGCTCGGTAACGACGTACGACTGATTCATAGCAGAAATAATGGCAGTTAAAGAAAAGTGCCGGAAACAAGGTCATCGTTCCGGCACAGTGGTTTCTGTGGCAATTTCTGCATTATTTATCGCATTCTTTCCTGCATTTTGGCGGCATCCCGAATACTGTCGTGGGCAGCCTTAAGTTCGGACTTCTGTTCGGCAATGGCTTGACGAATATTGTCCGGCAGGTGTTCATTCGTTTCCAGTGCTTCCGCATATTCGCGTTGGGCGGCATCTTCTCCGAATTCGCAGGAATCCAGCACGGCTTTGCGGTCTTTACCGGACAGCGTAGCCTTGAAATCCATCCAGACACGGAATAATTTACCACGAATGGTAGAGTCAGTAGCCGGTTCGCCACCCAGTGAGCGGACCGTTTGCTGCCAGTAGCTCACATACTTGCGGCTCTGATCAGCATACTTACTGAAAACGGCTTTGAGGTCAACGTCTTTTTCTTCGAGGTCCCCCATGGCGCGCTCATAACCATATACACGGTCATAATTGATGTTCACCAGGTCATTGAGAACGTCGATCAAATCGTCATTTCTTTCATTCATTTCCATAATGATTGTTTTTTTAGTGTTTGCAATTGAGTTGTCCCTCACAATATGAAGAAAAAAAATCAAGCCATCCAGACAGTCAGCTAACTACTTCCTGGCTGGGGAAAATCCGTCCCAATCCGGGAAAACACGCTCATCTTTTAAGCGGTTGTTCATCAGGCCGCCGCTCCCCCACCGGCAAAGGCCATATCGCCGCTAATGTGCTCACTAAAACGACGACGGAGTAATAACATAGCCTGTCGCAAGCGGGTTTTCAATGTCCCCAAAGGAATGCCTACTTCCTCTGCCGCTTCCTGCTGACTAAATCCTTGAAAATAAACCAGATCCACCAGGCGATAATATTTTTCGTTCAGCCGTCCGGCTATTTCGCGTACATCTAGGCCATCCACGTGTAGAGGTTCCGTGTGGAGGGTATAAGACATGGTCGTAATATCATCGGTAACCGTATAATGGCGGTATTGCGTCGTACGCGTGGCATCGATGGCCGTATTGCGGGCTATATTAAGCAGCCAGGTGAAAAGCCGGCCTTTAGAGGCATCAAATGACCCTCCATACCGCCAGATCTTGACAAAGGTGTCCTGTAACACCTGCTCAGCCAGCTCCTCGGAGCGTACAATCCGCAGTATAATATTGAATAATGCCGGGCCATAAGCCTCATACAGTTCGCCAATAAATGCTGAATCACCTTGTTGGAAGCGTTTAACAAAAATATCGTCCATATCTTATCCTTGATGTTCTGATTGTAGAATTCGGTTAATTGGTGGTTCCGGGATAAGGAATATGCGCGATTAAATGTTGAACAATAGACTTACTAAAAACCTGTGCCAGCCCTAATTCGAAATGGACAGGTTGCCTTGCACACCACCATCCATCGTTTTGCCGGTAGCCAGGGCAGTAATCATTTTCAAAAAAGACACAGTCCGGCCGTTTTTGGTATCCCAGTAAAAGCCTTGCTCCGGCCGTATTTTCAAAACACGAAGATTCGGGTCATCCTTGCCTTCCTGGAACCAGACCTTGGCCATGGGTGTCCAGAGTTTATCAATGATGGCCTGGTCCTGGAGCAGTTCAGCGGATCCATAGATGGTGAGGTAGGCATAGTCGCCGGTATTGGCATAAATAAGCTGTACACGTGGATCGGCCTCGATTTCCCGGCTATGCTGACTATCGGCGCCCGTTAAAAACCAGATCAGTCCTTCGTCGTCCACCTTTTGGGTCGACATTGGGCAGGTCGAAAAGGGCATACCGCTCAGGTTGGTACACAACATAGCGATCGGTGCGTCTTCCGTTATTTCCTGCATTTTTTTAATGGCATTATCCTGCGTCAGATTCTGAACGTCACTCATAATATTTTATGTTTATGTGGCTAAAGGAAGTAAACTACATGCGGGTCCAGCGTAAACATGAATCATCCCGGATTTTGTGAAGCACACGTAGCACGATGGCAACGCGGAATCAACGGATTTGGCGGATTTACACGGAATTAAAATCCATGTAAATCCGTTTTTATCCGCCAAATCCGCGTTACCATCGTGTTGCGTGTGCGTGATCACCGGAGACCTTCGCTAATTTCATCAAGCGCCAGGCTTTCTAAAGGAAATCATCTAAAATCCGGGATGACGCATGTTATGCCTGGTTGCGTACCTTAGAAAGTACTGCGCATATCGAAGTCATTGCCACTACGGCGCGATGCGGAAGAATCCTGTTCCGAATCATCTTCGGAATCCGTATCCATGGTTATATCGTCGTCCATGTCATCTTCCATGTCCATATCTTCCGTATCGGTGACGCTCATATCGTCGTCATCCATATCGTCTTCCATATCGCCGGGACTCATACTGTTGCTGTATTGATTAGGGCGCTGGCTGGAGCCTTCGCTATAGTTACGATCGCTGTCTATCAGATTGGAAGAACGCTGGTCCGTACCATAGCGGGTATCGTTATCGATCATATCGCTTTGGTTGTCATCATTTTGCATACGCTGATCCCGGTTATCCTGGTTCCCCGACTGCTGAGGGGTAGTACCTGATTGCCGGTTTTCATCTTTGCGAGAAGATTGATTGTAATTTTCCATGGCGTTTTATTTATAAGTGAGAAAAGTTTAATGAGGGAAAAAGAAGGATAGAATCAAATGATCCTACCCTTCCTGATTTTTGGGGAAACTAATTACTTGCTCGTTTTACCACCGCTTTTTGAGCTGCCGGAACGGGATGAGCTTTTGCTGTCATCATCGTCCTTGCTGGTTTTGCTGGTACTCTTGGCGCTGGTGGAGCCGCTTTTACTACCTGTAGAAGTAGATTTTTTGGTGCCGGCACTCGTAGAGCCGGAAGAGCGTTTTTCGTCTTTGGAAGAATCTTGCTTTTCCATAATTGTGTTTTTGTTTTTGAGAGAAATGGTGAGTGTTTGTTTTAGATATTGCAAAAAAAGACGGGCCGTCTTGGTGAAGACGACCCGTAAGAAAAAGGCTTGGTATTTTTTCTACATACTGGGCAAGAGTGGGAAAAATACGAGGTGGAGCCCCTTATTTTAACAATGAAGTTGCAAATGGACCTATTAAGCGTTCAACCACACTTCAAATGCGGCGCCCTGGCCCAGCTCGGAATCAACTTCGATGCGCCCGCCATGTAACTGTATGATGCTCAGGGTACTGGCCAGGCCCAGGCCCATGCCGTTGAATTTGCGTGAAAAATAAGGGTCGAAAAGCTTGGAACGGTGTTCATCCGATATGCCGGGACCATTATCCCGGATCAAAACGCGGCAGCCTTCCGGGGTCGGGCGAATAGTCAGCTGGAGGGTGCCTACATTAGGCTCCATAATTTCGACGGCATTAATAATAATGTTGAGCAGGGCGATTTTCATTTTATCGGGATCGACCTGCACGGGTTTCAGACCGGTTGCATAGTCTTTCTCCACCTGTATATTTTTCAGGGCGATCCGATCTGCCGCCAGGATCAACGTCTCGTCGAGGAGTTGAGCGGGATCACAGGGCTCCACCTGCATACGTCCCGGATTGGCCGCCTGTAGCAGATCGGTGAGCAGTTGGCCAATGCGTTTGCTGTTACGCTGAATAATTTCGATCAGATCATTCAGTTCAAAATTGAGATTATCTGCCACTAACTGATTGACAGCCAGATCAATATTCGTAAGCGGATTACGAATTTCATGGCCCAGCATACGCAACAGACGGCCGGCGGCGGCCATTTTATCGGCAATTACCAGGTCCTGCTCGGCCTTTTTGCGGCGGGTAATATCATGCAGGATGCCCTGGTAGAAGATGGTCTCCCGGCCGCCCGGCAACCGGTGGCTGGTGCAGGCGATGATGCAGTAGCGGCTTTCTCCGTCGGCTGCCGTTAATTCTGTCTCAAAATCACGGATGTTTTCGCCGGCCACAATACGATTGGCAAACAGGGCTTTATGTTTATCCTCTTCAAAAAGGTCGGTGATGTTTTTGGTTAGAAATTCCGCCTTGGAGTACCCCAGCAAGCGGGTGGCGGCGGCATTGACGTCGGTAAATTGGCCCTGGGCATTCAGCAGGCAAATAGCATCCACAGAACCCTCGAAAAGCCCGCGGTATTTTTCCTCATTATCCTTTAGCTGCTTTAAAGTTGCCGTGTGCTGAATGGCATACCGAATGCTTCGGCTCAATTTTTCCGGCTCCAGATCGCGTTTCACCAGGTAATCGGTGCCGCCCAGTACCAGGGCTTTCATCGCCACGCCGGTATCGCCACGTCCGGTCAGTAGAATGATGGGGGTTTGTACCCGCAGGTCCTGTGCCGTGCGCAGTAGATCCAGCCCGGTTCGGGCGCCTAGTAAATAGTCGAAGAAACAAATATCGAAATGTCGTTCAGCCAGTTGAAGGCGGGCCTTTTCATAACTGGAAGCCCAGGTAACCTCAAATTTTTGATCAACAATGTCATCCAAACATGCTTTGGTCAGGTAGTAATCATCTTCATCATCATCGACCAGGAGTACGGAAATAGATTTCATATTGCTAAGCTTAAAACATCACCGGATACCCAGGTGATCATTAGTGTTGGAACGGTAGTACGATCGTAAAAGTGGCGCCTTCGTTCATACGACTACGGGCAGAAATGACACCGCCGTGGTTGGCAACTATTTTCTTGCAAATGGCCAGGCCAATGCCCGAACCGCTGTATTCCGACCGGCCATGCAGCCTTTGAAATATGTTAAAAATGCGCTCGGCATTATCCTGTTCAAAACCAATGCCTTCATCGGTAAACTCGATCACACAATAGGCCTTTTGCGGTGAAAGACTATAGTCAGGCAGCAACACGCCGGTCACATGCCGGCAAACTATCCGGACGACTGGCGGTTGGCCAGGCTTGACAAATTTAAAGGCGTTGTTTAAAATATTCTGGAACAACTGGCGCATCTGACTGGAGACCGCATCGATCACCGGCAGGTTATCCGGGATGGAAATCTGCGCATGCTGGGTATTACGGTCAAGGTCATGCAGCACTTCCTGGAGGGCCTGTTGCAGATCGGTTGGTTGAAAGGCCGTTTCCAGGCGGGTCGCTCTGGAAAAGAGTAAAAGATCGTCCAGTAGCCGCTCCATACGTTTGGCGGCATCGCTCATGCGGGTGATGTACATCTGCCCTTCATCGCCCAGCACGTGCTGGAACTTGGTCATTAAACGGTCGCCGAAAGACTGGATCTTACGCAGCGGTTCCTGCAGGTCATGGGAAGCGACGTAGGCAAAACGCTCCAGTTCCTGATTCGAGCGGTCCAGCTGCTCGACGCGCAGTTCGATTTCCTTTTGCTTTTGGTTCAGTTCCGAGACGTCTTTGAGCAACAGGACGCCCACCATATTTTCCTGGCCTTCGTCATCATGCGCATCTGCATATACCTTGGCTTTGAAAAATTTGCCGTTGATCTCCTGCTCCAGTTCCTGGCTGCCGTTCCCAAAAATATGCGTAACGTGATCGCCCAAAAACGAGAAACCGTTCTGTTCAAACAAAGTAGGCAGATTACGGCCGTTCAGTTCGCCTTCCATGTTGAAACGTACAAAACGAGGCTGCCCTTCCGTGAGGATAACGTTCAGATTTTTATCGAATATAATGATCTCATGATCCGCCAGACTTAGCGTGAGCGATTGGTACAGCCGCTTCATCCGGTTATCGGCAAAAGCAGCTTCTTTCTGACGGGTGATGTCGGTGAGGACCACCGTCAGTTCTTTATCCACCCGGTTTCCACTGGCCAAAAGCCATTTACCGGCGGCACTCACGAAAAAATCAACGGAATCACTGGCCGGGTTGGATACCATAGCATCCGCCAGGCTGGCCGCTATGTTGTTGGGAAACAACCCATCGAGGGTCATTCCATCCAGCGGCAACTTACCGAGCAGGTTGCAGGCGGTACCGTTTGCCAACTTGCAGACCCAATCGGCAGGCACTTCGGATTGACTGTGCGTTGCTTCAAAAAGCAGTAATCCAACAGGCGACCATTCAAAAACGTGGCTCTTTTTGTCTTCCATTTCAGACGATATGCTTCATTTAAGGCAGGATTAAATTGTATTAGTGTTTGCACCCTGTAGAATTTCATGGTTTTTGAGTTGCCTGTTTAAGCAAAACGCGAACCCATAAAACTTCACTATTCAATATTATAATTCTTTAACTTGTTGTACAAAGTCTTCCGGTCAATGCCCAGCATTTGCGCGGCTTTGCTTTTATTAAAGCGCGCCTCCTGCAACACCTGCATGATCATATCATACTCCGCACTACTGGCAACTGCTTTAAGATCGGTTTTTTCCGGTATAGGCGGACGACTCACCGTAGCAGGTACCGGTATGGATGTAATAATCGGTGGCGCAACAGAAGCAGGAGAAGGGGTTAGTAAAATAGGTTGATTTTCCGCCTTCTGGTCGTTAGGGTCATCAATTTCCAGGCGGGCATAGTAGGCGATCTCAAAGGGCAGCGATTTCGCTTCGACGATGGGGCCGTCGGTGAGCAAAGTAGCGCGTTTGATCACATTTTTCAATTCGCGCACGTTGCCATACCAAGGATATTGCATAAAAATCTGTACCACATCATCTGAAAAGCCCTGTAGGTTTTTACCCAGTTCCCGGCTGGTATCCTGCAAAAAACGGCTGGCAAAAAGCATAATATCATCGCGTCGTTCGCGCAGGGGCGGCATTTCCAGGGTAAACTCATTGAAACGATGGTATAGGTCTTCGCGGAACCTCCCTTTTCGACAGGCCTGCCACAGGCGCTCATTACTGGCGACCAGAATACGTACGTCGAGCGGTATTTCTTTGGCGCTGCCAATGCGTTTCAAACGGCGTTCCTGCACGACCCGCAACAGGGCCACCTGCACATCATACGGCAGGTTGGTTACTTCATCCAGAAACAAGGTGCCGCCGTTGGCCATTTCGAAGTGGCCGATCTTGACCGTGAGCGCGCCGGTAAAAGCCCCTTTTTCGTGGCCGAACAGTTCACTATTGGCCAGGTCTTTAGAAATCGCTCCGCAGTCCATGGCCACGAAAGGTTGATTACGGCGCGGGCTGCGGTCATGGATCATCCGGGCTACGGATTCTTTACCCGCCCCACTCTCTCCATAAATGATCACACTATAATTGGTCGGCGCCACCAGATCGATCTGTTTGTAGAGCGCCTGGGCTTGCGGACTATCGCCAACGACATACCCGCTACTCTGCCCGGTAGCGGGGGAAGAGGCTTTAAACTTTACCGGCGCTGTGCTTTCTTCCGGCATTTGACCGGGTTCTACCCCCATCGAAACCGGCGCCGCCAAAGCGCGCTGAATACTGAGCAGGATTTCATCCGGCACAATCGGTTTGGATATGTAGTCGAAGGCCCCCTGTTTCATCACGTTGACGGCCATCCGAATGTCGGAATAACCAGTCATCACCAGTACCGGTATGTGGGGCAGTTTTTCCCGAAGTTGTTGCAGCACTTCGCTGCCTTCCATATCGCCCAGGCGGAAATCAGTCAGGATTAACTCCGGTCGTTCGTTCTCCGCCAGGGTGATGCCTGCTTGTCCACTATTAGCCGTTACGACTATATAACCTTTCCGGGAGAGGAAGCGATTAAGCAGCGTACAGATGTCAAGATCATCATCAATAATGAGAATTTTTTCCATATTTATAGCGCTTTGCGCATTTTGGCCACAGGAATATTCATCGCATCGCGATACTTGGCCACGGTACGTCGAGCCACGTGGTAACCTTTCGCCAGCAGTTTATCCGCCATTTCCTGGTCCGTGATCGGGTTTTGTTTGTCTTCCTGGCTTATTAATTCACTTATAATATCGCTAATTTCTTTGTTGGTGACCATTTCGCCATCCGTTTTAGCCAGCCCACCGTTAAACAGTTCTTTCAGGTGGACAATGCCGAAAGGCGCCAGTGCGTATTTCATACTGGTTACCCGCGAAATGGTGGAAATATCCAGCCCGGTTTGTTCCGCCACGTCTTTCAGGATCATCGGATGCAGGTCTTTTTCGTCGCCGCTGCGGAAATAATCGCGTTGCAGTGTGACGATGGCCTGCATGGACTTCAGCATGGACTGCTCGCGTTGACGAACCATTTCCACAAACCAGATGGCCGAATCGACTTTAGACCGCAGGTACTGCACCGCCGCTTTGTCGCGTTTGCCGGATTTATCGCGCTGCATGGATTCCAGCATTTGCACCATATCGCCGCTGATACGCAGACTGGCACTATTGCCGTTCGCCAGGAAGACCTGAAACTGGCCGTCATCGGTTTTTTCGACCACAAACTCCGGAATGATGTTTTGATTCTTCACCAGTTCCGCTGTATTGCTGCCGACGGGTCGGGGGTTCAGACGGGCGATCAATGCGGTGGCGCATTTCATTTCTTCGGCATTTACGCCTAGAATATTGATCAGCTTGTCGTAATTCCGGTTGGCCAGGTCCGTAAGGTGCTTTTTGACAATTGTATGCGCGAGATCGATACAGGCGACATTATGCTGTTTAGCCTCCAGTTGCAGTAACAGACATTCCCGCAAATCGCGGGCGCCAACGCCGACCGGCTCGAGCCCCTGGACGATTTCGAGTGCCGATTCCAGTTCGGAAGTCACGACAAAAATGTTGTGGGCGAAGGACAGGTTGTCGGCAATATCATCGAGATCAAGTCTTAAATAACCATCGTCATCCAGGCTGTCGACCAGGTAACCGGCCAGGAGGCGTTCCCGTTCATCGAGGGGCATCATGACGAGCTGATCTTTCAACTGTTCGCGGAAATCAGCGCCCTGCACCAGGGTTGGGCTAAAAGGCACATCATCTGCGCTGCGTTGATCGCCGGCAGTTTTATACTCGGGTAAATCGTCGTCCTGGTGATATTGTTCCAATAATTCAAAGCGGTCATATTCATCCGCTTCGCTGTCGCTTTCACTTTCTACCTCTGGTGCGTCCCCGGCGGGCGTTTCCGTTTCGGGTGAGGTCAGTTCCGCCTCGGAAGCTGAACTATCTGCTTCCAGAGCGGGGTTTTCTTCCAGTTCATCTTTGATCTTCTGCTCCAGCTCCAAGGTGTTGAGCTGCAGAAAATTCAATAGTTGAATCTGTTGGGGAGATAGTTTTAGGAGCTGTTTCTGCCCCTGTTGCTGGCTTTGCCTTATCATCAGTTTCTGATTTCCGAAGTGTGGAATGTGTTACCCGCATAAAAAAGAATGCCAGCTAAGGAACAACAGAAGTCGGTAATTTTTTCCCCAAAATGGGATTTTTACAGAAAACAACACATCCCGTAACTTTGCGGTTCTTTCATTCCTTCCCCTGGCTGAATACATGCGTAATCAAACACTCAAATATCTTTACTGGGTGCTTGCCTGTACTGTAGTGGTACTTTTTTTAAACGAAGGATCTGCAGGACGTTCCGTTAATGGACCTGGAAATCAGGGAGGTGGCGGTCATGGGCAGTGAAGCGCAGTTGCAGGCCCTGTTCGAGCAAATGTTAAATAATAGCTTCAAATTTACCCGTCAAAATGTTCAGTCAGTCATTAAGATTCGTACATTTGTCATGTACGTTGCCCATATTCTGGTATAGGTATTGGGCTGGCAATAAGCCAAAACGTAGTCATAATCTTCCTGGATATCTGGATGTAGAAAGCCAGATGGACGTAGGACCTGCCATCTCTATTTATCTGCCATCATCAGATTTAAAAAATTATGAGCCCAAATAAAGCCCGTGCTTTATTGATCCTGATTGCCGATGATGATGCCGATGATCGTTATCTGACGAAAGCTGCCTTTGAGGAGAATGCCAGCCATTGTGAAATCGATTTCGTAGAAGACGGGAACGAAGTCTTTGATTTCTTATATAGTCGCGGAAAATTTTCCACCTATCAGGCAAAAATGCCCGGCTTGATCCTGCTGGATTTGAATATGCCGAAAAAAGACGGGCGGCAGGTGCTTGATGAAATTAAAAAGGCGCCCTCCCTGAAGCACATTCCAGTCATCATCTTCAGCACGTCTAAATCACCGGAAGACATTCGTCAGATGTATAGCATGGGCGCCAACTCTTTCATCACAAAGCCCACTTCTTTTGAAGACCTGCAGGAAGTAGCGCGCAATATTGAATCCTATTGGGTCAATACGGCCACGCTGGTTTAACCTCTACAACTCCTACTACCCATGTTGCGTAATGTGTTGATTATGATCTGCTGGCTGGCTTCCAGCTGCCTGTCGGTTGCCCTGGCGCAGGATTTTCGGGTGCAGATCGCAGCCTATGCCGATTCGATGCCCCTCTCTTATTTCAAAAGCCATGGCCTGGAAAAAGTCATGGTCAGTACCGACCAAATGGGGCTGTACCGCTATTTTATCGGCACCTACAAAACCCGGGAACAAGCGGAAAAAGTACTGGACGACCTGCTGGGCAAAGGGTTCCCAAACGCGACGATCATCGACCTCGAAGAACAGCGCGCCCTAAACGAAGCCAACTGCCCCTATAACCGCCCCGGTCGACCCAGGTATTTGCAGGACGGCTCAAAATCGACCACCGTCCGTTATATTTTCTTTGACCTGGGTAGTTTTACGCTGTCAACCGAATCAAACGGCGAACTGGACCTGGTCGCCCAGGCCTTGAAAAACAACCCCAAAATTACATTGAAAATTATTGGCCAGACGGACGGGGTCGGCGACCCGGTCTCCAATCTCGAACTGGCTACCAACCGCGCCCGCTCCGCCCGGAACTACCTCATCAATCACGGCATCCGCACCGACCGTATGACCATTAAAGTATATGGAGAAGCGGAAGCGGAATATCCCAACAAAGACGATAAAGGCAACGACCTGCCTGAAAACCGGAAATGGAACCGTCGGGTGCTACTCGCCCTGATCGATCCGAATGCGGAGCAAAGTAACTAGGCTAATTCTTAAATACGCGCCCGGCTTTCATCACAAACACCACTTTTTCCATGGTTCGCATATCTTCCAGGGGATTACCGTCCACGGCAATGATATCGGCCAGTTTACCCGGCGTCAGGCTGCCAATACTGTCCGGCATGCGCAGCATTATAGCGGCATCGGAGGTGGCAGAACGCAAAATATCAGCGGCCGACATGCCCGCAGCCGCCATATACCCAAACTCGAGCCCGTTGCGGCCATGCGGATACACGCCGGCATCCGTCCCGAAAGCAATTTTCACGCCTTGCTTATACGCCCGGCCCAGGGTCGCCTGAATAGTAGGCCCAATACCCAGCGCTTTCACCCGCACCACTTCCGGAAAGAAACCTTTCGCCAGCCGCGCACTGTCGGACACCGCCCAGCCTGCCGTCAGGGTCGGGACATACCAGGTACCATGCTGTTTCATGAGTTCCATCGTGCTGTCGGTCATGAAGGTGCCATGCTCAATACTGACCACGCCGGCCAGTACGGCCCGGCGAATACCCTCGTCGCCGTGGGCATGGGCAGCCACCTGTATACCCAGGTCGCGCGCCGTACGGACGATGGTACTGAGTTCGTCCTGTGCATAGTGCGGCAGCCGGCCGTCGCGGGCCAGACTCAGTACCCCGCCCGTGGCGCAGACCTTGATCCAGTCCGCGCCCAGTTTTACCTGGTTACGCACTGCCGCCCGGCATTCGTCGGGCCCGTCGGCTATACCAAGTTCGGGGCCTGGCGGATCGAATAAATCCCATTTTGAACCGGTGGTCGCATCCCCATGACCGCCGGTAATGCTGAGCGCATGACCAGCCGTAACAATGCGGGGCCCAATGGTGAGCCCATTATTGACGGCATTCCGCAAGGCAATATTAATGCCCTGTCCACCCAGATCGCGGACGGTCGTAAAACCCGCCAGCAATGTACGCTGCGCATATACCGCCGAACGGAAAGCTATATCCGCCTGATTGAGCACGTATTTTTCGGTGTAAGAACTCCGGCTTTGTTCCCATTCCAGGTGCACGTGGCAGTCTATCAGGCCGGGCATTACGGTTTTATTCTTCAAATCGATGATTTCGGCGCCCACGGGTGAAGCCAGGTAGCCCGGTTCGATCCGGACGATTTTGTCTTTTTCCACCACGACTGTCACCGCCGTCTGCACCTGTGCGTTTTCCATGGTGAGCAGGCGCCCGCAGTATAAATAAGTCGTTTGGGCCAATAGGTTGTAAAAGCCGCCGAACAGGAGACAAAGGAGTAATATTCTCTTCAAAATGGCGGAATTAAGCATGGATGCGGACGACAATGATCCCCGACTGGCCTTTCTGTTTGGCCATGTATTGAGAAAGCGGCTCGGAGGTCAGTACCACGCGTTTATGCAAGGAGGAAGCGTGCAATAAGTGAATATGGCCGTTCTGCCGCACAGCGAAACCCTGGTGGGCCACGTCCAGGTCGGCTTTCACCGAAGTCAGCAGAATCAGGTCGCCATCCTGCAGTTGATCTTCCATTTTAGCAACCTGCGATTTTGGAATAAAATGCCAGGCATGCCGGTTGATCCGGGCTTCGGCAGCCACAATGGCCCGTAAGGCCGCTGCATCGCGTATACCGGGATATTTAGCCGGACGGGCGCTGATGTAGCCGATTTTTTTATGGTAGGGTATACCGCCCAGCTCAGCAGTAATGTCCTGTAAGTAACCCATAGCCTGGGCCTGCAGGACCCATCCAGAGAAATAATGGATGCGCGATCCATAACCGCTCACAGTTCCTCCCCAGTAACGGAGTTTTTGCAGTTGCGTCTGATAGTCCTGAAAATCGCCCTGCTCATTCAGCGCAATGGCCAGGCTGTTTTCGATAAAAGTCCAGCAATCGAGCTGGCGCAGGTTGACCACCAGTTGTTCCGGGCCGCTTTGTTCCAGCGTACCATTGACATACGGTATACCCAGAAAGGATTTGGCGATCGCCAGGGTTTGCGCCGGTTTACCCTGGATGGCCAGAGACAGTTTTTGTTTTTCGTCATAAGCCTCCATATCCCGCTGGTCGAACATCGGGTGATCAGCCTTCATGGGCAACTCCGGCAGTCGGTCCGGAGCTAGTGGCGAAAAGAAAAGCAGGAAAATGGGCAGGATGCGCATATTTACTTTTTGGGCGAAGTTAATAAATCACCTTTGGTTTTCAGCGGGACAAAAAACGTCCGGTCTTTTGCAAGGCCGGACGTTTTCAGTATGGTCATGAACATTGATCAGTTACTTCTTGCCTTTGCCCCCACCGGACGGAGCCGGAACGCTGGACGGTTTGGAACCGGGTACATAAGGGGTCATCGTGCCGCTTTTGGCCTGATTGAGCAGCTCCGTACCCGTTTGGTTGGCGGGATCCAGCTCGAGCAATTTGGTAGCATTGGCTTCGGTACTGGCTGCATCGCCTTTCAGGTAATGATAGTAGCTCAGATATGAGTAGGCTTCGACTAACTCTTTCTTATTTTTCACCTTTTCCACCGCAGGAAGGGCGACGTAGGTATCCCAGTACAATTTTGCATGTCCGAAAGTAGCTACGGAATCCGGGAAAGTCTGCACGTCGGGCTCCAGTTTTGTGGCGGCGCGAGCACTCCAGTACCAGCCAATAGGGGCAGTCGGCACCATTTCGGTGACCCGCAGGAAAGTTTTTAACGCTTTTTGATAGCGCAAACTATCATCACAAAAGTACTGGGCCGCACCAAGTTTGTAAACGTCGGTGGCCTCTACTTTTGGCACGGAGTCCAGATACATCTGGTAGCTTACGGCTGAGTTACAGTAATCCTTTTTAGCGTAGTATAGCTCGGCAATTTCCTTGTTCACCGTCCATAAGGACGAGTCAATTTCATTTCCTTTTTTCAGGTTATTGATAGCCGCAATCGTATCTCCCTTTGTTTTTACCATCAAACGGCCCAGATACAAGTAGTCGGAAGGCAACACCTTATCCGGCGTCACTTTGGTGAAATAGTCGTTCATGATGTCCAGCCCCTTTGGATAGTCGCCGGTTTCGTAGTAGCTGTAACCCAGCAGGCGGCGCAGGTAGTTCTTCGATCCGTCTTTCTGGATGATTTTTTCCACCAGCGTAATGCTGCCCGGATAGTCCTTGGTGATGAATAGCGTGTTCGCCAGTTGCATCTCGTCATCTACGGTAACATCGTCTCCGCCCATGATCAGGGCTTTGGAAGCTTCGGCGGCTTTCTCCCACTTTTTGGTGGTGTAGAAATGTTCCGCTTTCGAGCGCAGAGCCGGCGTGTACTTGGGCGAAATAGCGATCGTGCGGTCCAGGTAGTCCACGTACTTATCACTCAATTTTGCGGCGCGGTAAACCAATGCCAGCATATACTTAGGCAGTGGATTTTTAGGATCCAGGGCCTCGGCCAGTTCGTACTGCTGGGCAGCCAGACCGCCGTTCGGCATTTCCTTATAGGCATAACCGAGCGTCATTAACGCGGTGAAATCCTTGGAGTTGGCTTCATAGGCCATTTTCAGAAACTCCTCCGCCCGCACGAAATTGGGTTTTACCCCCGGCGGTGCGTACAGGAAGGATTCACCGGCCTGACGAAGCACATTGGAATCCTTTTTACCGTATTTAGCGGCCTTTTTAAATTGCTCATCGGCGCCCACAATATTGCCCTGCAATAACAGGATGCGGCCGTTGGCTACATACGCCAGTGGGCTATCGGCTTTAGCATTGAAACCGGCGTCAAAAGCGGTTTTCGCTTTATCCTTATCGCCTTTGGCCAGATACGCATTTCCTAAAGTCAGAAAAGCTGTCTGGTCATTCGGGTTGGCCTTGGTCAGTGCCGTATAAATGCTAATGGCTTTATCCCAGTTTTTCATCTGCATAGCGGCCATGCCATCGGCATGGGATTGAGCTGCTGCAAACTGGGCATACACGAGGGCCACTAGGAACATGGCTTTTTTCAGGAATGATATCATTGTTCGGAAAAAGTTTTGTGAGTACTGTTTGGGTGTTGAGTCTTTTAGCGGCGAAGATTCACCAATCAGACGTTTTATTTTCAAAAAATCCACACAGTTGAAGATAAATTTGGGGAAATGAGGCCTTATTTAATATAAAATTAACTGAAAATGTTTATTTCCTGCTGGCTTTAACCAATCGTGGCGGCATTTGCGCCGGCAACAAGCCATCCTTCAGGACGATTCGCTGCCCGTCACTACCGGCTAAGAAGGACGCAATACCCAGTCCAAGTCCTTGTCGAGCCTGTGCATTGATGGTGTAAACCGTACGTTTGAACGGATAATCGCCCGTCTGCATGTACGCCTGATAAGGACCAAACCCTTCTTTACCAACGGCCTTGGCGACATCGAGGATCCGAATTTCGCGGCGGAATTTCTGTACGCCTTTATCATCCGTATCGGATATCCAGTTGGCGCCGATAATGCCGATCGCATTGGGATGGGTCGCTACATAATTGATCACTTCGGTGTTCGTATTCAGGGCCGACGCATTGGGGGGCAGTTCTGCGCCGCCGGCAATTGTATCCCGGGCGTAGCGCACGGTGCCGGAAAGCGGATTATCAAAAACCAGCACCACATTTCCCAGTTTAGACTGCGGATTCAGCTGCTTCCACTGTTGGGTTTTGCCGCTGATCAGATCGCGGAGCTGATCCACCGTAAGTACCGTATCCCGGTTTGTAGGATGGAGGATGAACGCCACCGCATCGTGGGCAATCGGCGTCTGTTTCGGCTCGAAACCCCGCTTTTTAAAGCGCTCCAGTTCCTCCTGATTCAACTGGCGGGTAATAATGATGAATTGTACCGAATCGCGGAGCAGGGCCGCCACCGCCTCGCCTTCCGAGGTGTAGGTAGGGATTACATGCGCCTGGCGGTAAATGGAATCAAACACATCGATGGAAGTCTCCACAATGGGTTTGTAGCCTTCATCGACCATAATACGCAAGGTGCCGGTAGTCGGCGTATCCAGTACGTTTCCGTTCTTGTCCTTTTTCTGGCAAGCGGTCATAGCGCACAGGGCTAATAAAAATATGGTTTTATGCAAAATACTCATGGTCATAGTGGTTATAAAAAAAACATGCCCGAAGAGTTTGCGGCTCGTTTGGCAGGTACGCCGGTAGTCTAAAAGTAGTCCTGATAAATCCGCCAGCCCCGATAAGTACCATATATCAGTAATAAGGCGGCAAATATTTTCAAAAATCCCGGTTCGATGGTGAAGGTATTTGGAGAGACCAGCATGAAAATGCCCACGCCGTAAAAGATAGTGACCATCACAATGCCGATAACGAGCATGAGCGTGCGAAAACTGCGGTTATTGCGAATACGTTGATCGGATGACATAGGCACAGACATTAATTTGAAGATGCCAAATTCGGTAGAATTGGTGGATTGACGGAATTTTTTTAACAAAAAGCAGTCGTAAATATATTGTCGGAAATTTAATTTATTGAATTTCCATTAAATATTACACTGGGGTGAGCAGCAAATAAACCTGCAAACTGCCTGAATGATGGTTTGTATCAGCGACGGTGCATCAGGGCAAAAAAAACGAGGATGCTGTAGCAGCATCCTCGTTACAAAAGTAAAAAGGTCTCTTATTGTTTAATGAACGTTCTCACACCAAGTCCCCACTGACACAAGGCAGCACCCGTGTTTGCCGAGGTCTTACTGGCGGATGGGAACTCATACACCTTCCAGCTCAGCGTAACCGGAGACAGGGAAGTGATTTTGGGTGGAAATTGAGCGGTATAGGTCGCGCTCGACATGGCGGGAGATGCACTTGGTCCGACCAATTGCAGACCACCCCCACATGGGTTTGGCTGGATTGGGAAAGCCAGGCTATCCATACCCGTGGAACTTTTATAATTGTAAAGCAGGTAGGGGAACGGCTCTACACCGGCGCCACCCGGGTTATCAATGACGTAAACGCCATCAAACACCTTAGTGAGCTCGATCTCTACCATGTTGGAAGTACGCACATAGGTGCCTTCCAGTGCAGTTGGACCGGGGTTTGCGATTGGGCCGGCAATAACGATGTTCGCGCCCAGGCTTGCTTTAAAATTGGACTTATTGAATTTTTCAAAGGAGATACTGGATCCACCGATGCTGGACGTATCCGAAAAACCGAGAATATCGGTCTTCAGGATCTTGATCGAGTCCATACCCGTTTTACCACCGTATCCGCCTTCAAAGCCCACTACCGAGTCCACGGCAATAGCTACCACGTCCGGAATATCGCTATAAAGCGTGCTTTGGCCCTGGCCATATACGTATGCCGATTGCAAATATTGAATGGCAATATAGGGTATGGAAGTAGCCTGAGCAAAGGAATCACTGTCGGCTACTTTTTTACAAGCCGCGAAAAAAAGTACGCAGCCTGCCAGCAGGGAAGTGAAAAGAAGAATTTTATTTTTCATAGTTGAATGTATTTGAAGATATTCAAATGGTGCGGCAAAACGCCGGGCATCTTAAAGCACGCCCTCGTTTTGCCACACTTTTATCTGAATGCTCTTGGTTTTTAAATGTCCCAGAATACTTTGGCCGTGATCGGATGCTGACCTGGAAAACTCTGGTTTAGACTTTCTTCACTTTCCGGATAAGGAAAAATGCTTGGGTAAATATCCTGGCCCAATGCATTTCTCAAAGGCGACTTGAACAAACCGCCGGGACCATAGAAAATATGCATGGTCGGGGTATCAAACCGTCTGACTTCAATCCAGGCTTCGACTGGCTGCAGGCCGTTCATGCTGACCCATTTTTGCAGGGCAATAGAACGGATCGGATCACCGGTATTAAATGCGCCACCGGCGGCCAGGTAGTTGGTAGCTGTGCTGTCTTCTAAGCCCAGGAATTCAAAACTGGTTCTTACGCCGGCTTCATAGGAAGCAGCGGCATCACCGCCAATCCAGCCCCTGGCCGAGGCTTCCGCCAGCAGCAGGTTGCTTTCCCAGGCCGACATCAGGATCACTGGTGCGGTTGCACTAAAGATCACCCCGGCAGATGGTTTCGAAAAGCTGGCACCGGGCCCTGCATTTTCTACAGCACCTGGATCCAGACCAAACAGAGCGCCCGTATTGTTATTGTCGAAAAATACGCCAGCCCGTGGATCCTGGGTCGAACCCATGTAATCCAGCACCGTAGTGGTAGCTGCATAGTAATTGCCCAGGGCCGTACTCTGTGCGGAATTGAATAATGGATTACTAGCCGCCGATCCACCAGGAAAATCAACCTGTGCATTTTCATCCACGGTCGTAATGAACTGGTCATCACTGCCATACAGCACCGCTGCTTTGGCCTGGCCGCTAGCACCCTGACGCAGGTAAATTTTCAACAGCAGGGAATGGGCAAATTTGTTCCATTTTTCCATGTCGCCACCATAAATCAAATCGTCAGCACCAGGAGGAAGGTCCGTGGAACCGGCTTCGATCATACGGATAGCATCCAGTATCTGCGCTTCCAGAGCGGGGTAAATAACATCCTTCGCACTGTCATATTTTGGGTGCAGGATGGAGCCATCGGTAATATCGCCTTTCAAAGCATCTGTGTAAGGAATGTCGCCAAACAGATCCACCAGTACCTGGAAATTGTAAGCCTGCATGATCTTGGCCGCCGACAGGTAGTATGGGTTACTTGAATTTTTAAGAATGTAATTCAAGTTGTTACTGCTTCTGTACAGGTTCCGAAAAATCTCGTTGCCTTCCGAAGAAGTCAGTTTGTTCTGATCGGGATCGCCCAAAGACACACCCGGACCACCCGTCCAGTACTGACTCCAGATCGCCACGATTGGGAAAACGCGCTGACCCATGCCAATGGCTGTTTGTAATTGTGCAGAACTGAGCTGCAGGTCAACCCGCGAAGACGTAGCCTGATTCGGGTCAACGTTGACATCCAAATAGTCCTTACAAGACGGTAAGGAAATTCCCATGCCAAGAAGTAACAGAAAAACAAATTTAATTTTATTATTATTCATTTTTAAGTCTTTTTGTGTTTAGAAATTAAGCCGCACTTCAGCACCAAAGCTTCTCGAAGTCGGCGTGGTCGTCGTTTCAATACCTACAGCGTCGGAAGAACCGCCTACACCACCTACTTCAGGATCGGCAAACGTGTTTTCTTTAGCTACCCAGTATTTCAGGTTTTTAGCAAAAACACCGACTGTGATGTTTCTGAAAGCGCCTGTCGAACCTGGAATAGTGTAGGAAACAGCTAATTCACGCAGTTTCAGGTAGGAAGCATCCAGCAGGTAAGCACTTGCCGGCAGGGCTTTGAAATAAGCATAGGCATTTGTTGCCGTGGTGTTATTGGTATAGCCACCATTTCCATCTTCCACTACGCTATTTTCCAGCACGAAAGATTCGCGGTTGTTTAGCAAGGTAGACAGTGCAGTACCGTTGAATTCGGTGCTCAACTTCGTACCCGAGTAGAACAAACCACCTTTTCTTCCGTCCAGCAAACCACGTATGGAGAAACGTCCAAAGAGCATTAATTCCGTACCCAGCGATGCCAGGAAGTCCGGCTGATAGTTGCCCAGTTCCTGTAAGTTCTGGCTTTGCTTTGGGTTGCCTACGGCATCCACTACAATACGACCGGCGTTATCATACACAAAATCCGTGCCCTTGAACGTACCGAATGCCTGACCTTCCGCTGCGATCAGGTTCAGGGAACCGTGACCGGAAAAGTGAACCAGACCAGTATAAATATTCAATTCGTCCGTTAGTACGTCGTTGGCGATGATCTCTTTTACGACGTTTTTATTCGTCGACCAGGAACCATACAGTCTCCAGTTAACCGTTTTGTTTCTGATTGGGTTGAAACGCAGCGCCAGTTCATGGCCGTTATTGACCATGCGACCGATGTTCAACGGAACAATGGAATAGCCCGAAGACCAAGGAATATTAACGTCGACAATCTGATTTTTCGAGTTGATATTATAATAGGTATACTCCAGTTCTATGCGGCTGTCAAAAAATCCAAGGTCAACACCGGCTTCCGAAGTGATGGACAACTCCGGTTTCAGATCGGGGTTGCCGATCAGGTTCAGACGCTGTGCGCCCGGGATGCCGTTGAATGGGAAACGGATCTGATAATCGTCGCCCAGATCGAGCAGCAGCGGGTTCAAACCATAGTAAGAATCCAAACGGTACAACGGTGCATCTTTACCGGCAGAACCAATACCAGCTCTGAATTTCAGGAAATTAAGCGGTCCGGCATTGAACGATTCGAGGTTGGTTGGTACCAGGGAAATACCACCACCCTGATAGAAGAAACCTCTTTTACCAACTGGCAGCGTGGAAGATAAATCTTCACGAGCCGAATACTCAGCGAACAACCAGTTACGGAAACCGACCGACAGGTTAGCATACACGCCCATCAGGCGGTAACGGCTGGAAACAGCGGTCGAACGTGGCGATTGTGCCGAGTTGGTAAAGTCATAAAACTCAGGAATAACCAGGCCGCCAACGGTGGTACCGGCAACGTTACGGAAACTGCGGTCCAGGGAGTTGAAGCCCAGGGTCGCGGTCATCTTGAAATCATCGGTCAACGGACGGGCGTACGAAGCAAAGGCGTCATATACCATGTCGATGCTGCGGGCTGTACTTTCTTTGTAGGAACCGAGGCTGAAAGAGTTTCTCGGGCTTTCAAAGTCGCTCAACGAGCCATCCGACCAGCTCAGGGAACGCTCATAAAAGAATTTCGGGCCTTTCTCCGTTACGTTACTCGTAAAGAAGTTCGTGCTTACCCGACCGGTAATGGACAGGTATTCAATCGGCGTGAAAGTCAAAGAGACGTTGGAAATAATATTATCCACCGTGTTACGCACGTCCTGGGCATCCAGGATGTAGAATGGATTGATCGAATACTGGCCATAGAAACCCTTGAAATCCTGATAAGGGCTATTGTAGTCGCGCAGTTCGTTGATCGGAATGTTCGGTGGCGTTTGCGTCAGGAATGCCAGGGCCGGCGTACCGGAGGAGTAACCGAAGGGATAACCACCTTCCGTGGCGCCGCGCTGGTTCGATTTGGAATAACCCAAAGAGAAATCCGAACGCAGTTTGGCAGAAAACTGGGAACCCACGTTCAACAGCAGGTTATGCTTGTTGAGTTTCGTGTTATGTACCGTACCCTGATTGTCGAAATTGGTGTAAGACAGGTAGTAGGTGAATTTTTCCGTACCACCATCGATGGCAATCGTGTTACGCAGCGTACTGCCGATATCGAAGAAACTTTGCAGGTTGTTCTTTACCGGGCTGTATGGACGAACGAGCTGTTCGATCTTACCATTATTCAGCGGTATAAGATGGCCGTCTGCATCGGCCGGCTGACCGGTCCATGGAATCAGTTGGCCGTCGAGTGGAGCGCCCCAGGCAAAGTTTTCGCCCATGAAAATGTTGATGCCGCCACCGCAACCACCGCAGGTTTGATAGCCGGAACCAAATTTTTCCTGAGGTTTGTACATCAGGTAAGCTTCTTCACCGCTATAGGAAGAGGAAATGCTGATATTCGCTTTATCCCCTTTTTTACCTTTTTTGGTCGTAATCAGGATTACACCGGAACCACCGCGGGAACCGTACAGCGTAGTAGCGGCCGGGCCTTTCAACACGGTAACCGATTCCACGTCGTCCGGGTTGATGTCATTTCCCCGGTTACCGAAATCCACATAGTTGTCGCGGTCACCGCCTTTGCCCGTACCACCACCACCGGAAGCACTGTTGTTATTGATAGGCACACCATCCACCACGATCAGGGCATTATTGCCCTGGGTCAGGGAAGTTTCTCCGCGCAGTACGATCCGGGTAGAGGCGCCTACGGCTCCGGAAGCGGCACCGATCTTGACACCGGCTACCTTACCCTGCAGCGCGTTCAAAACACTTCTGTTGGTCACAGATGTAAGTTCGTCCGAGTTGACGGTTTGGTTGGCATACACTACGTCGCTTTTGTTGCGGGTAATACCGAGCGCAGTTACCACGGCTTCTTCGAGTTGTACACCCGAAGCCAGTACCACGTCGACTACATTACTGGCGCCAAGGGTAATTTCCTGGGTGGTATAACCCGTGTAAGTAAATACCAGTACGGATGAACCGGTGGGCACTGCAACGGAATATTTTCCGTTTAGATCAGTACGGGCACCTGCAGAGGCGCCTTTTACGGCTACGGAAGCGCCCACAAGCGCCTCCCCATCATCTCCGGTCACGGTGCCGACCACCGTGCGTTGCGCGAACGCCATACCGGCAAAAGCCAGCACCAGAGTGAGGGTTGTTAAAAATTGCTTCATACAAAAAATGATTTGGTTAAGAATTAATTTGTGAAATTGTTTGGGTGTTCTCAGCCGGTTAATCAGGGTTAATTTCTGGCCAATAACTCCTGGATTAAAATAAAAAAGCCGCATACCAAACCGACATTCCAGAACGGGAATGGAAGATTGTCCGCGGCTGCAAAAAGGTTTGATCTGATTTAGTCAATGCGATTATTTATTCTGTGAAAGATGGTTCTTTCGACCAAAGGTAAAGTTGTTCGATGAAAAAAAGTTATAAGCAAGAAGTTTTTTTAGGAATTGCCAAATTCCTAAAAAATTTCTCAAAAACATAACTACCACATTCTGAACACAGTACGGTTCCGTGCAAGAATTATACGTGCAGCGTTTTTTCGCTACTACTGTAGTTGACGCAGGTACATGCGGATGGTGTTGGCCAGACCGTAATACAGGGCGTCACTGATGAGCGCATGGCCAATACTGACTTCCAGCAAACCGGGACAATGCTGTTGAAAATAGCGCAAATTGTCCAGATTCAGGTCGTGCCCGGCATTAATACCTATTTCCAGGGCATTTGCTACTTCCGCTGCCCGGGTGTAAGGCGCCATTGCAGCAGCCGGATCGCGCTGAAAATCATGGGCATACGGACCGGTGTAAAATTCAATCCGGTCGGCGCCGCAATTCTTCGCTCCTTCCACCATTTTTTCGACCGGATCGACAAATACGGATACGCGTACACCCTGTTGATGCAGGGCACTAATGACTTCGCGCAGGTAACCGGCGTGGGTCACCGTATTCCAGCCGGCATCGGAAGTGAGCTGCTGGGGAGTATCCGGTACCAGGGTACACTGTGCAGGCGGATAAGCCAGCACCAGGTCCAGAAATTCCGGGGTCGGATTGCCTTCAATATTGAATTCCGTCGTCAGCACCGCATGTAAGGCGGCTACGTCATCGTAGCGAATATGGCGCTGGTCCGGCCGCGGATGGATGGTTATACCCTGGGCGCCGAAAGATTCACAGTCCAGCGCCACCTGGACGAGATTGGGCAAATTACCGCCACGGGCGTTACGCACCAGGGCTACTTTATTGAGGTTAATACTGAGTCGGGTCATCATTTTATCGGCAAAAATCCTTAAATATTTAAAAAAACCGGTTGGTTTTGGTTAGGAAATTCAAAAAAACTAAAATTTTTAAAAAGGGCATGACCTTTTCTGCGTTTTGTTTCGCCAGGAAAATTGAACCTTGGTGGCACGAAATTTTAAACCATTACAGCAAAAACAGAATAACCATGACGAAGAAAAGCCTGCTCCTCTTGCTATTGCTGCCGCTCTTTTTGGCTTGTACCAAAAACGCATTCACCGGCCGCAAATCACTGAACCTTTTTCCAAATTCTCAGATCAACCAGATGAGTTTTTCTGAATATAAATCATTCCTGTCCCAGAATAAGACGGTACCCTCCGGCAGCGATGTCGATCTGGTCCGCCGGGTCGGGAATGATATTCGAAGCGCGGTTGATGTGTATTACAAAGCCAATAAAATCAGCGCCGATCTTAAAGGTTTTGCCTGGGAATTCAACGTAATTGACGAACCCAATACCGTCAACGCATTCTGTATGCCCGGTGGTAAAGTAGTCGTGTACACCGGCATTTTAAAAGTCACCCAGAACGAAGATGCCCTGGCCGTGGTCATGGGCCACGAAATAGCCCACGCGCTGGCTAATCATGGCAATGAGCGCATGAGCCAACAGGTGGTCGCCCAGCTGGGTCTTACTTCCCTGGATCTGGCCCTGTCCCAGAAATCATCCGCTACGCGCAATATTCTGATGCAGGCTGCCGGCGCCGGTACCCAGGTCGGTGTGCTGCTGCCATTTAGCCGTAAACACGAATCGGAAGCCGACGAGATCGGCCTCTACCTCATGGCGATGGCCGGTTATAACCCCGCAGAAGCCGTGCCTTTCTGGAGCCGGATGAATAAACTGGGTGGCGCCCGCCCGCCTGAGTTTTTGAGTACCCACCCGGACCCGACCGCACGCAGCAAACGTTTGCGCGAATTACAACCGAAAGCCCTGGCTTACGCCAAGAAATACCCGGCAACAGCCAGTTCCAGATACCGCAAATAAGGGTTTTTCATTAAAATCCGATCGGCGTATATACACGTCAGATTCCTCCAAACTTTCGGAAAGTCACCCGCACTTCCCGAAAGTTTGTTTTTTTTGCAGTTCACTACACGCAACGCCGCCATTCATACCCCTTTCACTATATTGCCCTGCTTGTTGTTCTGTCTGTTACTGACCTGTCCGGTGCTACAGGCACAGGACGACAGCCATGTAGAGCAAACTACGGTGGAAGTGGATAACCTGCTTTTACAGGCCCGTCAGGCGGACCAAAATACGCAACGGAGCCTGGCGGATCGCGCCCTGACCCTGGCGCGTGACATTCATTATGACGGCGGATTGGTGCGGGCTTCCCTGCTGCTGGGCGAAATAGCCATGCGGGAAAATAAAAACGAGGAAGCCCTGCAGTACTATCTGGAAGCGGAAAGCAAGGTGCCCGCTACCGGAAATCAGGTAACTTTAGTGTTGATCAATACCGCTTTGGGCGATTTGTTCTTTCGTGAAAAACTCTACGAAACCGCCCGCCGATATTATCGCAGCGTGTTGGCCATGCAGCCGCAGGATTTTCCTACGATGGAAAAAACCGCTGATGCCTGCCTCTATGATCTGAAATATGATAGTGCGGAAATTTATTATAAAACGTTGATTGTCAAATATCGCGAAGAAGGCAACAACCCGCACCTCGTCCAGATTTATCAAAAACTGGCCAGCGCTTACGATCAAAAAGGAGATGCCGGCAAAAGCCTCTATTACTACCTGCCCATCGAAACGCTGATCGAACGGTATGGCTCCACCCAGGAAAAATCGCTGCTCTATAATAACCTGGGCCGCCAGTATGCTACGCTCGGCGACTATTCCAAAGCGCTGAAATATTTCCACGACGCCGAACTGCTTTGTGTGTACATCCCCTGCGACTACCCGGAGGTGTTATACGCCAATTTAGGCATCGCCCTGCATAATACCGGCGATAGCAAACTCGGTATTCAATACCTGATGAAAGCCCGCGCTATTCTGGCCGACCATCGCGACATACCGGCATTGGCCAACCTGGAACACCTGATTGCCGGCGTATATTTTCGCAACAATGACCTGTATAACGCGCTGACCCACAATGACCTGGCCATCAAATATGCCCGGGATACCAAACAAAAAACCGTACTGGCCAACGCTTACCGGACCGCAGCCGATCTTTATCACGGCTTGTACGATTTTGAAAAAGCTTTTGAATATTACCGCCAGTACCTGAATGAGCTGGATTCTTCCCGGGTGGAGGAACAGGTCCGCCAGCAACGCCTCGATCAGCAGCGATCCCTGCTTTCCAACGCGGAAGGGCAGATCAAATACCTGATCGCCCGGCAAAATTTCAAGGACCTGGAATTTCAACAGGTCCGTTATGAGCAGGAGCGCCTCAAACTGATCAACGAAAAACTGGCGCTGGAAATCAGCAAAAGCGAGGACAAAGCGCTGCTACTGGAAAAGCAAAAAGAAGTGGATCAGGCGCAGTTGCGCGCCCGTTCTATGCAGGTGCTGCAGGCCAGGCAGGAGGCGCGTCTGGCGGCGCAGCAACTCGATGCCGAGAAAAAGGACCGGGTCATTGTCAACCTCCGGCAGCAGGATCAGATCGATCGGGCCCAGCGTTTTGCCGACAGTACCCAGCGGGCCCAGCAGGTGGAAATCCTGGACCTGAAAATTCGCCAGCAGGATGTCTTTCAGCGGTTTGCCTACGGCCTGGGGTCGGCGCTGCTGATCATTCTCGGACTACTGGGCATGGGCTTCTGGTTCGCTCGCCGGGCCAACAGCCGCCTGAACTTGCAAAACCGGAAAATTCAGGCGCAAAACCGCGAAATTGAAGCCGAACGGGGCAAAAGCGACCAGTTGCTGCTCAATATTCTGCCGGAGGAAATTGCACAGGAACTCAAGACCAAGGGCTATGCCAAACCCCGCCTGTACGAGTCAGCTAGCGTACTGTTTACCGACTTCGTAAATTTTACCCGCCTCAGCTCCACCCTACTGCCGGAAGACCTGATCGACGAGTTGAACGAGTGTTTCCTGGCCTTCGACCTGATCTGCGATAAATTCGGCCTGGAAAAAATCAAAACTATTGGCGACGCTTTCATGTGTGTCGGCGGACTACCCATACCGAATACGAGCCATCCACAGGACGCCGTACGGGCGGCCCTGGAAATGAATAACTGGATACAGGTTCGTAACCGGGATAATCCCAAGGCCATTTTCAAGGAAATGCGCATCGGCATTCATACGGGACCGGTGGTGGCCGGGGTGATCGGCAAAAATAAATTTGCTTTCGATATCTGGGGGGATGCCGTAAACCTGGCCGCCCGCCTGGAAGAACTCGGCGAGCCGGGCAAGGTGAATATTTCCAGCACCACGGCAGCAGCGATCGGCGATGAATTCACCCTGTATTTCCGGGGGGAAAAAGAGGTGCATAACAAAGGCCTGGTCACTATGTATTTTGTAGAGGAAAAACAAGAAACGTCTACATCCTTTGCCGGGACATAAAGTAGCGCATGCCGGCATCATCGATCACCCCGATCAGTTCGCCGTTATCGGTAATTGCGACCACGCCATGACCACGCTGCTGTAGTAAATAAAACACATAACGTAATGAATCGGAAGCCGGTACCGTCTCCACGTGCTGGGTATACTGCTGCACGGCCGCACTAATATCCGACTTGCGCATAGCCGTCAGGATTTCTGCTTCTTCCAATGCGCCGACGAGTTTTTCGGACATATCGAAGACCAGGAAATTACGTTCCAGCCCATGTTGCAGCAGTTCGATGGGGTCTTTCATCCAGTCGTTAGCGTGCAGGCGGGTGAACTGCGAACGCACCACGTCGCGGGCGGTGAAACGGTTGAGCAGGGCATCCGTCTGGACCTGGCTATTTTCACTACGGGCAGCGTAAATGACGAATAAGCCCAGCAACATACGACCATAATCGCCTTCTATAATGCCCCATATAGCCAGCGAACCGGCAATCACCTGGCCGACGATGGCCGCTACGCGGGTCGCTTTCGGGCGCCCGATCCGCATGGACAACAGGGCCCGCAATACCCGTCCGCCGTCCATCGGGAAAGCGGGAATGAGGTTGAAGAAAAACAATACCAGGTTGCCAAAAGTCAGGATAAAGGCAAATTCAAGCAGTTTAGCCACTTCAATGCCGGTTTCCTCGCTTAATTCGCCGGCCGCCTGGGCTTCCGCAGCCAGCCACAGCATTTCGAGCTGGCCGGGAGGGGCATATAACCAGACGGAAAAAACCAGCAGCAAGGCGATCGCTATATTGACCAGCGGTCCGGCAATGGCCACTACCAGCTCCTGAAAAGGTTTTTCCGGCATGCGTTCCAGCCGCGCCATACCGCCGATTGGCAGCAGCACAATATCGCGGGTCGTGATCCCATAATACCGGGCAGCAAGGGCGTGGCCGTATTCATGCAGGAGTACGCAGCCGAATAAAGCCATATATAAACCGCCAAACCACAGGGTTTCAGACGTGGAAAAAGCCTCCTGATTCGCTTTCCAGAGGATATACACGAAAATGAGGCCGAAAGACCAGTGGACAAACACGGGAATGCCAAACCAGGTAAATATTTTCAGGGAACCGCGCATTGGCTGCTAGGGTGGTATAAAGAGGGTGAAGACTACTGGGGATCAACGGCGGGATTTTCAGCCAGCACGATATATTGATAGTCCAGTGCGTCCTTGTCAATTTTAGAAATCCGAAAGCCGGCCGTCATCAGTTCCCGTTCGACCTGGCTCAGGGCGATCTTGTACTGGTCAGGCGGACCAATGGGCAGGTTGTTTTTTTTGAAATCAATGATCAGTAGCTGACCGCCGGGGGCTATGCCTTTGCGCAGCGTACGCAAATATTGCACCCGCTCGTCGATGTAGGCGTAGGTATTCACGATCATCACCGCATCCACTTCTTCGGAGCGCAGCAGCGGGTTGTCGGGTTTGGCCAGCCGGGTCTCGAAGCGGTCGCGGTATTTTTCCGGCAGCCGTACTTTTACGCTGTCGAGCAGATCAATGAAACGCCGGTCGATGTCGATCCCGATCACCTTTTTAGCTCTAGGGACCAGCCGGAACGTAAAATAGCCCGTACCGGCGCCGATATCGGCCACCGTTTTGTTTTCCAGGTTGCCCAGCAGGGAAATCACCATATCCGGTTTCTGCCAGATGCCGCGGTCTTTACTCTCGTAGTCGGCCACCAGATTTTCAAAATTCCCTTCGCCCGTATTCGGCAGCGGCAGGGGATCCGAACTGGAATTATTGACCGGCGTGTATTTATCACGCGCCAGTGGCTGTTCATTGCCTACGGTAGAAACATTATCGCGACAAGCGGTAAAAGCAGCCAGCAGGGGCAGAATAAAGGCAAACAAAGAGTTGCGTTTCATGATAGGAGTAGTAGAACGCGACAAAAGTAGAGAAGTTCGCTTAAAGCGCACCATTACCGACGGTTGGCTACGGTTGGCAGATGCGCTACCTTCGCCGCTCGATCAAAGAACAAAGCCGGATCATCCCTGGCCATCGCAAAAGTGACATTGTAGCGGGTTTAGAGGGGTTTAGAAAGTTTAGAGCGGGTTTAGTTGTTGGCCGTCAGCAATTTAGATCCCTATTACGTTCAAAACTACTTTGTACTGGCTATAACCGCTGCGTGCCGGTTTAGATGAAGCCGGTTAATTTTTCAAGCCTTTTCAAGCACGACCCGACTGCTAATGTCCGTCTTATCTACCCTCCCCCACCGGCGATTCGGTCCGGCCGACCTGATGTTTTACTGCGCGGTGCTGCTGGTGTTGAGCATGATGTTCGCCCCGTTCGTACTCTCCATCAGCATGTGGGGACTGGTGGCCGCAGCTGCCTGGCAGGCGCTGGAAACCGCCCGGACGACAACCGCTGGTAAAAACAGTTTCATCCAGGCGTTGATCTTATCCTTCCGGCGTTTCGGCCAACAACCGGTGCTGTTGCTGCTTTCTATGCTGTTGCTGGTGCCCGCAGTCAGTTTTTTCTGGTCGGAAGACGTGGGTTTCTGGGCGGTTCGCACGCGGGTGCGCATTCCTTTTTTCGTACTGCCCTGGGCCTTTGCCAATTTGCCAACGTTGAGTCTACGCCGCTATCAGCTCGTTTTATATATGCTGGTGTGGATGCTGGTCATTACCTGTATGGGGGTGGCCATCAATTTTGCGCAAAATTCGGCCTTCATTTTGGAAGGTCTGCAACATGGCCGCCCGATTCCGGTGCCGCGTAACCACATTCGTTTCAACCTGCTGCTGGCCACGGGCATCCTCTCGGGCGGCTGGCTTTGGACGCTGCACTTTCGCTGGCGTTATCCCTGGGAACGCCAGGCCCTGGCCGTCGCCGTGGTTTTTCTCTTCGCTTTTCTACACTTCTTGTCGGTCCGGAGCGGTATTGCCGCCTTATATGCAGCCTTGTTTTTCACCGTCATTCGCTTCCTGGTACGGACTCGGCGGTGGCGGCTGGGTTTATCCGCGCTCGCCTTGCTGGCCCTGCTGCCCTGGCTGGCGTACCTGGCCATCCCCAGTCTGCAGCAGCGTATTTCCTATATGATCTATGATTGGGAACAGTACCAGAAAAACGCCGGGGATAACTATTCCGACTCCGAACGCTGGATTTCGCTGTCGGCTGGAAAAACCTTATGGTCGGAAAATCCGCTGCTGGGCGTGGGGGCCGGCGACTTGCCCACCGAGGTGCAACGCGTGGTGAACCAGCAGTTTCCCGCTTATACGGTGGAGCCCAAATTGCCGCATAACCAGTTCATTTATATCCTGGCCGGCACCGGATTACTGGGTCTGCTCCTGAGTCTGGTGGCCTTTATAGCGCCTTTAACCGAAAGAAAATCCCGGCAATTCTACCTGTTTTCCGCTTTTCAGATCATGATTTTCATCTCGTTTCTGGTGGAATACACCATTGAAACGGCCATCGGCGTGGCGTTTTATCTGTTCTATTTGCTGTGGTTCCGGGAAATGGGGAAGGTGGAGGTTTTATCAGGTGACAAAGTCTAGATAGTTTTCCCTGGTAATGCATGCAAACTGTGTATTTGGGTAAGTTTCCAGCCAGGCAGCCGGCGCTTGAGCAGCTTTACCCCATTTCATTTCAAAGCCGGAGAGCAATCCATTGGCTTCTTCTACATAATCCAGTTCGGCGCCGGTATACGTTCTCCAGAAATAGGGATTGACCCGAATACGGTTATATTGATTTCTTTTCATTCGCTCTACAACCAAAAAATTTTCCCATAAAAACCCGACGTCGTTACGCGAATCAATTGAATTAAAATTATTAATTAAATTATTTCGTACGCCCAAATCATAGAAATAAATTTTATTCATTTTCACTACCTCCTTTCGCAAATTACCACTGTAACCGGAAAGCCGGAAAATGACAAAACCCTTTTCTAGCAAATCAATATAGTTAGCCACTGTTTCCTGGCTCATTTCCAATGCCCTGGCCATTTCGTTAATTGAAACTGTATTTCCAATCTGAAAAGCCAGCATTTGCAATAATTTCCTTATTTTATCACCATATTTAATGCCCGAAAGTTGCAGAATATCTTTGTACAGATAAGCAGAGGTTAACTCATTTAGCCGGTCAATTTTTTCTTCCTTACCTGTCGTCCCTAAAATTTCCGGGTACATCCCATAGATCAATAAAGACTCGATTTGATTTTTGAATTCAAATATCGACGTATGCTGGATAAATTCCTGAGCAGAAATAGGATACAGATGATATGTCTTGGTACGCCCGGTTAGGGGCTCTTGAATCCGGTTTGCCAATTCAAAGGATGAAGAGCCCGTGACAATAATTTTTAGTTGCGGCATTTCATCGTGCAGGATTTTTAAATTAATACCGATATCCTGAATATTTTGTGCTTCATCAATGAACAACAAGGTTTTCGAACCGATGAGTTCCTGCATGGCGTTTAAATCCCGGGAAGAGAAAATATCATTGTACCGTAATTGGTCGGCATTGACCGACAAGGTGTGGGGTAGATCACCGATCAATTCGCGAACCAAAGTTGTTTTTCCAACCTGACGTGGACCGTACAATATTATTATCTTGTTCGTGGTAGCCAAATCCTGCCGGATCTGGGACTTGATTATTCTATCGAACATATTTGCGGTTTTAGCCGGCAAATTAAAGGAATTCATTTAACGAACTGAACAAATAGCGCGAATTTTTCGGGTAGGATAGAAAAATTCGCGCGAATTTTTCAAATTAATCTCAGTACAACTTCTTTTCCCGCGCACGATTTTTTGGAAAATTTTCTCTGTCAACGCCATTTTATAGCGCTGCTAAGCCTACCTTTCGTAGTCCCAACGGCATAGTGCTGGGCGGTTTTAGCGTGCATACCAATTATTCTCACCGCAACTTATTATGCAGCACCAGATCGTCCAGGAATTGCAGCGTATCCTGCAAACCACCGAGCACCTGGGCGTTTTCCGGCAGTTTCACCGGGTTGATAAAGAGTTGCGCACCGGTCAGCAGCAGGCGGCTATCGGGCAGGGATTTGGCGATACTTTCCACATAGGTCTGGATGGACTGGCGGGAAAGCGGTTCCTGCACAATGGTAAAAACATAGTCCGGATGAAAGGTCTGCGAGGCATCGACCAGGTCTTTCACGTGGGTACTCACGCCCAGGTATAACACGTGCAACCCGCGTTTGCGCAGCAAATAGTGCATAAACAGCAGCATCAGTTCCTGCGATTCCCCTTCGGCCGTGTAGAGTAAAAAGGTGCTGGATTCCCGGTGCGGCGCCAGCGGTTCCTGATCGATGGCGCACATGATTTTTCGCCGGATCAGGTTGCTGATAAAACGCTCGTGGGCTACGCTGATACTGTTGGTCAGCCATAGTAAACTCAATTTATCCAGAAAAGGATAGATCAGTTCCAGCATGGTCCGTTCGAAACCATGTTCGTGGCAGTGCGTACCAAAAATGCGGTCGAAAGTGACCTCGTTCAAATCGATCATGGCCAGCGTGAGCGCATCGATCTGGGCATTGTGGCTGCTGCTGTTCTGCGAAATTTCCGAAACGCGCAGGGCGACTTCCTCCGGCTCCATTTTGGCCAGGTGGCTGATCTTATGCCCATAACGATTGAGCAGGGCCACATTGAACAGGTGGCGCAGGTTTTCGTCCGTATAATAGCGGATATTCGTGTCCGTACGCGCCGGCTCGATCAGACCATAGCGCTGCTCCCATACCCGAATGGTATGTGCCTTGATGCCCGTCAGTTTCTCCAGGTCGCGGATGGAATATATGGCCATGTTGGAAATTAACCAGTTCAGTAGGAAAGTTCTTGTAAACAGGGGATTTAGTAGAAGGTTTTGCGGTTATTTTTCCAAAATATTAAACAAAAACCCGGCCATCGCCGCCTTTTAAAATGCATAGGTAGTATAAAAGATCGGTCGGTCAATGACAAAATCCAGGTAACGCCTGGAAAAGGATGGAAATGCGCTGCATATTTGAGCAAAATAATTTACTGCTATGCGCTGTATTTACCTTCCGTTACTCGCTCTTTGCGTGACCTTTTGCCTGGCCTGCCGGCAGCAGGAAAGCCGGGACACCGACGCCCCGCACTCGCCTTCCGAAGCCGGCGCCGCTTTCCAGTGGTGGGGCATGGCCCGCACTTTTCCCGACGGCATTTTCCACACGGAAAAATACGCGGAAGCGCTGGCGCAAATGCGTCTGGCAGCAGACCTGCGCGGTGATCGGGACAACACCTGGGAATCGCTCGGACCCAAAAACATCGGTGGCCGCACCCTGTGCCTGGCCGTCAACCCCCTGGATACCAACATCTTATGGGCAGGCAGTGCGTCCGGTGGTCTCTGGAGAAGCGTCAGCGCCGGTCGGGGCGAAACGGCCTGGCAACGCATAGAAACGGGTTTCCCACTGCTGGGCGTAGCCAGTATTGCCCTGGACCCCAGCAACCCCAACATCCTGTACATCGGCACGGGGGAAATTTATAACCAGTCCCAGGCCATGCCCAACGTGGCGGTTCGTACCACCCGCGGCACCTACGGCATCGGTATTCTAAAAAGCACGGACGGCGGCCTGACCTGGAGTAAAAGCCTCGACTGGTCGTACGGCGATCTGCGCGGCGTACAGGACATTAAGATCAACCCCAAACGCCCGGCTACGCTGTATGCCGCCACCACGGAAGGCCTGTTGCGCAGTTACGATGCCGGGGCCAGCTGGACGGTCGTCCATGACCTGACCATGGCCGTGGACATCGAGATCAACCCGGTGGATACCGCGCAGATATTCGTCACCCATGGCTCCTTTCAAAACGAGGCGGTCAGCGGAATTTACCGTTCCGGCAACGGCGGCCAGTCGTTCCAGAAACTGACGACCGGTTTGCCGTTGAGTTACTCCGGCAAGGCTTTATTGGGTATGAATCCCGCCAACCCGGCCGTGCTCTACGCGTCTATTGGCAATGTGACCGAACAGGAAGGTTTGTATAAAACCAGCGATGGCGGTAACAGCTGGGTGGAAATAAACAACCAGGATGTGTGTACTTATCAGGGCTGGTATTCACACGATGTAGCGGTGCGCCCGGATAATCCCGATGAGGTCATCTGGGTGGGCATCGATGTCTGGAAATCCACCACCGGCGGCGGCTCTTTCGATAAAAAAACCCTGTGGTATGCCTGGTACTTTGGCCAGGTGCCCGTCGGCGGACCGGAAGGCCCCAGCAATTACGTGCATGCGGATATTCACCGGGTGTACTATATGCCCAATGATCCCGCGAAGGTGTATGCCGTTTGCGATGGCGGGGTGTTCGTTTCCTACGACGGCGGCGAGAACTGGGAGGGGCGCAACGGCGGTTACCAGACGCAGCAGTTTTACGCCAATTTCAGCAACTCGGCCACCAACCCCGACCTGGCCATCGGCGGTATGCAGGATAATGCCACCGCCATTTATACCGGTAGCCCCGCCTGGACGCGGGTGATCGGCGGCGACGGCGAATGCACCGCCCTGAGTCCGGTGGATGATAATGTCCTATACGGCTCGTCGCAGTACCTCAACATGCTGAAATCCACGGATGGCGGCGCCAGTTTTTACGGCATTGTCTCCAATTCGGAAATGAACAATGAGGCGGCGGCTTTTAACGGCCCTTTTGAAATTGCGCCGACCAACCCCGATATTATGTATGCCGGCGCGCAAAGTCTGTGGCGCTCCGACGATGCGGGAGAAACCTGGGTCAACGCCTCCGAAGGCTACCTTGCGGCCGGCGATCTGATCCTGACCATCGCCGTCGATCCGCAGAATGCCGACGTGGTGTACTGCAGCACGGCGCCCACCACGAGCGGACTGGCGCGCGTGATCAAATACGATTACAGCACGCATACCCGCACCATCCTGGAGGGGCTGCCTTTTCGCCTGTGCATGGACGTGGTTATCAGTCCTGCCAATTCCCAGACTTTATTTGCTGCTTTTTCCGGCTTCAACGTGCAGCATATCTGGCGTAGTCTGGACGGCGGCGCGACCTGGCAGCCCAGTGCCGCCGGGCTGCCCGATGTCCCGACGAACACGCTGCTGATCGATCCGTCATTGCCCAGCTACGTATACGTGGGCAACGATCTGGGGGTGTGGCTGTCCAAAAACAATGGCGAAAGCTGGGAGCTGTATTCCGCTACTGCTCCACAGGCCATGCTGGTGATGCACCTGAGTTTTTCCGCCGATCACCAACTGCGGGTAGCGACGCATGGCCTGGGGGTCTGGCAAACCCAGGCGGCTTTACAGAGTTCGACGCAGGAAACCCATGTACGCCTGAATATTCAAAGCATGTACCCCAACCCGACGGCCGATTTGGTGACGGTGAAAGGGTATTTGCCGCAGGCGGAAAAACTAAGTTGCCGGGTACTGGATATCAGCGGAAAAACGGTGCTGACGTTGGCTTCTGAACGGTTACCGGCCGGAGTTTTCACCAAAACACTCAGGCTCGGTATGCTGCCAGCCGGTACGTATGGCCTGCTGCTGGAAACGCCCCATGGACGGGTTGGGCGCTTGATTATTAAAAATTAATGGTGTATTTGTTTTAAAACAGTCTTATTTTTGTTTCAGAACAATAAGGACATGACGGCTACAGCAGAAAAAAAATATACGATACAAGAATACCTGGAACTCGAATGCCGAACTGGCGAACGGTATGAATATTATAATGGCAAACCCCAGATTATGGCCGGCGGCACAATTAACCACAATCGGATTACCAGAAATGTTTCCACGGAACTGGACTTGATTTTCAAAGAAAAACCAGGTCTTGAATTGTTTGGGAACGACCAGAAAGTATACCTTCCAGATTTCAATTTTTATGTTTATCCGGATGCTGTAGTCGTTACCGATGGTCCGATTATGACGGATAAAGATGCAGACGCGCTGATCAATCCCCTTCTGATCATCGAAGTGCTTTCCCGCGGTACTGAAAAGTATGACCGGGGCGATAAATTCGCCTATTGCTGCACTTTACCCACCTTTAAGGAGTACGTACTGATCCGGCAAAATGCGACCCATGTCACCTCTTTCTTCCGCGAAGAGCCCCATCTATGGCGCGAGTCGCAAGTACAGGGTCTGGAGCAGGAAGTACTCTTCAGATCGGTCGACGTGCGCCTGGCGCTGCAACTGATTTACCGGAAAGTAGAATTCCCTACGGCCGGCTAATGCCTGCGCCGACCGTACAACAGACAATTTCTAAATCAGGAACTGCTCAAAACTGGGCCGCCAATCCCATTGGGTTTTGTTACTTTTGCGGCTCTTTTTTATAAAGTGATGCAACAAAGAAGTGATAAAGTGATTTCACTGGTTCACGCGTTGCAGATCATTTTATAACCTCATCGTTTTATCACCTTTCATGAAGAATATACGTAACTTCTGCATCATCGCGCACATTGACCACGGCAAAAGCACGCTGGCGGACCGGCTGCTCGAAACCACGGCCACCATTTCCCAGCGGGATATGCAACACCAGGCATTGGACGATATGGACCTGGAGCGCGAGCGGGGCATCACCATCAAGAGCCATGCGATCCAGATGAAATACATCCACCCGGCTAATGGCGAGGAGTATATTTTCAATCTGATCGATACGCCCGGCCACGTGGACTTTTCCTACGAAGTGAGCCGTTCTATTGCCGCCTGCGAAGGGGCGCTGCTGCTGGTCGATGCTACGCAAGGCATTCAGGCCCAGACGATTAGTAATTTGTACCTGGCCGTAGAGCATAACCTGGAGATCATACCGATCGTGAACAAGGTGGATATGCCGAGCGCCAATATCGAGGACGTGCAGGACCAGATCATCGACCTGATCGGCTGCGACCGCGAGGATATTATTTCCGCTTCCGGCCGTACGGGTATTGGCATTGCCGAAATTCTGGCCGCTGTAGTCGACCGCGTGCCGGCGCCCAAAGGCGACCCTGATGCGCCGCTGCAGACCATGATTTTCGACTCGATGTTCAACTCCTACCGCGGCATTATTGCCTACGTACGCGTCATGAACGGCACCCTGAAAAAAGGTGATAAACTCAAGTTCATGGCTACCGGTAAAGAGGTGGCCGCGGAAGAAGTGGGCGTGCTGAAAATGACCAACCTGGAAACGGCTACGCTCGGTGCAGGCAATGTCGGTTACGTCATTACCGGCATCAAAGTCAGCCGTGAAATTAAAGTGGGCGACACCATCACCCACCTGGCCCGCCCCTGCGCGGAAATGTTGAAGGGTTTCGAAGAGGTAAAACCGATGGTATTTGCCGGTATTTATCCGCTGGACAACGACGATTTCGAGGATCTGCGCGACTCGCTGGAAAAACTCCAGTTGAACGACGCTTCCCTGGTTTTTGAAGCCGAAACCTCGGCGGCACTCGGTTTCGGTTTCCGTTGCGGCTTCCTGGGCATGCTGCACCTGGAAATTGTGCAGGAACGCCTGTACCGCGAATTCGATCAGGACATTATCACCACCGTACCGAACGTACCCTACTACGCCACGGACATGAAGGGCAACCGTTTCATGGTGCACCAGCCCACCGAAATGCCCGATCCCAACCACCTGGAAAAAGCGGAGGAGCCTTATATTTACGCACAGGTCATCACCAAGCCGGACTATATTGGCAACATTATGACGCTTTGCCTCGACAAACGCGGCATTTTGCTAAAACAACACTTCCTGACCCCGACCCGCGTGGAAATGACCTTCCACCTGCCGCTGGCCGAGATCGTGTTCGACTTCTATGACCGCCTGAAATCCATTTCGCGCGGCTATGCTTCCTTCGATTATCACCTGCTGGATTACCGCGAGACCGACCTGGTCAAACTGGACATTAAACTCAACGGCGAACAGGTGGATGCGCTCAGCGCCCTGGTTCACCGCTCCAAAGCCGAGGGCATGGGCCGCCGGATGTGCGAAAAACTGAAAGAACTCCTGCCCCGCCAGCAGTTCCAGATCGCTATTCAGGCCGCCATCGGGCAGAAAGTCGTGGCCCGCGAAACCATCAGCGCGCTGCGTAAAGACGTGACCGCCAAGTGTTACGGCGGTGACATTTCCCGGAAACGCAAATTGCTGGAAAAACAGAAAGAGGGTAAGAAGAAAATGAAGCAGTTCGGCAACGTAGAGGTGCCGCAGGAGGCGTTTTTGAAGGTGTTGAAGTTGAACGATTAATGACCACTCCATCGCTATGAAAGTCGCAAACCGGATTTCATTGCTGGCTATTGCCCTGATAACCAGCGGTTTGCTGGTTACTGCCCGTGTAAGCGCCCAGCAGATCTACCCGCGTTTCAATTTTAAAGCGGGCGATACGGTGGTCAATTTTCGACCACGGGCCACGATTTACTCACAGCCTTCCAAGGCCTCGGCCTATGTGGGTCCGCTATCGTTGGGGGAAAAAGTGGTGGTGCTGGAAAACACGAAACTCACCACCGATCTGGATGGCCGCCGCTATTGCTGGTACGTGGTCGCTTTTGGGGAAGATTACGGCCAAAAAGGCTACGTCGCCGGCAGTACTTTGGCCAGCGCCCAGGCCCGTACGCCGGAGGGGGCTCAATTCCTGCTCTCTTTCCGGCCAGCTGATTCTATTACCCAGCCGGCCCAGGTCGACGTGCAGGTGAAGCAGCACTACGGTGTTTCGGCCATTAGCCTGAGCGTTCCGTTTTTCATCCATCCCGACGACACGGTGAAGGTGCGCGTATATGACAACCGGGGTTATGAAAAATGCCTGAACGTGATTGTTTTCACTTTCCAGAATAAGGCTTGCCTGGAAAACACCCGCGATTTCGTTCTACTCTGGGACGGGGAAAAATGCCTGGCATTGCCCGCTCTGTCGCCGAAAAATGGTCGCCCATCGCTCTGTTACGGCTTCTCTTACGTTTTTCCAAAGGACCTGCAGGGCGAACCCAATCTGATCAAGGCTAAAATACGGTCGGGAAAAGCTACACCTGAATGGATCCATTTGCGGGAGCAGTCGGGTGTATTTGTGCCCGAAAAGAACTGAAGGGGCTGAAGTTGAATTATTAGGGCATTGGATCAACTATCCGCAAACTGGGAATCCAGATAAAATCGCGTGCAAACGACTGAAGCCTAACACTTCCACTTTAGTCAAGGTGGAGTAAAATGTATCCAGCGTTTGAAGATGGCCATTCAGCCAGGCATTGCCGGGTTGAGCAAAATAAATAATCAGATTGGCATCAATAAGTCTCATACTCAGGTCCTATCCTTGCTGCCTGAACGGTAATAACCGGTCTTGGCGGACTTCGCGTTCCCATTCGACCGGATCGCCAAAGTAGGAAGCATCGGTACCTTCTTCCAGCATTTTCAGAAGCAGTGCGCGGGCAGTTTCCAATTTTTCCTTGGCCTCTGACGTGCCCGTTTGATGGGTCTGATTTGATGGACCCTTTTTTTTCTCGAAACGCAGTTTCAAACGACGTAGTAGCGGCTCTAAAATGGCCAGGTCCCTTTCGTCCTGCAAATAGATGACAAGTTCCATATTTGATGTGTAGGTAAGTATCTGTTCGACAAAGTTAAGGATTTACGGTCAATCTAGTGGAGGAAGAAATGGCCTATCTTTAGCCGGAAGCAGTCACCCATGTTGTCCGAGCCAAAAAAACTTTGCATTATGCATGCGCTTGCCGGCAGACACCTGTACCAGGAGATTTTTTGAGTTTTTTTGTCGATACTTTGGCAATCTAAGAATACCAAAAAGTTAATCCAGCAGTTCATCAAGCAACTTAAACGTCATTCGCTTGAGCAAAACCTCCATAAACCATTTTTCATTCCCAATTTATGAAAAAACTGCTCATTCTCGTTTTTTTCGCCACCACTACCCTCCACGCCCAAAAAGCCACCGTCGAAATCGGTCCCGAACTCAAAATGGAACGCGACCTGAATTTCTGGGGACAACTCCACTCCGACGCCAGCGGCCACTACGTACTGCTGACCGAAGACCAAAGCACGATCTTCAATCGCAAAGGCCTCACGCCCACGCTCCAGAAATATGACCGGCAGTTCAAACTGGTGTTTTCCAGGGAGTTAAAGTCCGACCAGAGCGACGTGTTGTTTGGCAACATGCTCTATGCCGGCGGCAAATTCCTGCTTTGTGCCCAGTGGCTGGACAAAAAGGAACGTACCCTCACCTGCACCGCCACCCCCGTCAGCCTGGAAGGCCAGGTGTCGAAACCGCAGAAAGTGAGCATTGTCAAGTATGAAGACCGGGACGATCAGCCGACCAGTGTGCGCTGGCTCATGTCCGACGATACCACTAAAATGCTGGTCGCCACCCTGGCGGACGACGACCATAACCAGCGGGTGAAACTCAGTCTGAACGTGTTCGATACCCGGCTGACCAAAATATGGGGCAAGGCGTTCACGCTGCCCTACACCCAGCAGCAACTCGACATCAATTCCTGGGCGCTGGCCAACAACGGTCAGGTGTATTTGCTGGGTAAAGTTTACGAGGAAAAGAACCACCGCGAATCGAAGAAAAAAGACGGTAAAAGGCGGCCGGCGTACAAAATGGTCGTTTTTCGCTTCGATCAAACGCTGGATAAAGCCCAGGAATACCGCCTGGAAGTTTCGGAAAAATTCGTCACCGACGTGGCTTTCAAACTCAGCCCCAATAACGATCTGAACTGCGCGGGTTTTTATGCCAACGATACCCGCGGCGTCATCGAAGGCGTCTTTTTTACCCGCCTGAACGGTGCAACCGGCCAGGCCGAACTGGCCACCCGCAAAGCGATCGATATTAAAGACCTCGGGAACATCGATACCCAGAAGGACCGGAAGGGCAACGAAGGCCTGGACTCCAAATTCGAGTTCAAAAACCTGCTGCTGCGCGCCGATGGCGGCATTGTAGTGACCGCCGAAGAGGCTTATCGCGTCACCTCTTCCTACTTTTCGGCCGGACAAATTTATTACCGCACCACCTATTATAACAACGAGATCTTCATCACCAGTATCAGCCCCAAAGGCCAGATCGAATGGGTGCGCATGATCCCAAAAAAGCAGGAGTACAGCGACACCGATTTTTTCAACAGCTATATGCTCATGGAAAATGGCGGCAGTGTGTATTTCCTGTACAACGACGACGACGATAATATTCGCAATCCCTTGACTGCCAAGGCCCGGCGGATCAGCAGTTTCCGCGATGCGGTGGCGGCCCTGGTCACGGTGAGCAGCGATGGCAAGATGGACAGGCGAAAAGTGTTCGACTCCAAGGAAGACGCGGATGCGCTGATGTCGCCGCAAAATGGCCGGCAGATCAGCGCCAACGAGCTGTTCTTCGTCACGACGCGTTTTAAAACGTTCGGGGGAAAACGTCTGCGCATGGGCTTGATCCGAGTGTAACTAGTGCCGCGTCCATGAATGACGTTCAGGTTGGCGAGGCCTATTTTTCGTTCCATGAGCTATCGCCCACCGTTCATCTGCGAATGCTCCACTACCCTTTTCAACATCTGATACTTACCCATTTCTTTCTCGGCCTGTCCTTTATTTCCGGAATCCTCAAACAGGTAACTTTGAATCTGGTGGTGGTTGGCGAAATACTCCACCAGGGACGCTTCTGCCGGCGTTTTGAGCAGCTGGCTGGGTTTTAGGTTGTTTACAAAGTCGGGTTGGTAGCCCAGAAATTCCGTGTGCAGATCAATGGCTTCCTGCATACGCTTGGCCTCCGCACTGGTTTTGATGCGCTCGTAATAGGTAAGCTCGTACAGCACATTGTAGTCCGACATATCCAGCATATTGGCCCGCTGGCGGTAGGGCAAAAAAGCGAGCAGGAAAATGCAGGCTGCCACCACGCCTATTTTGACCAGCCCTTCCCGCGCCGTGGTCTGGGAAAAACGCAAGAAGCATTCCACCAGACAATACGCGCTGAAAGGGAGGAGGAGCACGGCCAGGGGAGCGCGCAAGCGGCCGAGCACATAAAAAGCCAGCATGATCAGCACCTGCACCCCGATCGCCAGGTAGAGCGGCACGCATTTTTTTCGGTAATACGCGGCAAACATCAGCCCGGCGACGCCCATCCAGGCAATCCAGTAAAAATTAAGGAAGGTCCAGTTCAGGACCGGTACCATGTTCTGGTAAAAAGCATAATTTTCATTATTCGGCCATTCCTGCCCGTTTAAAAGGCTTTTGAATTTCGACCATTCCAGTTGCAGATAGGACCCGATGGACTGGGTTTGCAGCGCGGCCCAGGCGGCGGGCATAAATTTTCCACCGGTGCTGCCCATGATCTCGGCCGACTGAATCAGTTCCGGTTGCCAGCGGTTAATGGCCTGGGTTTGCTGCACATTGGTGGCGACAAAAGTGATCGCGCCAACGCTCGATGTGCTGAACAAGGGGGCGCTAACGGCTGCATTACGGAGCATAACCGGCGCAAAAACCAGCAGAAATCCGGCCAGCACCAGTCCGCCGTTTTGGGCAAAAGACCGCGGCGTTTTCCGCTCCTGCACCAGATACACCACCAGGGCGCCCAGCAGATAAAGCACAAAAATCGATTGCAGCAGGAAAGCAAACCCCATGGTGATCCCGCTGATCAAAAAGGCGGAAGTTGTTCCGCGATCCAGGGCGCGCTGCCAGGTCCACACCGTCAACAGGGCAAAGAAGATGGCCCAGGTGGTGCGCAGCAGCAACACTTCCTGAAACAAAACGATGCCGCAAAGGGCGTAGAGCAAACCCGTCAGCAGGGCAATTGTGTTGTCGAAATAGCGGCGGGCCAGCAGCCACAGCAGCACACCGCTGCCAATGCCCAGCAGGCCCTGTAACACCAGCATCCAGTAGGCGCCGTTACCGGTGAGAACGTATAAAAAGGCCAGTATATAAGCGTAAAGCGGTTCCTGGTGGTAGGTGTTGCCGCCATACCACTCATCCCATAGCGCTTTACCCGGCTGGAATTTACTATCCCGGCCCGGATGAGCAACCAAAATGTCATTCAACTTGTCGGGATGAATACTGAAATAGGAGTTGGCCATTTCCTCATGCCAGCCATGGTAAGGATGCAGGGGCTGGCGGTTAAGCCAATCGCCGGCGGCCAGGCTACGGGCCTGGGTATCAAAGAAGTTACTGTCGGATTCTTGCCAGCGATACATCTGGTAGAGGGGGCTGCCGAGAACGCTGCTGAACAGAAAGATGCGTACGACGATCCACAGTACGATCAGCCCGGCCAGCACCCGATAAGGGCGATGGCCCAGCTTTTGGTTCCAGGTTTCTGTTAAGGGCGGGCGGGCCGGTTCGGACTTTTTGGGCGCGCCGGCCGGGTTTGCAGGCTGGGCAGTGGGTCGGTTTTTGCTTTTCATTTTTCTAATTTATGGTCAGGGTCCCTCAACACTCCGTAATATTCACCGAAATATTCACCGCCAGGCCACCATCGGCCGTTTCCTTGTATTTGGTGTTCATATCGCGGGCCGTTTCTTTCATGGTTTTGATCACCGCATCGAGGCTCACTTTGGCCTTGGACGGATCACTTTCCAGCGCGATCTCGCTGGCCGTAATAGCCTTAATGGCGCCCATCGTATTGCGTTCGATACAGGGTATTTGCACCAGTCCGCCGATGGGATCGCAGGTCATCCCCAGGTGGTGTTCCATGGCGATTTCAGCGGCCATCATCGCCTGGGCAGCGGTACCGCCCAGACATTCGGTGAGCGCCGCAGCGGCCATGGCCGACGATACGCCGATCTCCGCCTGACATCCGCCCATGGCCGCCGAGATGGTCGCGCCTTTCTTGAAAAGGCTGCCCATTTCCCCGGCCGTCAGCAGGAATTTGACAATGTCTTCATCCCGAAAGCCGTCGCTGAAACATACGTGGTACATCAGTACGGCCGGAATGACCCCGGCAGCGCCGTTGGTGGGTGCGGTGACTACCCGGCTGAAGGCGGCATTTTCTTCGTTTACGGCCAGGGCAAAACAGCTGACCCATTTTAAAATTTCCTGGAAAGTATGCCCGCCCCGGCTGACCTGCCGCACCCAGTCGTCAATACCGTTATAGGTCTTGCCTTTCAACAAACGCCGGCTTAGCGGCGCGGCGCGGCGTACAACGTTCAGGCCGCCGGGCAGCGTACCTTCGGTATGGCAGCCGATATAAATACACTGTTTCATTACCGACCAGATGTTGAGCAGTTCGGCGTGAATTTGTGCTTCCGTGCGCCAGATGAGTTCGTTGCGAAACACGACCTGCGAAATGCTCTGGTCCTGCTGTTCGCACCAGAAACGAAGTTCCGAACCCTGATCGATGGGGAAAGGCAAAACAGTGTTGCCATCCAGGTCTTCCTCCCCTTCTTTCACGACAAAACCGCCGCCGACGGAATAATAGGTCTGGCTTTCCCCGGTACCGTCTTCGTAAAAAGCCCGGAACGTGAGCCCGTTGGCGTGGTAGGGCAGCACCTGATCGTAGAGAAAAACCACGTCGCGTTCGGCGTCGAAAGGGATCATCCGTTTACCGCCCAGGTTGATCTGTTGGGAGCGGCGAATCTGATCGATGGTAGGTTGTACAGTTTCTACCGGGATCGTGACCGGATCATCGCCGTTGAGGCCCAGCACGACCGCCAGATCGGTGCCGTGTCCATGCCCTGTTTTGGCCAGGGAACCGTATAATTCTACCTGTACGGCGCGGATCTGATCAAATTTTCCGCTGGCGGAAATCTCCTTTAAAAAACGCTGGGCAGCGCGCCAGGGACCCATCGTATGGGAACTGGAGGGGCCGATGCCGATCTTAAAAATATCGAAAACACTAATTCTTTCCATGGGTGGTGGTACGGGCAGACGGGATAAACGAATTTGGCGCGCTAAAGTAGGGGAATAGATCGCGCGCGCCTCCCCGGCTGCCAACTTTTCCCCAGGAAATAACGTTTTAGCCTCTGTTTCCATCTTTTATATCAACACTCAACGATTATGAAAAAGACTATTTTTCTGCTCTTCGTGGGATTATTTCTGGGTCTGACTTCCAGTTTTGCCCAACAGGATAAATCACAACGGCCGAGTCCACCGGCGCAAGCAAAAGCCGTAATCGGTGGTAAAACCATCACCATCGATTACAGCCAGCCGGCCGTGCGCGACCGGGTGGTGTGGGGCGAACTGGTGCCGTATGGCAAAACCTGGCGGACGGGCGCGAATGAAAGCACCAGCTTTGAGGTGAGCGACGACGTGCTGGCAGAGGGCAAAACCCTGCCGAAGGGTAAATACGCGCTGTTCACTATTCCCGGCGAAAAAGAATGGGTCATTATTTTTAACAAGACCATTGCCTGGGGCGATTATAGCTACAAAGAGGCGGAGGACGTGCTGCGGGTAACCGTACCGTCCAAAAAGGTGGGCGATTTTCACGAGCGTTTTACCATCAACCTTTCCGACCAGGGTGTTGTCAGCCTGATGTGGGAGAAAGTGCAGGTAGATTTTCAGGTAAAATAAACATCAGTCATCCCGGATTTAGTTGATTTCTCTAAAAAACCTAGTACTCAATGAAATCGGCGTAACTCTCCGATGAGTATGCCCATCTAGCAGGATGATAACGCGGATTATACGGATACAACGGATTTACGCGGATTTAAAAATCCGTGAAAATCCGCCAAATCCGTTGCATCCGCGTTGCCATTTTGTTACGTGTGCATCAAAAAATTCGGGTTGACGCCTGTTTTTTACCTTTGTCCTGGAAAAAAATTTATTTGAAGTCAAATTCCGTTGCTTATGCCCGTCGATTCCGATAGTCAATTCATTGAGAAAGCCGCTTTTGCGATCGGCGACCGTTACCGGCTGGCTATTTTGCAGGAAATAGCGCAGCAGGGCGAAATATGTTGTTTGCAGGCCCAAAGTCTGACCGGTTTAGCCCAGGCCACCTGTTCGCATCACCTCAAAATATTGGCGGAAAGTGCTTTAGTGCTTTCCCGAAAAGAAGGAAAACACCACTTGTTCAGCCTGCACCACGAAAATTTTTCCAAAGTTTCTGCCTTCCTCGCTCAACTTTCCGGAAGCCTGCCGGTTAAATGAATCGAAAAATTTCGATTCATAAACTAAGGATAACTTCATGAGCAGCAGCAAACTATTTTCCCCTACCCAATTGGGTTCCATCCATTTAAAAAATCGCATCATCATGGCGCCCATGACCCGCAGCCGGGCACTGGGTAACATCATCCAGGACATTACCGTCACCTACTACGAGCAGCGTGCTTCGGCAGGTCTGATCATTACCGAAGGTACCTCCCCTTCGCCTGATGGACTGGGTTACGCGCGTATTCCGGGGATTTTCAACCTGGCGCAAGCCAAATCCTGGCGCCCGGTTACGGATGCCGTTCATGCCAAAGGCGGTAAAATAATCGTTCAACTCATGCATACCGGACGGGTCAGCCACCCGAATAACATGCCGGCCGGTGCACAGGTGCTTTCCGCTTCAGCCATCGCCGCTGCCGGGGATATGTGGACGGATAATGAAGGCATGCAAAAAAATGCGGAGCCCCTGGAAATGACGGAGGCCCAAATCAAAACCGCTATTGCTGAATTTGCCACAGCTGCCCGTTTTGCCGTGGAAGAAGCCGGTTTTGATGGCGTAGAAATACATGGCGCCAATGGTTATTTGCTGGAGCAGTTCCTGCACCCGGCGTCCAATGAACGTACGGATCACTACGGTGGCAGCATCGAAAATCGCAGCCGTTTCGTGCTGGAAGTAACTGCTGCCGTGATCGAAGCCATTGGTAAAGACCGGGTGGGTATTCGCTTGTCGCCCCATGGCGTCAACGGCGGTATGCCGGGTGGTTTTGACCAGGTGGATGAAAGTTTTACCTATCTGGCCGGGCAGTTAAACGACCTCGGCATTGCATACCTGCATCTGGTGGATCATTCCGGGATGGGCGCGCCGGCAGTACCAGCCGAACTGGTCGCCAAATTGCGCAAGGCTTTTACCCACACCCTTATTTTATGCGGCAATTACGACCGCGAGCGGGCCGAAGCTGATTTAAATAGTGGTCTGGCCGATCTCATCGCTTTTGGTCGCCCGTTCTTATCCAATCCGGACCTCGTCGAGCGCATGGAAGCCGGTGCACCACTGGCGACTCCCGATATGACCAAGTTATACACGCCCGGTCCGGACGGCTATATTGATTATCCGGCCCTCGCGGAAGCGACGGTTCAAGACTAAGATCAAATGCGCTGTTGGGGAGAGTTGAAAACTAACCTGAAGCATAGCGAAGGACCCGGGATGCGGCAGCAAAACATCTTCGGGTACTTCGCTACGCTCAGTATGACAGCGGGGTAGATGGTGGCTTTTGCCGGGCATGGGAAGTGGGGCTGCAAAGCAAGCGGGCCCTACCTGATATTTATGGCAAAGCGTTTACTAATCCGTCCAGCCGTAAAACCAGGTCCGGCGCCGCTTCGGCTGCCGCCAGTTCCCGTTTTGCGCGCTGCACCACGCTGCGAAAATCGAGCCGCTGACAGAGGTAGGCCAGGGCGATGGCCCGCAAGGAACGTTGAAACACATCGGGCTGCCACTGGCGCGCCTTCTCCGGTTCATCATTATACACCTGATCCAGCCAGACGGCCTGGCGATGAATATCCAGCCAGGCGAAGCCTTTTTCCAGCATCCACTGCTGCCACTGGCGGGCGACGATGACCGCATCCGCTTCATCGCGCAGCCATTCCCGGCGATCCACGTCGCCCTCGATCTGGCCCTGGCTGACCATCAGCGTATGGGCTTCACTACCAGTCGATTGCAGACCCATCGCAAAAGGATACACGATTTCTTCGATCACCGTATGCCGGATACCAAGTTGTAATTCGGCCAGCTGACCCGTCAGTTGATCGCTTTCCACGATGGCCACGGTCAGCCAGCCTTCAGCATGCAGGCTGCGAAAAGTACCGGTTTGTGCGTCGGCTTGAAAACCGTTTTCTATAAAAAATGGTTGGAGATCGGCGAACATGGGTTAGGGGGCAGGGGTTAGGGGTTAGGAGACAGGAGTTAGGAGACAGGAGACAGGAGACAGGAGTTAGGGGGCAGGAGTTAGGGAGTCAGGGGGTTTTCGCATTTTTGCCTTTATTTTGGTTACGGCTTTTGCCAGAGCTGATCGCAAATTTACTTCAACTATTCAGGTTTGAAAAAAGACGCTTACGCCGCGCTGCGCATACCCGCTTACCGCCGTTTTTTATCCATGCGGTTAACGATGACGCTGGCCACGCAGATCATGTCGGTATCGGTCGGTTATTTCGTGTATGAAATTACCGGCGACCCGCTGATGCTGGGTTTCATCGGACTATCGGAAGCGCTGCCCGCCATTGGGATCAGTTTGTATGCCGGGCATTTGGCCGATAAAATGAATCGCCGCAATATTCTGGTCGGCTGCATCAGTTTGCTGGCGCTTTGTGCGCTGGGTCTGCTGCTGATCGCGCTGAATCGTGATAGTATGCCGAAAACCACCTTATTGACCGGCATTTACTGTGTGACCTTCTGTACCGGCATTGCGCGGGGATTTTTCAGTCCGACCAACTTCGCTTTTCTGCCGCAACTGGTCCCGAAAGAAATCCTGCCCAACGCCATTGCCTGGAACAGCGGCACCTGGGAAGCCGCCAGCGTAACCGGCTTGGGTATTGGCGGTTTATTGTATGGTTTTGTGGGGGTCAGCGCGACGTTTGCCGTCATGCTGGGACTTTGTGTAATCGCTTTTATCATTGTGCTGACCATCGCGCCGCGCCCAATCCCACTCGCTAATTTTTCCGAATCCGCTTTGGTCCGCATCAAGGAAGGGCTGCGTTTTGTGGCCAGTAACCAGTTGATTATCAGCGCTATTGCCCTGGATTTATTTGCCGTGCTTTTCGGTGGCGCGGTGGCCCTGCTGCCGGTGTATGCTAAAGATATACTACACGTCGGGCCGCAGGGTTTGGGCATTTTGCGTGCCGCCATGTCGATCGGAGCCATTACCACGGCTTTTTTGCTGGCCCACCAACCGCTGCGCAAGGGTGCGGGCAAGATCATGCTGGCCTGCGTATTCGGTTTCGGCCTATGCATGATCGGCTTCGGCCTGAGCCGTATATTCTGGTTATCGTTTGCTTTCCTCCTGCTGGCCGGCGTATTCGATGAGGTCAGCGTGTTCCTGCGTTCGTCGCTGGTGCAGTTTCAAACGCCGGATCACATGAAGGGCCGGGTAAGTTCGGTGAACAGTATTTTCATTACTTCATCCAACGAGATCGGCGCCTTCGAAAGCGGACTGGCGGCCCGATTCCTGGGCACGGTGCCGGCTGTGGTGTTGGGTGGCGTAATGACTCTGCTGGTAGTCGGTATTACCTGGTGGCGGGCGCCAAAACTGCGGAATTTGAATTTTGATCAGGACGGCGCGGAGGAAGTAGCGGAGCAGCCGGCGCTACCCATGCGGGAAGAGGAAACGCCGCTGGATGAGTTTATGCAGAATCCCTCGGCCGACCCGAAGGGTTGAGGTAGGGTTGATAAGGGTTTATAAAGTTGATAAGGTTGATAAGGTTGATTACATGAGCACATGGCATTGATAATCAATATTATGCAAGCATATTATTAACCTTATCAACCCTTATCAACCTCATAAACCTTATCAACCTAATTATGCCCTACAGCTCCTCCCCCGTCAACCGCTTGATTTCCAGCGCATTCATTAGCAGCGAGTATTCAATACTCAGTCGGCTCAAGCGCACTTCTTCCACGGCGGTTTGCGCGGTATCCAGTTCCGGGAAAGTCAGCGTGCCGTAGCGGTATCGGGTACGGGCGATTTCGAGGGCTTTATCGGCCTGGCGGGTCTGGGTCTGCAGGTTGATCAGGCGCTGGCGGTTGCTGGCCATATCGGCTAAAACCGTGGCTATATCCCGTTGTAAAGTTGTCTGCACATAAGCCAGGTTTTGCTGGCCGGCTTCGTAGGAAATACGGGCGCTTTGTTTTTGCAGGGTAAAACGTTTACCCGAATAAATAGGCGCGGTGATGCCTACGCCGCCCGCTACGTTGAATCTGGGCTCGGCAATCGATGGCAAATACCCGTTCTTGAAACCGGCGGCCCCACTCAGTGTCACGACCGGGCGATTGGCATGTTCCGCCACCACGAGGTCGGCCTGCGAGGCCCGCAGCCGGTCGTTGGCCAGGGCCAGTTCGAGGTTGCTGTTTTGCGCCTGCTGATACAGGCCATCTGCATTCAGGGCCGCACTGGCGGTAGAGAAATCGACCGCCGCAGCATCCACCGCCGGGGCTTCCGCGCCGGTGAGGTAGGCCAGCAAGATCTTTTGTTTGGCCAGCTGGTTTTCCAGGTCCACCTTACGGTTATGCGTCGTTTCGATGCGGACCTGCTGGTTTAGCAGGTCCAGTTCGAGTACGTCGCCGTTTTTATAGCGAAATTCGGTCTGCTGCAACACTTCCCCCAGACTCCGCAGCACCGAATCCTGCACGGCCATACTGCGCTGCAGGTAAGCCACGCCATAGTAGAGCTGCGCGATCTGAAACGCCAGATTATGCTTGTTCCAGGCCAGATTATGCTGGGCGCTGGTCACGTCTTCCTGCGCCCGCTGGATGGAAGCATCCGTTTTACCAAAATCGTAAAGGGTAAGCGAGCCCTGGGCATTCAGGTCGTAGTTGCTATACGGCGTGAACTGGACCGACTGCGGACCATCCGGCGTCGGGAAGGACGCTTTGGCGACCGGATTAATGTAGCGATATTGAAAATTGGCGGTCGCGTAAGGCTGCAGGGCGGTCCGGGCCACGTCTACCCGCAACTGATTGGCGCGGAGCTGGGCTTCGGCCTCTTTCAGCCGGGGAAAGTTGGCATTCGCCTGTTCCACCAGCGCCCGTAAAGCCGCCGGGGTTTGCTGCGCCGAGCTGCTGTTTACCCCAAAAACGGTAAGCAGTACGAAAACCAGCAGGTTGGTATTTTTCATAGATAATTTATTGGAAATCAGAAAATTCGATGGTGAAGGCGGTTGATGGGGAAGGGTTGATGAGGTTGATAAAAAGTTGATAAGGTTTATAAAAAAGGTTGATGGGGTTGATGGGATGAAGCCGGCTATTATAAACCTCATAAACCTTATAAACCCTTTTATCAACCATTCTTAGTGGGCTTCCGCGGCCGCCTTGATCGCTGCCGCACTCGGCTTTTTATTTTGCAGGAAAAATACCAGCGGCAGGGTGATGATGAAGAACACCATCGCTGCGCGGAACACATCCAGGTAAGACAGCATAAGCGCCTGTTTTTGAATGGTAAATGACAGGTTCTGGTAGGTAGCGAACATGGCATCGAAGGGATTGACGCCCCGGGAAATGAGGGTCTGGGAAATGCCGTTGATCCGATCACTGGTCAGCGGATCGCCGTCCTGAATGCGGCTGCTCAGGTCGTTCACGTGCTGCGGCAAACGCTGCCCGATATACGTATTGGTCAGCGCAATGCCGAAAGCACCGCCCACCTGACGAATCATGTTGGTGATGGCGATCCCCATCGGCAGGTCTTTCGGCGCCAGCGTGGCCACCGACTGATTGATGAGCGGTACGTTGGCGAAAGCCAGACCGAAACCGCGGATCATCAGCGCACCAATGAACATGCCCGCCGAGGCATTGGCATTCAAGGTGGACAGCACGTAGCAGAACACCGCGAAACCAATATAACCGAACATGATCAGGCGCGCCGGTGGCACCCCTTTGGCCAGTAGCCGCCCCGCCAGGGGGAAGAGAAAGACCGAAATAATACTGCCCGGAATGAGCAGGCGGCCCGTTTGCGTGGCCGTGTAGCCGACAATCCGCTGCACAAACAGCGGGTACATGTACACCGAAGTGAACAGGCCGATCCCGATCACGAACATCAGTGCGGTGCCGAGCGATAAATTTCGGTTCTTGAAAATACGCAGATTCACCACCGGATCGTCGATGCGTAATTCCCACCAGCCAAAACCGAGCAGACAAATGACCGTCAGCACCGTACAAACACTGATCAGGTTGCTATCGAACCAGTCGTCCGCCTCCCCACGCTCCAGTACGAATTGCAGACAACCAATACCGACGGCCAGTAGCACAATACCGAAATAATCGATTTTGATGGATTTCCGGTCGATATTCAGCTCTTCCGGCTTGGTCTCGATGAAGGTGTAACTCAGCGCTACGGCCAGTATACCCACCGGAATGTTGATGAAAAACATCCACGACCAGTGGTAATTATCAATAATATAACCGCCCAGGGTGGGTCCGAAAGTTGGGCCCAGTACAATGCCCATGCCGAACACCGCTGAGGCGATCGGACGCTGCTGGGGCGTAAAGGAATCGAACAAAAGGCCCTGCGAAACCGATAACAGTGCCCCGCCGCCAATGCCCTGAATAAAACGGGCGAGTACCAGCATGGGCAGACTGTTGGCCATGCCGCAGAGGTAGGAGGCTATGGTGAACAGGATAATGGAGGCAATAAAGTAGTTTTTGCGCCCGAAATAGCGCTGAAAAAAGCCCGTCAGCGGGATGATGATCACGTTGGCAATGGCGTAGGCCGTAATGACCCAGGCCACATCTTCCACGTTGACGCCCAGCGATCCGGCCATCTGGAGCAGCCCCACGTTCACGATCGAGGTGTCGATCAACTCCATGATCGCGGCGGAAATGGCAACGGCAACAATGATCCACTTGCGGAAACCTTGCAAAGCCATGAGTAAGGATTGAGGTGGTGAGATGTTGAAAGGACGGAGTTCTTACTCTGCCACCCGAACCGAAACTTCTACGCTGAGGCCGGCCCGTAATTTGTCGCGGTACTGCTCCGGGTTATCCAACTGGATCTTTACCGGTATCCGCTGGGTCACTTTCACGAAATTGCCGGATGCATTATCGGCCGGCAGCAGCGAAAATTTGGCGCCCGTAGCCTCCGAGATCGTGGCGATTTTACCAGTAATGTCCAGGTTGGGGAAAGCGTCCGCCTTGATTTTCACCGATTGTCCCACGTGCATTTTCTCCAGTTGCGTTTCCTTGAAATTGGCGATGATCCAGTAGGTGGAGTCGTTCACAATGGTGAAAAGAGTTTGCCCGGGCTGCACGTACTGGCCGGTAGAAATGTTCACCTTGCCGGTTTTACCGGAAATCGGGGCGTAAATTTTCGTGTAGGTCAGGCGCAGCTGCTGTTGTTCCAGCACCGTTTTTTTCACCTGCACGATGGCCTCCATTTTCTTAATGGTAGCCAGTGCCGCGCCCTGCGACACCTGCGCCTGGGTGATCTGGGCCTGGCTCGCCGACAGTTGTTTTTCCTGAATATCGACACCGGACTTGGTCTCGTCCAACTGGCGCTGGGTCAGGGCATTGCCGCTGTAGAGGTTCTGGTCGCGCTGCAGGTCCGTTTTCGCCTTGTCGCGGCGGATGGCCTGCACGGAGGCATTGGCATTGGCCACGTTGATGGTCTGGGCCACATTCCGCAGACTGGCGCGGGCATTTTCCAGATCGGCGATGGCTTGCCGGTAGTCGGCTTCGGCCTGGGCCACCGCAATGGTGTACTCCTGCGAATCGATGACGGCCACCAGCTGGTTCGTATGCAGTTGCTGGTAGTCTTCCGCGCCGAGCATTTGTACGTAGCCGGCGACCCGGGCCAGCACCGGCGCGGTTTTCCCTTCTACCTGCGCATTATCCGTGCTTTCGTAGAGCTGGCTGTTTTTCCAGTACTGATAACCGTACCAGCCGCCGACGGCCAGTGCGACGAGTAGAATGATGCGGGGAATGAATTTACGGATCGGGTTGGTCTGTTCTGTTGCCATTACGTTAAATTTTGCGCGGCAAAGGTAAACCTGGTTGACTATTAAAGTCAAGTAAGTTGACTAATTTTATGTTGAAAAAAATTTTCGCTTTATCTTTGCCGGATAACAGCAGATTATGAACAGCCTGACCGAGTTTGCCAAAACATTTGACTTCCAGCAGTACTATGCCATTCGGGATGGCTCCATGGGGCGACTGATGTGGCGGCTAAAACGTTATATGCACGACTTCGTGGAACCGCGCCTGGAGAACAGCGGTTTTCCCAACTTTCAAATGGGTCATCTCTCCGTATTTGGTAATTTGAGTGAAACCGGCGTGACCACCACCGAACTTGCCCGCCGCACAGGCGTGACCAAACAGGCGATGAGCAAGGTCGTGAAAGTGCTGGAAGAACAAGGCTACATATATACCCAGGCCCATGAAAAAGATGCGCGTTCCACGGTGATTTTTCTGAGCCACAGGGGTATGGAGTTACTTACTTGTGTTTACCACGCGATGAATGAGTTAAAGCGCAAATTTGCGCAAATCATCGGCGAAGAAGAGATGGAAACGCTGGCAGCGACCATGCTGCAACTGGTGCAGGGCCTGGAAAAAGAAGGTCCGCCGAAATTGAGCTTGAACGAGGAGATGGGCAATGGTTGTTGAGGTGGGTTGGTGGTTTGTTGGTTTGGGGTGGCATAAATGAGTGGCATTTCTTTTTTATCAATGTTCCAGACCCTGTTTTGCCCGAAATTTTGCAAAATACGGCCAAGCCATCCATTCTCTAGCTGCACGACTCTACCCCGTATGAAGAAAATTTTTCTCTTTTTGTTGCCGGCCGTTCTGTTTGCCGCGACCTCGCTTTCCGCCCAGTTACCCGATTCCTGCTCCGTCCCCACCCTTGTCCGCAGCCACTACCTGGGCAGTGCAAAAATGCTCGCGCTGCGCCAGATGCTCGGTCATCCGGCCTATGCGGATTCTGTGCAAATTTCCAAAGCGCTCTATAATCCCATTTTAGAAGCACTGTCGGCCGTCTATAATGCCAAACAATTCCCCGAGCGCGACACGGTCATGGACTGCCTCGACATCCTGGCTTTCCCCGCGCCGGTTAGTCCGCAGGAAATTACCCTCACGGCGGATACCAGCCAGTTATGGGCCCAACGGCTGTACCAGGATATTTATCCGAGCGGAAATAAGCAGCTGGACAGCCTGATCTACGACTACGGTTTGCAGGAAACGAATAGCCTGCAGGCCGGGGGCCAGTATATTTTCACTTTTCAAACCAGCCAACCGGTCAATACCGTCGCCCTGGCGGCCCTGTTCAACGGCATTCCCGGCGGCTTGGCGGAAACCAACACGGTGATCGGCGGAGGCGGCGACATTGAACTGGATACCGTGGCCGGCGGCGTCACCCTGACTTTCACCGTTCGCTGGGGCGATTGTCCGGCGGGCTGCATTTATCACCGCAGCTGGACTTTCCTCATACAGCCCGACTGCTCGGTGGACTTCCTGGGGGTGGAAGGCGACCAGTTGACCCAGGAGGTGGCCTGCAACAACGTATTCGGTTGTGGTACGGAGCCGCTTTGCCTGCCCTGGCTACAGGATTCCATACCGCACTACCTGGCGTTGCATCCCGATTGCCTGCCCTCGCAGCCGGGCGTGCTGGTGAACATTTACCAGACGTATAATTCCAACCCGGTGATTGGCATCCACGTTTTTATAGGCATCGACGCCCAGTTCACCGATTTTTTCAACTGCAACGGGGAGTTGCTTGGTAGCTGCACTATTACGATTGCCGGACCTGGCTGCCAGCCCGAAAGCCTGTCGCACTACCTGCAGGGCGATACCATCTGGTATTGTACCCAGCCGCTGCCGACGCCGGCCAATTGCGGGGTAACTGCGGCCACCGAGCCGGCCAGGGAAGCGCTTGACTTCCGTTTATCCCCCAATCCCACGGCAACCGGACAGGTGCGTATAAGCGCTGATTTTGAGAATCAGGTGAAAGGCCGGCTGCGGGTGTTCGATATGTATGGCAAACTCGTAGTGGAGAAAACCTTCGACGCCGCGCAGTTGCAGGAGCCGCTGGATCTGCCGGGGCAAAGTGCGGGCCTGTACTTTGTGCGGCTGGAAGCAGGAGGAAAGATGGGGGTACGGAAATTGGTGGTTTTACCCTAGATCTGCCTGTTAAATAATTGCGGCAGTTGAAAATTCGAGCAGGTTCATTTCTGTTTATCCTATTTTTATAGGTTTTTCAGAAATAAAGTTAAACAATATTTTTCTAAAAACAAAAAGCGCTACCCCGGTTTCCCGAGGTAGCGCTCCAATTTTTAGTCAGCTACAAGCCAGTTTATCAACTCCATATCGAATAGTCATCCGGATTGAACTTGCCCACCATAACTTATAACCCATAACTCAATACCGATAATACTCCGGTTTGAACGGACCTTCCGTTTTCACCCCGATATAATCGGCCTGGTGTTGTTGCAGTTCTTCCAGCTCTACCCCGATTTTGGCCAGGTGCAGGCGGGCTACTTTCTCGTCCAGGTGTTTCGGCAGCATATAAACCTGGTTTTCGTATTTGCCGACGTTTTCCCACAGTTCGAGTTGGGCCAGCACCTGGTTGGTGAAGGAGTTCGACATAACGAAAGACGGGTGACCCGTACCGCAGCCCAGATTGACCAGACGGCCCTCGGCCAGCACGATCACGTCTTTGCCGTCGATGTTGTAGAGGTCGACCTGTGGTTTGATGGTCACTTTGGTGTGGCCGTAGTTGGTGTTCAGCCAGGACATATCGATCTCGTTGTCGAAGTGGCCGATGTTGCAGACGATGGTTTTGTCCGTCATCATCCGGAAGTGTTTTTCCGAAACGATGTCGCAGTTGCCGGTAGCCGTCACCACGATATTGGCGCGGGGAATGCAGTTTTCCATGCGTTTCACTTCAAAACCGTCCATGGCGGCCTGCAGCGCGCAGATCGGATCGATTTCGGTCACGATCACGCGGGCGCCGGCGCCACGCAGCGAAGCGGCCGAGCCTTTACCGACGTCGCCATAACCAGCGACGACGGCTACTTTGCCGGCCATCATCAGGTCGGTGGCGCGACGAATGGCATCGACCAGACTCTCTTTGCAACCGTACTTATTGTCAAATTTCGACTTGGTCACCGAATCGTTGATGTTGATCGCGGGCAGCGGCAGGGTGCCTTTACCGACACGCTCGTACAGGCGGTGCACACCGGTCGTGGTTTCTTCCGAAATACCGCGGATACCGGCTACCAGTTCCGGGAATTGATCCAGCACCATGTTGGTCAGGTCACCTCCATCGTCGAGGATCATATTAAGCGGCTGACCGTCTTTAAAGGCAAACAGCGTCTGCTCGATGCACCAGTCAAATTCCTCGGCGTTCATGCCTTTCCAGGCAAAAACCGGAATGCCGGCGGCAGCAATGGCGGCGGCGGCATGGTCCTGCGTCGAGAAAATATTGCAGGAAGACCAGCTCACTTCGGCGCCGAGTTCCACCAGCGTTTCGATTAGCACAGCGGTCTGAATGGTCATGTGCAGGCAACCGGCAACCCGGGCGCCCTGTAGCGGTTTGGTGGCGCCAAATTCCTCGCGCAGGGACATCAGGCCCGGCATTTCGGCTTCGGCCAGGCCGATTTCCTTGCGGCCCCATTCGGCCAGCGCGATGTCTTTTACTTTATACAGTGGTCGTGTTTCGGTAGCGACGGACATAGGGAAAATATTGAGCGCATACGCGCTTTTGTTTGGAAATAAAGTCTACTCAGTTCGGCAAACAAAACTTCGTTTGGTTAGGTTGCCAAAAAGAGGGGCAAAGATAGTGTTTATTGGGAGGAGAAATTCTACCGCCGCACCAACTGCCGCACAAAACTCCCCTTCTCCGTCTGTACCTGCACGAAATAAGTGCCCACCGGCAAAGCGCGCAGATCGATCGGCAAAGCGATTTTCTGCTCCTGGCGACTCTGGGAAAATACCGTCCGGCCCTGACTGTCAGTCATGGAAATGATGGTGTTTTCTGCTCGTTTCAGCTCCATGCTCAGCATCGCCTGATCGGCCGTCGGATTGGGCGCGAGGGAGAATTTGGTCACGTTAGCGGGCAGAGCCGTACTGGAAACAGTGAACGAAATTTCACCCGACTGGTAAGTACAGCCGTTCACCGTAGTGGTTATGACGGCATAAATGCCCGACTGAAGCGGCATAAAAATACTATCGGTCGCTCCGGCAACCGGCTGGCCGGCCAGTAACCACTGGTAACTTACCCAGTCGCTACCCGCAGCACGCAGGATAGAGCCCTGGGCAGTAACCTGTGGAAGCTGCAGGGTTTCTGTTTGCACGTTTACCGGGGCGGAAAGCGCCGATAAACAAGGCTCGCCCAGCGTTCTGACCTGATATAAACCAGTCTGGCCAGTGGTCAGCAAACTGTCGTTTTGATTGGGAATAACCACGCCGTTTCTGAACCATTGGTACAAAACACCCGGCGCAAGTGCCTGATTAACAGCCGTTAACGTTATCGTTGCGCCGGGACAAAGCACCGTGCTGCCATTGGTCGAAACTACCGGCCCCGCGGGAGTGGCATTGGCGATCACGAACGTATCGCGGCGCTCGCAGGCGTTGGCATCTTTCACCGTGACGATATACTGGCCAGGGTTCAGGTACACGATGTCCTTATCCGTAATTCCATTGGACCATGCATAAGTTACCGGTGATAACCCACCCGTGACTTCCAGAAAAATGGTGCCCGCAAAGGAACTGTCGCACACGGCAGCGCTGGCCGTACCAGTAACACCAAAACCGGAACACAGCTCGGTGATCTTCTGGATTTTACCGCCGCCATCGGTGGCTACGTATAATTCCCCTTTGGAATCCTCGCCCAAAGTGGTGTAGGAGTTATCGGACAGGTCGGCGATGATGGCGCCCGTAAACGAGCCGTTCGCGTTTTGCGTCAGCGTCCACCAGCGGCCGCTGCAATAGTCGGTGAACAGGTATTTGCCGTACAGAGCCTGGTATTTGCTGCCCCGGTAGCGATAACCGCCAGTGACGGAACAACCGATGCTCGGATTCAAATAATCGAACACGGGTAGCGTGTGATTGGCAACGGCACAACCGGCGCCATACGGAATGGTGCCCTCGAAACAATTCCAGCCGTAATTGCGGCCGCCGGGGGCACCGGCAGGCTGGTAGTCGATCTCTTCGCGGGCGTTCTGACCCACGTCGCCGATCCACAGATCACCGTTGAGTCGGTCAAAGGACATGCGCCATGGATTGCGAATACCATAGGCCCAGATTTCCTGTTTTACGGCGGTACTGCCGTAAAACGGATTGTCGGCCGGGATTTTGTACGGGTTGGCCACCGTACTGCTGTCCACGTCGATGCGCAGGATTTTGCCCAACAAAGTGGTTAGTTTTTGACCGTTACCCTGCGGATCGCCGCCGGAACCGCCATCGCCCAGCCCGATATATAAATAGCCGTCCGCACCAAACCGGGTGCTGCCGCCATTATGGTTGGTATAGGGCTGACTTTGTTCCAGAATAACCAGTTCGGAAGCCGGATCCGCTATATTCGGATTGACCGTCGAACGAGTGAACCGGGCAATGCGGGTGCCGCCGTCGGTTTTAATGTAGTTGACAAAAAAGTAACCGTTGCTGGCGAAGTCCGGATGGAAAGCCAGGCCGAGCAAACCCTGCTCATTGCCCGTAGATTTAACCTTAGTGGTAATGTCCAAAAAGGCAGTCGGCTGTTTGACGCCCAGGCTGTCGAGTATCCAGATTTTACCCAGTTTCTCAATAATAAACAGGCGGCTGTCGCCACAATTTTCGATGCCGATCGGGCGGGAAAAACCACTGGCAAAATCGACCAGTTTGATTTTGGGCTGTGCCAGTAAAGCCAGCGGCAGCAGCAAGCTGAGCAGGAAAAAGAAGTACTTGTTGTTCATGGTTGGATAAGTATGCGGTAGAGAAATGTACAAAGTAAAGAATCGTAAACGTTATTCCTCCACATAGTGCATAACGTCTTCTACAAATTTGCGGTGATTTGCCAGGCGTGGCACTTTATTTTGGTTGCCGAATTTGCCGCGCGCCCGCATCCAGCGGTGAAAAGTACCTTTCGGAACGGCCCGCAACAGCAGGCGCTGCAAAGCCAGGCTTTTAAACCGTTTGGCCTCGTAGTCCGAGTTTATTTTTTGCAGCGTCTCGTCCAGCAGCTGGTTAAAACGCTCAAAATCAGCCGGTTCCTTTTCAAATTCAATGACCCATTCATGCCCGCCCTTGCTCCGCTGGTTGGAAAAATAAACGGGTGCGGCGGTGTATTCCGACACCACGGCATCGGTCTGGCGGCAGGCTTCGGCCAGGGCTTTGTCGGTATCGCCCACCATGACCTCTTCGCCGAAGGCATTGATAAATTGTTTGGTCCGGCCCGCGATCTGGAAACAGTGCGGGTACTTGCGGGTGAATTCGATGGTATCCCCCGGCTGATAACGCCAAAGGCCGTTGTTGCTGGAGATCATGATGGCGTATAATTTACCAATTTCCACGTCCGCCAGGTGCACCGTTTTCGGGTGGGCTTTTTCCCATTCTTCGACCGGCACAAACTCGTAATACACGCCATTATCCATCAGCAGCAACATATCATGCTGTTGCAGGTCGCACTGTGCGCCAAAGTACCCTTCGGAGGCATTGTAAATTTCCTGGTAAGCGAAATTGGCGTCCGGGATCAGTTCCTGGAAGGTCTGCCGGTAGGGTTCAAAGCCGACGCCGCCATGCATATAGGCCTGCAAATGCGGCCACACTTCGAGCATGTTCTGTTTGCCGGTTTTTTCGAGGATCATCCGAAAGAGCACGATGATCCAGGTGGGTACGCCGCCAAACATCACTACGTCTTGCTGTTTGGAAGTAATTTCCGCCACCTGCTCGATCTTGGTCTCGAAGTTGGACTGTAGTACCACCGATACATCCGGCGTATAAAACGACTTCGCGATGGCCGGCATGTGGTAGGTCAGCACGGCGCTCACATCGCCAAATCTGGTTTTCGGGTATTCTTTCAGCGCTTCGAAAGCGCCGGACATGACCAGGTTTTTCCGACGGAAAATTTCCATATCGGGCCGGTTATCATAGAGCAGCGCCAGCGAATCCCAGCTGCCGGCAATATGGCAGCCGTACAAATTGGCCGGCGGCACCGGAATGAACTTGCTTTTGTCGCTCGTCGTGCCGCTGCTTTTGGAATACCAGTTGATTTCGCCGGGCCACAGCACGTCGCGTTCCCCGCGCATCATGCGGCCAATCGAATCTTTTAACCCATCGTAATCGTGCACCGGGACCTGACGGGCAAAATCATCGGCATTTTTTATTTCCCGAAAATTATACTGCCGTCCGAACTCCGTATCCCGCGCCGTATCGAGCAGCTTACGCAGCCAGCGATCCTGTGCTTCTTCCGGATGTTGCATATAGCGCTCAATACGCTTCATGCGCAACGCCAGGTACTGTTTAATTGCTTTATTGACCAGCCATTTCATAAATATTGCCCGTGGTTTCGGTGCGCGAAGGTATGCAATTGCAAATTTTGAAATTATTAGGGGTAATTCACTGTCTTTGCAAATTTATTTTCTGCCCAAACAGGGAATAAGACGAGCAACTATCCCCCTATACTTGTGCCTAAAATGTTAAGCCATGCCTCCTGCGATCTCCGTCCGCCCCGCCACCGAAACTGATATACCAGCCATTCATGCCCTGATGTATGAACTGGCGGTGTATGAAAAATCACCCGAATCCGTGCAGGCCACCGTTGCCGAGTACCTGACCGATTTCCGCGCCGGCCTGTTTGAAAGCCAGGTCGCGGAGATGGACGGCCAGGTAGTCGGCATGATCCTGTACTTCATGACCTACTCCTCCTGGAGGGGTAAAATGCTCTACCTCGACGATTTTGTGGTCACTGAAAGCCATCGCCGCTACGGGGTGGGCCAGCTTTTGTTCGATGCCTTTATAGAAGAAGGGCGCCGCCGCGGCTGCCGGCTGGTGAAATGGCAGGTGCTGGACTGGAATGAACCGGCTCTGCTTTTTTATGAAAAAAACGAGGCGATTATTGAAAAGGAATGGTGGAACGGGAAATTGTTTCTGGAAACGGAATAGCGGCGCGTGGCCCGGTTTTTTATTTGAAAATATCGGCAAATCAGCCCCCCCATCCGGTAACTTCATGTAAACCCAGACTTTGACGATGCGTAATTTCTTCCTGTTTATTCCCGCCCTTTTACTGGCCGTGTGTACATCCAGCTGCTATAAAGACCCCGATACGATCATAGAAAACATCGGCCGGGTCGATACCCTGTATGTGCAGACCCACGATACCATTTTTCAGCAGGTCACCGATACGCTCACGCTGAATCAGTTTGCCGATACGGTCACGACTTTTATCCTGATCCGCCATGCTGAAACGACTAATGTGGGCACCAATCCATCCCTGAGCGTCGCCGGGCAGGCCCGTGTGACGGGCCTGGTGCGTTTACTGAAAAATGTGTCGCTCAAAGGCGTTTATACTACGAATTATGCGCGCACCATGCAGACGGCGCAACCCGTAGCGACGGATAAAGCCGTGTCGATGCAAACCTATGATCCCCTCGAACCGAATGGACTCGCTGATAATCTGTTGGCGACCTATCATGGGGAGGCCGTGCTGGTGGTGGGTCACTCGAATACCATCCCTCCCCTGCTCAACACCCTGACCGGCACGAATGATTACGCCAACATCCCGGATGATCAGTACGATAATTTATACGTGGTGACGGTGTTCAAAAAAGGCCTGGCGACGGTGGTGCATTTGAAGTACGGGGAGTAGCCGAAGACCCTATAAGGCAAAAGATCAGGAAAATACTTTTACGTGGAACAGGTCGTTTCGCATGATCCCGTATTTTTCCTGTTAAAGCTCTTCCGCATGCGCCTTTTGAAGTACATACCAGGTATAAATCGCCTTCCTTGTCCAGCCCCTATCTGGCCGATTTGGTTTATATGGCTGTTTTAAGGGGCAAACTCCCCGTTTTTAAAGACGTAAATTGCACCATACCGTTCTCTCCCAGCGGCGAGCCTAGAAATACCATTGTAACTTTTGATCCGACGGTGATAGGGTGTTGAAGGTGTCTGAAGGCTTTAATTAATACCACATTTCTCCAACAAAGGCAGTATTTCTTCCAGCCCGGTCTGCCGGAAAAATTCCAGCCGGAAGCGGGCCTCTAAAACCGGTTTTCCCTGCATGGCCCTGTGGTTTGCAGCATAATATTTACTTAACTTCTCCCCACCATGTTCTAAAACTAACCGGACCATGGCCGGATTTCCACTGATTACCGCCATACGCAAAGGCGGAATATTATATCGTACGTTTCCATGTAGCTGGCCGTAAAAATCCGCATGTGCTCCGTTTTTAAGCAGCCAGGCAACCAGATATTCCTGTTGGTAAAGTATAGCAGTGTTCAATACCGTACCACCAAAATCTCCAATACTATTATTTAAATTCCAGCCACCGGCCAGGAGATTGAGTTGCATAACTACTTTTTGGGTAATCCTTTAGGTAGAAGGTTAGTCGTAAAGGTAAATTTCCGTAAAAAACCGATTGTAAAGGAAAGCCAATAAAAAACCCGGGTCCGCAGCACCCTCGCCACGAACCCGGAAATCTTTTTTCTAAAACATCTCTCACTTCCGCACCACCACCCGCTGCACTTCCGCGCCGCCACTCCACTGCAAATGCAGGAACAGCACGCCCGATTCCTGGGCCGTCAGATCCGTTTGCTGATAACCGGCCTCGCGGTAATCGGTGCTGCGTTCCAGCACGCGGCCGCTCGCATCTACCAGACTGATCGTCACCGGCCCAGCCACCGGCAGCCAGTAGGCCGCGCGGATCGGTCCGGAAGTCGGATTGGGCGCTACAGGGTAGAAAACAGCGCGTTCAACCACCGTTTTCGGTGCTGCAAATTGCAGATCGACCCGTTTGGTTTGGAGCACACGATCATAGGCTTCTGCGGAAACCACATCGGATACATGCAGCACTTCCTGCACGGTACCGGCTTGCAAGGCCTTAAAAGTCAGGGTGAAAGCCCGTTGGGAGGCGCCGTTAAAGGTCGCCGTGGAATACCAGCTAACCACGATCTGATTTTGATCCGGGTGCAGACCCAACGCCTTGGCAGGCACCAGGCCCGGCGTGGCGGATTGCAGTGTCAGGTACGCGGCATCGGCCGTCAGGGCAAACTGGAAACCCTGTAAGTCCGCCAGATCGGGGGTTTGTATTTCCACCGTCACTGTTTCTCCGGCGGCAAAACGGCGGTTGGGCGCCTGGAACCAGACGGTGCCGGTCGCCGAGCGATCTTCCGTGCCAAGCGCCGCATTCAGCAGCAGCGAGCCATCCACGTCGCCGGTTTTAATGGCCATAAAATTCTGGTTCAGACCATCCGTCGCCGGGCATAACGTTTTGATGCTTTCCGGGAAAAGAGTGGCCCAGGGGTTTTTCGGCTCCGGGAAAGTGAAGGTAGCCGGCACAAAACGCCAGGCGGTATTATTGGTAAATTTCGTCGAAACGCCGGTCACTACGCTGGTAATATCTTCCACGTCCGCAGCGGTAATTTTTCCATCGTGGTTGGCATCGGCGGCGATCAGGCGGTAGGTATTCGCCAGATCCTGTCCGGTCAGGTACTGCGCCACGAGCAGCGCATCGAGCGTCGTGACGCCGGCCTGCGGTAAGGTATCGAGGCTAGGTACCAGGCTGTAGTTGCAGGTTCCGGGCGCGCTGGCAAACTGGAAGTTCCCCTGGGCATTGGTCACGCCATTCATTAGCTGGGGCAAGGGCACGTTCAGGTTGCTTTTCAGCAGGATCTTTGCGCCGGCCACCAGCTGGGCCTGGTCGGTCTGCACGTTGCCGGTGATGGGACCGGGGGGCATGCAGGCGCCCACGTGGTCCTGCACAATGAGGTAAGTGGTGCAGTAACTGGCATTGCCATACGCATCTACCGCCCAGAGTTCGACGTAGTTGGTGCCGATCTCGTTGCAGTCAAAAGTCACCGAGTGGCTATTCAACGGAAAACCGATGCCGGTGCCCGCTTTGCGAATGCCCAGTTTGATCTGGTTGACCGGCGTGCAGTTATCATTGGTGTATTTCAGGAAATCCGTGTCCCAGAAAGTGATCATCCCACTCGGCATGATGTTGACGCTCAGGCCGTTGATGCAGACGACGGTCGGTGGTTTGCAGTCTTTGACGATAAATTCATACTTGCAAAGCGACTGGTTGCCGCAGTTATCACTGGCGATCCATTCGATCTTGTGTTTGGCATAGGGCAGGCCCACGCCGGGCGGCAGTTTCACTTTGGCAGTCACGGTATCCCCCAGCACGGTCCGTTCGATGGGCCAGGCATTCGGGTCGCCGCTGCTGCGGTAAGTTTCCATCGTGCCATTATTGTCCAGATCGAGATAGAGGCGGTAGGAAAGCATGATGTCGCTTTTGGAGCAAACATCGGTCACTTTTACCGTCAGGTTGACCGGCCCTTCACAGAGGTCGATGCCGTTGTTATATTGCAGGGGATCGTTGTTGGTCTGGTCGCAAAAAAGCGGCGGCGTGGTCGGGCAATTCAGAAAAATGGGGGCGTTGTTGTCCAGAATTTTGATGATTTGGGTGTAGCGCAGGTACCCGTGGTAGTGGTGTTGCCAACGGCCGTAGCGCCGATGTCGGTATAACCCGGGTTTTCAATATAGGTCGGAGCGGGCCAGTTGGGGTTCCAGTCGCACCACCAGAGCAGCGTCCAGGTGCGGAGAATTTTCTTACAACCGCCCGTGGCATTGAGGTTAAAAACCATGTCAGACATGGAAACGCCGACGTTAAAACCGCAATAACCGGTTTTGGTAATTTCCGGCTGCACCACGGGCGCGCTAGCGCCGCAGCCGACTACGGTAACGTCGTCCGGAAATTTAACGGTGTAATAATTTTGGCCGGAAGCGGAGGCCAGCGCCATCATTTGGAGCGCGCAGAAAAGGAGAAGTGTTCGCATGGGAAGATATTTTGCGCGAAAGTAAGCCGCCCAGCACCTTGTTATTAGCTGTAATATGACGGATCGGCGACAAACCCTGCTCAATTTACCTGGAAAAAATGCAGGGCGCCCGGCACCATGAACAGTCCGGATGGTTTATCTACTTTTGTCCCTTCAAATTCAACTTTTCGCTTCCATCTTTATTTCCAACCATGTCCGATATCGTTTTTTCCCTGATCGAAAAAGAACTTGCCCGCCAGCGTCGTGGCGTGGAACTGATTGCTTCCGAAAATTTTACGAGCCAGGCCGTGCTGGACGCCATGGGCAGCTGCCTGACCAATAAGTACGCCGAAGGTTATCCCGGACGCCGCTACTACGGCGGCTGCGAGGTGGTCGACGAGGTGGAAAGCCTGGCGATAGCCCGTTTAAAAGAATTGTTTGGCGCCGCCTGGGCCAACGTGCAGCCCCACTCCGGCGCGCAGGCCAATGCGGCGGTTTTTCTGGCCTGCCTTAAGCCCGGCGATCCGATTCTCGGATTTGACCTGTCGCACGGCGGTCATCTGTCGCATGGCTCGTCGGTGAACTTTTCCGGCAAGGTCTACCAGCCGTTTTTCTACGGTGTAGAGCAGGAAACCGGCCTGATCAATATGGATAAGGTCGAAGCCCTGGCCCGGGAGCACCAGCCGAAACTCATTATCTGCGGCGCTTCGGCTTATGCCCGCGACTGGGACTATGCCCGTTTCCGCCAGATCGCCGATGCAGTGGGTGCGCTGTTGCTGGCCGATATTGCCCACCCGGCCGGCCTGATCGCTGCAGGCTTGCTGAACAATCCCATGCCGCACTGCCATATTGTGACCAGTACCACGCACAAGACCCTGCGCGGTCCACGCGGCGGCATCATCATGATGGGCCAGGATTTCGATAATCCCTGGGGCCGGACGACCAAAAAAGGCGCGGCCATTCAGATGTCGAGCGTACTCGATAGCGGCGTATTCCCCGGCATGCAGGGCGGTCCGCTGGAGCACGTCATTGCCGCCAAAGCCGTCGCTTTCGGTGAGTCGCTGCAGCCGACGTTCAAAACCTACGGCCAGCAGGTGATCAAAAATGCCCAGGTAATGGCCAGTGAATTTATGCAGCGCGGCTATAACATCATTTCCGGCGGTACCGACAACCACCTGATGCTGATCGATTTACAAAGCAAAAACGTGAATGGCAAAGTCGCGGAAAATGCCCTGGGCGCTGCCGATATTACCGTAAATAAAAACATGATCCCCTTCGATCCGCAGCCACCGATGACGACTTCGGGTATTCGGATCGGTACGCCAGCGATCACCTCGCGCGGTTTTCTGGAAGCCGATTGCCGCCAGGTCGTCGAATGGATCGACGAGGTGCTGAGCCACCCGGAAGACGCAGCCCACCATGCCAAAGTGCGGGCGGAGGTGAATACGTATATGGGGCGGTTTCCGCTGTACGGGTAGCTCCTTGATCGGACGACTTTTTTGTCGTCCGATCAATATCACGATCCTTGTCAAGCAAACGGCACCCATCCCTAGCGGTCAGACGACAAAAAACCCGTCGGACCGCAGCTCCTTGATCGGACGACTTTTTTGTCGTCCGATCAATATCACGATCCCCATCAAGTAAACTGCACCCACCTTAGCGGTCGGACGACAAAAAAGTCGTCTGACCGCAGCTCCTTGATCGGACGACTTTTTTTTGGTCCGATCAATACCACGATCCCCATCAAGCGACCTGCACCCACCCTAGCGGTCGGACGACAAAAATTAGTCCGACCCCGGGAGCCGCGGGCTACCGCACCGCAATCCCCCGCGTTCCCGCCCAGCTTTTCAAATCCTGTTTATTGATCGCTGCTGCCATCAAATCCGGAAAAATATCCGGCGTACAGGCGAAAGCCGGCACATCCAAGGCGGCAAAAGCGGCGGCATTTTCGTGGTCGTAAGCGGGTGCGCCGTCGTCGCTGAGTGCCAGTAGCGTCACCATGGTCACGCCGGATTGCCGCAGGGCCGCCGCTTTTTTGAGCATTTCTGCCCGGTGGCCCCCTTCAAACAGGTCGCTGATCAGCACTAAGATCGTGTCCGCCGGGGTCTGCACGAGGGTTTGGGCATACCCCAGGGCTTTATTAATGTCGGTGCCGCCGCCCAGCTGGGTACCGAACAATAACTCGACCGGATCGTGTAACTGTTCGGTCAGATCCACCACGGCGGTATCGAACACGACCAGGCTTGTGCGTACGGAGCGAATACTGGCCAGCACCGCGCCCAGTACACCGGCATACACGACCGAACTGGCCATGCTCCCGCTTTCATCCACCAGCAGAATGACGTGGCGCAGCGCCTGGCCTTTACGACCAAAACCAACCAGGTTTTCGGCAATAATGGTCTGGTGTTCCGGCTGATAGTGTTTTAAATTCTGATAAATGGTCCGCCGCCAGTCGATCTCGTGGGCGCGTGGGCGGCGGTTACGCACGCTGCGATTCAGCGCGCTTTGTACGGCATCCCGCAGCGGATTGCGCAGTTTTTTTTCCAAAGCTTCCACCACCTGGCGCACCACGCGGCGGGCGGTTTCGCGGGTTTGAGCGGGCAAGGCCTTATTCAAAGCCAGCAAGGCCGAGATGAGGTGTACGTCCGGCTCCACACTGGCCAGCAGTTCGGGTTCGAGCAGCATGCGGGTCAGACCGAGCCGTTCGAGGGCGTCGCGCTGCATGACCTGCACGACCGGCCCCGGAAAGTATTTGCGGATATCGCCTAGCCAGCGGTTGATATTAGGCGCCGAACTGCCCAGGCCGCCTTTCCGTTGACTGTCGTAGAGAGCCTCCAGTACGTTATCCATGCCCGCACCGGTGGTATCCAGGGGGATGTCCTGATCAGGATCGGCTTTTTGACCGAGAATGAGGCGCCAGCGTTCGAGGGACATTTTTTTTAGGAGGCAGGTGACAGGAGGCAGGGGGCAGGAGGCAGGTGACAGGGGGCAGGTGACAGGAGGCAGGAGGCAGGTGACAGGGGGCAGGAGTTAGGAGGCCGGTGGCCGGTTTAGTATTTTCTGTTCGATATTGGTGGTGGAATAGCCACTGACGAAGGGCAGACTGCGGACTTCCCCGCCGTTGGCCAGTACGTCGGCGGAACCTACGATCTGCTCGGGTTGCCAGTCGCCGCCTTTGACGAGGAGGTCGGGTTTGACCAGTTGGATCAGTTTCAAAGGAGTGTCTTCTTCAAAAACAACTACGGCATCTACGACTTCGAGCGCGGCCAGCAAGTGGGTGCGGGTTAGTTCGTCGTTGATGGGCCGGTTGGGGCCTTTTAAGCGACTGACCGACGCGGCGCTGTTGAGTCCGACGACCAGCCGGTCGGCGAGGTCGCGGGCCTGGGACAAATAGTGCAAATGGCCGTAGTGCAGCAGGTCGAAACAGCCGTTGGTAAACACGATTTTTTCACCCCTGCAACGCCATTCAGCCAGCGTGCCGACCAGCTGTTCCGGGCTTTGGATTTTTGCTTCTATTTCGGAAAAAGCGGGCATATTTGTGCGTTTAAACTTTTATCAAATGAAAAACCAACCCAATTTACACTTAACCCAAACGCCCCTGGAACGCCGCCTGCAATGGGCTGCTTTTTTGCTGGTCGCCGCCAATTTTTTACTCGCTGCGGTCTACTACCCTTCCCTGCCGGAACAAATTCCGGTGCATTTTAGCGGCTCCGGAAACATCGATCGTATGGCCGGCAAACTGGCCATTTTTGAATTACCCGCCATTGGCCTGCTGCTTTGTGCACTCCTGACCGTGGCGGCGCGTTTTCCACATAAGTTCAATTACCTGAACACCATTACGCCGGAAAATGCCGCCACCGAGTATCGCCAGGCCCGCCGGATGCTGGGTATAGTAAATGTGCTGGACGGCGTATTGTTCTTGCTGTTGAGTATGAGTACGATCTGGGCAGCCCACAGTGGTTCCTTTACAAGCGCCATCTGGTTGGTGGTGGCCATGCTGGTCGTTACACCCTGGTTTTTACTGGGAAAAACGAGCCGTAAAACGCCGGTTTCCAGTTGAATGATGCTCTCAGACTTTACTAACAACGGACTTGTTTAAAATGGGCAGCAAAATCAGGGCCAGCAGACCCGCCACCACGTTGTAAAATATCTGAATGGTGAAAAAGGCGATGTTGGCGTAGGAAAAAGCGTCGCCCCCATTTATGCCGTAGAGGGCCAGGCCGGCAATAGCCAGGGCATGGAAAGTGCCCATACCGCCCGGCGAAGGAATAACGAAACCCAGCGTACCAAACACGAACACCATCAGCGCGGCACTCGCCCCAAGCTGCGCCGTGGGGGGAAAAGCCAGCAAATTGAAATAGCATTGCAGGTAAAACATCAGCCAGATACCGGCCGAGTACAACAGAAACAAACCGGTACGCTGCAGTTGGAAGACCGAACGCAAACCATCCCAGAAGCCCTTGACCAGGTTGGCTACTTTTTGAAAAGCCGGTAACTGCTGTAGTTTTTTCCAGAAAAACAGGACCGCCACCGCACCCACCAGTAGCAGTCCGAGGGCCGTCAGTACGAAGGTGTTTTGCAGTAAACCGCCACTCTGGGCGCCACTTGGCTGCCGGTGCGAAATAAAATTCAGCAGGGTTTGACCCTCCAGCAGAAAGGCCAGCCCGACCACGAGGCCAAGACATAGAAAATCCATCAACCGGTCCACGACGAGCGTACCCATCACTTTTTCCAGCGGAAGTTTTTCATACCGCGCCAGGGAACCGGCCCGCACCACCTCGCCCATGCGGGGAAATCCGAGGTTTGCAAAATACCCTAACAAAATGGTTAACAGGCTGTTGGCGAACTTCACCCGGTAACCGAGCGGTTGCAACAGCATCTGCCAGCGCAGCGCGCGCACTATATTACTCACCGTAAAGGCCACGATCACCAGCAGCATCCAGCCAATGTTGATCGTGGAAAAATCGTGCAGCAGCTTGTCCACCAGGCTGCACTGGTCGGTGGGCGTACCGTCGAGCCGGCATTGTTCCTGGAAAGCGGCGTTCTGGTTACGGAACACCAGGGTTAAAATGGTCAGCCCGAGGCCGAGAAAAAACAAGAGTTGTAAGGCTTTTTTCAACATGTTCAGGTGGGTCGTGCTGTAGTCGACCGGCATTAAGTCAGATGATGGCTGTAAAAAGTGCGCAAAGTTGGCAAAATCCCGGGCAAGCGGAAACAATAAACGGGGTGCAGCAAACATTCTTCGCCCGAAAAGCTGGACTTTCGCCGCATGCCCGGTCCTCTAAATCCCCTGCTGCTTGACTATCCACACCCTTTTTGATCTCAACGAACACATCCGGCGGGTGGTGGCCCTCAATTTCCAGCAGCCGCTCTGGCTCACGGCGGAAATTGCCCAGGTGGGCCGTTCACGCGGACACTGTTATCTGCAACTCATTCAAAAAGGCGAAGGCGAGCAGCTCCTGGCCCAGTCGGCGGCCGTATTATGGGCCCAGGATCACCGGCGTTTGTACAGAACGCTGGGTAGCCAGCTGGACGCTGTCTTGCAGGAAGGTCTGGAAGTAAAAATGTGCGTGCGGGTCGATTTTCACGAAAATTACGGCCTGAAACTCCATATAACCGACCTGGATCCCGCGCATACCCTGGGCCAGCTCGAACGTCAGCGCCGGGAAACAGTACAGACCCTGCGCCAGTTGAACCTGCTGGAACGGAATAGTGCACTACCCCTGCCCCTTGTTTTGCAGCGCGTGGCCGTGGTCAGTTCCGAAGGCGCGGCGGGCTGGCAGGATTTCCGGGAACACCTGGAAGAAAATGCCTTCGGCTACCGCTTTCACTGCCATTTATTTAACGCTTCCGTACAGGGTAAAAGCGCCGAAACGGAACTCCTGAGTTCTCTGGCGGCCGTAGCGGCGCGGGCCACCGATTTCGACTGCGTCGCGGTGGTGCGCGGCGGCGGCGCCCGACTGGATCTGGCCGCTTTCGACGGTCTGGAACTAAGCAAATATGTGGCGCAAATGCCCCTGCCCGTGCTGACCGGCATTGGGCACGACGTCGATGAAACGGTGCTCGACCTGGTGGCCCATACCGCGCTCAAAACACCTACCGCCGTCGCCGATTTCCTGCTCCAGCAAAACCTGCTGTTCGAAAACGACCTGCAACGTCAGGCCGATCAAATGGCGCTGTCGGCCCAGTACCAATTGAAGATCAATGCATTGGAACTGGAACGCCAGGAAGCCAGCCTGCGCTGGGGCAGCCGGGAACGTTTGCAAAACACGTCGCGCACGCTGGATCAGTGGTCGGAACAACTACCCGCGCTGGCCGCCCGATATTTGCGCAGCCAGCAACAGCAGTTAAACCAGATCGAAATCTTATGCGCGGCCATCCACCCGGAAAATGTGCTGCGCCGGGGCTATAGCCTGACTATGAAAAACGGCAAAACTTTGACGGCAGCCACCGAACTGAGCAGCGGTGATACGCTGGAAACGCGGTTGCGGGAAGGGGTGGTGCGGTCAAAAGTGGAATGAATTCCTCTAAATCGGCAGCGCCGAATACCGCTCGATAAACGCCTTCAACTCGTCCACCATGCCCGGCGAACCGATGGCGATGGTGCCGCGCTGGTGTAACTCGGTGGGCACCAGATCCAGAATGCGTTTAAGCTGGCTGTTCATGGCTTTACCGCCGGCCTGTTCCACGATGAGCGACAAGGGATTGCATTCGTAGAGCAGCCGGAGTTTGCCTTTCGGGTATTTACGGGTGCTGGGGTAGAGGAAAATGCCGCCCTGGATCAGGATGCGGTGAATATCGCTGACCATAGAGCCGATGTAACGCAGACCGTAGTTCTGATCGGAACAGTGGTCGATGTAGCGCCGCATTTCCAGGTCGAATTTAGAGTAATAGCCCTGGTTGACGGAGTAGGTCTGGCCGGTTTCCGGAATGCGCATATTGCGGTGGCTGAGGCAAAATTCGCCAATGCTCGGATCGAGGGTGAAGCCGTTAACGCCCCGGCCAGTGGTGTACACCAGGATGGTCGACGTGCCGTACAGGACATAACCGGCGGCCACTTGCTTGGTACCGGCCTGTAGAAAATCCGCTTTGGTGGCCGGGCCGGTAGCATCGCTTTTTCGGCGATAAATAGCGAAAATAGTGCCTACCGATACGTTTACGTCGATGTTGGAAGAGCCGTCCAGCGGATCGAACATGACGATGTAGTGGCTGGTTTTGTCACCGATCGGCGGAATGTGAATAATGTCATCGTTCTCTTCGGAGGCAATGGCGCAGCATTCCCCCGAATTTTTGAGGCATTCGATGAACTTTTCATTGGCGAACACGTCCAGTTTCTGCTGGGTATCACCGGAGGTATTTTCCGAACCATCGCTCACGCCGAGGATATTGACCAGACCGGCTTTATTGACTTCGCGATTGACAATTTTGGCGGCAACGCCGATATCGCGCAGCAAACCGGTTAACTCGCCGGTAGCATATTCGAAGTCTTTTTCGGAACGGATAATGAACTCATCCAGCGTGACAATACGGTTGCCAGGGATGGTGATGGCGGTGGGATGGCCGTTGTCGGCGACTTTCTTCGTGGTGGTGGGCATTTTTAGCAAAAAATTTGGTCGGTGGAGAGGTCGGAATGCTCCAAACCTCCGTTAAAACTCAGGCAGTGCCAAAAATAGATAAAAACCCGAAATTCGTTGGAATGCGGGCTTCTTTTAAGGCTAAGCTCCGCATAACAAAATCCGAATGTCCCGGCGGAAGTGCGTTCCAACAGATTCATATTTTCAACAGCCCCATCCTCTATCCTATGCGCCACCTTGTCATTAGCTTTCTTATACTCTGCACATTTTTCGCCTGCCGCCCAGCCGCGCCGGAAACCCTGGATTTGCCGACGAAAATCTGCATCCGCACGCAGCACCATCACCAGCCCATACCCAATGCTACCGTGTACGTAAAATATAATGCCGACAGCTTTCCGGGGTACGACAAACCGCCGGCTTACTACGACGCGTCTTTCAGCACCGGCCCCAATAACCGCGGTTGCCTGGCGCCCGTTCCGGAAGGCCGGCACTGGCTGGTTTCTTACGGTTACGATAGTTTGTATTTCCCGCATGAGGTTTACGGCAGCCTGCGGGTGGATGTTTCCCTGCAAACCCGGCCGGTCGTCGACACGATCTTGTATATTTCGGAATGAGGAAGGGTTGATGATAGTTGATAAAAGGGGTTTATAAAGTTGATAAAAGGGGCATCCCGGTAAAGCTATTATTTTTGCCGCCCGCCAACCGTTTCGGGCTCTCGTTGTTCAGCATTTCCCCTGATGCCCGTTCATAGTTCATAGTTCATAGTTCATAGTTCATAGTTAAAAATGAAGCACCTCGCTTACCTCAATAAGTTTTTCTGGAAATACCGCTACCGTTTTGCGCTCGGCATTTTATTCGTCGGACTGGCCAACTGGTTTCGGGTGTGGCAGCCGCGCATGATCCGCCAGGCCCTGGATACGGTGGTGGAACGCGTGAAATACTACCAGGGGCACGGGGGCATTTCGAACCACCCGGAGGCCTTCGACGAGTTGAGCGGTCAGGTGGCCTGGTTCGGACTGGGGGTGATCGGACTGGCGCTGATGATGGGTCTTTTCATGTTTTTCATGCGCCAGACGGTGATCGTGATGAGCCGGCTGATCGAGTACGATATGCGCAAGGAAATTTTCGGGCACTATGAAAAACTGGACCTGGCTTTTTACAAACGCAACACGACGGGCGATCTGATGTCGCGCATTTCCGAGGATGTTTCCAAAGTGCGCATGTTTCTCGGGCCCGCTATTTTGTACGGCCTCGATCTGTTTTTCCTGTTCATTTTAACCATCGGTTCCATGCTGCGGGTGAGCGTGAGCCTGACGCTGTGGTCGCTGCTGCCGCTGCCCTTCCTGAGCATTTCCATTTACTATGTGAGCACGCTAATCAGCAAAAAAAGCGAAAAAATACAACAGCAGCTGGCTACGCTGACCGGCACCGCGCAGGAAGTGTACAGTGGCATCCGGGTGGTAAAAAGTTATGTGCAGGAACAGGCCATGGGGCGCTGGTTTGCCGATCAAAGCGAGGAATTCCGGCGCAAATCCCTGGAACTGGTGCGCGTGGACGCCTTCTTTTTCCCGCTGATGTCGCTGCTGATCGGCATGAGCATCATCATTACCGTCTATGTGGGCGGCTTGCAGGTCGTTTCCGGGCAGATCACGCCGGGTAACATCGCCGAGTTCGTTATTTACATCAACATGCTGACCTGGCCCGTCACGGCCATTGGCTGGATCGCTTCTCTGACCCAGCAGGCGGCGGCCAGCCAGAAACGGATCAATGAATTTCTCAAAACCCAGCCCAGCATCACCAACCCGGCGACCGACAACGAAACCGGGATCGTGACGCCTTTGCAGGGTCATATTGTTTTTGAAAACGTCAGTTTTACCTATCCCGATACGGGCATTATGGCGCTGGAAAACGTCAGTTTCGAGGTGAAACCTGGCCAGAAAATGGCCATTATCGGCCGAACGGGCAGTGGAAAAACGACCATTGCCGACCTGCTGGTGCGCATGTACGACGTGACGTCCGGTCGCATCCTGGTAGACGGGCGCGACATACGCGAGCATGATCTGCCTAATTTGCGCCGTCGTTTCGGATACGTGCCGCAGGATGTGTTCCTTTTTTCCGACACCGTACTGGCCAATATTTCTTTCGGAAATCCTGACCTAAGTCCCCCCGAAGCGGAATTTTTCGCAAAAAGCGCGGCCGTGCACGAGGAAATCATGGGCCTGCCCAACGGCTACGAAACCCTCGTGGGCGAACGCGGTGTGACCCTTTCCGGCGGCCAGAAACAACGGGTGAGTATTGCCCGGGCTTTTGCCAAAAAGCCGGACGTGGTGCTGCTCGACGATTGCCTGTCGGCCGTGGATACGAACACGGAAAGCCGCATTCTGGGTTATCTGGATAATGCGCTGGCGGATAAAACGGCGATCATTATTACCCACCGCATTTACGGCATGCTGCAGTTTGACAACATTATCGTGCTGGAAAACCACACGATCCGGCAGCAGGGTACGCATGATCAACTGATTTCGCAGGGCGGCTATTACGCAGAGTTGTTTGAACGGCAAATGGCGGGGGAACCGACGGAGTAAGGCGGCTATTTCACCCAAAAATTTCGTCCACCATCGGCCCGGCCCGCAATCCGTGCGTGGCAGTCGCCATGTTTGTGCAACTTTACCAAAATTTTCAACATGAAAAACATTTGGCTACTGTTGTGGCTGGTCCTGCCCCTGAGCGTCGAAGCCCAGGTTACCCTGACTTCTTCCAACCTGCCGATCATTCTGATCAGTACCAACGGCCAGGTAATACCCGACGAGCCGAAAATAACGGCCACCATGCAGGTGATCGATAACGGCCCGGGGCAAGTCAACCACCCCAGCGATCCGCCCAACGACTATGTCGGTTATATAGGGATCGAACGCCGGGGCAGTAGCTCGCAGGACCTGAGCGACAAAAAACCCTATGCCGTCGAGACCCGGGATGCCAACGGGGATGACCGTAAATTCCCACTGCTGGGCCTGCCCGAAGAATCCGACTGGGCATTCATCGCCCCGTATAGCGATAAATCTCTCGTGCGCGATGCCCTGATGCTGGAACTGGCACGCGAAATCATGCCCTGGGCCTCCCGCACGCGGTTTGTGGAACTGCTGGTCAATGGCGAATACCGCGGCATTTACGTGGTTACGGAGAAAATAAAACGCGACGCCAACCGGGTGAACGTGGAAAAGCTGAAAGCCACCGACGTCAGCGGAGAGGCATTGACCGGCGGTTATATCATCAAACTGGACAAAACGACGGGCGCTTTAAACGACGGCTGGACCTCGCCTTACCCCGCTGTTCCCGGCCAGCAGCAAACAACTTTTTACCAGTATGATTATCCAAGGCCGGAGGACGTCACCCCCGAGCAAAAGCAGTATATCAAAAAGTGGATAACAGATTTTGAGACCATGGCGCAGGGTCCGAATTTCGCGGATAACACCATTGGTTACGCCAAATACCTGGATGTTCCCTCGTTCGTAGACTTCGTTTTGCTGAATGAAATAGGCAAAAATGTGGATGGTTACCGCCTCAGCACGTATTTCTGGAAAGACCGCGACAGTATAGATTCCCGCCTGCATGCCGGGCCCATCTGGGATTTCAACATTGCGCTCGGGAATGCCGACTACTGTGCCGGCGCCGATTCCCAGGGCTGGGCCATTGATTTCAACCAGGTTTGCCCGAATGATTACTGGGTGATCCATTTCTGGTGGGTCAAACTCTGGCAGGACCAGAATTTCCGGCGGCAGTTACGCGACCGCTGGCTGGCGCTGCGGGCCGGGCAATTCAGCGACGAACAGGTGCTGAGCCGCCTGGATTCCATGACGAATCTGCTCCAGGAAAGCCAGGTGCGCAACTTCCAGCAGTGGCCCATTCTGAATCAATATGTCTGGCCCAACCCCTATTGCTGCGGCGCCTATTCCGCGCATACCCAGTACCTGCGCACCTGGCTGCTCAACCGCCTGCACTGGATGGACGGCACGATTCCCGGCTTATACGTCGGGGTGTACGACCCGCGTGAATACTTCCCGCCGACCGTCGTGCCCAACCCTTCGTATGGGCAGGTCACCTTCAAATACTATGTGCGGCACCACAATAAGGTGCTCATCCGGGTGTACGACCAAATGGGCCGGTTTGTAAATGAACTGACCGATGTACCGGCGCTGAATGGTGAAAGTGAAGTGAACTGGGAATATTCACTGGCGCAGGGGGTGTATTTTTTCACGGTGAGCGTGAATGACAAAGTGGAGGCGAACGGGCAGTTTGTGGTGGGGCCGCAGTAACCGTCAACCGGCTAAAAGCGTTCTTCCCAACCCGATATACATGATTGGCCGGAAAAGCCAGTATACGCGGACTCTTTTCCTAGGTTTGCACCCGGCCATTAGCCGATCACTATAACTTTTTACAATGAAAAAAATGAACCGGCTTTTACCACTCCTGCTGGTGGTAGCCATATCCGCCTTGAACGCGCAGTCGCCTAAACAAGATACTGCCCGCGTATCGCCTTACAACCAGCTCGAATTATTCGACCCGCTGTTTAATTACTCCATGCAGAGCAGTACGCGCAACGGCACCGGCGCTCCCGGCCCGGGCTACTGGCAGAACGTGGCGAACTACAACATCAATGTCCGGTTGGATGAAAAAACCGACGTGATCAGCGGCGACGTACAGATCGACTACATCAACAACTCGCCCGATGAGCTGCCTTTTCTGTGGCTGCAGGTGGACCAGAACCTGTTCAACAAGGAGTCCCGGGGCGCGATGATTGCCGGCGATGCCTCGGCGGTCGGGCGGCCCATGGGTTTTGACGGCGGCTTTCAAATTCAATCGGTGATGGTGGAACAGAGTGGCAAAAAAGTGCCGGTCAAATTCCATATCAGCGATACCCGCCTGCAAATCCGTCTCGACCAGCCGGTAGCGGCCAAAGGCGGCAAACAGAAGGTTTTCATCACTTATCAATTTAAAATTCCCGCCGGCAGCGCCCTGCGCATGGGCATGATGGATACTCCCAACGGCCGTATTTACGAAGTGGCGCAGTGGTATCCGCGCATGTGCGTGTACGACGACATCGAGGGCTGGAACGTCCTTCCTTACCTCGGTTCCGGCGAGTTTTACCTGGAATACGGTGATCTGGAATATTCGATAAACGTACCGGCCAGTTTCATCGTCGTCGGTTCCGGGGAGCTGCTGAACCCGAACGACGTGTATACGTCCGAACAGAATAAACGCTTCAAATTAGCCGCCGAAAGCGATAAAACCGTCATCATCCGGGGCAAGGAAGAAGTGACCCGCCCGGATTCGCGGCCCGGTAAAAGCGAGCGTCTGACCTGGCGCTTTCGCTGTAAAAATGCCCGCGACGTGGCCTGGGGCGCTTCCAAAGCGTTCATGATCGATGCCGCCCGTATTAATTTGCCCAGCGGCAAAAAGGCGCTGGCCATGTCGGCCTACCCGGTGGAGAGCGCTTCCGATTCCATGTGGAGCCGGGCGACCGAATATACCAAAGGCTCCATCGAGTTTTATTCGCAGTATTTATTTGAATACTCCTACCCCGTGGCGGTGAATGTAGCCGGCCCAGAGTACGGCATGGAGTATCCGGGGCTGGTTTTTTGTTACCATGGCGCCAAAAGGGGCAGTTTATGGGGCGTAACCAGCCATGAATTCGGCCATAACTGGTTTCCGATGATCGTCGGCAGCAATGAGCGCAAGTTCCCCTGGATGGACGAAGGTTTTAACACCTTTATCAACTCGCTGGCCGACAAGGCATTTAACAAGGGAGAATATGCGCGTGGCCCGCAGGATATGCACCAGGTCGCTTCCGGACTGTTTCCCCCGGATGCCGATCCGCTCATGACCATTCCGGACGTCATGCAGCACCTGGGTCTGGAGGCGTATTATAAACCTGGAGTCGCCCTCACCTTGTTGCGCAACAATGTCCTGGGACCGGATCGTTTCGACTATGCTTTTAAAACTTATGTGCACCGCTGGGCCTTCAAGCACCCCACCCCGTTCGATTTTTTCAAAACCCTGGAAGATGCCGGCGGCGAAGACCTTGGCTGGTTCTGGAAAGAATGGTTTTATGAAACCTGGAAATTCGATGTCGGCGTCGGCGCAATCAAATACAACGAAGACGATCCCGCGAAAGGCGCACAGATCGGCCTCGAACTGCATGAAAAAATGGCCATGCCCATCGACGTGGAAATCACCTACGAAGACGGTACGAAAGAACGCCGTCAAATCCCGGTAGAAGTCTGGCAACGCGGCGCACAGTGGACGCTGCACCTGAATTCCACCAAGCGCATTCGCACGGTCGTCACCGATCCCGACCACGTGCTGCCGGATGTGAATGGGAAGAATGATGGGGGGTTGATTAAGCCATAGTTAACAGGAGGCAGGAGGCAGGGTTAGGTGACAGGGGTTAGGTGACAGGAGGCAGGAGGCAGGAGGCAGGCGTAGAGGGGGAGACGGGTGACAGAAAATCCGTAGTAGTTAGGAGTCAGGTGTTAGGAGGCAGGAGGCAGGCGTAGAGGGGGAGACGGGTGACATAATTCAGGCGATACGAGACAGGTAACACCACCACTCAGCCCACCCTACGCCTGCCTCCTGCCTCCTGCCTCCTGACTCCTAACTAACTCCTGCCTCCTGACACCTGACTCCTAACAACTACCAATCCTTTTTCACCCGCGATGGCCTGACCGCTGGCGCCAGTTGGCGGTACTGCTGGGCGTTTTCCTGTTCCTGTTTAGTAACGCGGGTTTCCAGGAGATTACGGGCGGCTTCGGGGCTCATGCCGCCGCTGGTCACTTCGGGTTTGCGGCCGGCATTTGCCTGGTCCAGGTAGTTGTTGCGGGGGCGTTGTTTGGGCGGCGGCGGCGGCGGCGGCGGCGGAATGGGTGGTGGTGGGGGATCTTCCTGCTCCCGAAGTTTTTTAATCGCGATCTGCAGATTTTTCTTGGCATCCGGCTGGTTCGGGCGCTGGCGCAGACTGCTTTTATACGCCTCTATGGCCTCGGCGTATTTCTCCGACCGCAGTAGAGCATTCCCCATATTATACAGCGCATTCGATTTGAAGGACGCATCCGCCGCCGTGCGTTCGGCATTCTGATAGAGCGTGGCGGCTTCCGCATATTTGCCCTGCTGGAAAGCGGCATTGCCGGCGTTAAAGGATGCTAGCGGACCGGCCACCGCATCGCGGTAAGCAATTTCGGCAGCGCTGTAGTTTTGCTGATCGTATAAGCGGTCGCCCTTGCGCAGTTGCCGGGTTTGCGCATGGGCCGACAGCAGCGCGGCCGTTAAAACACAGGCAAAAAGCCATTTATATTTTTGATACTTCATCATGTAGCGGTCGTCCGTTGTTTCTCGGACGGCTTCATTTTCTTCACCAGTTCCTCGCCCGGTTGTCTCTTTTTTCGCCACCACATCAATTGCTCCAGCGCCAGCAGGATCAACACCGGCACCAGAAGCCATTGAAAATAACTGACGTTTTCGGTCTGCACCTGTGCGGCGACGGCTGTTTTCTGCAAACGGTCGACTTCGGCCTTGAGCGTGGCGATGGCATCCTGATTATTGATATTCACGGCTTCCCCCCCACCCGACTGGGCGAGTTCCCGCAAAAAAGGTTCGTTGACGCTGGTCCGGATGACCTGACCGGTGAAGTCGCGCTGAAAACCGCCGTTCGCCGCCGGAATAGTCGCCCCGGAGGCCGTACCCACCGCCACCGTGTGGATCACCAGCCCATTGGCCTTGGCTTCCCGGGCGCGTTGCAGCGCTTTTTCCTCGTGGTTTTCGCCGTCGCTGATCAGAATGAGGCCGCGACCGGCGAGGGCATTGCTTTCAAACAAACGTTGCGCGAGCTCGATGGCTGCGCCCATGTCCGTCCCCTGGTCGGTTACGAAGTTGGGATTGGCATTCCGGACAAAAAGCAAAAGCGCTTCGTAGTCGGTCGACAACGGCATTTGCGGGTAGGCATCGCCGGCGAAAAAGATCAGTCCGATGCGTTCGCCCTGTAGTGACTGCACCAGCTTTTCGATGAACAGTTTGGCCTGCACCAGGCGGCTGGGACTGACGTCTTTCGCCAGCATGCTTTTCGAAATATCCAGCGCGATCAGTACATCGGCGGCCTGGCGGCTTTTACCGTCGCGCTGGACTTCGTGCACGGGATTGGCAATGGCCAGCGCCGTGAGCACCAAAGCGCCGCTGAACAGGATATTTTTAACCCAGAAACGCCGCTCCGAAAAACCCAGCAGCAGCCGCTGCGCCAGTTGTGGCGAACCCAGCCGGCTCAAGGTCTGCCGCCGCCATTGCCAGTAGGTCAGCAGCAGCAGCGCCTGGAAGACCAGGGCCCAGAGCAGATTTAACAGGACGGGATTCTCGAAGTGAAACATTTCTTTAACTATGATCTATGATGTATGAACTATGAACGGTTCCTGCAGCTACCGCTCAGCGTTTTTCCTGACATTGTTTAGTAAGTCATGAATGGTACCGGCAGTATCCTCAACGTTCCTCTCAAAGTTTCCTCAACATTTCTCTCAACATTTCTTTACACCGTAATTACCCTTAACGGCCCCCACCTCAACAGCATTTCCAGGACCAGCAGGCAAAAGGCGACGTTGAGGAACCAGAAGAACATTTCGGTGACGTGTTTTAAAATGGTCGTGCTGATCTTGGTTTTTTCCAGGCCTTCAATTTCGGCATAAATGGATTGCAGGTCCTGCGGGCTTTTGGCCCGGTAAAATTTGCCGCCGGTCAGTCCGGCCACGTCTTCCAGCAGTTTGGTATCGAAGGTCATGTTACGGGCGGCGAAAGCGAAAGAACCATCGTCGCGCTGGAAGGTGGGTGACTGCACCACGCCTTCCGAACCGAGACCCACGGTATATACCCGCACCCCGAGCGCCTGGGCGATCTCGGCCGCCCGGATCGGCCCGATATCGCCGGCATTATTCTCGCCGTCGGTGATCAGGATCACCACTTTACTGCTCGCTTCACTGTCTTTGAGGTGATTAACCGCCGTGGCCAGTCCCATGCCGATGGCGGTACCGTCTTCCAGTCGCCCCACCTGGAGGTTGTTCACGAAGGCCTGCAGGATGCGGCGGTCATTGGTCAGCGGGCACTGGGTAAAAGCGCCGCCGGAGAAAACCACCAGTCCCAGCCGGTCATAGGGCCGCCGGCTGGCGAAATCATTGGCCATTTGTTTGGCAACAGTCAGCCGGTCGGGTTGAAAGTCCCGGGTCAGCATGCTCGGCGAAATATCCATGGTGAGCAGAATGTCCACGGCTTCGGCTTCCGTTTTTTCCTCGTGCCAGAGTCGCTGCGGGCGCGCCAGGGAAATGATCACTAGCACAATGGCCGCCCAGCGCAGCCATTGGATCCAGCTGCGGGCGTACACCACCCAGGTCTTGACGCCTTTCATCGCCGCCTGCCGCGACACCTGCAACGTCACGTGCCGCAGGGGTTCGACCTGCCGGTAACGGTAGATCAATACGGGGAGCAGCAGGAGCAGGAGCAGCCAGTACGGTTCGGCTAAAGTCATACGGACGGGTGGATTGGTAGTAGGTCTTCGTTCACCATTAGAGCATTAGAAATACGTGCCACGGGTCGCAACCGACACAGAACGGCAAAAATCGGTTTTTGTGGTGACAGGGAGAAATAAAAGAAAAAGAGCAGGTGATGGGTCAACGCTTTTGTACCGCCGACTTTAGTCGGCATTTTTGAGGCAAGTAGATCAACCAGTCGGCAGGTACCGGCTAAAGCCGGTGTTACAAAAGCGGTTGGAGCGGTGTATAGAGCTGCACGTCAATGCGCTACCAGCACCTTTCCACTTTGTAATATTTTCCTGCCTTCCATGCTCAGCAACTGATAGTAATACATGCCATTAGACAAAGCTGATACGTCAACTTCCAGGCAGGTAATACTGTTGGCGAGTCTCTCCGAACGCACTACCCTTCCCAACGCATCATACAGGTTCCAGGTAGCCGGAGCTGGTAATGTTTGATTGGGCAGGATTTTCAGGTACGTATTGGCCGGCGATGGGAAAACCGATAGCAGTGGCAGTGGTGATGGCACCGGCCCACTGGTGGCGCTGATGGATGAGCAGGGCAAACCGGGATTATCGATGGGGCCAAGACGGAAATTAGGGAAAGTTTGCCTCGCGTGTCCGTTCCCGCGGGCTGTGCCCGCTCTGCCCACCCATCTGCCTGTATTAAAACCCGTTCCTTCGTAGGAACAAACAAACAGCGCGCTGCTTATTTCATTATTCTACAATAATCTATGGCCTAAGAATTTCTACTACGGCCTCAAATACTTTTTGCCGTAAAGCAGGCGTAATGGTACCGGAGGTCTTGACGATTAAATTTTTGTCAGCGGTAAAAATCCGATTCGGACGAATGTTGGAGGATACGGGTAAAGAACCCTGTGCAAAATCACTTGCTGCAACCGGGATGGCGAAAGGGTCATTAGGAGCATGCTGAGAAGTAATCTGACAAAGCATGATGTCTTGTCCTGGCAGGTCAGCCAAGACCAAAGCCGGGCGACGTTTGCTGCCGGACAAGTCAGAGAATGGAAAGGGAATGACGACCACGTCGCCTTTTATAAATTTTGCCATGCCTCATCTTCTGCTGCGGTAAGCCAATCCTGCGCCAAAGCGCGTTCGCTGGCAAAATGCGTCAACACAGCATCCTCTGCATCTGACGAGCGCCCCAATAAAAAAAGGAGTAGCGTCTGCTTTTCCGGAAGGCTCAGTTGCTTTACAATTTCCAGTATCTGCGGAAACTGTAAAGGCAAATACACCTGGTTAGGTTGTGTGGTCATGTGCGGGTACTAAGTTTCTTACAAAGATAAGTAATTTGCCGCGTTTTCAAGTCGTAGTAGAACGATCTGAGTTCCTGACAATAGTTAAAAAACAGCGCGCCCCGAACCCAAGTCCGAAGCGC
>JANPIN010000063.1:0-47752 GCA_031425035.1 Saprospirales bacterium | reverse complement strand
TATAGCGCTTAGCGGCAAACATGGCTTTTTGGGTCGGCGTGCTCAAAGGTAGTGGCAGGGGCATGATGTACAGGTCGGAGACTTTATCCAACTGGTTATAAGCCGTCATTTTCAGGTGGGTTTGCAGCGGTTCGTTGATGCTGTCCAGATTGGTAAAATCGATGGTACTGAGGTCGAGGTGGTTGAGCACGCCGCCGCCGAAATACTCCGATATTTTCTTGCGCCGGTCTTCATCCGTAGCCCGCAGCAGCGATTCGCGCCAGTCACCGCCGGCAGCGCCGTGCCGGACGGCCTGGGCATCGAGTTGTACATTCCCATCGGCATCCACCGTGGCCTGTGCGGTAATATCCACGCGGCTGATAGCCGGGTTCATGGCGTCGTTCGGCAGGCGGCGCAGTTTGGTTTCGCCCTCCCGGATGATCAATCCCCAGGCTTCGGAGTCGCCGGAAGGCAGCACGCCGTTGGGAAAATAATCGGTGGTCAGGTCGGCAAAATGCAGTTGGCCGTCTTTGGTTTCGTAGGCCACGATGGCGTGGTTGAATACGTATAGCGTTGGCCGCGGTTCCTGATTGCTGAAGGAATGCGTGCTCACCAGGGTGTACCAGGCGGGAATGCCCTGTTCGTGCAGCAGGGTGATCATGAGGGTGGCCACGTCCTTACAATCGCCCACTTTACCCGAGAGGGTAGCGCCGGGTTTTTTCGGGACGTAGTTCGTGTTCAAAAAGGGCACGAAGGAGTAATTAATATCCTGGGTAATGAAGGTATGCAGGGTTTTTACCACCTGCGATTCGTTCATATCGGGGCGCAGCAGCAGGCGGGCCTGGTCGAGCACTTCATAATTCGCTTCGGTGCGGCAATAGGTTTTGCGGTTATACCACTGCACCACGCGGCTCCAGTCGGAGGTGCTGCCCATCATGATCCAGGCGTAGGAATCGAGGTTATCGGGCGCCGCTTCTTCGACCTGGGTTTTTGGAATATCGTGCCAGTCCCAGTTGAGCATTTTAAATTCCCCCGTATCGCGGGTCGTATGGGCGCAGTCGAGGCGGTTGCAGGCAAAGTACAGGTCCTGGCTTTTCGGCAGCAGCAGTTCGACCGTCGCGTGGGCCACCGGCGCCTGCCAGGAAGCAATACTGATGTTGAGGAATTCGCCGGGTATTTCATCGGGCATGCCGCGCTCATTAGTACCTTCCACGACGATGACGTCGCCGGCATGCAGGTTTTTGAACACCGCTACGCCGTAGCTCCCCAGATCCGGGGAAGTAATGGAACCGTCTTTTTTGAGCACTTTAGCGCTGGTCACCTGTCCCAGCAGGCGCAGGTCGGCTTCCGTCCAGAGTTTAGCGCCGGCTTCATTGCGGATATGGACTACCAGTTTGTTGACGGACTGCAGGTTATGTTCTTCGGCCAGGTAGGTAAACTGCTGGCTGTACAGCGAAATGACCGACTCTTCGTCTTTGTACTGGTTTTCCCAGGAGTGGTCTTTTGCGGCTTCCACGAGATTGACTGGGGCGAAATAACCGGTGAATTTTTTCTTGTTATCCAGTTTTTCGATCTTATTGGCCACCGAAGAATAATCGGCCGGGCCGCGGATCTTTTCGGCTTCCCGGTACCACTTCAGGGCTTCGGGCTCGTTTTTCTTTTCGATAAAAATGTCCCCGATCAGCTCATGAATATCGGCATCGTAGGGTTCGTCGATCAGCATACTCTGCAAAATGGCGAGGGCGTCGTCGCTGCGTTCTTTTTCGAATAAATAACTGGCTTTCTGAAACTTCAACCCCAAGGCATACGGCATGAGCGACAAACCTTCGTCGTAGGTTTTCAGCACGTCATTCACCCGTTCTTTACGTTTGTAATAGGCTACGGTAGCCTCCTGATCATTCCAGTCGAAAGTTTTCTTTTGGCGTTTCTGGATTTTCTGAAAATCCTTATCGCGGTCTTTGTCCGTTAGCGGTTTATACGATTCCGGTTTGTAGCTATCATCTTTCAGGTAATTTTCCAGGCGGTTCTTCCACTTGTCGCTGTTATGCTGGACCAGAAAACTCCGCACATAATTTTTGATCTGTTCCTTGCGGCCTTTTTCTTTTAAAAAACGCAGGTATCGGTTCAGGGTCGACCAGTTGGTCGGCGAAAGTTCCAGCATGTTCTGTAGCGCCAGAATATACCCGGATTCATCCTGGTCCTTATTGATTTTATCCAGCCGGATGGCATGTTCCGCGAAGGTCGGTGTGGTGGACGTATCCATGGCGCTGAGCAGGCCTTCCGCCCGTTCGCCCTTATTATTGGCGTCGTAGAACTTGGCCAGCAGGAATTTAGCAAAAGCAGCATTGGGCAGGTCGGCAGCTAAACGGGAAAAATATTCTTCCCCGGTCTCGGTGTCCTCACTTTTAGCGAAAGCCTTGGCCAGCAGATATTGATGCCATAGATCAGCGGGCGCAGCAGTCGCATTTTTCTTGAAAAACTGCACGTAGGGCTGCACCTCCAGCACCGGCGACCAGGCCTGCGCAGCGGGTTTGTACACGGCGGTATAAGCTGTTGACAGATCGGTGAACGGGCGTCCGGTCGCCGGATCGGTCAGGCGTACAGCAAAACCGGTACTGGCGAGCACTTTACTGCTGACGCGACCATAGTCATGGTCGTCGTTGCTGTACTCGTCGTCGCCCTCATTGCCCTGATCGTTGAACTTCAAAGCGATCTGCGAATCATTGCCGTCTTCCGGAAATTCTGAAATTTTGACCAGCAGGCGGTGCGTACCGGCGGACAGCTGGAAGGTGGCGATTTCGGCATCCCACTCATTGGCGGACGAGAGGCGCGGCCGTTCCAGCAGCAGCTGGTCATCGATCCAGATCTTGATCGGTTCGCTGCGGGTAATTTTCAGCGCCACCTGCCGCGCCGTCGGAATGGTCACGAAAGTGTTGGCGTAAAAAGTTGCCAGGCGGCCGGCATTGGGGAGCTTATGGAAATAAACCGGCGATCCGGGCGAACTGAACGTATGTTTCAGCCAGCTGAACTCGACGCCATATTCATTTTTAAAAACGGTTTTGAGATCGAACGGATTGATTTCTACCGGAGTCGTCTCGGCAAAATTACTGCCGCCGACATTTGCGAATGGACCGGTCAATGCCCAGTTCAAACGCGGCACGGCAGCATTGGCCAGGCTGGCGCTTTCGTTGAAATGGCGGTAACGGAACAGCGTATCGGCCTGTTGCAACACAAAAGGCAGGCGGATGCTTTCCGGCAGGTTTTGTTTCAGGGCCTCCTCGGGCTTACCGTTGTACATGGCGCCGAAAAGCCACACGTAATGCGGCGCCCAGTTGGCGGTCAGCAACTGATTGGCATAGCGTTCATAACTTTCGTAGTCCTGGACGGTTTCCGCCAGAAAAATCAGGCCTGTCAGCGCGGGTTCACTTTGGGGATTCTGGCGCAGTTCATTTTCAAAAGCGGTACGGGCCAGTACGAAATTGTTTTGCCGGATGTGGTCCCAGCCCGAAGTCTGGGCAGCTATTTGGGCAGTAAGAATAAAAAAAAACAGGAATGGCAGTAGAGAGCGTTGGAGCAGCATTGTCGAGGTTGAATGAGCGTAACGGACCATTATGTTGGCACTGGCGGCCCGGCAGGAGCGAATATACAAAATTGCCGGAAAGTTCCCTGGTGAACGTGGCATAGCCCCAACAGCAAAAAACGGGTGGTAATTGTTCCAGCCGGCCCGCATTTTAAATTTTATGATTGCCACGGACATTAGATTTCCGTGAAACATCTTCCCAAATCGGCTGTTACAATAGCCGTGCCCATTAACAAACGATGGCAAACTAGCCGTACCACTTATATGGATAACGGTTTCACACTTTTTATAACAAAAATTATACCCAACATGGCATTTACACTTCCTGAACTCCCCTATGCAGCTACTGCCCTCGAGCCCCATGTGGATGCGCAAACCATGCAAATTCACCATGATAAACACCATGCGGCCTACGTTACCAACCTGAATAATGCGATTCAGGGCACGGAACACGAAAATAAAAGTCTGGAAGAACTCCTGGCCAACATTTCCTCCCTGCCGGTAGCCGTCCGTAATAACGGTGGCGGCCACTGGAACCACTCGATGTTCTGGGAAATTATGGCGCCAAATGCCGGCGGTGAACCCGGTGGCGAACTAGCCGACCAGATCACGAAAACATTCGGTTCGTTCGACGAATTTAAAAAACAGTTTGCCCAGGCCGCTACCACGCGTTTCGGCTCCGGCTGGGCCTGGCTCTGTGTCGGCGCTGACGGTGGTCTGTTCATCACCAGCACGCCCAACCAGGACAACCCGCTGATGGACGTGGCGGAGAAAAAAGGTCGTCCGATCCTCGGTCTCGACGTATGGGAACATGCCTACTATCTGCACTACCAGAATCGCCGTCCCGACTACATCACCGCTTTCTGGAACGTGGTGAACTGGCCGGAAGTAGCGCGCCGCGCAAAGGGCTGATAAAAGTTGATCAGGTTGACCAGGTTGATACACAGCATTCTATACTGTGTATCAACCTAGTCAGGATACTGTAAGGCTGGTAGAAAATTGAGTGATGTTGCTTATTCACAATGTTGATTATCAACTTTATAAACCTCATCAACCTTATAAACCTCATCAACCCGCATCAACCATTTCACTTTAAGGCATTTTGGAGTAAATAGCCTGCAGGAACTCCTGCTTGGTGATTTCGTTCAAAAATTTGCCGGAATATTCCGCCGTAATGGTGCTGGCGCCATGGTGTTCGACCCCGCGGGCCTGTACGCACATGTGCCGTGCGTCTATGTACACGGCCACATCCTGCGTGTGCATCGCTTTTTTCAGCTCTTCGGCGATCTGTACTGTCAGCCGTTCCTGTACCTGCGGGCGGCGGGCGTAGTAATCTGCAATGCGGTTAAGCTTCGATAGCCCGATGACTTTACCATTGGGAATATAGCCGATGTGGACCACGCCGAAGATGGGCTGGAAATGGTGTTCACAGGTACTCTGTATCGGTATATTACGCTCGATGACGAGTCGGCGGTAATTATAAGCGTTATCGAAAGTGGTTACCGACGGTTTGTTTTCAGGGTTCAGGCCGCTAAAAATCTCTTTGACGTACATTTTGGCCACGCGTTTGGGGGTGCCGCGCAAGCTATCATCCCGCAGGTCGAGACCCAGGATTTTCATTATTTCGGCAAAATGAACGGTGATCTGGTCTATTTTCTCCGCATCGGGTAAGGTCAAAGCGGACAAATGCATGGTTGTTTCAGCAGCCGTACCAATGTGGTGATCGCCAAGGTCGTCGATCAGTTCGGCATGTAAATCAGCAGGAATAAAATCTATCATCACGGAAAGTTATAAATCTGAACAGGAATGTGCTACCGCTGAATAACCGTTATTGGCAGTTAAGAACGCGGCAGGGCCAGTATAACTCGGCAAACAGATTTTTGTTTAAAGTTTTTTGTATTTATTCCGCTGATACTTAAACAAAATATTCCTAAACCTGGCTTCTACCTTCCATAATATTAGCCGGTCAACGGTAATTTTCGTCGCTGTGCATTTTATTCAAGCCTGGCGTTCCGGCCTTTATTTATTACCCCGCCGACTTTGACACGGGTTTTTCACGAAATTCATCTGCCGATTAAGGCAATTTATCCAACTAATTTACCTGCCGCGAAGGCTGTTTCTATCCTTGTGCCCACAAACGAAAGGGGGCAGTTACTGCCCTTTTATCTCGGTTTCAATTTTGCCAACCAAGACATGAAAAACACGCCACCTAAACGCAAGAACCGCACCCTACTTTACATCCTGCTCGGCTTGCTGGCCCTGCTTATTGTCGCTGCCGCCGTGAAGGCCCGCCAAAAGCCAAAAGGCGAGGAGGTGAATGCCGAGAAGGTGACCCGCCGCACCATCCGCGAAATGGTCAGCGCCAGCGGCAAAATATTTCCGGAAACGGAAGTTAAGATCAGTTCGGACGTTTCCGGCGAGGTGATCGAACTCTACGTGAAAGAAGGCGATTCGGTCACGGTTGGTCAGGTCCTGGCGAAGATCAAACCCGACGAATACCAAAGCGCGCTCGAACAGGGCCAGGCGTCGGTCAGCACGGCCAAGGCGCAGCGGCAAATTTCTTCGGCTAACGTGCTGGGCAGTGCGGCGCAAATTGAACAGCTAAAGGCCGACCGTTTCCGCGCCAATGCCCAGTTGGAAACGATGCGTAACACGCACCAGCGCAATGATAAACTGTACAAAGACGGCATCATTTCCACGGCCGAATTTGAAACTTCGCTCAACAACCTGCGGGCGGCCGAAAGCGGCCTGGCAGCGGCGGAAGCCAGCCTGCGCTCCGCAGAAAGCAACCTCGCCGGGGTGAAGGAAAACGTCCGCGTCTCGGATTTTGGAATTAACAGCGCCAACGCCAGGTTGAAAGAACTGCGCACCAGCCTGCAAAAAACCATTATTACGGCCCCCGTAAGCGGTATTATCAGCAAACTGAACATCGAACGCGGCGAACGCGTGCTGGGTATGATGCAAATGACCGGTACCGAAATTATGCGCATCGCTAATCTGCGCAGCATGGAAGTACAGGTCGACGTGGTTGAAAACGATATTCTGAAAGTGAATGTCGGGGACGAAACCGATATCGAGGTGGACGCTTACCTGGGGCGTAAATTCAAGGGTAAAGTCTCCGAAATTTCCAACAGCGCCAGCAATGTCGGGACCACCGGCGCCAGCCTGAACACCGATCAGGTGGCGAATTTTGTGGTCAAGATCCGCGTGGACCCGGCTTCCTACCAGGACCTGATCAAAGACGGTCGCCGTTATCCCTTCCGGCCGGGCATGTCCGCCGCCGTGGATATTTTCACCCACACCGCCGACAGCACGCTGACTGTTCCGCTGATCGCCGTCACCGCCCGGGACGACGACAAGGACAAGGAGAAAAAAGCCGAAGCCAGTACCGAAAAGGAGAGCGGCAACAGCAGCGGCAACGATAAAATCAAAGAGATCGTTTTCGTGGTGTCGGGCGATACGGTGGCTACCCGGGAGGTAAAAACCGGTATTCAGGGCAATGAATACATCGAAATTCTGTCGGGCCTGCAGGAAGGCGATATGGTGGTCGTCGGGCCTTATTCCGCCGTAAGCCGGAAATTAAAAGGCGGGTCACGCATTGTGGTGACCGACAAAAAGATCGGCGATGCGGACAAGGACAAGAAAAAAGTAGAAATAGATTAATTCTCCGGAACCAAGCCGAAATAAACAGGAGACAAAGCGCAACCCAGCACTTTGTCTCTTGTTTTTTCTGGCAACAAACACCCCGAAAGGGCTACTTTTGCGGCCTTATTTCCGATTTAGCGGTACATGACTATGGACAATCAAAACGTTTTACCCCCCGATACGGCCAATCTGCCGAAAAATGGTCGCGCCAGGGCGATCAACCTGTCATCCAGTACGACGCTGTTCTGGCGTTTATTTATGCCGCTGTTCGGTACGGTGCTGTTCGGCACGTTCACCGGCGCCCTGCTGCTGACCGATGTGGAAGATATGGGCCTGCCCTTTCCCGCGATGTGGGTCCGGGTGGCGGCCATCCTGCTTATTCTGGCCTGGTTTTACTTCGTCTGGCGGGTGCTGTGGCGGCTGAAACGCGTCGATGCCGACGCCACCCACTTATACGTCACGAATTACTGGACCTCCGTGCGCTACCCCTGGTCGGATATTGAGCGGGTCGAGAAGCAGAAACGCCTGGGCCGGCGCGTGGTGCATTTCCACCTCCGGGCACCCGGACGATTCGGGCAGCGCATTTCCTTCCTGCCCGGCAGCAGTTACGCCAACTGGGCGAAGGAATTTACGGAGCGCACGCAGTAAAACTCACTTCATTCCTTCTATCCGCAGCCGTTCCCAGATTGCAAACCGCAGATCGCTGCGAATACTCCCCACTTCGAATTTCTTATGCGTCCAGAAAGCCACGTCAAAAATGATGCGGTTTTCGGTGAAATCTACGATGCGCACCTGCAGGGGCCATTGGGTATCGTCGTGTAGTATATCCGGGTGCGCCTCGGCCGCGGCCAGCATAATTTCCCGGACGCGGTTTTCGTCGGCTCCGTAGGCCATACTGAGCGTTACGGCGAAGCGGGAGGGTTCCGTGTGGTGGTGGCTCCAGTTGACGACCGTTTCGGTGATAAATTTATAATTGGGCACGATCAGCACGAGGCCATCCGAAGTCTCGATTTTGGAGGTCCGCAGGTTGATCTCCACTACGCGGCCCATTTGCCCGTCGACGTTCAGCACGTCGCCCACTTCCACCGTCCCCTCGAACAGCAGGAAAATACCGGACATAATATCGCGGAAAATCTGCTGCACCCCCAAACCCAGTCCTACCAGCAACGCCGCCGAACCCGCCAGCACCACGGTTAATTGAATACCGACCGTCTGCAGCATCGCCGCCACGGCAATGGTCCACAAAAGGTACTGCACGATCAGGAACAACGAGTGCCGTCGTCCCTGATCGGAGCTGGAAAGCAGGTGTTTACTGCGGTGAATCACGCGTTTCGACAGCCGGATAACCAGCCAGCAGAGCAGCCAGATCAACAGGACGCCCAGCACAGCGGCGACCGTGAGCGCATACTGACCAATATCCAGCAGGTGGTATTCGAGGAAGGAACGCAGGTTCATAAGCGTGTTCGTGATTTAGATTTTTTTGGGTTTGCGTACGGTAAATACCCGCGACACATTGAACCCAAAACGTATGCCGCTCAACAGACGGTCTTCATCATTTTTAAAAAACCAGTCCTCCTGCGTTTCCGTGATAAAGCCTTTGTAGGTCATGTCTTCCGAATTGGTAAAGTGCAGGGAAAACACGTGGCCGCCGGTTTCAATTTCCCAGCCCACAGAGAGGGAATTGGCGTAAGACCCGTTGATTTGACCCGTTGGAACGTAGTAGTATTCGGCATTGATCGCCTGGCGTTTGGTGATTTTAATACGCCCGCCGACGCCGATGGCAAACACGTCGTTTTTGTCGCCGGAGGACGGTACCAGGTTGCGGTGGACCAGTGTCGGCATCAGTTGCAGGGAGAGGTTATCGTTGAATTTACGCGCCAGCAGCAACTGGTGGGTGTAAAAAACGCGGGAAGAGAACTTATTATCCCGCTCCGCATCGGAAAATTTCAGCGATTTGATCTGCCCATCTATTAAGTACGAAAGCCCGATGGGCATGTTGCGCTGACCGCTACTTTGGCGCAGGATTTTGAACTTGGCAAACCCGTCGAATATTTTTTCCCGGCCCCCGCGTCCCACGCCGATCATCAGCCGGGAAGTCAGTCCGTAATCGAAACCGATGCGCACGTTGGCATTGTCCAAACCGAACATATCATAAACGCCCTGCCGCAGCGGGGTAAAACGGTGCGATATTTTAAATTCCAGCACGCCGGGCGCCGTGTTCTCGATGGAGTGGCCATTGATCAGGCGGTTGGATTTAAAGGTGGAGGTTACATAGTCCGTCGTCGGCGCATCCGGCAGTTGTGAAAGCAGGTCATCATTCTGGGCGCTCAGCAAACTGGCTGTACCGAGCAGGAAAAAGAGTAGGAATTTTTTCATTACACGCTGATTTTCAATTTTATAATGTAGAAAAAAAAGGCCATCGGAAGTTCGTCCAATGGCCTTTCAGGTAGGGCCGCAGCCTTATTTCATCGGTTGCAGCAGCGCTTCCACCGACACTTTAATTTCCTTGGCAATTTTCTCGCGCACCAGCGAAGGAATGGAAATATCGTAGTCGCCGGGCAGTACGATAAAGCTCGAAAACAGCGAAATGCTGCCCTTATTCACTTTCACCGTACCGCTCAGGTTAACGTCTTTGGTGACGCCGTGCATGGTCAACAGGCCCTTTACCTGCGCACTGTACTTGCCATCCTGCGTAAAATTCACCTCGCTCAGGTTCGTGATGGCGCCCTTGAACTGCGCGCTGGGGAACTTGGAACTTTCCATGTAATTCTCGTTGAAATGTTCCTGCATCAGCGCTTTTTCCATCTGGAAACCCTTGACGAGCACCTTCCACTCCATCTTACCGGTTTTGGTGTCGAGTACGCAGGTGCCACTTTTGGTCGTCGCCTCTATTTTTTCCAGACTGGAGGTCGCATTGAAGTAAACATGGGCATCCCGGGTGAAAAAACGTTGCGCCGTAAGCGGGCCGGTTGCCAGCAGCAGCAGCGCGGCGAATGTGCATAATTTTTGCATAACTAATTGATTTTTAATAGAATAAAAGCGGAAGAGAAGATGCTGCATCCCGAAATTATTGCTTTGTTTCCACGCAGCGGGACAGTTGCACGTCCAGGTTGAGGCCATCGCATTTACCCTTCAGAACGATGGTTTCGCCGAACGGAAAATTGGTGCGCACATGTTGCGCCAGGGAATCGAGGGTGCAGTACACGCCGAAATCCTGTCCGGTTTCGAGCATGACTTTGACGGTGCCGTCCTCTTTGCTGCTCTCTTTCACCTGACCTTTCACGGCGATGGTTTTACCCAGATATTTAGCATTGGCCGCCTCTTCATTGGCGCTGTATTCGGTGAGCAACTGAGCGGCATCGACGGTCGCTTCCGCTTTGGAAGTCTCCATGTTTTCCTTGGGTTTATTCCATTGGTAATAACCGATGGATAAACCAACTATACCGATGATCAGGAGGGCAAGCAGGGCTTTTCGCATGTTTTGTTGATTTTAATTGTTAGGCGCCCCGGCTTTTACCCAGGCTTCAATTTTCTGTCGGTTGCAAAGGCTCATTAAACCGGATTGGGGCATTGGTTGGATGGGATCGTTGATGCGGTCAACCAGCGTACCACTAATGGCATAATCGTGCAAGGTCTCGAAATCCTCGAACGGATAGCCGGAAATATTATTGATCACGGTATGGCAGGAATAACAATTATCCTCGAGGATCTGCTTGATTTCCACGCTGTAACGCATGCCAACGGTATCGCAGGTTTCCACCGGGCCGTACAACTCTTCTTCATTGTTGTAGGTACAGGCGGCGGGCAGGGATAAAAGCGCCCAGACAGTTAAAAGTCCGCCGAAAAGGAGTAGTTTTTTCATGTTTTTAAAAATACGACTTGTTTTTAGGTTCAGAACCGTGGTTCCCGGCTATTTAATGAGGAAAATACCCTTCAACAATGCCTCGTTCCGCGTGTTTAAGAGCGTGTTCCGGCCACAAAAACGGGCAAAAAAAGGTTGCAGCATATAATGTAGTAACACTTATTCAAAAAAAACGCTTGTTGGCCAAATCAGGACATACGGGCACACTAACAAACTACTCAAACTTGCCTGTATATACATGGAAAATAAGAATTGGAAAGGCTGGTTCCGGCAACTGGGTGTAGCCGGTTTTTTGTTTTTTCTGGTCAAAGGACTCGTCTGGCTGGCCGTATTTTTTGGACTTTTTAAAGCCTGCGGCGGGTCGGCCTGAGTATTTTTACTCCCCCGACTTTTAAAACAAAAAGTTTTTTTGCAATTTCGCCCCTCAATTACCTGTCATCCATGACCGCAAAGAAAAATAAGACTACCGCTGCCCCTCCCGTCGTAACGATGGACCTGGAGGTGGTGGATCCACACCATATTGTCATTAAAGGTGCGCGTACCAACAACCTGCGCAATGTGGACCTGCGCATTCCCAAGAACCGGCTGGTCGTCGTCACCGGCGTGAGCGGTTCCGGCAAATCCTCGATCACGATGGATACGCTGTATGCGGAAGGCCAGCGACGCTATGTGGAAAGCCTGTCCAGTTACGCGCGGCAGTTTCTCGGGCGCATGAAAAAACCCGACGTAGACTATATTCGGGGGATTTGCCCGGCCATCGCCATTGAACAGCGGGTCACCACCGGGAACACGCGTTCTACGGTTGGCAGCATGACGGAAGTCTATGAATTTCTGCGACTGCTCTACGCCCGTATTGGCCGTTTTTACTCGCCGGTGAGCGGTCAGGAAGTGAAAAAACACGAGGTGTCGGACGTGATCGATTATATTAAAAGTCAATCCGAAGGAACCCGCGGTCTGGTGCTGATGCCTTTCAGCGATAAGTATAAAGAGCGCACGCTGGACCACGAACTGCATTTATTGCTGCAAAAAGGCTATACCCGCCTGCAATTCGGCGCCGAAACGATCCAGATCCAGGAGGTACTGGACGGTGAGGAGGTGCGTTTTTCCCTGCAACAGCCGGCGCATAGTTTCCGGGAACTGGGTCTGCGGCTGCTGCTCGACCGCTTCGTCATTCAGGATACGATGGAAGACAGCGACTGGATGCGGCTGGCGGATTCGGTCAATACGTCCTTTTATGAAAGCGAGGGCGAATGTGTGATCCAGCTACTGGATGCGGCCGGCACCAGCGTTATTTTCAACAACCGCTTCGAGCTGGACGGCATAGAATTCCCCGAGCCGACCCCGCAGTTATTCAATTACAACAACCCTTTCGGCGCCTGCCCAACCTGCGAAGGCTATGGGAAAGTGCTGGGCATCGATCATAATAAGGTGATTCCCGATGTGACCCGTTCGGTATATGACGGCGCAATTACGGCCTGGAAAGGCGAAAAATCCAGCGAATGGCTGGAAATGCTGCTGCGACAGGCCCATAAATTTAATTTTCCGGTGCATACGCCGGTGGAAGATCTGACGAAAGCGCAATACAAACTTTTATGGAGTGGCAACCAGTATTTCGAGGGCCTCGACGCTTTTTTCAAAGAACTGGAAAGCAAGACGTATAAAATTCAGAACCGCGTCATGCTGGCCCGCTATCGTGGCCGCACGGTTTGTCCAACCTGCGACGGCGGGCGGTTGCGGCAGGAAGCCCTTTGTGTGCGAATTGGCGGCCCGGAAGCTTCGGGTGGCCGGAATATATCCGATCTGACTTCGATCCCGATCGATGAAACGCTGCTCTTTTTTAAAGCACTGCAACTTAGCGAGCATGACCAGCAAATAGCGAAACGACTGCTGCTGGAACTGAATAACCGGCTGCATTTCATGGTCGAGCTGGGACTGGGTTACCTCACGCTGGACCGGGTGAGCAGCACGCTGTCCGGCGGCGAAACCCAGCGCATTCACCTCACCCGCACGCTGGGTTCCAACCTGACGGCTTCCATGTATTTGCTGGACGAACCCTCGGTGGGCCTGCATCCGCGCGATACCGGGCGATTGGTGAAAGTGCTCAAGGAACTACGCGATCTCGGGAACACCGTGGTCGTAGTGGAACATGAGGAAGAAGTCATTAAAAACGCGGACTACCTGGTCGATATGGGTCCGGAAGCCGGTATTCACGGTGGTCAGGTGGTGTTTGCCGGCGATTATACCGATCTGCATACCGCTGCGCCGGAGAGTCTGACCGCCCAGTATATGAGTGGCAAAATGGCCATTCAAACCCCACGCCACCGCCGCAACACCGTGGACATGATCACGCTGAAGGGCGCGCGGCAGCATAATTTGAAAAATATCACCGTGCACGTGCCCCTGCATTGCATGACGGTCGTGAGCGGCGTATCGGGTTCCGGCAAAACTACGCTGGTACGCGACCTGCTTTATCCGGCGCTGATGCAGCACCTGCCCGACAATGGCGGCAAACAACCTGGCTTATTCGATCAACTGGAGGGGCCGCTGAAAAAAGTGACCCGGGTGGAGTTCGTTACCCAGAACCCGATCGGCAAAAGCAGTCGTTCCAATCCCATTACCTACGTCAAGGCCTACGACTATATCCGCGATCTGTTTTCGGAACTTCAACTGTCTAAAATCCGCGGTTTTGCGCCTAAACACTTCAGTTTCAACGTCGAAGGCGGCCGCTGCGAAGTATGCAAAGGCGAAGGCGAACAGGTGGTGGAAATGCAGTTCCTGGCCGACGTGCACCTGGAATGCGAGGAGTGCAAGGGCCGTCGTTTCCGGCAGGAAGTGCTCGACGTGGAGTATAAGGGCAAGAATATTTTCGAGGTACTGCAACTCAGCATCGAGGAAGCGCTGGTCTTTTTTGCCGGTCAAAAAGACATCATCGATCGTATTAAGCCGCTGGCGGAGGTCGGTCTGGGGTATGTGCAGCTCGGTCAATCGAGCAGTACGCTCTCCGGCGGGGAAGCGCAGCGGGTAAAACTCGCGTCTTTCCTGATCCGGGAAAACAGCGGCGGCCACATCTTTTTCATATTCGATGAACCGACGACCGGCCTGCATTTTCATGATATTCAAAAACTGCTGACGGCCATGAATGCCCTGGTGGAAAAAGGCCACAGCGTGCTGGTGGTCGAGCATAACATGGAGGTTATCAAGTCGGCGGACTGGGTGCTCGACCTGGGTCCGGAAGGGGGGCGCGAGGGTGGCCACCTGGTTTTTGAAGGCCGGCCCGAGGATCTGGTGAAGGTGGCCAGGAGTTATACGGCGACGTATTTAAAGGAGAAATTGTAACGCGCTATTTTATAGTCAGCACAAGTGGTTTTGAACAAACTCGGATTTCAACTCACTGACAATCAAATATTCAAACCAACAAACCTTTCAAACCACCCAAACTTGCCTACAAAGGCTTATTTTTGAACCAAACTTTGCGTATGTCTGATGAACGATTGTTGGATTCGCCGGCTAAATACCTATCACCGGAAGAATTTTTCCGGTTCTGCCGGAACAATGACGAGCTGCGTATAGAGCGGGACCGAAATGGAAACGTTGAAATCATGCCCCCAACCGGATTTGAAACTGGCCGTCGTAATTCCAAACTGACGGCAAAACTTGATCAATGGAATGAGTCGCATAATTCTCCCGGCGTAGTCGGCGACTCCAGCACCGGCTATACCCTGCCTGATGGCGCCGTGCGCTCGCCGGATGTTTCCTGGATTTCCAATGCAAGACTGGCGGCTACTACGCCGGAAGACCGGGCTCGTTTCGTGGCTGCCGTACCTGAATTCGTCGTCGAGATCCGCTCGCAAAGTGACCGGCCGCGCCCCTTGCGCGACAAAATGCGGGAGTATATGGAAAATGGCGTGCTGCTGGCCTGGCTCATCGACGTGCCGGAGCAGCAGGTAGAAATTTACAGCGCCAATAAAGAAGTCAGGATGGCCGAAGGTTTTGACCAAATGCTGCCCGGCGACGACGTGCTGCCCGGCTTCGAGTTTGATCTTAAATGGATGAAATAAGCAGTTATACTCCTTATAACCCGCCCGTTTCGCCGAAAAACCCCGTTTCCCACCACTTCATTTACGCTATTCTGCGCGTAAGCCAGCCGTGAATCGCTACTTTTGCCCTGCTGCCGGCGAAACAAAGCCCCATAGCCTGCGTTTAAGCCCGCTATGGGTAGCGCTATTCGCTTGTCCGCCAGTTTAAAAATTACTCATTTTCATCCCGTAACTTCAAATTTTTCTACCAATCCAATGGCAAATATTAAATCGGATGTGGAAGCCGTGGACGCCCTCGCGCAAGCCTACAAAGACCTTTCCAAAGAAATCAGCAAAGTGATTGTCGGCCAGGACGACGTAGTACGGGCCGTCATTATTTCCTTATTTTCTAACGGCCATGCCCTGCTGGTAGGGGTGCCCGGACTAGCTAAAACGCTGCTGGTCAGCACAATAGCCGAAGTTCTTGATTTGGATTTCAAGCGTATTCAGTTTACCCCCGACCTGATGCCTTCCGACATTACCGGTAACGAGGTGCTGGACGAAGACCGCCACTTCCGCTTCAACCGCGGTCCGGTGTTTTCCAATATCGTACTCGCCGACGAGATCAACCGGACGCCGCCTAAAACCCAGGCCGCCCTGCTGGAAGCCATGCAGGAACGTTCAGTGACGGTGAGCGGTGTACGCCACCTGCTGCCTTCTCCTTTCTTCGTACTGGCCACCCAAAACCCCATCGAGCAGGAAGGTACTTACCCCCTGCCGGAAGCCCAGTTGGACCGTTTTATGTTCAATATTCCCCTGACTTACCCAACTTATGAGCAGGAAGTAGCCGTGGTGCGCCAGACGACTTCCATGCAAACGGCCACCCTCAGCCACATCCTCAGTGCCGAGCAGGTAATGGAATTTCAGCAGGTAATCCGGAAAATACCGGTGAGCGATAATGTGTTGGAATACGCCGTCGGACTGGCCACGAAAACCCGTCCCGGTACTGCCCGTGCGACGAAAGAAGCCAATAATTACCTCGGCTGGGGAGCTGGTCCGCGCGCCAGTCAGTACCTGGTGCTGGGCGCCAAATGCCACGCCGCCATTCGCGGAAAATACTCGCCGGACGTGGAAGACGTGCAGGCAATTGCGAACCTGGTCCTGCGTCACCGTATTGTGCGCAATTACAAAGCGGAAGCAGAAGGCGTAACGGAAGAAAATATCATCGAAGCGCTGATGTAACAGTTGATAAGGGTTGATAAGGGTTGATAAGGGTTGATAAGGGTTGATAAGGGTTGATAAGGGTTGATAAGGGTTGATAAGAATGTAGTTATCAACCTTTTTTATCAACTTTATCAACCCTTTTTTATCAACTTTTATCCACCCTCCTCCCCCAACACCCATTCTAGAAAGTCCGGCATGGCCTCTCCCCACGTGGAAGGTTCATGCCGGCCGTCTTTTATTTCCACATACCGGATCGCTTCCGCCGGGCAGCCTTTGCGATGCAGGGCCTCTATGAGGTGCTGGGTATCGTCGATGGAATCGATCACGCCATTGTTGTTGCGGTCATCGGTTTCATCCAGGGTGCCGCATTGGAACCAGTAGCGCTGGGCGCCGTTTGCCCCACCGGCATTGTCAATAATGTCGTGCATAATACGGTCGGCGTCCGGGTCGGCATCATTAACCGGCGACCAGCGCCACCACAGCGCGCCGGAAAATATGCCCACCGCGCCGAAAATATTGGGGTAGTGCCAGGCAACGTCCAGCGCCGACAAGCCGCCCAGCGAAAAGCCGGCAATCACTGTCTCCTCCCGTTTATCACTGACCCGAAAACGCTGGTACAAATAAGGGAGTAGTTCCTCCACGATAAAGGCCGTATGGCAACCGGCTTTATCGCCCCGGCCCTTATAATCCACCTGTCGGGCCGTCCCGTATTCGCGGTGGCGGTCGTGATTGGCATATATGCCGACCACGATGCAGGGTGGAATTTTCCGGGCATAGTAACCTTTTTGCAAAATGCCGGCGAAGTGCATGCGCGGCAGGTCCTGGCCGTCATTGAAAATGACCAGGGGGTAATTACGCCGCGGGCCCAGGTGGTAATCGGCGGGCAAATACACGTCAAAATCCACTTCCCGGTCCAGGGCAGTCGATTTTAAATGCCGGATCTGGCGCAGGTGCGGGGCTTTCCGTCGTAGCAGTTCCTGTAGCGTCTCCGCGGGCTTTTGCCAGAAATTCATAGCTGCGGGATTTTCGCTTTCGCCATGGTCAGGGCCGTCTGTAGCTGCTGCTCTTCCGAAAGGAGCGTGTTGTCGATCACCACGGCGTCGCTGGCCTGGCGGAGCGGACTATCGGCGCGGGACGAGTCGATGCGGTCGCGTTCGAGCAGGTTACGCTGAATGTCGGCCCAGTCGGCGTCGATGCCTTTGGCCGCCAGTTCGAGGTGGCGGCGGCTGGTGCGCACGTCGGGTTCGGCAATGAGGAATATCTTCAGTTCGGCATCCGGAAAAACGACCGTGCCGATGTCGCGCCCGTCGGCCACAATCCCCCGGCGGCGACCCATGCCCTGCTGCTGGCGGACCATCGAGCGGCGCACCGCCGAAATGGTGGACACCGGACTGACGTGATCGCTGACCCACATTTCGCGGATCTCGCGTTCTACGTCCTGGCCGTTGAGAAAAATATGGTTCTGTCCTTCGACCCGTTCAAAATGGATCTCGATTTGCTGCAGTGTCAGGTCGACGGCTGCCGGGTCGGTGTAATCAATATCGTTTTGCAGAAAAAACAGCGTAACGGCCCGGTACATAGCCCCGGAATCGAGATACGCGTAGTGCAGCGCCTTCGCCAGCCCTTTGGCCAGGGTGCTCTTGCCGCAGGCCGACAAGCCGTCGATGGCCACAATAATTTTTCCAGCCGGATGATGACCGGAGGCTCTGCTTTCTTTGTTCATGCCGTTTTGGTTTGCGCGACGCAAAAATGGCATAAATCGGCTATTTTTACCCCGCCGCGGCGCATCATTTTCCAAATTAACCCTGCTCTGCTCATGTTGGCGTCCGCCTCGTCTTCCATTGCCCCATGATTAGTTCTATCGGGCCATATATCCTGCCGGTTATTTTCCTGTTATTTTTAGCCGCTACGTTGGTGCAGTTGGTCTGCTGGGGCGTGTTGTTTGGGCGGTTTGCCTTTGCCCCCGCCTGCCCCCCCTTAGCGGGGGGGAGTACATCGAGCGGGGGGAAAAATGGTAATTCTTTGCATAAAACAGTGTCCGAGCCCGTGCCGGTTTCGATGGTCATTTGCGCCCACAATGAAGCGGAAAATCTGCGTCAACACTTACCGCTTTGGCTGGCGCAGGACTATGCCGGGGACTGGGAATTATTGGTCGTCGACGATGCTTCGGAAGACGAAACGGCCGCTGTACTGGCGTTTTTTCAGGAAAAACACGCTCGCCTGCGGGTGCTGCGGGTAGCAGAAAAAACGTCGCCGGGTAAAAAAGCCGCGCTGGCCCAAGGCATTGCCGCCGCCCACTACGAGCATCTGGTGCTCACCGATGCCGATTGCGCGCCCGTCAGCGTCCACTGGCTGGCCCTGATGGCTGAGGCCCTGACCGCACAGCCGGCCACGGAAATCGTACTGGGGTACGCGCCTTTATATGCCCGTCCGGGTTTGCTGAACAGCTGGGCGCGTTTCGAGACCGCCTACACGGCTCTCCAATATTTTGCTTTCGCTCAAGCCGGCATGCCCTACATGGGCGTCGGCCGGAACCTGGCCTGGAAACGGCGGCTTTTTGAGCAGGCCGGCGGTTTTGTCGGTCACGCCGATCTGCCGTCGGGCGATGATGACCTGCTGGTGAATGCCGTGGCGCAACCGGGCCGCGTGGCGCTTTGCCTGCATTCCGACGCCTTCGTGTATTCCACCGCGAAAACGACCTGGACGGCCTGGTTTCGCCAGAAACAGCGGCAGTTGGGGAGCGGACTGCGGTATCGCCGGACCCATCAGGTGGCGCTGGGGGTCGTGGCGGCTTCGCATACGTTTCATTACTTTTTCGGGGGACTCATGATCATGATTACCATCATTACCATTATCATTATCATGACCATCACCATCCCCATCCCCATCGGCCTGCGACCGATGCTGTTGATGACGGGCTTACAGCCCTGGCTCGTAGCTGGCCTTCGACCGACTACGGGCGTATTGGCAGGGATGGTGCTGGCGGTGTGGCTGCTGCGGCTGGTGGTGGTGCTTTTGGTTTGGAAGCGGGTGTTTCGGGGTTTTCAAGAGCGGGCTTTACTGGTTTGGGTGCCGCTGCTGGACCTGCTGCTGTCGATCTATTACGCTTCTTTTGTGCTGTTCACTTTTGTGCGGGGGAGGAAGGGAGTGGATTGGAAGTGAGGGAGTTCGAGTTAACCTTACCCTTTCTTCAAAAACTCCGTCTTCAGCACGATCACCGAACCGTCGATCTTGCCTTCCACTTCGCCCTCATCGTCGGTCAGGCGAATGCTTTTCACTTTGGTGCCGCGTTTCAGGTTGATGGACGTGCCCTTTACTTTCAGGTCTTTGATGAGCAGCACGGAATCCCCGTCTTGCAGCAGGTTACCGTTAGAATCTTTTACTTCCATGATGTTGGTTTGGATCGTTGGTTGAATGAAGGGCCAAATTAGGATTTTGAACCCACATGAAAAGCAAAAGCTGGCGTCTGATGGTCAGACGCCAGCTTTTACTGCGAAGTCTAAAGAAAATAGCTGCCTAATTTTTCACCACCTGAATCGTGGTTTCCAGCCCTTTATGCGCCTTGCAACCACAGTAGTACACCCCGGCCGGGTATTTCGAAAGATCGAAGTGCCATTGGGACGCGCCTTTGCCTGCTGCCTGCCGGGTGATCAGTTCGGTCACTTGACCCAGTTTATTCACCAGTGAAATGCTGATATCGCTTTCGGTTTGCAGCGAAACCTGCACGTTTAAAACATCATGCACCGGATTTGGGCTAAGGCTCACGCTGAAAGGGGCCTGCACCACCACACTTTTTACCGGCGAGTATTGGAAAGTGCCATCGTTGTCCAACTGTTTCAAACGGAAATAATGTGCTCCGTCAGCCAGGTTGGTCCAGTCGAAAGCGTAGTCATGCGACTGGCTGCTACTGCCTTTACTAGGCACAAAACCGACCGGCGCGAACGATCCGCCTGCGCCCTGCATCCACTGTATTTCAAAACCCTTACTGTTTTTTTCCTGGGCGGTAAGCCAGTGTAACCGGGCCGTATTTTTTTCCAGCAAACGCACCCCGAAGTCTGTTAACTCGACCGGCAAGGGAGCGGAATACGTAATCGCCAGCTGGCTGAAAGAGGTGACATTGTTTCCCGCACCAAACAGGATCGAACCATGTACGCCCGGCGTGACCACGTCTCCGGCGTCGATGCTGGCGCCCAGCGCTGAAAGTACTCTTCCCATATATTTTCCTCGAAAGTAGGTTCCTGGCCGCTATCGGTCCATTCCGGTCGATCTACTTTTTCATCCGCTTCATGGGCTTTTTCCCAGATCTCATAGGCCTCGTCAATCGCAAAAACATTGACTTCTATATCGTCGCGGTAGAGTTTACTGGCCCATTCCGGCATATCCGGGGTGGGTGGAAGGCGGTAAGCGTAGTTGGGTTTTTGGCTAAATAGGAGTTTACGGAGAAAGTCAGGATACATCAGGCATTTCTGGACCAGGCAGTAACCGCCAATGATGCGGAAAAACGCATTTACGGTCACCTGTTTTTGTTTCGGGACTACATTTTGTATGACCACTATGTGGAAGCCCAACCCCGATCCGGCCGGGTTTGAAAAGGATTTGCTGCAGCAACGAATTCTAACCGATGCTGACTGGGCGGCCTTCAAAGCCTATTTTGAAAAAGCCTATCCCGGATATTTGCGTCGCTTACGAACTGCGTTTTCCACCCTGACCGATGCGGAGGAACGTTTGTTTTTATTTATTAAACTCAATCTGACCCGTAAAGAAGTGGCCGCCATGCTGGGTATTTCTACCGATAGTGTCAAAAAAACGCGTTACCGGCTGCGCAAGCGACTGCTTCTACCCGAGGAAGGCGATCTGGACGGTTATGTGCGTAGTTTTGAATAATCTTGAAAACGATGCTTACAAATACTTGTCAAAAAACGCCAGGGTTCTGCCCCAGGCCAGTTGAGCAGCGGTCACGTCATAGCGGGCCGTGGACGTATCATTGTGAAAAGCGTGGTTGACTCCCTCGTATAAATACTGTTCATACCGAATGTTGTTCGCCTTCAATGCCGCTTCATATTCGGCCATCCGGGCGTTAACGCGCTCGTCCAGACCCGCATAGTGTAGTTGTACGGCCGCCTTGATCCGGGGCACCTCTCCCGGTTCCGGCTGGGTGCCATAAAAGGCCACCGCCGCTTTCAGGGTCGGTACGTTGACCGCCAGGCGATTGGCCATGGCCCCGCCCCAGCAGAAACCAACGCAGCCGAAGTGGCCGTTGGAATCGGGACGGGTGGCCAGGTAGTCGAAGGCTTTCGTGAAATTTTCCAGAAAATCATTCGGATCCAGTTTAGTGAATAACTGGCGCGCATCGTCTTCATTAGCCGGGGTTCCACCCAGCGGCGACAGCGCATTCGGGGCGATGGCCAGGTAACCGGCGCGCGCGACCCGGCGGGTAACGTCTTCAATATGCGGTGTTAAGCCCCGGTTTTCATGGATGACCATCACCGTCCCGTATTTTTTCAGGGCTTTAGGCCGCGCTACGTAGGCCTTCATTTCACTTTTGGCGCCGGCATAACCAACGGTTTCGGTAAACAGCTCGTCCGAAGCCGTTTTAGCCGCCGGCACACAACCCGATTCCAGCAGGCTCAGTACGGACATGGCGGCGGTCATGCTGCCCGCCAGTTGCGCCAAGCGAATGAGGAAGTCCTTGCGGTTCAGCGGTTTATGGGTGTATTCGTCGTAGAGGTTGATGATGCGCTGGTCGAGCATGGCGGGAAGGTTGTTAGTGAATGGATGGTGGCTAAAAAATCATTCCCCTGCAAAATAACGGAATCCGGAAGCGTTACCAAACCAGGCTCCTCAGCGCCGGAACGCCTTCTTGAACACCCCCACATTTCCCCGGTCGTCCACCACTTTTAGCACCAGCGTATGCGTCATACCGGGCTTTACGTGTTCATCGAACGTGTAGGTCAGCCGGGCACGTTTTTTATCGTACTGAAACAGTACCCACTTACCATCCACCGTCCCGCGGAAGGACAAACCGTCAGCCGAGCCGCCGACCCCGAAGTTATCCCGGATGCGGAAAGACATGGTGTTCTTACGCCGCATATCCGCGCTAAAAACTACCGGGGTAATCGTGGGCGCTATAGTGTCCGTCATCACGCAGTAGTCGCCGAACTCGCGCACCTTGGTCACCAGCATACTGTCCTGCCAGTTGGCCCCGCAGTTCACCGGCCGGCCATCGCCGCAGTGCACGATGCAGGCTTTGGAATAAAGTTCGGGCGGCAGGTTCTGCGGGCGCAGGCCGATCTCGAAATAGCGGTGCGCCGGCGTATGTTCATCCTGCAAATGGTGCATGGCGGAATACACGCCCTTACTTTCATCAGGCGTGGTTTTGAACTGGAAGGGCAGCGATTCATACAGCACGCCCTTGGGCAACACCATTTCAAAACCCTCCAGCGACACGCGATTCTCCCGATCGAAGGCCAGCTGGTATTGGTACGGCGGACTGACCACCGGCAAAACCGGATCATCGCGCAGCGCCCAGAAAGTAATGGTGGTCGTATTCCCGGCCGGGTCTGCCGCCTGTATGCTCACTTTTACCGCCTGATCTTTGAATAAAGTGATGGCCCCCGACGATTCGGTGGCGGTATAATTCTGCAGGTAGTCGCCGGGCAGCACGAAGCAACGGTGGAACCAGGCGCCGTACTGCTGCCGCACCGGATAATCGATGTGGGCGTTCAGGTAACGGGATTCATCGAAGTCGAGTTCATCCATTTTCCATTGAAAAGCCAGTTGGTCATTGGTGTACATTCGCAGGTCATAAATGCCGTTGTCGTTGCGGTAGGCATAACTGCGGTCGTAGGCTTTTACCCCGAAACCCACCCGCCAGGCGGCCAGGCGTACGGTATCGCCGACAACGCCCAAAGTACCATCCGGCCGGCGCTGAATGGGAAAGGCTTTACTGGCCTGCACTTCCCGGAGTTCGTTGAGGAAATACACCTTCATATCCCGGATTTCCGGCGGCGACTCATCGATCACCGGCAGCCCGAAAAGCAGGGGGTTGAGGACTTTACCCGTCTTGGAGTTGCGTATTTCAAAATGGAGGTGCGGGCCGCTCGAACCGCCGGTATTGCCGAGTTTGGCCACTTCCTGGCCGGATTTTACGGGAAATAAATTATTGGCAGGGTGCAGATCCACCTCGAAGCGTTCGCGTTTGTACTGGTGTTGCCGGACGTATTTTTGAATTTCCGGCGAAAACCGGTCCAGGTGTCCGTACACGGTCATGTAGCCGTTGGGATGTTTGATATACAGCGAATTGCCATACCCGCCGGCCTGTACCCGAATGCGATCCACATAGCCGCCGGCAGCCGCCAGCACGGGTTCGCCCACGCCGCCGGTGGAGCTGTTAATGTCAATACCGGCATGAAAATGATCCGGACGCAGCTCCCCGAAAGTACCGGTGAGCCGGATCGGAGCATTCACCGGCGAGTGGAAATAATCCTTGGGAAAAGGTTCGGCCGGTTTTTTTTCAGCCGCCGCCACCAGCTGATGAGGGCCTTGGAAGGACAAAACCGGAATTAGTAAAATGACCCCGCCCAGCAGGCTCAACCAGAATTTCCGCATGGAAAATTTTTAATTTTGAGTGGCTAAAATAAGCATGCCCGTTCACCAATCATTGCCCGAAAGAAATAAAATTGGTCAAGCGGCCGGCGATATAAGCTAACAAAATATTTAGCGCATGCCGAAGGCGAATGCAATTAGATTACGTTCCGCCGCCTGATCGGTCTACCACCCGTCCATAGAGGTATGACCAAAAATGTAGCCAAAAAGTGGTAATAACCGCAAATTATCCGCTCACCAGGTGGAATCAGGCGCTGGTCATTCCCTGGAAAACTCCAGTTCGCCGGCGGTATTTAAGATCCAGGGACCCGGCCAGGTGCGTTCGTAGGCATTGCGGGCCAGGTAATCGAGAAATATTTCCCGTGAAATACCCCGGGCGCCCAGACTCTCCAGATGGCTGGTCTGTTGCTGGCAGTCGATCAGCCAGAAACCCGCTTTTTCCAGCGCCTGCACCAGCGTAATAAAACCCGCTTTGGAAGCATTCGGCGCCAGTGAAAACATGCTTTCGCCGAAAAAAACTTTGCCCAGGGAAACGCCGTACAGTCCGCCCACCAGCTCCTCACCCTGCCATACTTCCATTGAATGGGCGAGGCCGCCTTCGAATAAGGCTGTATAACCTGCCACGAAGGGCTCGCTGATCCAGGTGCCGTGCTGATCGCCCCGCGACGTAGAGGCGCAGGCCCGCATGACCCGCTCGAAACAGGTGTCCATGCTATAGCGGAACTTATGCTGATTGAAAATGGAACGCATGCTCTTATGCACCCGGAGTTCGGCGGGCAGCAGCACCCAGCGCGGATCGGGGGTGTACCAGTAAAATTGGCCGTCTTCTTCAAACCAGGGAAAAATGCCGTTGCGATAAGCCAGCACCAGCCGCTCCGGACTCAGGTCGCCACCAACCGCCAGTAAGCCGCGCGGCTCCGCCAGGGAAGGATGCGGAAAGGTGATTTCATCGTCGGGCAACCAGAAAACGGGCATTGTACAGGTTTTATAGTCAACGCAAAGTGGTTTTGAATAAAGTCGGATTTTAAGTAGCCGACAATCAAATAGTCAAACCAACCAACCTGACCAAACCACTCAAACCTGCCTATTATTACTCGCTTTCCAGTTCGGCCGTCAACCCGCGGTCGAGCAGGCCTTCACAAAGCGGCAGTAATTCTTCGCGGGTGCCGGTCTTGACCGTGGCTTTACCCTTGGTATGAATAATGATGCTCAGTTGCTCGGCCTGTTCATGGGAGTGTTGCAGAACGGACATGAAGCTCTCGATCACCCAATCAAATGAATTTACGTGGTCGTTGAAGACAATGATATAAGCCGGCAGGTCGCTACCGGTCCCGTCGTCCACCAGAACGTCTTCTTCTTCCTCCCACTGAGGTTTTGCCAGCGTAATATGTTGGGTATGGATCTTCATGAACTGCATAACAACCGGGATAGCCGGTTCAGTTTAAGGACTGCAAGGTTTTTTTCACGGCCTCGAAATTCGGCATTTCACCGGCATTGTCCAGCACTTCCACATACTGGATAACACCTTCTTTATCAATGACAAAGGCCGATCGTTTGGAAACGCCTTTCATTTCAAAAACAAATTCCTTGTACAAAACGTCGTATTTCTTACTCGCCGTTTTATTAAAATCCGACAACATCGGGAAGTTGAACCCCTGGTCTTCCTTCCATTTTTGCAGGGTAAACAAACTGTCGACGGAAACCGCCAGGACCTGGGCATGGAGGCCCTGATACTCGCTCAGGCCATCGCGCATGGCACAAAGTTCTTTGGTGCAAACGCCCGTAAAAGCGGCCGGGAAAAATAACAGCACCACGTGCTGACCACGAAAATCCTGCAGATTAACCTGGCTTTTATCGCTGGAACGAAGGGTGAAATCGGGGGCTTTTTCGCCAATATGAAGCATAGTCTGAAGTTGGTTATCGATTAGAGTTGTTGCAACAACCCTATTTCTCTAGGCGCAAAAGTAGCAATGATTTATGGATGATCGACCAGCCTGGGTATAAACCGGGAATAAAAAGAGCCAACCCGAAACTCGGATTGGCTCTATGATCATGGCCGGTAGGCAATTCATTTACTGGTGAATTTCTGCACCGCCTTCTACTTTCACCTTACTCTCATCGGTGGCATTCAGACGCACGTTATTGCGTACGTTGACCCGCCCTTTCGCGTTTTCCGAAGCGGATATATCAGCCTCATCGACCCGCCAGTTGGAGGCGTCCAGCACGGCATCGTCATTCAAATTCACTTCCAGGTGGTTGCCTTTGCCGGTGAGTTCGATCTGGCTCTTACCCGACAAGGTCAGATCCAGTTCATTGCTTTCCATAAATGCCCGGATGTAGGAACTGCCCCGCGCTGTTATGCTGGACTGGTCTTCGTCGAAGCCGCGAATCGTTACTTCACCCGTATTATCGGCGTGCAGCGAGGTAAAAGTGGGCGTTTCAATATACACTTTGACCTTGGTTCCCGGCGTCGCATCCCGCGTGGTGAGGGTTAGTTGTTCGCCGCTGCGGATTTTCCGGATGGCATCCGCCGGACCGTCGATACGGATCTTGAAATTATCGCCTTTCCGGATTTCGGTATCGAAATTACCCTCCAGAATGAAGTTTTCGTAGTCATGATCTTCCCGGTAATCGCGGTCGCCAAACTGCGGGCAACCGGCGCAAACCAGGCCATCCTGGGTCATGCGGAACACCTGATCGGGGTACTCATTTATATAGTTGTGATCGTCGGAATTGGCGTAATCCACGCGGCCATGCACGTATTCATTGATTTTTGGACCAAAAACCACGTATTTGCCCACCGGAACACTGAAATTAATCCGGATTTCCTGATTCCGCCATTTATTGCCTTTCAGCAGGCTATAGGTCGTCGGCACCAGCAGCGCATGGTTCCCGGCGCTGATGTTGAAATCCGTCTGCGCGGCATTCTGCATAGCCTGGGTGTTGGTCGAACCATGCGCACGGATCGTCTGGGTACATTCGAAACGACCCGTATTACTGCGCTCTATACTAATTTCTATATCCCCGTTCATTTCGAGCCGGTCGTCGCTCAGCCGCAGTCCGTCGCTGTCGAAAAACCCAATGTGAAAATCATTCTGACCGGAAAAACCACCCGATGTTTCAATACGCAGTGTATCGGACTGCAGGTTCGACAAATCGATGTTTTTGCTCAATACGCCACTTTGGCTGAACGCTTTAACGGAAAACGTGACCAGTACGAACATGAAAATCACATTCAGCACCCACAGCAGGATCATACTGCGGCCCAGCCACATCGGCGTACGAACCTGGAACAGCTGTCTGGCCGTGATCAGGCAAAGTCCTAAGATCGGAATACCGATCAGAAAAAACAGGTTGAACGCGCCCAGCCAGGTGACACCTTCCGAAAAAGGGCTGAGGTAAGCAAAAAGCGGCGCCGCAGTAGCCAGGGCAAAAATACCCCCGGCCCAGGCCACTAACAGGCCGATAAAGAGGGCAACAACGGCCAGTACGGCGATCAGCAACCAGAATTTAACGAAGATACGGATCAGGAAAGACAGCAGATGGCCAAGTCCCGCCAAAAACCGGGATAATGCATCGATGGCCTTACTCTTCGTACCGGCAGTGCGCATTTGCTGGCTCAGCCGCTCGAAACCTTCCTGCACTTCCCGGGCAATATTTTCCACGTTGGCCGGTTCGCCCCGCATAGCCAGCCGATCGGCTGCGGTGGCGGCTTGCGGTACCAGTATCCACAGCAGTACATAGGCCAGCAGCCAGAAACCGGTTGAGATCAGGGTCAGGACGACGAAGATCAGGCGCATCCAGACCGGATCGGTCATGCCGAAATAGGCGGCTAAACCAGAGCAGACGCCGGCGACGCTGACGTTTTCCGGGTCGCGGAACAGGCGTTTGCCGGTCCGGATGGAAGAAAAAGGCGAGCTGCCCGTCCGCTGTTGTCCGGTACTGCGGCTCGAGGTAGATTCCGTAGCGGGATCGCCACCGAAATCTTCGGGTTTGCCCATGATCTGCACCGCGTCTTCCACATCGGGTAACATGACGATACTGCGGTTGCCCATGTGCTGGGTAATGAGTTCGCCGAGACGCGCCTCGATATCGCTGACGATTTCGTCGCGTCCGTCACTGGCGCGAAAACGTTGACGAATACTTTCAATATAGGCCAAAAGATATTCGTAGGCATCGTCATCTATGGTGAGGGCATATCCGCCCAAATTAATATTCAGTATTTTGTTCATTGTCAGAGAGTTGTTGGTTCCTGATTCTCGGGGAATGGAAAAAGAGCGCGGAAAAGACTAGCTTTTTTGCAGGGTTTGATCGACCGAATGCACCAGTTTTTGCCAGCTGCTGGTCAGGCTTTCGAGGAATTGACGACCCAGGTCCGTGATCTTAAAGTACTTCCGCGGCGGCCCGGCATTGCTTTCGCGCCAGCTATAATCCAGCAGTCCGTCATTCTTGAGGCGGGTCAACAAGGGGTAAAGCGTGCCCTCCACCACGATCAGATCGTTGGCTTTCAGCCGCCCAATAATGTCGCTGGGGTAGACCTCGTCCTCTTCGATGATGGCCAGGATGCACAGTTCCAATACGCCTTTGCGCATTTGTGCTTTTGCATTTTCGATATCCATATTTTATCTGAGCTAAAACCTGCATTAGGCAGGCGAATGTGCGAATGGTTGGGGCGTTCTTAAAGGCCGGAGCCCGACAACTGGATCAGCATGTCGGGGGTCGGCCAGGCCAATGAGGACCGTTCGGACAACGGACTGACCGAAATGCGGGCTTCGTTTACCTTGCGACTGATGCTGAACATGCCCAAAGAAGGGAGTGTCCAGGAAGCCGCCCCGGCGATTGGCTGAGACTGGCGGGTTTGCCACAAGGCGGCGGCAAACAGGACCCAGGCGCCCAGAACAACGAATTTCAACAGGACTTTCATTGGCGGTATAAAGAAGTTGTAAATTGATACGGCAAAGATAATGCTAATGCCCGGTTCTTTGCAATACATAGAACCAAGTTTAACCCGGTATTATTTTATGTATTTAAATTAAGTTGCTGATTGATAGGTTTTTACGCGAAAATATTTTTTGAAAAAAATATTTCAACGGCTAATATTTATCGTTCCCATGCTGAAATTTACCGTGGAGGAAGCCAAACCGGCTGAAGGTTCGTACCGAAATATCAACCCTTCGCACCGGTAGCTGCTTGCCTGAATCGCTGCAGTTTAAACCTGGATTGGCGACTTTAAAAGGATACTTTTTCCACCCCGCCCGGACATTTATGGACCCCTTCCTTTCCTGGCCCGAATATTTTATTCCATCTTTCTTTCTTCATCGCTTGGCTGGTTCATACAATCATTTTACTTTTGCGGCCCGGTTTTCAAAAGACAGTGGAAATGAACGTTTTTTCCGCATATAACATCCCCATTCAAGGCCTTAAAGTAGGCGTACACCATTATCAATATTCGATTGATGGCGCTTTCTTTCGGTTGTTTGATGATTCACCCATTCAGGAAGCAGCGCTTGACTTTGAAGTGACGATCGATAAGCGGTCGGATATGTTCCTGCTGGAATTTGTTTTGGAAGGTACGGTCGGCGCTATTTGCGATCGCTGTACAGCCCCGATTAACTTGCCGGTGGATGGAGATTTTGAATTGATCGTGAAATACGGGGAGTCCGACGGGGTGGAGGAAAATGACGAGGTAGTGTTCATTCCGCGGGAAGTTTCGCATTTGAACCTGGCCAAATACATGTACGAGTTCGCTATACTGGCTTTGCCGATTACGAACACGTTCGATTGCCAGAGTCTGCCCGAACCGCCTTGTAATTTTGAAATTTTGAAGTTTCTGAAATCAGAAGAAGAAGACAAGTCCAGTAATATTTGGGATGCTCTTCGCGATCTGGATAAAAATAATTGACCTGCTGTTTAGGTTTCGTAATTCCCTGATAACCAGCGGATTTATCGAACTGAAAAGTACAACTACATTGCTATGCCAAATCCAAAATGGCGGCACTCCAAGCGCCGCAAGCGTGCACGCCGCACGCACTACAAGACGGAGGCTCCGCAAATCGCGACCTGCCCGACCACTGGTGAACTGCACCTGTTTCACCATGCCTACAAGGTGGACGGTGATCTGTACTACCGTGGCCAGGTTTTAGTACCTGGACGAAATAGTGGGGCCGAAGTCGCAGAGGCCTAGCCCCCAACTGTTTTCCCATTCGCTTTTTGAGGAAGCTCCAGTTCCGATCGCTCGGAACCTTTGGGGCTTTTTCTGTTTGTAACCGCCGGCAAATGGGTCTGCAAGTCGCGGAACCATTTGCCCGGTTCGATGTGTTCACCCTTCCAATGTTCAAACTTCTTCGAGAATGAAATCCATCGTCAACACCGCCAACGCGCCCCTGCCCATCGGCCCCTATAACCAGGCGACCATATTTAACGGCCTGCTCTTCGTCTCCGGACAAATTGCGCTGGACCCGGCGACCGGTGAACTGGTGATGGATGATATTGAAACCGAAACCCACCGCGTACTGCAAAACCTGCAGGCCATTCTGGAAGCGGGCGGATCGGATCTGAAGCGGGTGCTCAAAGCCACCGTTTTCGTCAAGGATATGAACCTGTTCAGCCGCATCAACGCGGTATATGGCACTTATTTCCAGCCCGAATTTGCCCCGGCCCGCGAACTGGTCCAGGTGAGTGAACTACCAAAATACTGCAACATCGAAATCTCGGTGATCGCCGTGACCTCCAACACTTAATCGACAGCATGAAAAACGTTCTTTCCGGCATTCAACCGACCGGCGATATCCATTTAGGTAATTATTTCGGCGCCGTTCGCAACTGGGTGGAGTTACAAAGCCAGTACCATTGCACCTACGCGGTGGTGGACTATCACTCCATCACGATGCCCTACTCACCGGAAGTGCTGCGGGAAAACACCTGGAAAATGGCGTTTTACCTCCTGGCCTGCGGTGTGGAAGCGGACAATCTGTTCATTCAGAGCCTGGTGCCCGAGCATACCGAACTTTGCTGGATACTCGCCAGCGTCACGTCGTACGGCGAACTGACGCGGATGACGCAGTTCAAGGATAAAACGGAGCAGCTACACGAAAAAGATAAGGAAGCCTTTGTCAGCGCGGGTTTGTTCGCTTACCCGGTGCTGCAGGCCGCCGATATTCTGATCTACCACGCTGATTATGTGCCGGTTGGCAAAGATCAGGAGCAACACCTGGAGCTTTCCCGCAACATCGCACAACGCTTCAACCACCAGTTTGGCCGGGACTATTTTGTGCATCCCGAACCCCTGTTCACGGAAACGCCCAAGATTTTGTCGCCGGCGGATCCGAATAAAAAGATGAGCAAGAGCCTGGGAGAAAAGCACTATATCAACCTCTTCGGCGAAGAAGACCGCGTGCGCAAACAGATCAAATCGGCGGTCACCGATACGGGTTCTACCCCGGACGGAGAAATGAGTACCGGCGTACAAAACCTGTTCACCCTGCTGCGCGCCTCGAATGCCATGGACGCCCATGACTCCTTAATGGCTGATTATCAGGCCGGTGCACTCCGCTACGGCGCTTTGAAAGAAGCGGTGGCCGATGCCGTTCTGGCGATCATCAATCCGTTCCGGGAACGACTGGCCGATCTGGAAGGGGACCGTAAAAATGTGCAGGAGCGAATTCGGGACAGCAGCGCGCAAACCCGCCTGCGGGCACAACAAACCCTGCGGGAAGTACGTGAAATAGTCGGTTTCATTTAAGTTTACCCCATGGAAGAAAATCTGCCCGCCGAATTACCACCAAACCCCTGGCCCGGTGCGCCACTGGATCAGGACCTGACTACCCGTAGAACGCTCTTTAGCGGTCACCCGGAACCGAAGGTACGCCTGGTCATTCTGGTGCAGATCCTGCTTTTTGCGCTGTTTATGCTGCTGGGCGGACTGCTTTTTCAACTGATTTCTTCGTTAGCCGGCTGGAACACGGCGGCTATTTTTTCCGGTCTGTTAGCGGCCGATGCACCGCCTTCCGAACGCTGGCCCATGCGCCTGTTCCTGGCCATGAGCAGTCCGCTGCCTTTCGTGGCTTCCGGACTGGGGACCATCTGGCTGTTCTATCGTCGGCTCGGACCGGGTTTATCCGGCTGGGGCGATTACTTGCGCAGTAAAAGCGCGCCCGCTCTGAATCAGGTCGGTCAGGCCTGGTTGCTTTTACTGGTCGCCATGCCGCTGGTGCTTTTTTTACTGTCTATCAGTAAATTACTGCCCCTGCCGGATATTTTTCACAGCGTAGAAGCCCGCATGGATGAAATGCTCCAGGGACTGCTGCAAATGGAAAATTTCTGGGAGCTGCTGGCCAACCTGACCATTATTGCATTTTTACCGGCTTTGGGCGAGGAACTGGTGTTTCGCGGCGTACTGCAACAACAGTTAATGCGCCGGATCGCCAATCCCTGGGTGGCCATCCTGATCACCGCTACCATTTTCAGTGCCATTCACGGTCAATTCGACGGTTTCCTTTCCCGCCTGCTGCTCGGCTTTTTATTAGGCTGGCTCTACTGGCGTTTTCGCAATTTCTGGATCCCGGTCGCCGCACATTTTTTCAATAATGGCGTGCAGGTGGTCGGTCAGTACTTATACCACCAGGAAGTCTCCACCGTGGATCTGGAGAAAGACATTCAGGTGCCCTGGCTGGCGGCCGCTGTTTCCGCCCTGCTGATCGTGGCAGTCATGCGCTGGATGGAAAGCAGTGAACCCGTAATGGAAGTTTAACTACCAAATTATAATCTCATGGAATTACTCGGCATTGGTTCGCGGGTTAAACATCCCGCTTATGGGGATGGCGCGATCGTCCGGCTGCATGTAGCGGCCTATGAAGTTTGTTTTATGCAGTTCGGCCTGAAAATGGTGGGCAAAGAATACGCCGGCTGGCAAGTCGTGGAACGTGTACCGACCGAAGAAGCGGTGTCCTTTACCGAAGCGGAAGAGTCGCTCGTGCGCATTTTGCGCTCCTGGGCCGGGGTGAGCCTGGAAAAAGTACCCCTCGGCGACCGCTGGAATAAAGGCACGCTCATCATGCAGCCCGGCGATACGGCTACTTCTAAAAAAGAAGTGCCCATCGAAACGTTTTTCCACAAAATAGTCATGATGCGCGACCGCCTGCGTGTACTCGAGCAAGCGATCAATGCCCATAAAAAGCTGGACGACGAGGACAAAGTCAACCTCCAACAGTATATCACCCGCTGCTACGGCAGTATGACCAGCTTTAATCTGCTGTTCAAAAATAAGGAAGATTACTTCGTCGGGGAAGGGAAAGATTAGGAGTCAGGGGTTAGGGGGCAGGAGTCAGGAGGGCGTATTTCGTGTGATCTTGTTAGAGGCAGTATTTCCATTAAATTAGGCTGGGTGAATGGAACGGTATTCAACGGAAGTTGAATGCCTGGTTACTGTATTCCATTTATTTAATCTGCGTGAAATCTGCGCGAAAACCTCCAATCTGCCGGTTGATGCCGAACAGTACAACTGGTAGCAGGAACCTGTATATGATATTATATTATGAAAAACTCCTTGCGTTTTACCAGCCAGCAAACCTGCCTATTGCTAGCTTAATTATCCCCTATATGACATTTTGGCATCCAATAAATTTATTTATGTCATTTTGTCACTAATGCAAAACTTCTGGCTGTCAAAAAATCCGAACAATGGCGCTGGTACGTAGATTGATTAGAGTGAGCAGCACAAGTTTGTTTTAAACCATAAAATATAACACGTTATGCCACTCGTAAAATTTCAGCCATTGCCGACGACTAAGGTTTACCCATTCGGCCTCATTAACTCTATTTTCGACCGTAACCTGGCTGATTTCGTGGGCCACGACGGCCATGCGAATTTCCAGCCATCGGTGAACGTGAGCGAGAATGACCAGGCATTTCTGCTTGAGCTGGTCGCTCCGGGTTTTGAAAAATCCGAATTCAGCCTGCGCGTAGAAAACGAACAACTCATTGTGGAAGGTAAACGCGAATCCACCACGGAACAAACGGAGAAGAAATATAACCGCCGCGAATTCCAGGTGAGTTCCTTTCAACGGATGTTCAAACTTCCAAAAACGGTGAACCAGGACAGCGTGCAAGCCGTTTATGAAAATGGTGTTTTGAAGATCACGCTGGAGAAAATAGCCGAAGTGAAGCCAGTTCCAAAAACCATCGAGGTTGCTTAATAATCGGCAAACTCAACTTCTTGCGATTCATAAGATTAGTTAATAGGGTTTTAGGTGTTTTCATGGAGCCGGGGCAGCAATGTCCTGGCTCTTTTTTTGTCTTCTATCCTGCCCGGCAGGGCCACTTTTCCGGTTTTCATTGAAAAAATAAATTTTTACGGCTACAACTATCTGTAGTCAATCAGGTTTCCATTCCAATATGCCAGCCTGGCGCGGGCCCGATTATTTAGCATATTTCCCTCCAGTAATAAAACCAAAAAATTCCCGCTTGCCATTACCCTGTATCGGGCGCTGCTTTCCGACCTTTACGGCGCCGGTAGACCAAAATTTATGACTATGAATTTGCATTTGCCCAATCAATCCTATTTGGAAGGCCTGCGAAATAATGACCAGCAGGTTATGGAAGCCATTTTTGCCGCTGCCCGGGAACCAACGCTCGCGGCGATCCACACCATGGGCGGCACGCAGGCCGACGGCGAACTGATGCTACAGGTCGCCATGCTGGAAATGGCAACGGCCACCCGGCAAACGGAACTGCCGGCAGACGTGTCGTTCATATCCCAACTAAAAGTGCTGGCGCTAGCCCAGCATGCCGACTGGCGTACGGAACGTGGCCTAACGCCGGAAAATGATCAACCCGGATTTTCAGATGCCGATTGGGGTATTCCGAACTCCGATCAGCTACGGACTACCCGCCGCTACTTTGTCGCCTGGAGCAAATACGCCCGCCTGGGTGCGGAATGCCAGTCTACCCTGCGTGCTGAACTGAGCTGGGACTATTACCGGGAGCCGGGTATCGACACCGGGCAGGTAAATTCAGAAAAATTTAGTGACTGCAAAAACCGCTACCTGGAACTGCTCGGACATTCGGCAGCAGAGGGCGCACAGCAAAACGGGCTGCCGCTCTGGGCAACAACGGCCATCATGGACGAAAAGGGTTTCGACCGCTGGCAAAAAATCCAGCAGGCCGCCAAGACCGTCACTACCCAGCGCGTCGAAAACCGGCAACGTGATCAAACCCGCCGGAACTGGGTCATTATCGGTTCGCTCCTGGCTATTATCGCGATTTACGCCTTGTATTCCTGGTATACCCGACCGCCGGTCACGCTGGTGTACAAGGATAATTTTGCCCCGCCGGAAAGCCTCATGGCCGATATGAAAGCACGTTACGCCAACCTGGCCATGGACGATTCCACTATGGTCCACTCGTCCGACTGCGAACCACAGTTTGAAACAGCGGACCGTTTTTACCAGCAGAAAATGTATGGAGAAGCCGCTGCTGAACTGGAAAGTTTGCTGGAAGACGAACAATCGCCCTGCCGCTCGGATGTGCTGTTTTATTTAGGACTCATTGGCTTGCAATTAGATCAGCCGAATTATACCCTGGCCAGTTTTGCTAAAATTGAAGACCTTGAACATTTTGGCGAAGACATTTACTGGTATCAGGCAATGGCCTTCGTAAAAATGGCCGAAAAAGACCCGACGACCAAAGACCTGGCTGCCCGCGCTCTGGAACGGGCCATAGGCAACACCCAGGACAGTTCCCGCCGCCAGCAGGCCCAACGCATGTTCGACAAATTATCCCGCTAATGCACCTGATTGAAAGTTATTTTCCGGACCTCGATGCCGAACAACGGCGTCTGCTGGCCGAGTTACCCGCCCTGTACACCGAATGGAACGCTAAAATAAACGTCATTTCCCGCCAGGATATCGAAAATCTGGAGGAACGGCACATTCTGCATTCCCTGGCGATTGCCAAAGAATTTGATTTCAAACCCGGCGCCAAACTGCTCGACCTGGGCACCGGTGGCGGTTTCCCGGGCATTCCCCTGGCCATTTTATTCCCCGAAGTGCAGTTCGTGCTGGCCGATAGTATTGGTAAAAAGATCAAGGTGGTGCAGGAGATTGCACAAGCTCTGGGTTTAAAAAACGTAGATGGCCGGCATGCCCGGGCTGAAGAACTTCGCCCGCTGGCCAGTTTCGATTTCGTGCTGACCCGCGGCGTAGCGCCGCTCACCCAACTGCTGCAATGGAGTCAGCACCTGCTCAAAAAGAAACATATACACGCCTATCCAAATGGCCTGATCGCGTTGAAAGGCGGTAATCTCACCAAAGAAATTGCCGATCTGCCCGGCCGCGGCACGGAATACAGTGAAGTCTTCCCGTTGCGGAGTATTTTCAAAGAAGAATTCTTCGATGAAAAATTCATCGTGTACGTACAGGGTTAAACGCATTTACTGCCAAATACCGGACATCGTAGTCGTGTGGTCATACTGCTGCAAATTATAGCGTTCGATAATATCGATCAGTTTTTCCGCATAGGTACGGTCGGTCGCGTAACCCAGTTTTTTCAAACCCAGCGCCCATTGGCGGTAGTCGCGACCATACTTCTTCAGCCGGGCATAACGGCCCGATGACAGCATCTGACTGTGGGCCCGCCAGCATTCCCAGGGATTCTGATATTTTCGGAAAAAATCCTTGTGTGTATCGTCGGTGTAATTCGTGCAGTGCCCCTTGGGACAGTGGCGCGAAAAACATTTGATCCCGAAGTGGTTATTGTTTTCCCGGGCCAGTTTGCTGTCGCCCGCCCGGCTTTCGATCAGGCCCTGCGCGAGGCAGATACTGGCCGGCACCCCGTATTTATCCATTTCGGTGCTGGCAATTTTATGATAGCGCTCGATATAGTCCAGCGTCATTCGCTCGGTCAGCTGCCGGGAACTGACCGGAGCCGCTTCATTGCCACCCGTGCGCCGGCTCTTTTTATCCGGTGGGGTAGTACTGACTTCCAGCGTGGTTTCCAGCGCTTTGCCGCCGCCGAAAATAGAACGCGATAAACGCCCCGGATCTTCATTGCCGGAGTTGATCACCAGGTAACCCATGACCAGCAGCACCGAAATTTTCAGCAGTGCCTGCCGGCGGAATACGCCCATCGTAACTTTATTGAGCTGCCAGCGCAGGCCCAGCCAGGACCGCCGGATACGGAGAAATAATTGGTGCAGCAGCACCCGGGTTGGCGCGCCATCCACCGGATTGGGGATGAATTTACCGGGCACCATGCTTTTCGCCGGCTTACGCGCGGCTTTGGAAGTAGAACGAGATCTCTGCTGGGAGAAAAAAGTTTCCGTTTCCGATTGTTGCTTAGACAGGCTCATGTTTGGGCGGAATGGAAGGTGATAAAAGAAAGAGTGTTTGTTTCTTGCTGCACAAATATAAAACAAATAGTTTCTAATAAAATAGCGTCCGTAACCAGCCGGTGCTGCAAATGACCTGAATTTAGCCGAAAAAGGCGTTTTCAAAACCTCCGAATGCTCTATAAATCAATCAAATAGCTTTCCAAAAATAATCGAAAAAATATTTATAAACACAAAAAGTTTTTACACCCGGCTGACCGGAGCTGCCAGGCGAAGCAGATTCTGCGGCAAACATTTAAATTCTACGGTTCCAGCCAACCTAATACACCCGAATTGCGCCCATGCTGGCAGCGTTTGGAAACAGCCCGCCGTTTCAGTCAGCAGATCGATTCAGCGTGCGGGCGTTTGGCCGAACCGAAACGATTCATTAACTTTCCAACGGAAATCAACACATGGATTTCGCACTCAATTTGGAACGCACCGAAAAGGACTTGGTAGCCGCCCTTCTCCGCCAGGAACGCTGGGCACAGCAGCTGTTGTACGAAGAGTACTACGGCAAGATGATGGGCGTCTGCCTGCGTTACGCCGGCTCGCGGGATGAAGCCGTCGATCTGTTGCATGAAGGATTTATCAAGATCTTTCAAAATGCCAGCCGCTACAAACCCGGTACTTCTTTACCCGCCTGGATTCGGACGATTATGGTCAATACCTGTATCGACTACTATCGCCGAAACGTCCGCCGCCGCACGGAAGATATTACGGAAGCCAATCAGTTTACCAATGATGAACCCGACGTGCTGAGCGGACTCACCGAACGGGAAATTCTGGATGCCGTGCAGCAGCTCTCCCCGGCTTACCGGGCCGTTTTCAACCTCTATGTCGTCGAAGGTTATTCGCATAAAGAGATCGGTGACGCCCTCCAAATTACCGAAAGTACCAGCCGCAGCAACCTCGTGAAAGCCCGCACCAAACTCCAGGAATACTTTGTGACCAAGAAAATGGAATTTGCCCAAGACCGCTGATATTCACCTGATCTCCTTCCCGACCGACCAATAACGACCGAACTAAAGTCATGGATAATAAGAATTTTGACGCTCAATTGAAGTCCACCCTCGAGAACCTGGAGGTTCCGCTCGAACCGTCCGCCTGGGCGGCTTTCGAACAGCGCTTCCCGGCTCCGGCTGCTCCGGCCGAGGATGCGGTGGATCAGGCTGTGCGTCGTTCGCTGGAACAGTTGGAAACGGCTTACCAGCCCGCCCACTGGGAAATGCTGGCCGGTCAGTTGACGCGCATCGAACAGTTGCGCCGGCGGATCGTCATCGGAAAAACGGCCGAAGCCGCCATCCTCTTACTGCTTTTACTACTGGCGAATGCCTACGGTTTCTTTGGATTCCAGTCCCGTCCCCACTCCACACCCGCCCAACCGGCCATTCAGGGTCCTATTGCCGGAAAAGCGCGGATGAACAAAGGCCAGGCCACCAATAACGCCGGTCTCGAAAATTCAGGTTCCGGATTTTTTGTTCCCCTGGATCCCGCCCTGCGTACGCGTGATTATAGCGGAGAAAATAACGTCATCGCTTCCGAAAACACGACGGACCAGCAAAATGCGGCAGCGGAACTTGCCCTGGTCCAAAACAACCCGGAAACCCGTTCGATCATGCTGCCCTTCGGCCCGCTTTCGACGGCTGATTACATGGTGTTATCCCTGGAAGATTTACTGAACCCCGTGAAAGAAGTGACGCCGAAAGTGCCCATAGCCAGCCATTTTTACGTCGCCACCTATGCTTCGCTGGACCAAAATTACGTGCGTATTGGTAATGAAACGCGCCGGACACCCGGTTATAGCGGTGGATTGGCCGTTGGTTTCCGGCCCGGAAAATGGGGCGTTGAAGCCGGCATTGCTTTCAGTCAGAAAACCTTCACGCCGCAGAAACAGGTGGAAATTTACGCCGGTAGCCTGAACCAGGGCTACTACGGTTCTTATGCCGACCAGGTGGATGGCGTGCTGGCTTCCGTGCCGGTCAAAGTGACGCGCCGGATGGCTCATTTCGGAAAAACGCAGGTGCATGCCACCGCCGGTATGACGGCAAATGTGGCCATTGAAAAGAACTACCGCTATCAGAAAACATATTATCCCGGAACGCAGCCCATCGGTACGCCGACCACCAGCCAGCCGACGCTGCTGCAGGATGGCCAGGGCCTGCTGGAAGGCGGTTCCTTCGGCGACAATGCCTACGTAACCGCCGACTTAGGACTGCGCGTCGAACATCCGCTGGGCAAACGTCTGGTCGCCTTCGTGGAACCGACCTGCCAGTTCAATGTGGCCGGCCAGGGCATCGGACCGAAACCCGCCCGCATCAATACCGTGGGCTTTCACGCCGGGGTAATGGCAAGTTTATAGTAGACCTTACACCCGCACCGTCCTTCCAGACAAACGCACCTGCAACCCGTACGGCGTTTGACAATACACAAACCCATCTGGACTGGTTTCCATAAAACGCAGGCCGCGCACCCCGCTGAGTTGCCCGATCGTATAATCGAGATCGTCGACTTCAAAAGCCAGCGCGCAGCCGGGAATCGTACTTTCGCGCAAAGGATTCATGGCTTCTCCATAAGTTTTCCATTCCATCAGCTCCAGTTTCAGCGGGCCGTTTTGCAAAACAGCAGAGCGGCCCGTTGCACGTTCCGGCACGCCGTAAATGCGGTTCAGGCGGTCGTCATTATCCGATTCCAAAGGTTCGCCCCTGAAAAGCAGTTGAAATTCAAAGTAAGCGCTGAAAAATTCGATGGCGCCATCCAGATTCGGGACGATGAAGGAGCAGTGCTGGAAAGTTGTCATGGAGAAGGTGGGTTTGATGGTTTCATGGTTTGGTTGGTTTGAAAGGGGTTGGTTTAAACCCCTCGGCGGGCGACTTCCTGGCGGATCAACTGCAGTTCGCGGCCGGCGTCACCGGTGACAGAGGTGTTTTCCTGGGCGCGGCGAATGAGGTAGGGGATCACGTCTTCCACCTGTCCGTAGGGCATGTATTTGCCAACCCGGAATCCGGCGGCGGCGAGGTTGAAGGTCAGGTTATCGCTCATGCCCAGCAGTTGGCTAAACAGCGTGTTCGGGTGATCATGCGCAATGCCTTTTTTATCCATCAGCTCCACCTGCAGCAGCGCGCTTTGGGCATTGTGGCTGGCATTACACATGGCCAGGTGATCGAGGTTGTCGAGGCAGAACCGTATGCCCGTGTTGTAATGATCGTCGGTAGCGGCTTTATCAGGGTTGATCGGATCGGGCAGCCCGAGCGCCTGCGCCCGGTTGCGCTCTTTTTCCATATAGGCGCCGCGCACGAGTTTAGCGCCCAGCAGGAAATTATCTTTCCGGGCCCGGTCGAAACTCTCGATCAGGAACTGCAGGCGGTCGGTGCGGTACATCTGGAAGGTGTTATACACCACCACGCGTTCCTTATTATAGCGTTTCATCATCAGCCACACCAGGTGATCGATGGTGTTCTGGATCCAGCTTTCCTCGGCATCGATAAAGACCGACACCCCTTTTTGGGAAGCATGGTAACAGATGGCGTCGATGCGTTTCAGTACGTTGCGGTATTCACCCAGCTCCTCGCGGGTCAGCGTGCGGTCGGCCTGAATATTTTCCAGCAGCCCGAAACGCGCCAGTCCCGTCACCTTGGTACTCACTACCGGAATGTGTTTGGAGCGCGAAGCGTACTCGATGGCGCGGAGGTTTTCATTCATCGTGTAGTTGAAATCCTTTTCCGTCTCCTTGGCTTCCGCACCGTAGTCGAGAATGGTCAGCGTGTTATTCGCTGCCAGCAGGTCGATATTATCCTGGCAGTCCAGCAGGGTAGTCCCGCCGCAGAACTGATCGAAGATGGTTTGTTTGACCACTTTTTCCGCGAAGGGGAGGCGGTTTTCCACGGCCCACAGACCGAGTTTCGAGCCGTATTTTACCAGCCAGGGGCGGTTCATCATGTCGAACAGCCAGGCGGTTTTCTTTAAATGACGGTCGTCGAGGTGGGAAAAAGCAATTTCTGTATTGGAAAAGTCAACTTGCATGTCTCGTGTGGTCGGTTAGGCCTGGTCTTTAGCGGTCTTCGATTGTTCATACCGCTGCATTCCAGATAGCCCAGGCTTTTTCGGCTTGCAGGTGCAACATCTCCAATCCATTCTGCACCGTACAGCCCCGTGCCCGGGCCTGGCGCAAAAGTAGCGTTTCAGGCGGATTGTAAACGAGATCGAAGATCAAATGTTGGGCCCCCAGCCGATCTATTGGCACGGGCGGCAGGGCGTCCACTTTGGGGAAAGTCCCCAGCGGCGTAGCATTGACGATGACCGCGCGGCCATGGTCCAGCACCTCCCCCATTTCCGCATACGTAATCTGTTCATCTGCTGTCGGTTGGCGGGAAACGAAGCGGTACGGGATCGCCATGGTCCGAAACACATACGCCACCGCTTTGGCCGCTCCCCCGGTACCCAGAATGAAGCCCATCACCGGTTCGTCAGCCGCCTGCAAAAACCCGGTCCGGCGCAACGAGTTTTCGAAGCCGTACACGTCGGTATTGTAGCCGGTGAGCCGCCCGTTTTGGATGCGGATACAGTTCACGGCGCCGATGGCCCGGGCAGTGTCGTCCAGGTCGTGTAAGTAGGGCAGCACCGCTTCCTTATAGGGAATGGTGACGCTCAGGCCGCAGAGATCGGGGTTGTCCGCCAGGAGTTGGGGGAGTTCGTGGAGGTGCGTCAGGGGGAAGAGCTCGAAGCGGGCATCATCGATCTGTTCTTTGGCGAATTTTTCGGTGAAAAAACGCTGGGAGAAGGAGTGGCTGAGCGGGTAACCGATGAGTGCGAAAAGGCGCATGGGTGGGTAAAATAGAATTTGGTACGAACAGGGTTTATTGGATTGGCATTCAATTTTGATTCCCCCGTTCTCCCGTCACGGTTTCTGCCGGAGTTTGTAAACGTTCACGCCTATGGCATACCCCCAAACCTGACCATTCGGCTGTTTCATAATTCTTATTTTATTACACGCCTTGCCCAGGTCGATTTGTTGCCATGATTTACCGCCATCCGTGGTCTGATAACCGCTGTTCATGGTGCCAATAAATCCATGCTGTTCATCGATAAACCCAAGCCCAAAGGAACGGGCTTTATAGTCGTTACATAATACGCCTTCTTTCCATTTTTTACCTCCATTTCTGGATTTAATGTAATGTTGCTCCACAACCGTCGTATCCGGATTATAACTCTGAATGGTCGCATAGCCCACTTGCCTGGATGGGAAAAATAGTTTCCACGAAGTTTCATAGGGCCGCTTCGATGTATATACGCTTTTCCAGGTTTCACCGCCGTTGGTCGTATGTAAAATACAGGCATGACTTTTATCCAGGTCCTCGCCAATGGAAGCACAGGCAAAACCTTCCCGTTTATCAAACATTTTTATGTCGTACAGGGCGCTGCAATATTTGCTCATATCCATGCTGGTAAATGAATTTCCACTATCGTGGCTGACCATAAAATTTGCCGGACTCCCAACCCGACCTACCGCATACACGTGATATTTATAGCCTATTTCGCCGTGATTAATAAATTCCTCTTTGACTATATCGATCGCACATAAGCCTTTTACATATTTTCCGGTATAAGCCACGGCCGCCCAGTTTTTACCCCCGTCCACTGTCTTATACAGCGGTAGGCTATCGGTCACGTTTGGGAAGTAGTCAGTGCCTACGGTACCCGCAAAACCGGTCAGGCTATCCAAAAAAGCGATACATCGGAAAAAGGTGCCTTTCTTTTCCAGTTGCATCGTCCAGGTGTCCCCGCCATTTCCCGTGTGGTATATTTTTCCAAAACCATTCACATACCAGCCTTTCTGCGCATCGATGAAAAAAATGTCGTCTTGTTTCCCCCGATAGGGTTCCGTATTTAATTTATCCCAGGTATACTGTTGTGCGGCGGTTGTAGTGAAAAGGCCGATTACCAGTAAGAGGGTTAAGGTGAAGTGGTGTTGCATTAGAGAGGTGTTTTTTTATGGTTGCTGCTGATGGGGGGATTAATGGTGCTTGCAACATCCGTCAGGGAGAGTGTGTTCAAATAACTGTGTCTCGTCTTGAAAACACTTTCCACTAACCAAGTACTGTAATGTGATTTCAGGAAGAGACAATTTATCACGTACCGCTTTATACCTACAACCTCCGGAAGTGCATTCGGCGAAGACAAAAATCCCGGGTTATTTACGTCGAACCCTTTCGGAGTAAGCGCCATTCCATTTTTCATAATCCCATTACTACCTTCGCACCATGTCTCGTCCCAACAAATACGTCTGCATCCATGGTCACTTCTACCAGCCGCCGCGCGAGAACGCCTGGCTGGAAACCGTCGAACAGCAAGAATCGTCCCGGCCTTTCCACGACTGGAACGAACGCATCAACTTCGAGTGTTACGCACCGAACGCCGCCGCCCGTATCCTCGACGATCAGGGCTGGATCACGAAAATACGCAACAACTACAACCGCATTTCTTTCAATTTCGGTCCGACCCTGCTCACCTGGATGGCCGAAAACGACCCGGAAGCTTATGATCTGCTGATAAAAGCCGACCGCCGCAGCCGCGAACGCTATGGCAGTCACGGTTCGGCGCTGGCCCAGGTGCATAGCCACCTCATCCTGCCGCTCTGCAACTACCGCGACAAGGTGACGCGGGTGTACTGGGGGATTCGCGACTTCGAACATCGTTTCGGGCGCTACCCGGAAGGCATGTGGCTGGCCGAGTCCGCCGTGGATACCGAAACGCTGGAAGTGCTGGCCTCCCATGGCATTCAGTTCACGATCCTGGCCCCGCGGCAGGCCAAAGCCGTGCGCAAGCTGGCCGAACCGACCGTCGCCGGCAAAACCCCGCCCGCCCCTGCCGCCTGGCGGGAAGTGAATGCGGAGAGCATCGATACGCGCCAGCCCTACTGGTGCCTGCTGCCCAGCGGCCGGCGGATCGCCCTGTATTTCTACCACGGCGGCGTGGCCCAGGAAGTGGCTTTCAACGGACTGCTGAACAGCGGCAAGAACTTCGCCCGCCGCATTTCCGGCCTGCTCGACGACAGCGACGAACCGCAAATAGCCCACATTGCCACGGATGGCGAGAGCTACGGCCACCACCACCGCTACGGCGAAATGGCGCTGGCCGATTGCCTGAACCAGATCGAAGACAATAACTGGGCGACCCTCACCAACTACGGCCAGTTCCTGGAACTGCATCCGCCGAAATACGAGGTGCAAATTCACGAGAAATCCTCCTGGAGCTGCGTGCATGGCGTCGAACGCTGGCGGGCCGACTGCGGCTGTAGTTCCGGCGGTCACGCGGGCTGGCACCAGCGCTGGCGCAAACCCCTGCGCGATACGCTCAACTGGCTGCGCGATGAACTGGCGCCGATGTTCGAGCGGGAAGGTGCGCGCTACCTGCGCGACCCCTGGGCCGCCCGCAACGACTATATTCAGGTGATGCTGCGCCGCAGCGATGAGAGTATCCGCACGTTTTTGACTAAACATGCCCGCCGCGTCCTCAGTCCGATGGAGGAAGTGATCACGCTGCGCCTGCTCGAAATGCAGCGCCATACGGTGCTGATGTTCACGAGCTGCGGCTGGTTCTTCGATGAAATATCGGGCATCGAGACCAACCAGATCCTGCAGTACGCCCGCCGGGCCATGGAATACGCCCAGGATGTGGCCGCCATCGACCTGCACGCGGAGTTCACCCGCCGCCTGGCCGCCGCGCCCAGCAACGTGTTTCCCGACGGGGCGGCGAGTTATAAACAGAATGTGGTGCCCACCAGCGTCAACCTGGAGCGGGTGGCCATGCACTTTGCGGTAGCCTCTTTATTTGAGGATAATCCGGAGGGCCTGGACCTGTTCAACTACACGGCCACGGTCGAGTTTTTTGAAAAAATAGAAGCCGGCACACCGCAGTTTGCCGCCGGGCGCATTTGCATCCGGTCGCGGCTGACCCATGCGGAAAAGACTTTTTGCTTTGCCGTGCTCTACCTCGGTCAGCAGCATATTATCGGCAATATCAGCGGAAAAATGAACCGCGCCACCTTCGATGCCATGTACCTGCGCACGTCGAAAGCGTTCAGCTCGGCCAATCTAGGCGAAGCGATCGGCATTTTACAGGAGTACTTCGGACCGGAAAAATTCACGCTGGCCAGTCTGTTCGCCGACGAAAAGATCGAGATCATTAAAGCCATTACGGAGTCGGGACTGGCCACGGCGGAATCTACCTTTCGCAATGTATTCAACGATAACTACCAGTTAATGAACGGTTTGCAGGAGGTTGGAATGACCCTGCCGGAAAGCTGGCGTAATATTGCCACCTATGTGCTCAACGCCGATCTGCTGGAGTTTTTTGAAAACACCCACGTAGGAGAAGCCCGCAACCTGCGCCGCATTGCCGGCGACATGAAAAACTGGCATATTAAGATCAGCGAACCCGAGGTGCTGCGCCATGCCATCGGCGAGTGGACCTACCGGGAAATTGAAAAAATAGACCTCGATACCTCTTCGGCGCCGCGCGTGCAGCGTTTGAACGGTATTCTGGAAATTGTGGACGAAATGGGCATCAAGCCGATGATCTGGCGCAGCCAAAACGTATTTTATCTGCTGACCAAAGGCTATCGCAAGGGGCAGTGGGTGTTCGTCAATGAAGAGTGGAAGGCGGCCCTGGAACGCCTGGCCAAGCTGTTGAAAGTGCGTTTAAACGCCCAGGTGCTGCAGACGGCGGGCTAGGATTAAAATAGTTCATAGTTCATAGTTCATAGTTCATAGTTAAAGTCATGTCCGCAGCTTTACCCGTAGTTACCGAGAAAAACAATCGCCGCACCATCAATGCCTGGGCGTTTTTTGACTGGGCCAACAGCGCCTACGCCCTGGTCATTACGGTGGCCATTTTCCCCGGTTATTTTCTCGAAATGACCAATGATACGGTGAGCATTCTGGGGTACCGGATGTCGGACAGCACCCTGTATGCCTGGAGCATTTCGCTGGCGTATTTGGTGATCGCCATCCTGTCGCCGCTGCTGTCCGGCATTGCCGACTACGGCGGACATAAGAAGAAATTCATGCGGTTTTTTACGATGCTGGGCGCTTTAGCCTGCATTTCGCTGCTGTTTTTTACGGGCATGAATACGTTATGGGTGGGCGTGCTGGGTTTTATTCTCGCCACCATCGGCTTTGCCGGCGGCATTGTTTTCTATAATTCCTACCTGCCGCTGATCGCCACGGAGGACCGATACGACGCCGTGAGTGCGCGCGGTTTCAGCTTCGGATTTATTGGCAGCGTCATTTTACTGCTGATCAATCTGGTGGTCATTATGCACTATGACTGGTTCGGTTTCCCGGATGGACTACGTGCCGTACCGACGGCTTTCGTGATGGTCGGGCTGTGGTGGATCGGTTTTTCACAAATTCCCCTGCGCCGGCTGCCGGATGATGTAGCGCCGGTTTCGCAGGAAAACCTGGTCTCCAAGGGTTATCAGGAACTGGCGAAAGTCTGGCGAACCCTGAAGCATGACCGCAACACGCTGGCCTTTCTGGGCGCTTTTTTCTGTTATAATGCCGGGGTTCAAACTGTGCTATTCCTGGCCGCCACATTTGCCGAAAAAGAACTGCACTTCACTTCTTCGGGCTTGATCGTGCTGATCTTAATTTTGCAGATCGTGGCCATTGGCGGCGCCTGGTTATCCTCGCGTTTATCGCAGCGTAAAGGCAATAAATTTTCCATTATGGTCATGCTCTGCATCTGGACCGTCATCTGTATTGTCGGGTATTTCGTGCAGACGGGCGCTGATTTCTACGCGCTGGCCGTGGGCGTGGGACTGGTGATGGGCGGCATACAGTCGCTGTCGCGGGCAACCTACGCCAAGCTCCTGCCGGAAAACACCCCCGATACGGCGTCCTATTTCAGCTTTTACGACGTGATGGACAAGGTTAGCACAGTCGCCGGCACCTTCCTCTTCGGCGTGGTGGATGCTTTGACCGGCGGCATGCGCAACAGCGTTCTGTCGCTGGCCGTGTTTTTCGTGATCAGCCTGATCGTGCTGGCCACGGTGAAAGTGCGGCGGATGGGTAGGGTTTGAGGGTTTGTTGGTTTGATTGTCAGGTACTTGAAATCCGACTTTATTCAAAACCACTTTGCGTTGAATATAATGATGTAGAGGCCAATCATTACCCACAAAACCGACATTGCGATCATTGAAATCACATCTCGTCCGACGGCTTTTTTGCCGTCCGACGAGTATACGCAATCCCATCCACCCGGAAAACAACCACCCACTAGCGGTCGGACGGCAAAAAAAGCTGTCCGACCGCAGCTCCTCGTCGGACGGCTTTTTTGCCGTCCGACGAGGAGGACCACTACGTGTTCAATGGAAACGGGCACCCGCTAGCGGTCGGACCGCAAAAAAAACGACCCCCCCCACAAAATTTTGCACCCCCTTCCCACAAATTAAAAAGGGGCACCATGGTTTTTAATAA
>JANPIN010000062.1:0-29328 GCA_031425035.1 Saprospirales bacterium | reverse complement strand
CAAACCCGGTATTCAACATAATCGACCTACCCAGATGGTTTGGTTTTACTTTTGTAAAGCCGCCGCAGGATTTGTTCTCATCCTGTAAAGCCATTCAAGGATTATCTCTTAACCTGTAAAGTTATTTCAGGACGGGACAGGGAACGTTGGAAAGACACCCTCCAACCCCCTCACCAGCTCAGCCCCACCCCTACCCTTCCACTCCGCCCCGGCATCGGCCTGTACGCCAGTATTCGATATGGCGTGTTCCAGATATTCTCAATGCGCAGATCCAAACTGAGCTTCATCCGGCGGTGGAGCACAATCCGCTGATGCAGGAAAAACTGCCCGGTTTGAAAAGCCGGCAGGACGACCAGGTTATCAGTCGTCGCAAAACGCGAGCCGGTAACCTGGTGTAAATAGCCGCCCGAAAAGGCGCCCCGCTGCAGCAGCAGAGACAAACTGCCAGACTGTCGCGGCGTGTAGCTCAGTTGTTTGCCCTGCACCGACTGCAGGCCGCCGTACACTTCCAAGTTGGTGGTGGCTGATAATTGTCCCCGCGCGCCTGCCTTCCACTGCCAGCGCCCGCGTGCGCCGCGCAAGTGCCCGGCCACTTCCAGGCCCCGCGACCACACTTTCCGCAGGTTTCCCGGCCGGAACTGGCCGTCGCTGCCGGGTTGCCACAGGATCCAGTCGTCGATCAGCAGGTGAAAACCGCCGAGTTCCAGCTGTCCGTTTTTGCGCTCTAGGACCCAGCCGGCATCGGCGCTATAGCCTTTTTCGGGCCGCAGCGCCGGCTGACCCAAGGCCCGCCAGAAGCGATCGTTGAAGGTCGGCAGGTTGAAATTGCGGCTCACATGTCCCCGGAGTTTACCGGCTAGCCCCAGGGTCCATTCCCCGCCCAGCGACCAGGTGAAAGGCGCCGCCTGCCGTTCGGCCCATTCCTGACGCAGTAATAGGCTCACCCGGCCGCCCGACCAGGTTTTTTCAGCCATGCCGAAGGCCGCCAGCCGGGTTTGGTTATACCAGCGGGTACTATCGGTATAGCCATCCGCCCGCGCCCATTGCCGGAGCGCCGTGGCGCCGGTCTTCCAGGTCAGCTTTTCGCCCCATCGGCTGCTGTATTCACTGCTCAGCAAAGCGGTACGGGAGCGGCTCGAATCCGTAGTGCTGAACTGGCGGAAGTAAATGGCTTCATCCAGCCAGGCGGCCCGCGTTTGCCAGAGCGCTCTGACCGCAGGCCGATGTTCCCAGGTGGCCACAGCGCGGGTCGCGGCATCGCGCTGCCAGGTTTCGGCGGCCACTTCGGTCATCGCCGGCGGTATTTCCCGGAAAGCCCGCTGCTGCCAGAAGGCGGTTCGCAGCACGTTTTTATCATTGATCAACAGCCGGTTAAACTGCTGCACATCCCAGCGTTCCAGCCGATTATTGACCTGCCGGACCTGCGGCTGCCCGATTTGCGCCGTGTTTTTAAAAGGAAAGTCATTGTCGGCGCGCTGCCCCAGGGCACGCAACTGCGAAGACCAGCGGGAACGCCCGTAAGCCACGCCCGCCTGCAACTGACGGGCGCCGAAACTACCCGCTTCCGCCCCCAGTTGCCTCGACCAGCCCAGTGTCTGGGACATACCCGGCTCCACCAGCACGGCCCCGCCAATGGCGCCACTGCTCTGCACGGCCGATTGTCCGCCGTAACGCACTTCCAGCCGGTCGCCGGGCCAGAGGGGCAGCAAGGCGGCATCGACCACGCCATGCATGGGGCTTTGCAAATTCAGGCCGTTCCAGAAAACGGGGGTCCGCGACGGTCCCGCTCCCCGCGCCGACACCGTGGCCAGCGTACCCGGCGCGTTGGCACGAACGCTCAGCGTATTTTCCCAGAGTAAGCGATCCGCCAGCGAAAGGGCCGCCGCTACCGGCAGGGAATCTGCCCGCCAGGCTGTATAACCGGTTTGTTCAAAACGAACTTCGCGCACCGTAGCCATTGGCAACTGCAAAATACTATCGGTCTGCGCCCACACCCAGCCCGGCCAGGCCAGCAACCAGACCAGCCATTTACCCAAAGCCATACGTATATCTGCCCTGAAAACCATTTTAAAATCCGTTTTAATCCGTTCAATCCGCCTGATCCGTTCTCCAATCCTGTCACGCCGTGTACGTGCCAGGACGCCAAAAAAACATGAGCCACCCCGAACCCGGAATGACTCATCAAATATTCTAATAAAAATCTCCTTCAAATGGCGCAAATCTCCGCATAATCCGGCCGGTCGTAGGGATGCTTATGCACATACGAAGCTTTTACCTGGCCCCGGTGCAAAACGAACACGCCCGGCATTTGAAAACCATCGCCCAGATCTTCCGTCGGATTGGTCGCGCCATGGCCTTCCAGCACCACGGCCTGAAAACCACGGATCCAGTTCATCAGGCTCAGCAGTTGGGTCGGCGTCGTGCGGGTCAAACCAAAAGCCTGGTAAAAAACCTTATCCGGATCGGCAATGTGATCAATCGGATACAGGCGGTATTTCTTGAAGAACTTCTCCGCCATTTCCGGATTGGGCGCCATGTGCACGAAAACAATCCGCAGCCCATTGGCCTCCAGTTTTTTACGTTGTTTAGAAATATCGCCAATGGCTTCGCGACAAAAGGAGCAACCGAAAAAACGCAAAAAGATCAGCAAAACCGGTTTCTCATCCGCCATTTTGGCCAATGATTCGCCTTTATTTACGGTAACCATGTCCTGCCAGATGGGAGGAGCCTGCAGACTGGATAATTCGGCCATAAGTATGGTTTTTACAACACATTCATTCCATTCAGGGCGTCAACGACTTCCTGCACCGCAACAGCAGATTTCTGCAAAAGTTCCATTTCGTCGGCCTGAAGCTTCAATTCGATGATGTCCAGAATGCCTTCGCGGCCCAGTTTGACCGGAGCGCCCACAAATATATCATGCAGGCCATATTGACCTTCCAGGTGTACGCAGCAGGGTAAAATGCGTTTTTCGTCTTTCAAAATAGAAATGGCCATTTGCGCAGCGGCCGCGCCGGGTGCATACCAGGCCGAAGTACCCATCAGGTTGACGAGTTCGCCGCCACCACTTTTGGTGCGCTCCAGAATTGCGGTCAGTTGCTCGCTGCCGATCAGTTCCGTGACCGGAATACCGCTCACCGTGGTGTAGCGTGGCAGCGGCACCATCGTGTCGCCGTGGCCGCCCATCAGCATAGCGGAAATATCTTTCGGACTGATGTCGAGGGCTTCGGCCAGAAAAGCGCGGTAGCGGGCAGTATCCAGCACGCCGGCCATGCCGATCACCCGTTTGTCGCTCAGGCCGGAGGCTTTCCAGCAGGCGTAGGTCATTACGTCCAGCGGATTGGAAACGACGATAATGATCGGGTTCGGCGTGTGTTTCAGGATGTTCTGCGTAACCGACACCACGATTTTGGCATTGGTCGAGATCAGGTCGTCGCGGCTCATGCCGGGTTTACGCGGAATACCGGCCGTAATGATGACGATGTCGGAATTGGCGGTCAGTGCGTAGTCGTCACCGCCGGTCACCCGCGTGGAATAGCCGTCGATGGGCGCCTGCTGCCAGGTATCCAGGGCTTTCCCCTTGGCCATATTGCCTTGAATGTCAATCAGTACGACTTCGTTACAAACGTCTTCGTGGGCGAGCACGTTGGCACAGGTAGCGCCTACATTGCCAGCACCAACGACAGTAATTTTGCTCATTGGATCAGGTTAATTTATTTGTGCGAAATGTGTTGAGTAAATGGTCGGCAAAAGTAGAAAAACTCAGGGTGTGTTCAGGTTTTAGTTTTGGCAAAGACGAGCACACTCTAAACTACCTGGGCAGCTCAATGACCTGCCTGGTCGCCGAATAGCCGGAAAAGTTACCGTAACCATTCTGTACGTTGTTAAAAACGGCATCCGGTTCACTCAGGGGCAGGTTACTACCCTGCCGGGCAACGGACAAGTGATAGCGGTAAAACTCCGGGGAGAGGGTCCGCCATTCCACGTTCAGGCTGACGGGATGTTCTTCCAGGGCCGGATCGAAAGGAATGAGCGCGTCCAGGTGCAGCGTACGCCGGTCATCGCTCCAGTATTTTTCATTGATCAGCACGACATTTTCGGTAATGTTATGCAGCAGGGACAAGGTGCTGCCGGCCACGGCAAAATAGCCCTGCCGGTCTTCGATCTGAAAGTCGGGCGGATCCTGGTTACCCACGTCGATATTGCTGGTGAGGTTAAAAGCAAAATAGGGGTCGGCGGGCAGGGGGCCGGCCAGTTGCAGCACGATCGGCACCCGTAATTGCCGGCGGCCATCGGCCAGGTTCTCGGTAGTGATGTTGTCAGAATCCACGTTTACCGGCTCAATATCGACGTGTTTAGGCACGGCGCTGGTAGCGGAAGTGAGCGGATAACCACCGAGTTGCACGTTGATGGTGTAGGCCACATTCGGCTCCACGAGTTTTCGGCTTTGCCAGAAAACACCTGCGGAAGTGACCTTTCGGCTTAATTTAGCGTATAATTCCCCTTCTTTAGCCACGGTTACTACGGCGGAAGCAGGCGCCTCGAGTTCGCCCGGCTGGTAAACCGGCTGGGTGAGGGTGACCCGCACGCGGAAGGTATCATTGGTCGTAAATTTACCGACCACCACGATTTTAGAGGGCTCTTCCGGCAATTCAATAATAACTTCGCGGGCACATTGCAGGGCCAGCAAACCAAACAGCAGCAGAGATATGATTATAAGTAACCGGCGCATGGATTACCATTTTATTTCATAACGAAAAACGGGCAGAACCGGCAACAAGGTAAACTGAATTGCTGAACCTTTTACGCCACTCCCGGCATTTACGTACAGGTAAAATGGATTCGCCCGATTATATACGTTGTAGGCGCCGAGCTGGATTGCATGTTCCAGCCTTCCACGCTTAAAATGAGCATTGAGCGCCATATCCAGTCTATGGTAGTTGGGCAAACGGTAGCCATTTACTTCCGTATATACGTATACGTCGCGTTCCAAATCGCTGCCGGGGGTGCGGTGTACGTATTTTACGCCGGCTAAAGTAATGGGGTTGCCGGTTGCGAAACTCCAGAGTACATCGGCATCCAGCCAGGAAAAAATACGCTGATGAACGGTCACCTTCAGATCATGACGCCGGTCGAAGCGGAAAGGGAAAGTCCGCCCGGAATTCACCTCCTCAAACTGCCGCGTCGCTTTCGACAGCGTATAAGCCACCGAACCGGTAGTGCCTCCCAGCGTCTTTTCGATCAGTAACTCCAGGCCCTGCGCGCTGCCCCGGCCGATGGCGATCCGGTCTTCCCAGCCACTGGCATCCTCCGCGCCGCCGGTATACAGGGCGTCCGTAGCTGATAGAAAAGTCAGCACGCGGTCCAGGCTTTTGTAGTATCCTTCCAGCTGCCAGTTCCAGCCGCGACGCTGCCACCCAAGGCCTGCCGAGACCTGCAGCACCTGCTCGGGAGGCACTTTTCCGGTAGAAGGCACCCATAGTTCGAAAGGCAGACTGACGTTGAAAGACCCGATCTGGTGCAGGTACTGGGTGGTGCGGTGATAACCGAACCACTGGCTCCAGCCCCGTTCTCCGTCATGCTGCAGGCGAAAACGCGGCAAAAGCGCATGGTAAGTAACCCGGCCGGCCTGAAACACCGAGCCGTTCAAGCCGGCGTCGATCCGCCAGTGCGGGATGGGTTTGAACTCCGCATCAAAATATGCCTCCGCTTCCCCGGCCGCCAGGTGTTGATTATTCAACAGTACATTGGCAATGGAATCGATGGAATTGGGCGAACGACCGGGCTGCAAAAAGTTGACGGACAGCGCGCCCGGCTGGAAATTATGCTGGGTAAAAGACGCTCCCCAGCGCAGCGTCATGCGGTCGGAAGCAAATGCGGTAAAATCGGTTTTACCCGACCAGTCGCCGATATAGGTGCGGTAGAACTGCGCGTAATCGGCTAGTATCAACGGGCGACCCGAAGGCGTGACCAGCGTGGAAGCGAAAGCTAAGCGGCTTTCGTAAAAAAACCGGCTGTAGCGTAAGGTCGTGTTGGTGAACAGGTTTTTACGCAGCACATGGTTCCAGCGCAGCGCAGCGATCTGGTTACCCCAGTCCGATTGCAGCCTGTATTCCTCCGTCAGCGCACCTTCCGGACCCGCTGATTTTTGCTCGAAGGGGTTTTCGAATTTATCGCCGCCATAGTAATAACTCAGGTACAGGCGGTCTTTGGGGGAAACCACGTAGTTCAATTTGACATTGAAGTCATAGAACTGGTAATTGGCCTGCTGACCCGAAAAGGTGAGCAAATTGCCTTTTTTACTAAAAAACTTCACCCAGGGATCGAAGTAAGTGCCGCGTACGCCGATCAGGAAGGAGACTTTTTCCGGCACGATGGGCCCTTCCGCCGTTAAGGAAGCGGCAAAAAGGCCGACCGAACCATTGGCATGGAACTGGCGCAAATTGCCTTCGCGGGTGCGCACGTCCAGCACGGAAGATGCACGGCCGCCATAACGGGCCGGAAAATCGCCTTTCCACAGCCGCACGTTGCTGATGGTGTTGGGGTTGAAAATGGAGAATAAACCCAGGGCATGGCTGGGATTGTAGACGGGTACATCGTCCAGCAGGATCAGGTTTTGATCGGCATTCCCACCGCGTACATGGAGTCCGCCGAGACCGTCCACGCCAGTTTGCACGCCGGTTTGCAGGGCCGTTTGGCGCAACAGGTCTTTTTCCCCCCCCGGCATAGGCGTCGAGCGCAGATCATGGGGCTGGAAATTTCCGGGGCTGCCTAGCGTGCGGTGATACAGGCTGTCGGGCCGTTCCGGTGTAATGATCACCTCCGGCAGGGTCAGATCGGCGCGGAGCCGGATCGTTAACATCCGGTCGGCATCCATGGTCAGCGGGAGGATTTGGGGTTGGTAACCGACCATAGTAATGCGCAGACGCAGTTCGTCTTCCTCGAAGCGGCCGCTGAAAAACCCGAATTCGTTACTCGCTGCCCCACCTTCTTTACCATCCAGGGCCCTCAACGTAGCGCCGATGAGCCGTTCGCCGGATTCGGCATCCTGCACGTAGCCGCTGAGGACGTACTTTTGGGTTTTGCGAAAAAAAATGATCTGATTATCAATGACCTTGAAGGAGACCCGGGCGCAGGCGCTGATGCGTTCCACGACGGTTTGCAAAGCTTCCTGCCTGGCCGCGATAGTAACAGGCGGACAGCGGTTGAAAAAACGGTCGTTGAAAACTATATTGATCCCGCTCTGGCGGCTCAGTTGGACGAGCGCATCTGCCGGCGGGCAATGCTGGCAAGCAAAGTCGACCACCGGCAACGTAGTTTGTTGCGCTATCAAGGGGCTGCAGGCGACTGTCAGTATTATAATTGAAAGCGCCTTCACCCAGGTGGCCAGTTGCAGGGAAAACATTGGCGCAAGTTAAGGCGCTCTCCGCAGATAGCATGCCAGCTGCCGGAAATTCCTGTTGGTAAATTATATGAAACCGCCCGTAAAAGACAGACTTTTCAGAAGCGGTGTGTTACGGTCATTTTTTTACCGGCAAGTGCCCCCCACGAGCTCGTATAAGCCCGGGGTGGTGTGGAGCACTTTGAGTTGGTAGGTCAGGCTGAGGCTTTGCAGCACTTTTTCGAGCGGCTGAGTGGTCAGCGGCGCCGTGTGCAGACAAGTGCGCAGCGCATTGTTGCGCATGACTATTTTCACCTGGTAATATTTTTCCAGATCGGTGATGACGGTTGAAAGGGGCGTTTTTACGAATTCCAGCCCGCCAGCCTGCCAGGCCAGTTCATTAAAGGTGCTGACCTTGCTTTCTTCCACGGTATTTTCCGAAAGCTGGTACACCGCTTTGTCGCCGGGATTGAGTACGATTTTACGGCCTTGTTTATTCGTGTAAAAACGCACCCGGCCGGAGCGGACCAGCACGGAATTTTGCTTTTCTCCCTGGCAAACGTCGAATTGCGTACCCATTACTTCGATCAGGCCCCCATCCGGCAGTTCTACCTGGAAGGGTTGACCGGCGAGGTGAGCCACGTCGAAATAGGCTTCCCCAAGCAGTTTGACCCGGCGTTCCTGGCCGGAAAATGCCGTCGGATAGTCGATTACACTGCCTTCGCGTAACCATACGCGGGTGCCGTCGGGCAAAAGAACTTCCTGTTTCGGCAGGCCTTTGGCAGAGGCCGACAGTTGCGCCACAGGCGCCCCGTTGAACGACCGGTAAGTCCAGAAGGCCAGGGCTAAAAATGCGAGCATAGCCGCTATCCGTAGCAAACGCCGGCCGATAGGTATGATGCGTACCTGAGGAGGAGCCTGCTGAATACGGGCCTGCACTTTGCGGAAATCTGCCGCCAGGTCGGGTTGGAAAACGGGGTTGTACGTACCGGCCTGTTGCCAGACCTGTCGGAATGCGGCCGCTTCCTGCATATTATCCGGCGATTGATCCAGCCACTCCTGCAAAGCATCGGCTTCGACGGGGCTGAGCTCATCGCTGAACTGTTTGGATAGTAGTAATATGTAATCCTGTTCTTGCATAAGTGTCCGTGCTGGAGGTCACGGTATTCCTTTGTTCGATGTATAGACAAGCGTTCTGCTTTTATCCCCTATGCCCCATCCATACATGAATAGCCCAAATGACAACCGGCGACAAATCGGCATGCCGGTGCAGGATTTCCCGCAGCAGACGCATGGCTTTAGTTATTTGATTTTCAATAGTTTTTACCGAAATACCGAGTTGTTCCGCAATTTCCCGGTGGGAGAGTTGATCGAAGCGACTGAGGGAAAAAACAATGCGGCATTTTTCCGGTAGCGTGGCGATGGCCCGGTGCAAGGCCTGTTCGAGGGTTTCCTGCTGTTCCTGCCGGCGAATATCCTGGACGGAGGTATCGGCGGCATGTTCCCAGTCATTGCCGTCAAATTGCAGATGGCGCTGGCTTTTTAAAAATGTCAGGGCACGGTTGACGGCGGCGCGGCGCAAATAGGCCCGCAGCGAACTGTGAATATCCAGTTGCTCCCGTTTTCGCCAAAGCTCGACAAATACTTCCTGGGCAAGGTCCTGACAGGTATCCTGATCCGGTATTATGCGGTATACGTCGGCCAGCAACAAGGGATAATGCTGGTCAAAAATATGACGCAATGCCTCCTCGTCGCCCTTCCGTAAGGCATACAGCCATTCTTGTTCGCGTGAATCGGCGGTGGGTTCCATAATTATACGGCAAAAGTATTTCTCCTTTTCGCATCCAGGTAACATACGGGAGGATGGAAGCAAAAAATGTAGAAAAAATTTTTATTTGGCAAAGGTGATTAAAATATACCTGAATAGGAATAATGAACTGCTATTATTATACAAAATAAAATATTATATCTCACCACACCTTGTTTTCCCGAAAATACAGCTTTGGAATCCGGTTAGCAAAAAATTATTTTTTCTTTATGCATAGGGGTTTAGCACTCGCCCCGCGTCCTAGTAGTAGCATAGCGACTGAACTACTACTACTACTTAATTGCTCGACTCATGGACACAAAAATTACGCTGCCGGTATTGGAAACCAGCCCGCTGTTTGCGGTACTTTCTCTGGAAGAACGGGTGCTGCTGCACCGCTCCGCTACTGTACAAACTTACACGAAACATCAGGTACTGTACAAGCCCGGTCAATCCGCTGGCAAGGTTTTTTTACTCTTAAAAGGAGTCGTGAAAGTTGCGGTGCACGCCGAGAAGAAAGACATCATTAAATACGTCGTACGCCCCGGTTGTGTGTTTGGCGAAAGTTGTCTGACGGGCGACGTTCAGCGCCGTGATTTTGCCTACGTCATGGACGACCATGCGGAAGTGCTTGAATTAGAGGCGAGTGCCGTGATTATGGCCATGAAAAACAATTTTGCTTTCGCCCAGTCGTTACTGCACTTCCTTGGAGAACGGCTGCGTTATACGGAGAATCAGCTGGAAAACGTGGTGCTGAAAGACTCGAAGAGCCGCATTATGGAATTTTTACACCAGATGGGCATTGAACAAGGTCGCCGCGTCGGTTTTGAAACGCTGGTCAAACATAATATGACCCACCAGGATATAGCCGATCTGACCGGCACCAGTCGCCAAATGGTAACGGCCGTGCTCAATCAGCTCAAACGCTCCAACGTGCTGTATTTCAATCGCAAAAAAATACTGTTCCGCGATTTAAATTCTTTGCCGATTGCCGTTTGATTTAGTTCGTTTACAGAAATTATGTAATTTCGCGAGCGTCATTCATTTGGTTAACAGTTTTGCTTCATACGATAGAATGGGTTTTGTTCTCGGCGGTGTGCAACGGCACACCGCTTTTTTTATAACAAAATCCCGATCTTTGGGGTTCCGCTTTTCAGCTCAACCACTTGCTTATGACGCTTCGTTACACTTTCCTCTTTTGCCTGCTTAGCAGTGGGTTGTTTGCCCAGGACCTGCCCCGTTACCAGACGGACCAGGAGTCCTACCTTCAAACACTGGGTCTGCCCGCCAGCCCGCCTTCGAGCGGATTCGTCACCCCGCCACCCGTGCCGGTACGCACGATGGCCGAATGGGAGGAGCTACAAGCCCTGACCATTGCCTGGAACGGCCAGTCGACTATCCTGAGCGAGATCGTCCGCGCCGCCCGCCTGGAATGTAACGTGATTATCTGCTGTGAAAATCAGTCCATGATCAATTCGGCCAAAACTACCCTGACCAGCAAAGGCGTTGATTTTTCTTCCAACGTCACGTTTTTGATCGCGCCGAATAACTCCATCTGGATGCGCGACTACGGCCCGAACAGCGTGTATGCGAACAATGTGGACTCGCTGTACCTGATCGACTGGATTTATAACCGCCCGCGTCCGAAAGACGACGCTATTCCGCAACAAATTGGCGATTACCTGGGCGTGCCGGTGTTTTCCACTTCGGAGGCGCCGTATGACCTGGTCAACACGGGCGGCAATTTCATGTCCGACGGACTGGGCACGGCCTTTTCTTCCAAACTTATTTATGATGAAAACGGCCCCCTCAACGAGTATGGCCAGAGCAATCATTCGGCCACCGAAGTAAAGGGCATTTTGCAGGATTTCATGGGTATTCAGCGCTATATTAATATGGAAGCGCTGCCTTACGACGTCATTCACCACATCGATATGCACATGAAACTGCTGGATGAGGAGACGCTGCTGGTAGGTCAATACCCGGCCGGTATAGCCGACGGCCCACAGATCGAGGCCAACCTGCAGTATGTGCTCAATACTTATAAATCTGCTTTCGGTACGCCCTATAAAGTGGTACGTATTCCCATGCCGGCCGATGCTGCCGGTAAGTATCCCAACAATGGCGGGCAGTACCGCACCTATGCGAATGCCGTATTTGTCAATAAAACGGTGATCCTACCTTTTTACGAAGAAAAATACGACACCACTGCCCAGCGTATCTGGCAGGAAAGTATGCCCGGTTATAACATTGTCGGCATCAACTGCAACAGTATCATTGGATCCCTGGGCGCTATTCACTGCATTACCAAGGAAATAGGCGTGGCGGATCCGATCCACGTCGTGCACCAGGAACTGCCGTGCATGAATAATCCGGAATGGCCGGCCGGTTATCCGGTCTGGGCGAACCTGGAACACCGCAGCGGTATCGCGTCGGCCAAAATATTCTACACCACCAACCCGGCGAACGGCTGGTCGTCGGTCGAGCTGCCGGCGTATGCCCCGAACGACACCAGCTGGCACTTTAAAGGTCTTATCCCTGCCCAGCCCGAGGGCAGCACCGTATACTACTATATTCAAACGACGGCCGGCAATGGAAAAACCACCGTGCATCCGTTGACCGCTCCGGCAGGCTGGTGGAAGTTCTGCGTCACCAGCAGCGTCGGAAGCACCGAAGTAAGCACGGCCGAATTACTGGATATTTTTCCCAACCCGGCTTCCGCTATTACCTGTATTCCGGTGAGTATGAGTAGTAAGAGCAGCGGTTCGGTGCGCATTTTCAATGCGCTGGGCCAGCAAGTAGCCACTATTTTTGAAGGTCAGTTTCCGGCCGGCAGTTCCAGTTACTTCCTGGATGCGGGGCTGTATCCGGCCGGTACCTATATGGTGCAGTTGCAAACCAGCGGCCAGACCCTGTTGAAAAAACTGATCATCCGTTAAAATTGCTGGCCCGGCGGTGGAAGAATACACCTGCATTGCAAATCGCCGGGCCAACAATACATTGAAATTTTATTCCCTTTTCCCTGGCCTGGCAGAGTCAAACAAAATTAAATATCTGCTGTTTAGTCATTACTTCCCGGAAATTTTTGAGCAATCTTCTACTCTTTACGTTTAAAAGAGAAAATTTTTGGCCCTGCCGGGTTGAAAAATATAACTTTGCGCCGAAAAATAATTTAGCAGCACATGAGGCAACTTAAAATAACGAAGTCCATTACCAATCGCGAAAGCCAATCGCTTGAAAAATACCTTCAGGAAATTGGCAAAGTGGACCTGCTTACCCCGGAAGAAGAAGTAGATCTCGCCAAACGAATCAAACAAGGCGACCAGATAGCCCTCGAAAAGCTGACCAAAGCAAACCTTCGTTTTGTCGTTTCCGTAGCCAAACAATACCAGAATCAAGGCCTGAGTCTTTCGGATTTGATCAACGAGGGCAACCTGGGTTTGATCAAGGCGGCCCAGCGTTTCGATGAAACCCGCGGTTTTAAGTTCATTTCCTACGCCGTGTGGTGGATTCGTCAAAGCATTCTGCAGGCCCTGGCCGAACAAAGCCGGATCGTGCGTCTGCCCCTCAACAAAGTGGGTTCGCTGAACAAGATCAATAAAGCATTCTCCGAACTGGAACAAACCTTCGAACGCGAACCCAGCCCGGAAGAACTGGCGGAACTGCTGGAAATTTCCACGGACGAAGTCGAAACCACCCTCGGTGTCGCTGCCCGTCACGTATCGATGGACGCGCCTTTCGTGGAAGGAGAAGATAACTCGCTGCTGGACGTGCTGGAAAACAACTCCATGCCCGGCACCGATACCCACCTGGAATACGCCGACTCCCTGCGCCGCGAAATTGAACGCTCGCTGGGTACGCTGACCGACCGCCAGTGCGACGTGATCAAGTTATACTTCGGTATTGGCGTCGAACACCCGATGTCGCTCGAAGATATTGGCGATAAATTCGGCCTGACCCGCGAACGGGTACGCCAGATCAAAGACAAGGCGATCAATAAGCTGCGTGCTACCAGCCGCAGCAAGTTGCTGAAAACCTATTTGGGCGCTTAATCGTTCCATGATAACTTAGACAACCCCGCCCGGTGATCGCACTGGACGGGGTTGTCTATTTAAACCGATATTTTTGCCTCCTTTTTGCATTTTCCGGTTTTAAATCCACCTGAAAAAACCGCACGCCTATCTTCGCTCTTCATCAACGAATAACACAAAAATGAAATTCAAATCTTCACTTACGATCATCGCCCTGATCGCGGTCTGGGGTATGCTGACCAGCACCCTGCGTAATCCGAACAATCCGCCCCTGGGTAACACCGCTGCCCCCGGCGAAACGACTTGCCAGAAAAGCGGCTGTCACGTTACGGTGGGCAACTTTACCGGTACGGTCAGCATCAGCGGCGTGCCGGATACGGTGCTCGCGGACCAAACCTACACCATCACCCTGACCCAGGCCAGCAACGCGGTACGGGGCGGTTATCAACTCACCTGCCTAGACGCCGGTAACGTGAAATGCGGCACCCTCACGGCCGGCACGGGCAGCAGCATCGGTACGCTGAGCGGCCGGCAATACGTGCGGCAGTCTACGCCTAAAGTATTGAGCGGCGGTTCCGCTGCCTGGACCTTTACCTGGAAAGCGCCGGCTACGCTGGCCATCGATAGCCTCAAGTTTTATTACGTGAGCCTGGCCGCCAATGGTAATGGTAACAACAGCGGCGATAAAGTGCTGATCGGTACAAAAAAAGTAAATTTTGGCGCCACTTCCGCCAGCCAGGAGCCGGTCGATGCGGCTTTGGTGCAGCTGTTCCCGAACCCGGCAGTAGGTTTTGTACAGGTGAAACTGCCGACGGTTTCCAATGGAGTATGGAGCCTGTATAATGCGGCGGGAACGCTGGTGCAGGAAAAAGCGCTGTTCGGCACGAATCAACTCGACGTAAGCGCTTTACCACGTGGGTTGTATGTGGCTAAAATTCAGGTGGGCAGCCAATTAATAAGCCGGCAACTGGTGCTGGGGAATTAATGACTGTTGGTAAGCACGGTAGTTTGCTTACAAACAACAAACGTCATCCCGGATTTTGTGATGTACACGAAGTAGTATGGTAACGCGGATGCAACGGATTTGGCGGATAAACACGGATTTTTAGATCCGCGAAAATCCGTAGTATCCGTCAAATCCGCGTTCCCATCCTGCTACGTTATTCCTACCCAACCTTTTCACCCAGGACTTCGTCATAGACGGTAAACAAGCTGTCCATATGATGATGCGTATTTACCTGGCTCCCCTAATCTGCTTATGCATCCTGTTGAGCAGTTGTCAGAAAGAAGAGCGGGATTTTTACAGCGGTATGGGCAAAAAGCCGATCTACGTTTCCGCAACGGAGTTACGGAACATCGGCAACGAGGCGCCACGACCCATTGTCGCTTCCGGTACTATTTTCCTGCGCGATAGCCTGTTGTTTATGCTGGAGCAGGGGCAGGGCATTCACGTGTTCAGTTTCCAGGATTCCCTGAACACCACCAACCTGGCTTTTTTCAAAATACCCGCCATCACCGATTTTGTCATTTCCGGTACGACTTTGTATGCGGACAGCTGGCGCGACCTGGTGGTGATTGATATCAGCAATTTGCAGGCGATCAAAGAAACCGACCGAATTTCCAATGTGATTAATCCCGCGCTGTATCCGCCCTTATATCAAGGTCCGTTTGAGTGTGTGGATGAAACGCGCGGCGCAGTGATGGGTTGGGAAGATGCTGACCTGGAAAACGTCAAATGTATTAGCACTAATTAACTACCTAAAATATTGATTATGAAATACTTGCTCTTGTTTTCAACAGTTTTTCTCTGTTTCTTTTCCTGTAGCCAGGATGATTCCCTGGAGCTCGCCGCAAATGGTAAATCCGGCTCGATCACCCGTTTTGCGATCTACCAGAACTATATGTACGTGCTCAACCTCCATGAGGTGCAGACCTACGACCTCACGCAAAAAGACCATCCCGTACTGGTCAATAAGCTCTCCACGGACTATGGGCTGGAAACCATTACGATTTACGACGGCAGTGTTTTCCTGGGCTCCACCACGGCGCTCTATATTCTGGACATTAGCAATCCTGCGGCGCCCGTCATTCAATCCAAAGCGGACCGGCTCGCCCAGATCGGGTTCACCGGCTGCGATCCGGTGGTGGTGAAGGATAATTACGCCTATTCAACCGTCAAAATTATTGCCAATCGCTGTGGCACTTTTTCGGCGCAAAGTGCCTTGATCGTGTATGATATCAGCGATAAATCCAATCCGCAAGTGGTGGGGCAGTATTTGCTGAATACGCCCAATGGACTGGGTTTTAAAGACCAGTATTTATTCATTTGCGATGAAGGCAGCGATCAGTTGCTGGTATACGACATCAGCGACCCAACCAGCTTGATCCAAACCACCTACGGGCTGAACATTACCGACCCGGTCGATCTCATTGTAGACGGGCAGAAAATGATCGTTTCTTCGAAAACCAGTTTTGAAGTGTATGATGTCAGCGATGTAGCGCACCTTAAAAAAATAGGGGAAATCGCGAAATGATACGGACCCTGCTGCTCGTACTGCTCCCTTTGGCCGGCGCCGCCCAAAATACCATGTCGATGGCTGATCGGGAACGGCCGCCTTTCACCCTGAAAATAGTGCCGCTGGAGTTGTTGCCGGCTTTTCAGCAGACCATAGCGGTGCGTACGGACATTCCTTTGGCTAGCAGATGGGGGCTGGAATTGGGCGCAGGCTACATCATGACCTCCTGGGGGCAGGCCAGGTTTCGCGATGAAACCTATCAGGGAGTCAAATTGCGGGCCGGTCTGAAATACTATTATAAACGCGGCATTTATAAGGACAGCTACCTGAATTTAGCCTTCAAGTATAATGATGCCCACAATGAGCACTACGTTAATACCAGCCGCCAGGGGGGACAATACACCGAATGGTTGTTGCAAGGCCGGCAGGTGACGACCTGGGGAGCCGGCTTGCGGATCGGAAAGCAAATTTATTTTGGCCGGAACAATCGCTGGGTATTTGACCGGTTTTTGGGTTTCGGTATTCGCCAGGATACTTTTACCGATGAAAATCTGCCGGCTGATGCCGTGTTAATTGCAGAAAACCGGCTTTTCAACTTCCGCCGGGCGCAGGGTGCTTATACGATGTTCGATTTCATGCTGGGATTTAGCCTGGGTTGGATTATTGGGGAGGGTAAGTGAAACAAAACTCTTTCGAACTTAATGACGCATAATAAATATGAGCTATTTAATCAATCATCCCGCTTAGAGAAAATCATCCAAAATTCGGGATGACTGATTATTTCTCCTTCCTCAGCTCATACACGCCTTCACAAAATCCACAAACAGCGGGTGCGGATTTTCCACTGTACTCTTCAGTTCCGGGTGAAACTGGACGCCCACGAACCATTTATGGTCTTTCAACTCCATGATCTCCACCAGGCCGGATTCCGGATTAGTACCGGTCGGTAACATACCGGCTTTCTCGAACTGCTCCAGGTAGGCATTGTTGAACTCCCAGCGGTGCCGGTGGCGCTCGCTGATGGACAGGCTATGATAGGCGTGCTGGGCCTTCGATTTCTTCTTCAGATCACAGGCATAAGCACCCAAACGCATGGTGCCGCCCTTTTGGGTGATGCTTTTCTGCTCGGCCATCATGGCGATGACCGGGTTCGGCGTGTGTGGATCGACCTCTGTGGACGCGGCGCCTTCCAGTTGCAGTACGTTGCGGGCAAATTCCACGCAGGCGGTCTGCATACCCAGGCAAATGCCGAAAAACGGAATATTCTGTTCGCGGGCGTAGCGGATAGCGGTGAGTTTCCCCTCGATGCCGCGTTCGCCGAAACCCGGCGCTACCAGAATACCATTCAAATTAGCCAGACTTTGACTCACGGTTTTCATACCGCCTTCCAGGGCCTCGGCATGAATCGGCACTACGCGCACCTTGCATTCATTCACGGCGCCGGCATGCACAAAACTTTCGTAAATGGATTTATACGCATCCGGCAGTTCGTTGTATTTACCGATCAGGCCGATCCGCACTTCATGCAGCGGATTTTTGAGTTTCCCCAAAAACGTTTTCCAGGAAGCCAGATTCGGCTCCTTACGATCTTTCAAATGCAGTTTGGAGATCACCACCGCGTCCAGGCGTTCTTTCAGCAGCAACAGCGGCACGTCGTAAATACTTTCCGCATCGATGGCTTCGATGACCGAAGACATTTCCACGTTGCAGAACAGCGCCAGTTTGCGGCGCAGGTCGTCGCCCAGCGGATGCTCGGTGCGGCAGGCCAGAATATCGGGTTGCACGCCCAGGCTCAGCAGTTCCTTGACCGAGTGCTGGGTGGGTTTGGTTTTGAGCTCGGCGGCGGCTTTTAAATACGGTACCAGCGTGAGGTGGATCACGATGCAGTTATCGCGGCCCAGTTCCCAGCGGACCTGGCGCACCGACTCGACATACGGCAGCGACTCGATATCGCCGACCGTGCCGCCCAGTTCCGTGATCACAATATCGTACTTCCCGGTCTGGCCCAGCAGCATCATGCGCCGCTTGATCTCGTCGGTGATGTGCGGAATGATCTGCACGGTTTTACCCAGATAAGCGCCTTCGCGTTCCTGGTTGATGACGGTTTGGTACACCGCCCCGGTGGTCACGTTGTTCGCCCGGGAGGTTGGCGTATTTAAAAAGCGTTCGTAGTGGCCGAGGTCGAGGTCGGTCTCCGCGCCATCATCGGTGACATAGCATTCGCCATGCTCATAGGGGTTGAGCGTGCCGGGGTCCACGTTGATGTAGGGGTCGAACTTTTGAATGGTGACAGAAAAACCGCGGGCCTGCAGAAGTTTGGCCAGCGATGCACAAAGAATCCCTTTTCCGAGCGAAGAGGTGACACCGCCCGTAACAAAAATGTATTTCGTCATAGTATTTTGCTGAAATCGTTACGGGACGCAAAGGTAATCGGCTCCGCGGGATAGCGGCTATGCAAAGGCTTTTAAAAAACCCGATCATCACATTTTTACCGGACGATGGCATGGCAATTGTTTCGGTTTATGCAATTGCCCCACTGGTTTGCATCCTTCTTGCTACTTTTGGCGGCGCCTTTTCCCGCGCGCTTTTGCATGCTGACTTTTCGCCGCCCGAACCCATCCGAGTCCCTGACCGACGAACAACTGCTGGCCGAATACGTCCGGCAGGGTTCGATGCAATCGTTGGGGCGCTTGTACGAACGCTATATGCCGATGGTGTATGGGGTTTGTGTGAAAATTTTAAAAGATCCGGGACTGGCGGAGGACGCGGTGATGGCCATTTATGAAGAACTGACGCGCAAGGTGCAGGCCCATGAGGTGGAATCGTTCCGGGGCTGGCTGTACGTTTTGGCCCGCAACCACTGCCTGATGGAATGGCGTCGTAAAAACCGGCGGCCCACCGACCTGCATCCACCGGAAGACATGAGCCGCTATGATGCCGTGGAAGCCGCTTTTGAAGTTGAATTGCCCAGTGGAGGAACGCCGCTGGAAAAATGCCTGGAAACACTGCCGGAATTACAACGACAGACCGTCCAGTGGTTTTATTACGAAGAAAAATCTTATAAAGACATCGCCGATCTGCTGGTGGAAGAAGTAGGAAAAGTGCGCTCCTATATTCAAAACGGCCGGCGAAATTTGCGAATATGCCTGGAAAAGAAACTATGAACTATGATGTATGAACTATGAACTATAAAAAATTGCCGGTGATGAGGTCACTAGCTTTTCATAGTTCATAGTTCATAGTTCATAGTTAAAAAAACACCCTTACTGAACATGTCCTCTTCATCGGATGATCAACGGTTTTTAGAGCTGCTGCAGCGCTGGCATTCGGGCGATTTCACGCGCCGGGATGAACAGGCTTTGCATGCCCTGACCGAATCAGACGACTTCCGCCGCGAGGCGATGGAGGGTTTTTTGTCATTGCCGGAAGCCCGTCACGACGAGCGGCTGGCAGCTTTGCGGGAACGTTTACAACCCGCCAGGCCGCGGGCCCGGGTGCTACCCATGGCGCAGATTTTAGCCCTGGCGGCGGCTGTACTGGTGATTATTGCCGCCATCTGGTTTTTCCCGCGCACCGCTTTACAGGACGAAGCACCGATGGCCCAAACCTCGGAAGCGGCGCCGGCCCCAGTGCCTGAACCGGTCGCCCCGGAATCAAAGGCGACGGAAGCAACTACGGATGATGCCCTGGCCCAGAACCTGTCCAAAAAACGGCCGGATGCACCAGGCACCAGCGGGCGTTCTGCTCAAAAACCGACCGTTTACCAACCATCCGGCGTCGTAGATGACCAATCGCTTGCTGCTGCGGAGTCGAAGGAGGAACAAGCAGACGGTGCAATATCGCCCATGGAGACCCCGGCCGCGATCCAGACCACGCCTCCATCGCCGGCGCCAGCCACTGCGACTGGTCCGACAAATGGCGAAATGGCTGCCAGCAAAGCCAAAGCAGCACCCGCCAAATCGGCCCGTCGTGCGGCTGATTCTACCCAGCTCGCCTGGAATGAAACCGAAAAGAAATCCGATCTGGATAAACTTCGCAAAGAAGCGCGTGCGGAAGAAATGCCGGTGCAAAGCGAACCCCAGGACGGCTGGGATGTATTTAACGAATACCTACGCCAGAATGCCCGGCTTCCGCTGGATGCCCGCAACCATAATGTAAGTGGTTCGGTGCGGCTGCGTTTTACGATAAATGCCAATGGCGATCCGCAAAACTTCATCGTGCTGCGTTCCCTTGGTTATGGCTGCGACGAAGAAGCTAAACGCCTGATCCAAAACTGGAGCTGGATACGAGGCCGGCAGCCCGATATAACCTTAGAGGTAAAATTCGTGCGGTAAGTCCGCAGTAACGTACTTTTGGGCATGGTTCTGCAACGTTTCCAGTGCTGGCTCCGGCAGCCTTTTCCCCTGCTCAATGACCGCCGGCGCACCTGGCGCATGGTGCTGATCGGTTTCCTGTTCGTCACCTTTTTCCTGTATTTTTTCCAGCCTTTCGGTCTGCAGGCAGCCCCCGGACAAGCGAGTCAAATTTTTATCCTTTGCCTGGAATATGGCATGGTGACCCTGGTCGTGCTGCTGCTTTGGGGCTGGGTTACCCGCGTGTTGCCCTATGTTTTTCAGGAAGAAAAATGGCAGGTTTGGAAGGAAATTCTCGCCAATCTCGCCGTCGTGGCCCTGATCGCTACCGGTAATCTACTATATACGCATTTCCGTTTTGATGCGCCGCTGAGCTGGTACCTGCTGTGGAGATGGCAGGTCGTCACCTGGGGCGTCGGCATTTTCCCGACTTTATATGGGGTGTTCCATAAGCAACTGCAGTTGACACGGCGCTTTAGCACCGAAGCCGGGTTGTTATCGAAAAAAATGGAGCAGCAGCACGAACAAACATCCGCCGACCATAGCCCGGTACTGATAAACCTGCAAGGCGAAAACCAAGGAGAAAGCCTCTCTTTGACCACCGACCAACTCCATTACCTGGCCGCTGCCGATAACTACGTGCAGGTCTTTTATATGGAAAATGAACAGCTAAAAAGCCGAATGCTGCGCTCCACTTTGAAGAAAATGGAAGATGCGCTGGCCGCTTATCCGCAATTTTTCCGCTGCCACCGTACCTACCTCGTGAACCTGGATAAAGTGCGCCATCTTACCGGCAACGCCCAGGGTTACCGGCTGCAACTGGTTCATCAGGAAGAAACAGTGCCGGTCAGCCGTAATTTGAACGAGGTGATTCAGAAACGTTTGCTCACTTCTTTTCACAGGTAATACCATTATCGACCTTCCCATTCACCCCAAAACCTGCATTTCGCCCCCATTTCCTGCTATTCACCCCAAAATTTTGCCACCTGACCCTCCGGCCAAATTCATCCGTACGCAGCCTTTTTCTTTGCACCAGTGCTTTTGATTCACGGTTCAACAGAAAAACTTCGTCATGGAATTATTCAATAAAATTGTACTGATCATCCACGTCATTGCCGGCGCCTCCACGCTGATCACCGGCCCGATCGCCATTTTTTACAACTTCAAAAACCCCCAAATACACCGCATCGTTGGAAAAACCTTTTTCTACGCCATGCTGGTAGTCTGCTTTTTCTCCATCAACGGCTGGGTGAAAAACCCCCACAGCGCCTTCATGCAGTTCCTGATAGGTATTGCTATTATCGTCCTCACCGGCATTTTCCGGGGTGTACGGGCAATATTTATCATGAAGGGTGGTAAAGTCATCCCGTTCGATTTCCTGTACACCGCCGTACTGGGCCTGGGCGGCGTGTGGATGGCCGGCATGTCGGTCTGGCATTTCCAGCAGGGCACGATGATCGCCATTCCCATCCTGTTCGCGGTGTTTGGCAGTATGGCCCTGAACGATACCCGCAAAAATATCAGCCTGTTCCGCCGGCCGGCACAGTACCACCCGCTGGACTGGATGCGCTTACATTCCAGTACCATGCTGGGTGCTTTTACGGCTTCCACGACGGCGTTTACGGTTAACGCGGCGCACTTTCTGCCCTGGTGGGCGCAGTGGTTCGGACCGACGATGTTACTGCTGCCGCTGCAGTTTTATTTTGGCCGCAAATTACTGGGGATGGCCAAAAAGGCCAAAACCCGGGAAGCCGCTTTGGAACCAAGTGCCGTATGACTTGTTTAAGGTAGAACAGACCGGCGGCAGCGTTTTAACCACTTATTACCCGGGTAAATCTAATACTTTTGCTTTGCCCAACGCCCGACGCCTACTACGAACTTATCATGCTCAAACGACAAGCCGAAGCCCGCATTCCCGCACAACATGGTCATTTTCAAATGGTTGCCTATGCCGAACAACCGAATGAACGAATGCCCCACATCGCTTTTGTAGCCGACGGATTCGATCCGGCTAAACCGGTTGCCGTGCGTATTCACTCGGAATGCATGACCGGCGATGTGTTCGGTTCCCGGCGTTGCGATTGCGGAGAACAGCTGGAAACGTCCCTGCAAATTGCGGCCGAGCGGTCCGGTGTGGTAATTTATTTACGGCAGGAAGGACGTGGTATTGGCCTGATCAACAAGTTAAAAGCCTATAATTTACAGGACCTGGGGCTGAATACCGCCGAAGCCAATACCCACCTGGGTTTCGATGTGGATGCGCGGCAGTATGACTGCGCCGTGTATATTCTCCAGGATCTGGGCATCAGCGAGGTAGAACTGATCACGAACAATCCCGATAAAGTAGAAGCGCTGCGTCGTTCGCCGATTCGGGTGACGGGCCGGGTGCCGCTGGTGATCCCGCCGCAGGACGACAGCCGCAGTTACCTGCAGACCAAACAGGATCTGATGGGCCATTTACTGGGCTTATAAACAACGATGTTGTCTGGCCGCAGGCGATGAAAATCCGTTCTAATCCGGCTAATCCGTTTCATCCGTTCTCCCATCCCACCACGGATGGCGGATTTTAATCCGCTAAAAAAACACGGCGTGACGGGATGGAAGAACGGATTTACGCGGATTGAACAGATTAAACGGATTTGAAGGGTAATAAGGCAAGCACCGCGTCTCGCCGCAGGCGATGAAAAATCCGTTCTAATCCGGCTAATCCGTTTCATCCGTTCTCCCATCCCACCACGGACGGCGGATTTTAATCCGCTAAAAAAACACGGCGTGACGGGATGGAAGAACGGATTTACGCGGATTGAACAGATTAAAACGGATTTGATGGTAAATAAGGCAAACACCGCGTCTCGCCGCAGGCGATGAAAATCCGTTCTAATCCGGCTGATCCGTTTCATCCGTTCTCCCATCCCTCTACGCCTGCACACTGACAATTATGACGAACAACGACCTACTTCACTACTGGGATTCCCGCTGGCAAAATGCCGAAACCAGCTGGGACCTGCGCCAGCCTTCCCCTTCCCTGATGGCCTACGCGGAGCAGATCCCGCCCGACCATCGTGATCTCGCCGTGTTGATCCCCGGTTGCGGAAATGGGTACGAAGCGTTGTACCTGCTCGAAAATGGCTTTACCAACCTCACGATGCTGGACATAGCGCCCACGGCCATCACAGCGCTGCGCGAACGCCTGGACGCTGCTTTTCCCACCTGGCCGGCTCATTTGCAGCTCTGGTGCGGTGATTTTTTCGAGCACCAGGGCCAGTACGATCTTATCCTGGAACAAACGTTTTTTTGTGCCCTGCCGCCCGACTTGCGTCCCGAATATGTGTTGAAAATGAAAGACTTACTACGGCCGGGTGGAAAATTAGCCGGCCTATGGTTCAATCGCCATTTTGAGGGCGGTCCACCTTTTGGCGGTCATACGACGGATTATACCGCCTTGTTTAGCCCGCATTTCAAGATCATCACTTTGTCGCCGGCTTACAACTCGATTCCTCCCCGCGCGGGAAGCGAAGTGTTCGGCATTTTTGAAAAACCGGGAACTGCTTAATTTTCTATCTTGGCCTTTCTAAATTGGTCTTGTATGAAAAAACTGTTACCCACCTTATCTATAGTGCTGCTGCTGGCCGCCGGCCTATTCGTAGCCGCTAAAATGCAAAAATCATCCGCTGCCACGCCGCTCCAAATTCCGGCTGGTGAGCAGGAAGAAAACCCGGCAGCCCGCGAAGCCTGGGAACGCCAGCGCCTCGCCGATCCCGCTACCGGTAAAATCCCGGAAGGCATTGACTGGCAGGAACGCCAGTTTGCCGCCCATTTACCCCAGGTCTTACAGGATCGCTCCGGCCCGGACTGGATGGCCCGCGGCCCCTGGAACGTTGGCGGCCGCACCCGCGCCCTGGCCATCGATGTCACCAACGAAAACCGCCTGCTGGCCGGTTCTGTCTCCGGTGGCGTCTGGCTCAGTACCGATGGGGGACAAAGCTGGTCGCGCCGTACGCCCTTGAACGCCCACCCCGGCTGCGTGAGCATCGCCCAGGATACGCGGCCGGGCCACACCAACACCTGGTATTATTTATCCGGCGAAGTGTACGGCACCTCGGCCGGCGCGACCGGCGCTTTTTACCTCGGCGACGGCATGTTCAAAAGCACTGACGGCGGTCTGACCTGGGCGCCGGTAGCCGCCACGGCGGTGGGCAGCCCGCAGAATTTTACGACTTTATACCAGTCCGGCTGGCGGGTGATCACCAACCCGGCAGATACCGGCGCGGTGGTCTACATGGCGACCATCGGTACAGTCTATCGCAGCGCCAATGGCGGCCAGAGCTGGACCCCCGTGCTGGGCGGCAACCTCAACGACTATTCCTATTTTGCGGACGTAGCGGCTTCGCCCAGCGGGGTGATGTACGCGACCATGAGCAGCGACGGACCGAAAGCCGGTATCTGGCGCAGCACTAACGGGACCAGCTGGACCAATATTTCTCCCGATACCAGCGCCGGTTTTGCTCCGGCCTACGACCGCGTAGTGATCGGCATTAACCCCAATAACGAGAACGAAGTGTATTTCCTGGGCGCTACGCCGGGTTATGGACATTATAACAACTACATCGATTCGGACGACTGGACCAGCTTATGGAAATACACTTATGCCAGCGGTAATGGCAGCGGTGCGGGCGGCACCTGGGAAAATCTCTCCGCCAACCTGCCCAGCACGGGCACGGAATTCGATCAGTTTGCCTGTCAGGGCGGTTATGACCTGGTGGTCCACGTGCAGCCGGGCAGCCCCAACGTGTTTATCGGCGGCACCAATATTTACCGTTCCACGGACGGTTTTGCCAGCGGCCTGAACACGACGCAACTAGGGGGTTATAAAATCGGCACTACCCTGCCCTTCTTTGAAATTTATCCGGTGCATCACCCCGATCAGCACGACTTCCTGTTTCTCCCTTCTAACCCCAACGTGATGCTGTCGGCCTGCGACGGGGGCATTTTTCGCACGGAAGATTGCACCGCACCGAGTGTAGGCTGGACTTCGCTGAACCGCGGTTACCAGACCACCCAGTTTTACACCGCGATGATTGATAAAAGCACCTCCAACGATCCCATGCTGCTGGGCGGATTGCAGGATAACGGCAACTTTTTCGTCAACAGTGCCGATCCGACGGCCCCCTGGAAACAGACGGTGAACGGCGACGGATCTTTCGGGGCCGTAGCGCCCGGAAAAGCCTATTACGTACTTTCTATCCAGAAAGGGCGCGTAGCGAAAGTCACCCTGGCGAATGACGGCACGGTCACCGCTTTTCGCCGCATCGATCCGATCGGGCCGGCCAAAGATGATTATTCTTTCATTAATCCTTTGGCCATGGACCCCAGCGATGCCAATGTGCTGTACCTGCCTGCCGGGGGCAAATTATACCGGCAAACGGAACTTGGCGCCATCAACCTCACCGGCCAGTGGGACAGCATAGCGCAGGGCTGGGCCAAATATCCGGACACCATCAAAACGAGTTTCGGAACGATCAGCGCCATCGCCGTTTCCACGAACAACCCCAGCCACCGGGTGTATTTCGGCACCTCGGCCAACAAACTCTACCGCATCGACGACGCCCACGTGGGCAGCCCGGCTTTCGTGCCGCTCGGTACGCCGCCGGTGGGCAGCGGGGCCAATGTGACCTGTTTGGCCGTGGATCCCGATAATGCGGACCGGGTGATCGTCGCTTACTCCAACTACAACATTTACAGCCTTTTCCTGAGTACCAATGCCGGTGTGAGCTGGCAAAAAGTTGGCGGCAACCTCGAAGCCAGTCTGGCCGGAACTACCGGGGGCGTTTCGGTGCGCTGGATCAGCATGCTGCCTTTTGCGGATGGATCGCGCAAGTATTTCTGTGGTACCAGCGTCGGTTTGTTCAGCGCCGATTCCCTGAAAGTACATACCATGACGGCGCCCGGTACGCAGTGGTCGCTGGAAGGCGCCGGCACGATCGGCAGTTCGGTGGTCGGGTATATTGAAACCCGCGCTTCCGATGGACTGGTGGTGGCGGCAACGCATGGTACCGGTATGTTCACCGCCAACTTTGCGCCGGTGTCCGGCACGAACGAAACAGCCGGGAAAGACTATGTGCATATCTATCCCAACCCGGCCGTCGATTTCGTGCAAATCGACCTGGCGACTGCTTACGATGGCCGGCCCGCTGAACTGCGCTTATTTAATCAGAGCGGCCAGGAAGTGCGGCATTTGAATATTATAGACGGCAGTGCAAGAGTGGACCTGAAAGGTTTGCCGACCGGCGTGTACCTGTATTCTTTGCAGGGTCACGGCTGGCAGAAAAGCGGCAAGGTGGTGAAGAGCTGATCAGCCAGGTTCCTTTGATAAACTTGAATCACCCCGGTTTTTGTGAAGCACCCGTAGAACAATGGTAACGCGGATACAACGGATTTGACGGATTTTCACGGATTTAAAATCCATCAAATCCGTTTTTATCAGCCAAATCCGCGTTACCATCGTTCTACGGGTGCCTGATCACCGAAGATCTGCGCAAATTTCATCCAGTGCCAGGCTTTGGAGAGGAAATCAATTAAAAATCCGGGATAACGACTGTTGTTTTAAGAATGCATATTAAAACGCCAGCCCGCTAAACCGCTTTGTAACACCGGCTTCAGCCGGTATTTAATAGCGATAAAAAATTGCTATGTTATGCCGACTAAAGTCGGCGTTACAAAAGCGTGGGCCCCAGCATCTTCTTCTCCAGCACCTTACGCTCCGCTTCCGAGCGCGTCAATTGCATGGCTCTTGTAAAATGCTGGTTGGCCCCCACCCGATCCCCCAGCCGGCTCTGGATCTCGCCGAGTAAACTGTGGTATATATAGTAGTCGGCTAATCTGGTTTTAGAAGGTAAAGTTTCCAGTTCCAGCAAGGCTGCCTGCGGACCTTCGAGCTGCATCACGACAATGGCTTTGTTAAGCGCAGTCACCGGAGAGGGGACCAGGGCATATAACCAGGTATAATACCGCAGAATATTGCCCCAGTTTGTTGTTTCAAAACTGGCGGCGCTGCAATGCTCGTGGGCAATAGCGGCTTCCAGGTGGTAGCGGCTCATGGAAGGCCCATAGGACGCGCGGTTCAAATAATACGTACCCTGCTGGATCAGTCCGGCATTCCACTGCTTCCGGTCCTGATCGGGCAGTAAAATGATCTCGCCGGCGGGGCTCAGGCGGCTGTCGCTGCGGGCCGTATGGAAACAAATGAGGGCCAGCAGCGCGTACACGGCCGGCTCGCGGGTATGCTCGTTCGCGATCAATAGCAGTGTGAGCAGGCGGGCTTCCTCCAGCACGTCGCGGCGGATCAGGTCTTCCGAATGCGTCGAATTATACCCTTCGTTGAACAGCAGGTAAATAGCGCTGAGCACGGCTTCTATGCGCGGTTTGATGGACTCCCCCGGCGGCAGTTCCATCGGTATTTTGTTTTGGCGAAAAAATTCCTTCGTCCGGTAGAGGCGCTTGGAAATAGTGTCTTCGGGCTGTAGAAAAGCCCGGGCAATTTCCGCAGTACTAAATCCGCATAAAGTCTTCAGGATCAGCGTGATCTGGTTTTCTTCGGCCACACCGGGATGGCAGCAGGCGAACATCATACGCAGCTGATCGTCCTTGATCAGTTCCTCCTCGGCCAGCTGGCGAAAAGTCGTTTCCACCGTGTAGCCGGACTGGAGCAGCGCCTGGGTCTGTGCATCGCCGAAAGCAATGCTCGAGCGTTGCTTTTTCAGCAGGTTGAGGGCTTTGTTCTTGGCTACCATAAACAACCAGCCCTCCGGATTGGCAGGTATACCTTTGATCTTCCATTGTTCCAGCGCGACGAGCAGACTGTCCTGCACCACGTCTTCGGCCAGCTGGAGATTGTGCACGCCGAAAATACGCGTCAGCACCGCCACCAGTTTACCGGACTGGTGGCGGAATAAATGCTGAACGGTGGTATGGAAGTGGGGGTCCAAGATTAGGGGACAGGAGTTAGGGGACAGGAGTTTGGGGACAGGAGTTAGGGGACAGGAGGCAGGGGGCAGGTGCTTAGTTATTGGAATGCAGGGCGATCCGGTTGCCTTCCGTATCCATGAAAAAGGCCATGTGCCCGACGTTTTCATTAATATGGGTTTTGGGCATGACCACCTGTCCGCCGGCGGCTTCAATTTTGCTTAAAGCCAGCGCCAGATCGGGGTTACCGTTCAGATAAATGACGGCGCCTTCCGCGCTGGGTGTATGCATCGGGCCTTGTACCAGCGCGCCGGAAACCTTGCCGTTCATGTCTTCCGCCGGAAAAAAAGCCATTTGCATGCCCATCATTTCCTGTTGTTCCAGTTGCACGGTGAACACGGATTCGTAGAATTTTTTGGCCCGGGCCATATTGCTGACGGATATTTCGAACCAGTTGAGGATGTTGACGGAAGCGTCCATTTTTTTGTTTTTTAATGGATGAAATAAGGTTGAATTCAAGGTAAAGACAAACCAGAACGGACTATATGGACAGCCCGGACCAATTATTTTTACATATTACTCATTGTGTTGATTTGCCGGATTTCGACACTGCCGGTCGGCGAAGCCAGCATTGGGCAGCCCTGCGATAACTGCACGGCTTCATCTATATTCCGGGCTTTGATAATCAAATAACCACCCAGCATTTCTTTGCCTTCCATAAAAGGGCCGTCGGTTAGTTTTTTGGTGACTCCGTGTAAAACTTTGCCGCCAGGATCCAGCGGTTCGCCGCCGACGAATTGGCCGGCCTGCGCGATGCCGGCGATCCAGTCCTGCCAGCGCTGCATGTCGGCCTGGATTTCTTCGGGTGATAATTGCAGGCGCTCGGTGTCGTCGCCGCGAAATAGAAGCAGGTAATCTTTCATGATGTGGATGTGTTTTGGCTAAGACAAGTAAGATGAAGGAATTTGGACAAGGGGCGGGGATTTTCAGGAAAAAAATCTGCGGTTCGGTTGGGTCAATCCGTTCGCCTGCTGGAAAAAGGGCATTACTGGCTGTGTATTTTATATTATGGCCAAATTCGTCGCGTAGCACTATTTGATTCAATCTGTTCATTATCAGGTCACTAAACTAATTACACGGGTGCATTTCAAATTGTCGTTTAAGCAGCAGCGGCCATGGTTTGTATTAAATCGGTAACCTTTTTCCATTGGTTGCTCATAAACACTACACGAAGGTTTAACATATGTTGAGCCCCTTTTTTTGACCAACGTTGTCCAGA
>JANPIN010000061.1:0-101694 GCA_031425035.1 Saprospirales bacterium | reverse complement strand
GTTTAGAAAGGGTTTAGAGGGGTTTAGAAAAGGTTTAGAGGGGTTTAGAAAGGGTTTAGAGGGGTTTAGAAAAGGTTTAGAGGGGTTTAGAAAAAAGTTTAGAGGGGTTTAGAAAAAGGTTTAGAGGGGTTTAGAAAGGATTTAGAAGCTGGTTTATGCAGACTTGCTTCCATTTGCAGCTCGTCCCCTACCCTGCTTTTGAGAAGCCAGGCCTGAAACAGCCGGAAGGAAACGATCAGCCAGATGACAATGCAGGGCACCGCTTTCAGTACATAGGGTTGCACCAAGTTTTCCCGGATAAACCGCGGAAATATATCGGTCGGCGTCAGGGAAGCCAGCACAAATGCCGTCCAGAAGACCGCTTTTTCCCAGGTCCGCTGTTCTGTCGTACAGTACCACAGCGCCGCGCCGCAAAGGGCGATGACATAGGTGGGCGACTCGGCTTTATGGTTGAAAATAACTACCCATAAAAGCAGGGATGCCCAGGCCAATATGCGGTAACGGGCATCATAAAAAGCGGCACGACGGGCGGCCAGGATAGAAAGCCCAAATATAGCCAGGCCGGCCAGGGTAATCAAAGTCTTCGAAGTCTCCAGGCCAAACCAGCTCTGTAACCACCCCTGCACCGATAAACCAAGCGAAACCGCCTGATCTGCCCATAAAAGCCGACCCCACCAGGCATACACCAGCACCAGCTGGGGCAGATTTATCAGAAACAGCGGCACGAACAGCAGGAAAACCGACCAGAGGAGCAGTCCACCTGCAAATGTCCAACGGCGGGTGTATAACAGTCCGGGAATGGCGGCGAAAACACCAAATATTTTAATGAACACGGAAGCTGCTACCCAGCCCGCTGCCCGGATGGGACGCTGTTGCTCGAAAGCCAGAAAAGCCAGCAGGATCGTGGCCGCGGTCAGCCCGTTGCTCTGACTGTTTTGCAGGGAAATAACCAGCTCCGGAAGGATGACCCAGCTGCAAAATATACGTTGCGAGGGCGTGAGTACGGGTAAATGCAGTAAGGCGTAGAGCAGCGGCAGGGCATTGAGTAAATTCCACAAGGGCAGGCCCAGCCAATCGGGTAAAACAGCAAACGGCGCCATGCACAGCGCGAATGCCGGACTGTATTTAAACAAATCCCAAGGGCCGTCCGCAATGCCGGCATAGGGATTGGCGCCGGCGGCCAGCTGCCCGAAAGAGGTTTTGAAAATCAAATAGTTCTCATAGGCCGTATAGCCGTTGGCCAGATAACCGGCGGCCAGTTTTTGTACCGATACAGCTATGGCCGCCAGTGCATAAACCAGGCCCAGAAACCACTTTTTTTTCCAGAAATCTCGCATTGTCAGGGGCGGTCAGTGCCGGTCTTCAACCGGGTGATTCGGCTGCACTTCCAGGGCGCCATCGGTATTTTTGAGCAAGTCCATCACCTGCTTTTCCCCGATTTGAGCGGGATCATAACCAATAAGCCAGGTGTTGTCGTACAGCCGGCGCACCAGCCGCAGTTTGATTTCTTCGAAACGCATGATCCAGTTTCCGGCATTTTCCTCCGGACGCAGTTTCACGATCACTTCGCTCATCGGCGTGGTCGTTAAATTCGGATTGACGCCTTTAATGACCCGCAGACCATGCGCTTCCGCCAGGTTTTTGATCAGCTTTTCCAGTTCCAGCAGGGGTTTCGGACGATCGATGCTCCCCCGGACGCTCTTGCTTTTATCCCCGTTCCAGGTGCTCAGGGTGGCGAAAGGCGCGTCCATGATCTGGCTCTGTATATCGTCCGGATACTGCCAAAGGTTGGTTTTACTGACTTCCTGCCGTAGTTGGGCCAGCTCCTCGCCCGTCAGCATGGTACTTGCCGGACCGGTCTTTTCCACAAATTTGTCGCCGTTGTATTCCATCAGTCCGCTCTGATAGACTGTGAGGGTATACACCGGGCAGTAGCCGCGACAGGGAAATGTTTGCAGCGCCACCAGTTTTGCGGCTGCATCGGGCTGTGCTGCGGCAGCCGGCATTTCTTTCCGGCTTTTACACTGCCAACTGGCAAAAACCAGCATCAGGAGGAGATATTTCATGGCTTTATGCAATGGCTTGTTCTAAATCCGCGATCAGATCCGCCGGGTTTTCCACCCCCACCGACACCCGGATCAAGCCGTCGGTAATGCCGTTCGCCTCGCGTACTTCCTTGGCGACGGCCAGGTGCGACGAAGATGCCGGATGCAGAATGAGCGTATCCACGTCGCCCAAGGTTGGCGCCAGGCTGCAAAGCTGCACCTTATTCATGCAGCGCAGACCGGCTTCCATGCCCGCCCGCAGTTCGAAACTGAGCATGCCGCCGAAGCCGTTTTTCATGAGCCGCTGCGCCAGTGCATGGTCGGGATGGGAGGCCAGACCCGGATAATTGACGCGCCCGACGGCCGGATGTTTTTCCAGAAAAGTAGCCAGGGCCAAAGCGTTCGAGCAGTGGCGCTCCATGCGTAAAGCCAAAGTTTTCAAGCCGTTATGCGTCAGCCAGGCTTCGAATGGCGAACAATTGGTGCCCACCAGTTTCATTGCCCGCCATACGTTTTTGCGCATCACCGCTTTATCCAAACCGACGACGATACCCGCAATGGAGTTGCCGTGGCCATTCAAATATTTGGTGGTCGAGTGCACGATGAAATCCACGCCATGTGCGAAAGGCTGCTGCAGCAGCGGTGTCATGAAGGTGTTGTCGATGGCGCACCAGGCGCCGTGCTGGTGGGCCAGATCCGCCAGGGCAGGAATGTCGACCAGGGCCAGCGTGGGATTGGCCGGCGTTTCGCAGTAGAGCATTTTGATACCGGGCTCCTGCCGCAGAATTTCCGCCACCCTGTTCAGATCCTTCAGATCGGTGAGGATGGTTTCCACGCCGAATTGCGCGAATGTGGTGGTCAGCAACTCCGTGGTGCCGCCGTATAAGTTCCCCTGCGACAACACTTTATCGCCCGCTTTCAGGGTACCCAGTAACAGGGTCGCGATGGCGGCCATTCCGCTACTGGTCATCACCGCCGTGGCTTCCAGGCCCAGACCATAGGTTTCCAGATCGGCAATTTTCTGGGCCACCGTATCCACCGTCGGATTGGCGTAACGGCTGTAGGCATGGCCACTTTCAATGTCCTTGAAAATGCCGATGCCCTGCTCAATATCCTCGAAAGAAAAAGAAGAGGTGGCGTAGATCGGTAGCACGTGCGGCGGTGTGGTGCGCTGGTCAGCCGGTTCCCGGACGGTAAAAGTGTCTATTTGCATGGTTGGGTTGGTGGGTGGGTGGGTTTGTTGGTTTGGTCGGGTTTGTTGGTTGGTGGGTTTGGGGTTTGTTTCTCAGTCTCCCGGCCAGAAGTGCTCCGCCACCTTGCGCAGGCGCTCGCTACCTTTGGCTTTAGAGGAAAGAAAAAGAGACGCGCGGCAGCCAACTTCAAATGGGCAGTCCTGTATAATCGCGTCGGGTTTATTGTCGCGGTCGAGGTCGCCGAACCACAAAACCTGCACGCTCGGCGATATTTCCGGAGAAGCCGGTTTTACCCAGGGCGTTAAATCCTGCTGGTAGACATTTTCCGTGGTATAGTCCAGCAGCAGCAGTTTATAATTATCGACCTGCACGTAGTTGTCCGCCAGACGTGCGCAACCGGTGGCCGCCAGTCCGTACGACGGTTTGATTAGCGTATCATTCACATCATTGCCCGGATAGATGCCGAGTTGGTTGCCGGGCCCCATGTAGGTCGTCATATAGGCCATGTCCATATCAAGGCTGCCGAGGCCGCCGCAGTATCCGGTGGTCATGGGGGAGATGACCCCGATGATGAATTTACTGACGTCTTTCTGGTTGGTTTTCAGCACTTTCATTTTCTGGCCGTACATTTCATTGTACTCTTCCTCGACCCGCGGCACGATCTTGCGCAGTTCGTCGGCGAAGGAATCGCGGGCATAAACGCCATACCATTGCATAGGCGGCAGGTTTTCCACGTAGCCGTTTTCGTACTCCAGCACCGTCGTACCGGCGAGGTAGGGACTGAAAGCATAGCCGGTGAAGTTCCCGGAGCGGATTTTGAGCCAGGCGCCATAGGGCGAATTTGGGTCGAGGGTATCGGCCTGCACGTACTCATTATCGTGATAGGCTTCCAGGTATTGCACGACGGTGCCCCTGTTCAGGGTAGTGAGTTTTTTCCCGTTCATGTCGGGCATATCGCGCAGGTTGAGCGCATTGGAGGAAACGACCAGTTGCTCCGGGTAAAAGTACCCCGCCGGCTGGGCAGCCAGTTGCGCAAGACCGAGGAACAAAGCGAAACAAGCGGTAAAAACTGCTTTCATCATAAGAGAATGGATTTTCGGCCAAAGGTAAGTTGCTTTGGCGGAAAGCACAGAACCGGCGCTAATCCAATTCGAGCACCCGAATGCCAAACAGTCCGTGACGTACCGGCAAACTGATAATTTGCCCCGCCTGACTGATCGGGTAGTATTTCTGCTTTTTATAACGAAAACGCCAGCGCTCGCCGTCGCGGTCAAATACTTCCAGGTAATAACCGGTTGGTTTGATCGACGTATTTCTCATAAAACCATAACCCGACGCGATGTAAGGGGTTTCGGCAATAAATTCAAATGACTGGTACTCGTTTTTTCCCAGCAGCCGGTTGAGCAGGCTGCCGAATAACGGCGCGAACAGCACGCTGAAAACTGCGATCAGGGCAATCTCCGTCACGTGCCTCGCCAGCGGCTGGAATCTTTCGCGAAAATACCACAGCAGCGCCCCGCCCAGAAACAACATGCCCACCATGGAGGCGGCAATTAAGCGCCCGGCATGGATGGTGTTGGATAACACGGCAAATTCCCGCACGTAGAGAAATATCAGCCCGAAGAAGAGGACTACGCTCAACAGGGCGGGTATGTAAAATCGTGGGCCGGAGGTGGTCATGATTTTGCTTTAAACGTTTTCACCAACCCGATGGTCGCCACGATCGTCCAGATAAACTCCATGACCACGAAAGGCATAGAACCCACCATCCAGGCGCCTATACCGGTCAGCAAACCGCCGATCATGTTCAATAGAAAATACAGCCGGCCTTCGGTCGACATCCGGTTCAGCGTCGTCAGAAAAAACGCCGTCAGAATGAGCAGTACGCCGACGCCGCTGAATATGTCGGATGAAGTCATGGCTGGTACAATTTAACTAGCCCAGTTGCTCGACCGCCTGTTCCCATTCGGTCAGCACGGTATCCAGTTCCGCTTTTAAAGTCTTGTATTTCTGTAAAGTGGTCTGCGATTCGGAACGGTTATAAAACTCCGGATCGGCCATTTTGACCTCGACGGTTTTAATATCGGCTTCCAGGTCGGCAATGCGTTTTTCCGCTTTTTGGACCACGCGCTGCAGTTGTTTTTTCTCTTCCGAACCCAGCACGACGATGCCATCATCGGAAGAACTGGCGCCATTGGTCTTGGTGCGTTTTTCCACTTCGCGCATGTCGCGGGCCTGGCGTTTATCCAGGAAGTAATTTATATCGCCGAGGTACTCATGCAGTTTATGGTCGCGGAACTCGATGGTACGGGTGGTCAGATCGCTCAGGAACTCCCGGTCGTGGCTCACCACCAGCAGCGTACCCTCGAAATCGAACAAGGCCTGTTTCAAAACCTCCTTGGACAGCATGTCCAGGTGGTTCGTCGGCTCATCGAGAATCAGGAAGTTGATGGGCCGCAGCAGCATACAGGCCAGGGCCAGACGGGCGCGCTCGCCACCGGACAAGGCGACAACTTTTTTACCCACGTCTTCACCGCTGAACAGGAAAGCGCCGAGAATACTGCGCAGTTTGGTCCGCATTTCCGGCGGTGCGTGGCGTTCCATGGTTTCCAGCAGCGTGATTTTCGGATCCAGGGTTTCAGCCTGGTTCTGGGCATAGTAACCGATGTGGATGTTGTGGCCAAGGGTGGCTTTACCGCCGGTGGCCGTTTCCTGTCCGATCAGGATTTTGGCCAGCGTGGTTTTGCCCTGTCCATTCTGGCCGACGAAACTGACGCGTTCGCCGCGCAAAATCTGCAGGTCGGCGCGCTCGATGACTTTTAATGCGCCGTAGCTCTTGCTGACGTGTTCGGCCGTAGCCACCACTTCGCCGCTGCGGGGCGGTTCCGGAAAACGGATGCGCATGGTCGACATATCCACATCGTCGATCTCGATGCGTTCCACCTTATCCAGCTGTTTCTGCATGGATTGCGCCATTTTGGTCTTGGTGGCTTTGGCCATAAACCGGGCAATGGTCCGTTCTTTATCGGCAATGGAGCGCTGCTGGTTTTCGTAGGCATTTTGCATCAGTTCGCGGCGTTCGGAACTGATTTCCAGGTATTTGGAATAAGCCGCCTTATAGTCGGTGATCTTACCCAGCATGATCTCGATCGTGCGGTTGGTCACGTTATCGAGGAAACGTTTATCGTGGCTGATAACAATGGCCATGCCCGAGTAGCCGTTCAAAAAATCTTCCAGCCACAGAATACTTTCAATATCCAAGTGGTTGGTCGGCTCATCGAGCAGCAGCAGGTCGGGTTGACGGAGCAGCATTTTGGCCAGTTCGATCCGCATTTTCCAGCCGCCGGAAAACTCATCGCTCAGACGCAGCATGTCGCTGGCGGCGAAACCCAGTCCGCCGAGCACTTTTTCGGCGTCGGCCTGGGTGGTATGGCTGCCGAGGTGGTGCAGGTGTTCGGTCACGTCGCTCATTTCCACGATGAGGTGGTGGTAAGCGTCCGATTCGTAGTCCTCGCGGGTGGTGAGTTCTTCCTCGATCTTGCGCAGTTGCTTTTCGAGTTCGTTGACCTCGTCGAATGCGGTGAGGGTCTCGTCGAGCACCGTTTTGCCCTTGGGCAGCAGCATATCCTGGTGCAAATAGCCCAGCGTAAAGTGAGCGGGGCGTACGACATTGCCTTCCTGCGGCGACATTTCACCGGCAATGATTTTCAACAGGGTTGATTTTCCGGCGCCGTTGCGGCCGACCAGACCGGCGCGTTCACCGGGTTTAACCACCAGATTTACGCTGTCGAGCAGGATCCGGTTGCCGTATTGGATGTAAACATTAGATAGACTTATCATGGCGGGCGCAAAGATACGTGCACGAGGCGAATTTTAGCGGTCGATTACCCGCGTTTATGGCGAAAAGTCAGCAATGCAGGAGAATGCAGGACCAATCTGGGGAAATTCAAGGCAATAAGGCCCATAATAGGCGGTACCGCAAGTAACCTGGCGATTCTGCTGCTGGCACAGGTGTTTTACCCACTATTACATTCAATAATTTCAAAAACTACACATCATGAAACGATTGATAGTAATATTGGCAGTCATGGGCGGTCTAAGCCTGGCCAGCTGTATGGAAGAGAAAAGCCCCTACGGCTCCAATCCGGATGCAAAATCTAAAAACAACAGCGCCACTCCGGTCACGCAGGATACCATAGCCCGTGACAATACCGGTACCATGCAAAACGGCGGAACCAGTACCAATGGCAATTCCAGCACGGGCGGCGGCACCGGAAATGGCGGACAGTAGACCGCGATAGTAAAACCCAAAAAATAGAGTTGTTTTTAGCACACAGCAGGAGTCATTCCGCATTTCGGAATGGCTCCTGCCTTTTATGTACTAAATTTTGATCTTAAAAACTTCTTGTTTAATCCATCTTGACAACCTTCAACATCGTGGTCGCTGCCCCGCGTTCAGCCGGATTAGCAAACAGCAGGAAGTAAATACCCGACTGCAGATCGCTGAAATTCAAAGTAGCGGAATGCTGATTCATTTGTAAAGTCTGCACCCGAACCACCTGCCCGAAAGCGTTGATGATCGAGACCTGCAGTTGCATATCGGTATCATCATACAACACCAGATTGTCTCTGACCGGATTCGGATACACGCGAATTTGCGAGATAGCTTCCACCGTGCCACTCACCGAATCGATCACTCCGTCGCAGTCATTATCCAGTCCGTCAATGATCTCCACGGCACTTGGATTTACATTCGGGTTATTATCATCACAATCCAGTTCATTCAGCGCCGATCCGATTGGAGTCGGCGTTATGCAGGACATGTAAGAAGGGAAATCAGGCGAACCGAATCCGTCGCCGTCGCCGTCCAGGTAGTAGGTATACACCACCAGGCCTTCATCGACGGCGCCGTCGCAGTTGTTGTCCACCTCATCGCACACGTCGGCGGCCGACGGGTTAATGCCCGCATCCAGGTCGTTGCAATCGAGGTTATTCGTCGCGAAACCGGTCGGCGTCGTGTTTTGGCAGGTGCTCATGAGGCCATCCGTTACACCGTAGCCATCTCCGTCGGCATCCAGGTAGTAAGTGAAGACCGTCAACCCTTCGTCCACCAGGCTGTTGCAGTTATTATCGAGCATATCGCAGGTCTCCGCCGTGGCGGGATTTACGCTGGCATCCTGGTCATTGCAATCCAGGTTATTTACTACATAACCGGCCGGTGCGGTACTTTGGCAAGTCTGGAAGGCTGCCGCTGTCGTCGCGCCGTATCCGTCCCCGTCCCCATCGGTGTAGTAGGAATAAACGGTCAGGTCATCGTCGATGCCGCCGCTGCAATCATTATCCAGGTTATCGCAGAGTTCCGTCGCCGTCGGGTTAATGGTGGCATTCTGGTCATTGCAGTCCAGGTTATTGTCCACATAACCGACCGGCGCTACATTCTGGCAATTCTCCACGGTGGCTACGGTTGCGGAGCCAAAACCATCCCCATCCGCATCCACGTAAAACGTGTAGAGCGCCAGGCCGTCATCCACCGTCCCGTTACAGTTATTATCCACGCCGTCGCAGAGTTCGGGCGCGCCGTCGTACACATCGGCATTAGCATCGTCACAGTCTTCAAACGAGTATTTTCCATCGCCGTCCGCATCCTGGTAAAAATAGGTTTTGGCTTTATTATAGGCATCCTGACCAATTTCAATACCCATTAAACGCGCCGGAATATCATCCATCGGCGGGTGAATACCACCCCAGATACGCGACAGGCTGCACTGGTCGGAAGCATCGCGGTAGGTCGCCCATTGCAGGGTCACGTCCATGCTCGGGCCTTTTTCCAGACCGAGGAACCCGCTGTTGGCGGCAATATGAAACTCGCCCATGCCGCCGGGGAAATACTCGCTGCCGGTAATGGCCGTCATCACTTCCGCAGCCGCGCGGGAATAGGTCGAGTGCCCGGACGTGTAACCTGCAAAAGGCGGCGTCACGAAGGTCGCCCGCTGATAAGGCCACCAGTTTTCGGCCAGGATCCAACCCACCCCGGCAATGTCGGTCATGGGATTAGTAACGTATTGCGGGCCCCGCCAGGTGAATAATTTGATCTTATTGACATTTTCATTGTTCGCACCCGCCAGTGGATCACCGGCCTGTACCAGCTCCACATAACCGGGCCGCAGCGGTAAACCCGCCGGGCTGTAGTGCGGCAGGCTCGGGTCGCTGCTCTGGCCTTTCCCCGCCATGTAACGCAGGGCGGAAACCGGCCGCGGACCATCATACCAGCCTTTTATACCCCAGCAGGTAACGGCCGCATCGTGTACGGCGCCGCCCAGCGTGAAATAAGCTTTAATATCCCATTCGAGGTTACTGAGTACCGGGCCTTTACCATTGAATTTTTTGACCAACAATGGATTGTCGTTCACCTTATTAAGTATAGAAAACCAGTGACCGGGAGGCGTTTCGGAGTTTGGGCCGTCCGCCCAGAACTGGGCCAGCACCCGCGTATAATCGCCGCGTGGCACGAATTGCTGGGCATACGCTTGTCCGGTAACCGGGTTGAGCGTCCGGCCGGGGCTATTGTCACCGCCTTCTTCCAGGTTATAAAAGGTATGGAGTTCCGCCAGTGTTTGCGGATAAGACTGGTTATTCCCCAGGGAACGCGGCGAAATATCCCAGACCGCGGTATCATCCGGGGCATTATGCGAAGCCCAGATGGAAACCAGCGAAAAGTTCCATTTATATTCATCGGAAAGGCCGCCACCGGTAGCCGTATCCAGTGCCGCGAACGGACCCGGATCGTGATAGACCGGATAGTCGTGGCCGTTCCGGTTATGCACGGTCAGATCGGCATTAGTCAGCGCAAAAGGCGTTACCGAACCCCATTCCGGGCTCTGGAATTTTTGCGTTGACGGCACCGGATTGCCATTCTGGTCGATGGCCGTAACCAGTTGCAGCGGCTGCCAGCGGTTGGGGTCCACCATCGACGTATTACCTGCCTGGTTCATCGGCAGTGGCGGATTCACCGGCGTATAAGCCTGGTTAGCATAGTTGGATAATTCATTGGCGCCATCCTGATAACCCATGAGCGTAATACACTGGGCCACATAGTTGCCCAATTCGGCTGGTCCGCCGTTTACGTAGTCCGTAGAGGTCTTGTTGATGTCGTATCCGAGTTGCTGCATGAGCAGGTTCGCCCGGTTATAGGCCGCAAAAGAATTGGGGGAGAAAAAATTAAAACGTATGAGTAACAGTCGATAAACCGCAAAACTAATGGCTTCTTCCTCGGCAGCCTGCAGGTCGGCCGGAACCGGCACCCCATCGAACGGGCAGGTATAGTTACCCACCGTTTTACCCAGTAAATAGGGTTCGGCTGTGGGATCGTATGCCGCCCACGAATCGTACATGGCCAGGGCAACATGGTATAAATTGCGGGCATGGACAGGCGGACGGGCAAAGTCTTCCCGAATATCCTGCAAAAGCACCTCGTTCCATTGCCGCGCCACGGATTGTTGGGCATTTGCCAGGGGCAGACCGATTAGTAAACATATACCTGCAAAAAGGATTTGGCGTAAGGGTTGATTCATATTCAGCTGTTTATGAAAAAAAAATGGGAAAAATTGAGGGCTAAAGATCGGCCATACTACTTAAAATGGGCTTAAAAAATGCTTAGAGTGATCAATTGGTCATCAGTATGCGGAACTTAAAACCTCTCCTACCGGATGACCGTCACGTTTCCCTGCTGCCGGCTGCGTTGTACCTCGCCGAATAATTCGCTCAGCCAGTCCACCTGCCATATATATACACCGGGCAGGGCGTCTTTTCCACTAAACCGTCCATCCCAGTTTTTTTGGCCTTCGCTGGATGCAAAAACCAGGCTGCCCCAGCGATCGAAAACCTGTAGATGAAAGTCCAGAGGCTGACAAGCCAACTGAATAGTCCACTCATCGTTCCGGCCGTCGTCATTGGGCGAAAACACGTTGGGCGCGTAAAAAGGACAAGGTGAGCAGGTGTAAAAAGCAACCGCTATACTGTCGCTGAACAGGCAGTTGGCGGTTCGTCCCGTGAGCGTATACATGCCGGGTTTGTCAATGACCAACACCTCCTGCTGGCTGCCTGTCGACCAGTCCCAGACAACAAGGTCCTGGGGCACAGTCACCAGCAATACCGCGTCAAAGCACATGGTCGTGTCGCCGGGCAACTGAAAGGGCTGCTCGATCGTCACCAGCACGCTGGCCGTATCGCCCGGACATACGCCGGCAGAGGGAAATACGTAGTGATAAATTCCGGCTTTGTCTAAATTCGGATCGAAGCGGCCGGCGCTACCGGGCAAGTCTGGCCACCAGCTTCCCCCCAGTTCGGCAGCGGGCCCCAGCAACGGCCTTAAATCAAGCGCCGCACCTTGTGCACAAAGCAGGGTATCGGCATCCTGACCGGCGATGGGTGGCGGATAAACCGGTAACCTGGCCAGCGCTTTGCCCGCCAGTCCGCAACCGGCGTACACTTGTATGTCAATCTGACGGGTGCCCCGCAGCGGTAGCAGCGCATTATCGTAATAGGCCAGCAGATGCAGTAGTTGCAGAAAATCAGCCGGCAAGGTGGTGCCGTCATTTATAAACACGATCCGGTCCGGCGAAGTCTGCTGCACGATTACGTTACCGAGCAGCACGTCCAGCCGCAACTCGTCTTCGGGCATCGCATTCAGCACCCGGATAATGATGGAATCAATATGCGTTTCTGATTGCAGCACCGCGTCCTGGTCGGCCAGCATGCCCTGTGCGGTGCAACTGGTGTCGGCCAGAAAATCAGCATTTAACGCGCCGGAACTATCATCACCGTCCAGATCGAAATGGAAAGTACTCTCCAGCACCACATTATCGAGCCCGCCCTCATCCTCCTGGGCGCGGTACTCTCCCCGGATGCGCAGACCGGTCACATTGGACAGCACGGCTTTGAACTGCGCCTGCGTCGGCAGTGGACCAGTGAGGCTGTTGAGCCGCCAGCCCGCGTCTTCCTGGAGGGGAATATCGTAGTGGGTCCAGTCCAGACCCGGGTTATCAGCGTTATCGAACACCAGCTGCAGCCCGCCGCCAAGCAGCACGACATCGGGTTTGCCGCCATACTGTTGTTGTCCGCTCGTATCGCTGGTGAGTTCGTCGTAGCGCAGGTATTTGCCATACGCATCGCATTTCTGCCCCTGAAAGGCCGGCGGCGCCAGGAAATACCAGGTGCCGCCAGTCGAAGCGTCGGCCACGCGAATATGTCCGTCCGGATTACCACCCATGGCCCACCACGCGGGAATCGTACTGGTCGGGTCGCCAATAGCCGTCCAACCATCATCATTGGTTTGAAAACTACTGGTTTGGCCAAAAGCGGAAAAAGTGGAATATAAAAGCAGGAAGAAAACGAGCCGCATCATGCCGCGCAAGGTAGCAAGTTTGACAATTATGAATTTTAAATCATGGGTGAAGGAACAGTATACTACCTGACTACAAGGTCCTTTTTGCCAGGTAACGGCTTGTTTGAACATACGGTCAAAAATTTTAACACCTGGTCAGTTTTTACCATAACACTACTCTTGGCTCTTGTTTCTTCGACTTTATAGCCATGTTTTAAGCGATTTAGATCAAAAAACAAGGTGTAGCCCAAAATTTCGGCTGCTTATCCGACTGCATTAATATTTTTAATTTTATGACTATTAGCGAAAACCCGAAATGCAATTCTATTTTTGCCACCACCCCGGCCAGTGTATGTTTTGAAAAATCCTTGCTAATCTTACACACAACGTGAATCAAAACAATCGTCTGCCGCAACACTGGTTGCGGCTCCTGAAGCGTCCCGCTCTTCGTAAAAGTATGGCTTTCACCGGCGTTTCCATATTGGCCGCCGGCCTCTTTGCCGCTACCCTCCAACTCAAAACTTCCGGCCAGCCAGCCGCTCTTTTCTTTTCCCAAACCCCCGTCGACGCTTTTCCGGAAGTACCCGAATCGTTGCAGTGGGGTCTTCAACTTAGCCAGTTTCAACGTACGGATACGCAACTTCGTTCAGGCGATGTACTCGGCGAATTGTTGATGAAACAAGGGCTGAACTATCCGCAGGTGGCCAAAATTGTGGCCAATTGCCGCGGTAAATTCAATATCACCTCGATGCGCATCGGAAAGGAACTGCACTTCCTGGCTGATAAACAGGATGGCGGCGCGCGCTACCTGGTCTACGAACCCTCTCCCTACGAATACGCAACCTTTCAACTCACCGAACCTTTCGCGGTGGATGTGACCAAACGCGATATACAGACCGAAACCGTGGCCGCTTCCGGTGTGCTGGAAACCAGTTTCTGGCAGGCGCTGACCGATAACGGACTGGATGACGAACTGGCCGACGGCATGATCGATATTCTGGCTTCCTCCGTGGATTTTTACCACCAGAAACAGGGCGATAAATTCAAAGTCGTATTCGAACAGTACTACGTGGAAGGTAAAGCGGTCGGTACCGGCAAAATACTGGCCGCCGTGTACGAACGGGAAGGCAAACAATTCTACGCTTTTAACTACGAAAAAGAAGGCGAACGTACCAAGTACTTCGACTTTGAAGGACGCCCGGCCAAAAAGGCGTTCCTGAAATCGCCGGTTAAGTTCAGCCGCATTTCCAGCCGTTATAACATGCACCGCATGCACCCCATTCTCGGCTACACGCGCCCGCACTGCGGCACAGATTACGCGGCGCCTTATGGTACCCCCATCCTGTCGGTAGCCGATGGTACCGTACTGGAAGCCACCCGCCGGGGCGGAAACGGCAACTTCGTCAAAATTCGACACGACGGTACCTACCAGACGCAGTACCTGCACATGAGCAGTTTTGCCAAAGGCATTCGCCCGGGCACCCACGTCGGGCAAGGTCAAACCATCGGTTATGTCGGCGCAACCGGCCTGGCTACCGGACCGCACTGCTGCTTCCGTTTCTGGAAAAATGGCCGCGAAGTGGATCACCTGCGTTTGGATCTGCCTTCACCGGAGCCAATGAAAGCCGCTGAATTTCAGGTCTTTATGCCGGTTCGTGACCGTCTGATGCAACTTTTGGAAGGTGTAACCTACCATACCCACGAGGAACTGTCCGGTGAAGATAAACCGGCGTTGCAGCGTGTAAGTCCCTAAACGGGGTTTTCCCGCAGTATAAACGGCTCTCCCGGAAACAGGAGGGCCGTTTGTATTTAAAACTACGGTGAATTGGCTTTTCAACTTATTTTTTCCCCGCTTAAACCGAACACTGTTTATTTTTGGCCGCCGGAAAATCTGGCCAACAAATTGAGGATTGTGAAATCAGCTAAATAAGCTATGTCAAAAAAAGAAGAATTTACGGCCCTCGTGCAGGCCGGCTACACCTTTTCCGGCGCCTCCATCGTGCTGGGCGGCGCTATGCTCGACGGCGAAACCCTGCCCGGCCTGCAAGTAAAAGTGCCGCTAAAAACGCTTAACCGCCATGGCCTGATCGCGGGTGCAACCGGTACCGGCAAAACTAAAAGCCTGCAGGCAATCGCTGAACAACTCGCCCAAAACGGCGTGCCCAGCCTGCTGATGGACGTCAAAGGCGACCTCTCGGGTATTGCCGTTGCGGGAACGGATAACCCGAAAATTACCGAACGGGCGGGTAAAATTGGTATAAGCTGGCATCCAACCGGTAGTACGGTCGAATTCCTTACGCTTTCCGGCGAAAAGGGCGTCCGACTGCGCGCTACCGTCAGTGAATTCGGACCGGTGCTTTTTTCCCGCATTCTGGGACTGAATGATACGCAGGGCGGCGTGGTTTCGCTGGTTTTCAAATACTGCGATGACAACGGACTGGCGCTGCTCGATCTGAAGGATTTCAAAAAAGTACTGCAGTACCTGGGCAACGAAGGCAAGGCCGCAATTGAAGCGGAATATGGCCAGTTCAGCGCCGCAACGGCCGCGACCATCCTCCGCAAGGTGGTGGAACTGGAACAACAGGGGGCCGAAACCTTTTTCGGTGAAGTCTCTTTCGATATGCAGGACCTCTGCCGCATCGACGAGAACGGGCGCGGCGTAATCAGTGTGGTCCGCCTCACCGATATTCAGGATCGGCCTAAACTGTTCAGTACCTTTATGTTGCAGATGCTGGCCGAGATCTACGCGTCTTTCCCGGAGGAAGGCGACCTGGAGCAGCCCAAACTCTGTATTTTCATCGATGAGGCCCACCTGGTGTTTCAGGAAGCCAGCGGCGCCCTGATGCAGCAACTGGAAGCGATCATCAAACTGGTTCGTTCCAAAGGGGTCGGCATTTATTTTATTACCCAAAACCCGGTTGATATACCCGAAAGTATCCTCGCGCAACTGGGCCTGAAACTGCAGCACTCCCTGCGGGCATTCACCGCCAAAGACCGGAAAGCCATCAAGGTAGCGGCGGAAAACTACCCCATTACGCAGTTTTATCAGACCGAAGACCTGCTCACCAGCCTCGGTATTGGCGAAGCGATCGTCAGCGTACTGAATGAAAAAGGCATCCCTACCCCACTCGTGCATACGCTGATGCGCCCGCCCGAAAGCCGGATGGATGTACTGACGCCCACTGAAATCGATTATATTCTGAACCGCTCGGCCCTGGTACGTAAGTATAATCAGGAAGTGGACCGGGAAAGCGCCTATGAAATCCTCAATGGTAAAATCGCCGAGGCCCAGGAAAACCAGCCGGTTGCCCAGGCCCCTGCTGCACGCGGTAAACAGGAAAAAGGCATCCTGGAAACGGTGATCGATAACCCCATGGCCCGTCAGGTCGGACGAACGGTAGCCCGCGAGCTGACCCGCGGTTTGCTGGGGGTGCTCGGACTGGGCGGCAGTAGCAAAACGCGGCGGAAAACAAGCTGGTTTTAAACGGGTATTTGATCTATTTAAAATCGAATAAACTCAAAAATGGTACGTTTATATCTCATTGCGCTGTTGCTTTTCAGCGGCACTTTTGCTTCTGCCCAAACGAGTCTTCCGGAGAGCCGCTGGCGACAGGACATTGATTCCTTACAAAGGCAACTGCCGGCACTCCATCCGAACTTCTTTGCCACTTATTCGCGTAAAGAGTTTGAGACCGACCTGCAAACCCTGAAGCAGCAGCTGGCCGGTAAAACGGACTTCCAGATCGCACTGGCCTTACAAATGATCGTAGCCAAAGCCGGGGATGCCCAGACCCGACTGGATTTAACCGACCTGATGCAACGGCAAAAGGTTATTCCATACGCGCTGTCGGTCTTTGCCGGCGAACTCTACGTCAGCGCCACCATACAGCGCCATGCAAAACTCTCCGGAGCCAAAATCGTACAGGTGAACGGCCTCCCGGCCAGGGAAGCAATCGCGAAAATGGGTCGCCTGGTGGGTCAGGAAAATGAATTTACGGCGCAGCGGGATGCCCTTACCTGGTTTCGTTTCCCGGAAGCCCTGCGTTTGGCGGGGGTCAGCACGACGGATACCCTGAACTTACTGGTGGAAAAAAATGGCAAACAGGAACTGGTAAAAATATACGCGCTGGATCCGGCCAAACCACCAGGTCGCACGGAAAGTGGGCCGGTCGTCGTGCAGCCCCAAAAGCCCGATATACGCTGGCAACAAGCGCAGAACTTGTTCAATATGCAGTGGTTGGCCAAAGATTCGGTGCTCTATGTACAGTATAACCGCTGCCTCAGCCGGGAAATGACGCTGGCCTTCGGCGATACTGCCACGGCCATGCAGTACCCGTCTTTTATAGAATACACCGACTCTATATTTGCCTTTTTAGCCAGGACGCCTTACGCCAAAGTGCTGATCGATCTGCGTTTCAATCCAGGCGGCGATCCAACTGACGGTATTCGGCTGGCCAACCGTTTCGAAGCCCTGCCGAAAGCGCAGCAGCCGGCGCAGTTCTTTGTCGCGACCAATCTGTTTACCCAGGGCGCCGCTACCGAAGTAGCCGCTACCCTGGTGGCAGCCGGCGCGAAACTGATCGGCGAACCCTCCGGCACCAGTCCCAATCACTATGACTATGTACGCCAGTTTTACTTGCCGAATTCCCATATCCCCGTTCAATTCGGCATGCTTTACCGGCAGGTGCAAAAAGGTAAATCTGCGGTGCTGATGCCTAAGGTGCCTATTCCGGTTACGTTCGAACAGTATAAGAGTGGGAAGGACCCGGTACTGGATTATGTGAGGAAGAGGTAGGGGAAGGTAGGTGACAGGAGGCAGCGCAGGTTTTCAACTGATGGGGCGTTGGGGTCTAAAGCTACCCACGATCAAAACCCTGAAAGGGTGATCATCATTATCCCCGGGCGCCGTCCGGGGCTAATGGTGCCAAAACAAAAATCCCGGCTGACGCATACACGTCAGCCGGGATAAATAAAGTCAGTAACTATTTGCTTTAGTTGCCTTTAACTGCTGGCTGATCCTTTCCTTTTACGTCGCCGGTAATTTCCAGGAACGTTTCCGTTGGGTTGGTATTCGCGGTCACGGTGACACGTTTGCTCTGGCGACCGGGTTTGCCTTTGGAGTTGAACTCTACTTTGATCTCACCCATACCGCCCGGAGGGATCGGTTCTTTGGGCCAGGTTGGCACCGTACAACCGCAGGAACCTTTGCAGTTGCTGATGATCAGGTCTTCGCTACCGGTGTTTTTGAATTTGTAAATGTGCTTCACGATCTCGCCTTCATCGATGGTACCGAAATCAAAACGCTCGCTTTCGTAAATGATGCTGGTTGGGGGGCCGGTTGGTACCGGTGTAGCCAAGGTATTGGTGCCTGGGATATTGCCGTTTTGATTAGACGACATGACGGAAGCTGCCGACTCGCGAATCTTGTCAGATTCAGATTTGTTGAACCAGTTTTTGAAGCCGCCACCGAACAGGTTAGCGACGAGCAGAATAGCTAGCAGTCCGAGCAAGCCGATCTGCACTTGTTTGTTCCTTTCCATTGTTGTAATGATGAGAGTGGGTGAAGAATGAGATTGCGTACGAACACGTTCTTAAGGTGACGCAAAATTAGACCAATCCCAAAGGGGCTTTAGCGCTACTGATCCGGTTTGCAAATGATTAACACAGCAGCCGTTTTCAAAAATGCCTGCTGATCATCGTGGAGCAGCAGGCATGGAAGCAGCAGAAAAGATCAGGCGAGTTTTACCTCCACCGCAGTCATCCCTTTTTTGCCACGTTTCGTTTCAAAAGTGACGGTGTCGCCATTACGGACTTTGTCCAGCAAACCAGTCGTATGTACGAATACTTCCTGGTTGGTGCCTTCTTCGACGATGAAGCCATAGCCTTTTGCTTCGTTGTAGAACTTGACGATTCCTTTGTACATGAAATTCAGCGTGTTTATCGGTTATTAATTAATGGTTAGTTCAAATTTGTTGGACCCTTTTTAAGCGGACGTCTTTGACCGGTTTAAGCAAAAGCGGCGCCTTTTCAATATCGACGGAATCACTATCCAGGCCGAACCAGTTTTTAGGGGAGGAAATCATCATTTTTACCGTCAGGTAAATGCCCATCACCAACTGCTCGAACCAAGGTAATTCGTTTTCATTAGACAAAAATTCGGAAATCAGCACGAAGCGAAAATCACCGGTTGGATAGGTGTTCGGCATAACGTGGTAGCGGGAAAAAATGTCCAGTTCCTCATTTTCCAGCAGGTCTTCCACCACCTTTTTCATGAACAGGTTCATACGTTGCTGCACCCGGAAACCCAGCCTGAAATTCACCTTATAGGCATCGTTCGGGGCAATAGTGTTCACCTCGTATTCCATGGTATAAGGTTCGTCCGTCGTATCGATGTGGACAAACCAGTACACATTGGCGCGTTTGGGCTGGGTTTGCAGAATGGAATACAAAATCTTGACCTCCACCTTTTTAGGGTTTTTGGCGCCACTCAAAAAAACCAGGTTGGAAGCATACTTCGGAATTTCATGATCATTACTCAGCAAAATAAGCTGATCCAGAAAGTCCTTGATATAGACCTCGTCGGTGTAGCTGCGCCGGATTTTTTTGGCCGTTAGCCATAACAGCATCACGCCGAAAAGTAGCATAGCCATCAGCACCGTTACATATCCGCCTTCGGCAAATTTCAGGGTGTTGGCCACAAAAAAGCCGCCCTCCCAAACCAGATAAAAAACCAGAAATATCCATACCCGCCAGGCCGGTACCCGATGGATGATCATCCAGTTGGATATTAAAATGGTTGAACACAGCATGGTACAAATGACGGATAGACCGTAAGCCGCCTCCATCCTGGAACTTTGCTGAAAGAAGCCGACGACCAGCACACAACCGATCCATAAAAAGGTATTTACCGCCGGAATGTAGACCTGCCCTTTGATATTGCTGGGGAAAATAACGGTCATTTTTGGTAAAAAGCCCAATCGAATGGCCTCGGAAGCCAGGGTAAAAGAACCGCTGATCATACTTTGGCTGGCAATGACCGCCGCCATCGTAGCAATGCCAATTCCAATCCAGAGAAACCAGGGCGGCATAATTGCGTAAAAAGGATTTTCAACCAATTCCTGCCCCTGCCGTTCGACCAGCCAGGCCGCCTGACCGAAATAATTCAGTAGCAGACAAATCTTTACATAGATCCAACTGACTCGAATGTTAGGCAGACCGCAGTGCCCCAGATCCGCATATAAAGCCTCCGCACCGGTCGTACACAGGAACACGGCACCCATGACAATGAACATATTCGGGCTGTTAATCAACAACTCTATGCCGTAATAAGGATTGATCACCTTAAATATACTGGGCATGTGAATGATCTGGCCTACACCCAGCAAACCCAGCATGGCAAACCATACCAGCATGATGGGGCCGAAACTGCGGCCAACCGTTGCCGTTCCAAACCGTTGAATGTAAAACAGGGCGGAAATAATGGCAATAACAATCCAAATGGTCGGAATGTCCGGAAACTTTCCCTGTAGTCCTTCAATGGCCGAACTCACCGTGATGGGCGGCGTGATCATCCCTTCCGCCAGTACGGCCGCACCACCCAGCAAAGCCGGATATAACAGCCAGCGCCGCCGCCGCCGAACCAGCGAATAAAGCGCAAAAATGCCGCCTTCGCCATTATTATCGGCCCGCAGAACCAGGGAAATGTATTTGATGGTGGTCTGAATGGTCAAGGTCCAGAATACCAGCGAAACCCCGCCGAGCACGACGAGCGGATCGATGCGGTTGCCCTCTCCCACCAGGGCTTTCATTACGTATAGTGGCGACGTACCAATATCACCGTAAATAATACCGAGGGTAATGAGCAAACCGGCAGTAGAAAGCCGGTGGTGGCTGTTATGGGTTCCCATGCAATGATAAAGAGATTATTAGCACAAAAGATCGGAGAATATTGAGTTCCCAAACTAAAAATGTGCCATGGAAAATCACAGCGCTATCATCTGTAATTATACGGTTTTATTGTCTTGTATTCTTTTCAAACGCACATCTTTAACGGGTTTAAGTACCAGCGGCGCCTTTTCTATGTCGACCGAATCGCTGTCCAGCCCGAACCAGTTGGCCGGCGAGGAGATCATCGTTTTTACCGACAGGTAAACCCCCATGATCAACTGCTGGAACCAGGGCAGTTCATTCTCATTCGACAGGAATTCCGAGATCAGTACAAAACGGAAATCGCCGGTCGGATAGCGGTGAGCCGCCGAGTGATACCGGGAATGCACCGCCAGCTCTTCGTTTTCCACCAGGTCTTCCACCACCCTTTTCATAAACACGTTCATGCGCTGCTGCACCCGGAAACCCAGCCTAAAATTAACTTTATACACGTCCTGTGGTGCAATGGTGTTGACTTCATATTCCATCGTATACGGCTGGTCAGTCGTCTCAATATGCACGAACCAGTATACATCGGCGCGTTTCGGCTGGGTTTGCAGAATGGAATAGAGGATCTTTTCTTCCACTTTCTTGGGGTTTTTTGTCCCGCTCAAAAACACCAGATTGGAGGCAAATTTAGGTATTTCACTATCGTTGCTCAACAGAATGATCTGATCAAGATAGTCGTTGATATACACTTCGTCCGAATAACTCCAGCGTATACGTTTCGCAGTCAGCCATACCAGCATGATGCCCACCAGAAGTGTCGCAATCGACACCGTTACGTAACCGCCCTCGTGGAACTTAGTAATATTGGCGCGCAGAAAACCCAGCTCGACCACTAGGTAAAAGATCAGGAAGGCCCAGATAATAGCGGCATTTACCCGCTTGATAATCATCCAGTTGGATAGCAAAATGGTTGTACACAACATGGCCAGGATGATGGCCAGTCCATACGCGGCTTCCATGGCGCCTGATTTCTGGAAATGCAGCACAATACCGACACAACCCAGCCATAAAAAGGTGTTGACGGCCGGTATGTAAATTTGTCCCTTGAGGTTGGAGGGGAACTTGACGGTTAATTTAGGTAAAAATCCCAGGCGAATGGCCTCCGAAACCAGGGTAAACGAACCGGAAATCAAAGCCTGGCTGGCAATAACCGCCGCAATGGTGGCGATGCCGGTCCCAATGAGCAGAAACCAGTGCGGCATAACGCCGTAAAAGGTTTTCATAGGCCGTATTTGTCCTTCAAATTTCAGCAACCAGGCCGCCTGACCCAGGTAAGTGAGTACCAGACAGGTTTTTACGAAAATCCAGCTCATCTTGATGTTGGCGCGCCCGCAGTGCCCAAGGTCGGCATAGAGTGCCTCTGCGCCAGTCGTACACAGGAAAACTGCCCCCAGTATCAGAAGTGAACCGGGACTATGCAGCAGCAATTGCACACCGTACCAGGGATTGAGGGCCGCAATGACCCCGGGGTTACCGGCAATCTGGTTAATACCTAGGATGGCCAGCATGGAAAACCAGACGAGCATGATCGGGCCAAAGCCCTTGCCCACCGCCGCCGTACCAAAACGCTGGGCGAAAAACAGGATAGAAATGATGGCGATGACAATATACACGGTCGGCATACCCGGATACCGGCTTTCCAGGCCCTCAATGGCGGAGGCTACGGAAATGGGCGGTGTGATCATCCCGTCGGAAAGCATAGCCGCCCCGCCGATGATGGCCGGATATTTTAACCAGCGGTTTTTGCGCCGCACGAGGGTGTACAAAGAAAAAATGCCGCCTTCACCATTGTTGTCGGCCCGTAAGGTCAGCATCACGTATTTCAGGGTCGTTTGGACCGTCAGGGTCCAGAAAACCAGGCTTACTCCGCCGAGTATAGTCATCCGGTCGATCACGTTCGAGCCAGTTATAGCGTCCATTACGTACAGGGGCGAAGTACCAATATCGCCGTAAATGATGCCGAGGGTAATCAGCAGACCAGCAGTGGAAAGCTTGTGGTAACTATTATGGTTACTCATTGGACAGTTAGCAGGTGAAACCAGGGGGAAAGGTCGGTGATTTGCTTATTTAACCGGCAAAAAAAAAGAGATTTCAGGTAGTACCCTGAAATCTCTCCATCCATCGGATCAAATACCGGTCAGATCAGTGCTGGTGACCACCGGCGCCATGCACGTGGCCGTGGGCCAGCTCCGTCGCTTCGGCATCCCGTACGTTTTCCACGTGGCCGGTAAAAAACAGATCCACGCCCGCCATCGGGTGGTTGAAGTCGATCTTCACGGTATCGAGGCCGATATAGGCCACCATTCCCTGGAATTGATTGCCGTCCTGGTCCTGCAACGGCAGGGTGTTGCCCACCTCGAGCAGCCCGTCCGGAATTTTACCTTCCACTTCGAACATATTTTTAGCCACTTCCACGAGGGCCGTGTCGTCGTATTCACCGTAAGCGTTCGCGGCAGTAATACCAAAAGCGAATGCATCGCCGGCCTGCTTACCTTCCAGATTTTTTTCAAAATCAGGGATCATAGAACCGACGCCGTAGATAAAAGCCATTGGTTCGCCACCATTGGTGGTCTCGACCAGATTCCCTTCTGCGGTTCCTTCGGTCAGGGTGTAGTGCACAGACACTACTTTATTGGGTGCAATAATCATTGTAAATATGCTTGATGAAAAAATGAGGCGCAAAGGTAGTGCTTTAGCGCCCGTAAACCGAACCATCAAGCGGGAGAATGGTTTAGTTTTGCCCGGAAAAATTGAAGGAGGTTTTGCCGGGTTGGTTTGAAGGGTTTGCTGGTTTGTTCCGGGCAGCCCTTCAAACCAACAAACCCCTCCAAACCAACAAACCCTTGCAAACCACCAAACCCTCCAAACCTTTCAAACCTCTCCTTCATGACCATCGCACTGGCCCAGCTCAACTACCACATCGGCAACTTCGAAGGCAACCTGCATAAAATGCTGGAAGCCGTAGCCAGCGCGAAAAGTCAGGGCGCCGACCTGATCTGTTTCGGCGAACTCGCCGTATGTGGTTATCCACCCCGCGATTTTCTGGAGTTCGATGATTTTATCCGCCGCTGCACGGACTCGGTAGACGCCCTTCGTAAAGCCAGTGACGGCATCGGCATTGTGGTCGGCTCCCCCAGCCGCAACCCCGTGGCCGCCGGGAAAGACCTGCATAACTCGGCTTATTTCCTGTATAACGGCGAAATTCTGGGCGTACAGCATAAAGCGCTGCTGCCGACCTACGATATATTTGACGAATATCGCTACTTCGAGCCGGGCACGAGCTTCCATACGATTCCCTTCAAAGGTCAGAAAGTTGCACTGGTCGTATGTGAGGATATTTGGAATGTCGGCAATGAAAATCCGCTGTACACCGTCTGCCCGCTGGACGAGATGATGCCGGAGCAACCGGATTTTATCATCAATATTTCGGCTTCCCCTTTCACAGCGTCACAGGCAGCAACCCGTATTCAGATCGTGCGCACGAATGTGGAACGCTATAAACTACCCATGTTTTACGCCAACCACGTCGGCGCGCAAACCGACATCATTTTCGATGGCGGCAGTCTGGTAGTCAGCCCGGACGGACTCGTCTACGATGAAATGCCGTACTGGGAAGAAGGGCTGCAGTTTTATGACCTGGACGACGTACGCAAAGGCGGCCGTAACCAGGAACAACCGAAGGATAAGACCCAACTGATCCATGATGCGCTGGTCATCGGTATCCGCGATTACTTTCAGAAACTGGGTTTCAAAAAGGGCATTCTCGGCCTCTCCGGCGGTATAGATTCGGCGGTAACGGCGGTGCTGGCCGCTAAAGCGCTGGGTCCGGAAAATGTGCTGGCGGTGTTGCTGCCAAGTCAGTACAGCAGCGACCACTCGGTGGATGATGCGCGTCAACTGGCTGAAAATCTGGGGATTAAGCACGAGATCATCGCTATCCGGTCCATGTACGAAGCTTTCGAGGCGGCCTTGCAACCACACTTTGAGGGGCTGCCGTTTAACGTGACGGAAGAAAATATCCAGGCCCGCATCCGGGGCACGCTGCTGATGGCCATGAGCAATAAATTCGGCCACATCCTGCTGAATACCACGAATAAAAGTGAAATGGCGGTCGGTTACGGTACGCTCTACGGCGATATGTGCGGCGGTATTTCCGTGCTGGGCGACGTGTATAAAACGGAGGTGTACGAACTGGCCCGCTACCTCAACATCCATGGCGAAGTCATTCCGCAAAACAGCCTGAGCAAACCGCCCAGCGCCGAACTGCGGCCAGGACAAAAGGATTCCGACAGCCTGCCGCCCTATGACGTGCTGGATAAATTACTCTATCAATATATTGAATGCCGCCAGGGACCACGCGAACTGGTGGAAAAAGGCTTCGATGCTGCCCTGGTGCAGCGGGTACTGCGCATGGTAAACATCAACGAATTTAAACGCGAACAGGCCGCGCCGGTGCTGCGGGTCAGCAGTAAAGGGTTCGGCATGGGCCGAAGAATGCCGATCGTAGGAAAATATTTGTCCTAGTGCCGCGTCCAGGGAATGACGTGCCGATTGGCGAGACCTGTTTTTTGCTCCATTAGGCAAGAGAAGGGCGAAATGCGGGACATTTTAACCGACGAATAACGAAATGGAGCGAAAAATAGGGCCGCAAATGGGTGCGTTATTCCCTGGACGTGGCACTAGTCCTTCTGCGTCGCACCCAGCATTTCCTTGCTTTTGCCGTCTTTTACCCGTTGAAAGGCTTCAAAGCCGCAGTCCAGAAAAGCTTTGTATTCTTCGACGTCCGGCGTAAAACCGCGGCCCGGACTGAGCAGCGTTTTGCCGTCGTTACTCATCAGCACATACCAGGGCTGGCTGATCTTACCGAAGTTACTGCTTTCAAACTGCCCCCATTTATCGCCTTTAGTGCGGATTTTCTCGTTGGTCACCGGATCCAGCAAATAGAGGAATTTATTATCCGGGAAGATCCGTTCCTGATCGTCCACATACAGGGAAATGAGCACGTAGTTATCTTTCAAATGCTCATACACGCCCGGGCGGTGCCAGACGTTCTCCTCCATTTTCCGGCAATTAACGCAGCCATAACCGGTAAAATCGACAAAAATCGGTTTGTTCTGCCGTTTGGCTTCGGCCAGGCCCTCATCAAAATCATGGTAACAATCGAGGCCGTGCGGGCAGTCCATCGGCCGGAAAAAATTATAGTGTGCCGGTGGCGCAATACCGCTCAGCAGCGACAAGGATTTGTAATTAAACAGTCCCCAGCCCAGGTAAACGGCGAAAGCGGCCGCCGAAACGCCAATAACCAGACGCGCGAGACCGGGCCGTCCCGTGTTGCCTTTTATTTTTAAAAGACCGAATTGATAGGCCGCCAGGAGCACCGCAATGATCAGCCACATGGCCAGGAAGGGCTCGAATTTCAACAGTTCCCAGTGGCGGACCATGTCGGCCGTACTGAAAAATTTCAGGGCCAGGGCGAGTTCGACGAAGCCCAGGGTAATTTTCACATTGTCCATCCAGCCGCCGGATTTTGGCAGCGAATTGAGCCAGCCCGGGAACATGGCGAACAGCGCAAAAGGCAGCGCCAGCGCAAAACCGAAACCGGAAAGCCCCACGAAAGGCCGGGCCGGAATGAACCCGAAGATCTCCGAGCCGCCATTGGATTTCGCCGTTTCGACCAGCAGCGTACCCACGATCGGGCCAGTGCAGGAAAAGGAAACCAGGGCGAGTGTAAAAGCCATGAAGAAAATACCCAGCATACCGCCGCGGTCGGCCATTTTATCGCTGCTGTTCACCCAGGAGGATGGCAGTTGTATTTCAAACAAACCGAAGAAAGAGAGGGCAAAAGCGATGAAAATACCGAAAAAGAGCAGGTTGAAGTACATATCCGTGCTCATTTCGTTCAGCGTGCTGGCTCCGAAAGCCATGGTTACGCCAATGTCGATGCTCACGTAAATCAACACAATGCTGGCGCCATACCAGAGCGCATTGCGGAGTCCGGTCGCGCGGTTGGGCGAACGTTTAGTAAAAAACGCCACCGTCAGCGGGATCATGGGAAACACGCAGGGGGTCAGCAAAGCCAGTAAACCGCCGAGAAAACCAGCCACAAAGACCCAGGCCAGCGAACCCTCTTCTTTTACTTCGGCGCTGCAGTTATTGACAAATTGGGCCGAATTGATGTCGCGTTTGGTATTGAAAAAACCCATAAAATTCGCGTCGTCGGGCGGAACGGGCGCCACACCCAGGCCGCTGGCCGCTTCGTTATCGGCGGCCGCCGGTGTTAGTGGATCCGTAGGTAAAGTTTCGGTAGAACCCTGTCCACCATCGGTTGGCGCCGTGCTGTTCGGAGCGGGGGCAGGCGTATTCGGCGTTGGAGTTTCCGTTTTTGCCGGCGCTGCCGTGGGCGTCACCACGAAAGAAAAGTCGACTGGCCGCGGCGGGAAACAGGCATTATCATTACAACATTGGGCGGCAATATAGCCTTTGATGGGCTTGGTGGCATCCGTCACCTGTACGCGCTGGGTGAAAATGGCTTCGTGTTTGAATTTATGCAGCGTCATGCCGAACACCTTATCGAAAGCCTCCACTTTACCGCCGCTTTCGGCCGCTTTGCCGACCAGTTTGAAATGCGGTCCTTCTTCAAAAGCAATTTCCGTCGGCAGTGGTCCGTCATCACCCGCGCTCTGCTGCGAATAGGTGTAAAAACCCTCATCCAGTTTGCCGGTCATCACCAGGTCGTACTGGCCGTTACCCACCGCTTTAGAAGTGAAAGTCCAGTGCATGGGGTTCTGGGCCAGCGCATGGAAGGCGAACAACATAAGCACCACCGAAAGAAGGGGACGTATACCTTGGAATATCATTGTTTATAAATTTTGGAGCACAAAGAAAAGAGGTTTTCGGTAGTGATGGGCAGGTGGCATAGTGTTTAAAGGAACTTTAACCCGGATGTTTGTCTACAAACAGACAATACGGAAGGCTCATTGCTCGTGACCGGCGTTTTTACGACGCCAGGGTTTCTAATTCCGTGAAAATCTGTTATATCCGTTTAATCCGTTCAGCCATCCTACTACGTGCGCGCTGGACGGGATAGCAGAACGGATCACACGGATTAAACGGATCAAAACGGATTTTTGAATCCTTCTGCGTGCGCGCTGGACGGGATAGCAGAACGGATCAAACAGATTAAACGGATCAAAACGGATTTTTAGTCAGGTTGTACATGGCCTAATAATTAAGACCGGGCTGAAAACGATAGGAGCCAACCCGTAACAGTGCAGGTTGACTCCTATTCTATTAATAGTCAGCGCTATCCAGCGCCCTTAGTCCATGTGCAGATCCATATCCACCTGCTCGTGCCAGGGCAGTCCGTCCTGATTCAGGCGGTCCATGAACGGATCCGGGTTGAATTGTTCTACGTTAAAGACCCCATGGCCGGTCCAGGCGCCGGTGAGCAGCATGCGTGCGCCGATCATGGCGGGTACGCCGGTTGTATAACTCACGGCCTGGGTACCCGTTTCTTTATACGCCGCTTCGTGGGAGCAGTTATTCCAGACATAGTAAGTCCGCTCTTTTCCATCTTTAATGCCCTTGATGCGGCAACCGATGCTGGTAAAGCCGGTGTAATTCTCGCCCAGATCTTCCGGGGCGGGCAGTACGGCTTTCAGAAATTCGAGCGGTACAATGTCTATGCCCTTGAACTTGACCGGCGCAATACCGGCCATCCCGATGTTCTGGATCACGCGCAGGTGGGTGAGGTATTCCTGGCCGAAGGTCATCCAGAAACGGGCGCGGCGCAGGGTCGGAAAGTTCTTGACCAGGCTCTCCAGTTCTTCATGGTAGATGAGGTAGGAGCGTTTCGGACCGATTTCCGGGTAGTCGATATCTTTCCAGATCTCATGCGGTTCGGTTTCCACCCACTGGCCGTTCTCCCAGTATTTACCGCGTTGCGTGACTTCGCGGATGTTGATTTCCGGGTTGAAATTGGTCGCGAAAGCCTTGCCGTGATCGCCGGCATTGGCGTCGATGATGTCCAGCTCGTGGATCTCATCGAAGTAGTGTTTAGCCCCGTAAGCAGTGAACACACTGGTTACGCCTGGATCAAAACCGCAGCCGAGCAGGGCCGTAATGCCTTTCTGCTGGAAGCGCTCCTGGTAGGCCCACTGCCAGGAATACTCGAATTTAGCCACGTCTTTGGGCTCATAATTAGCCGTATCCATGTAATTCACGCCGGTTTCTAAACAGGCGTCCATAATCGGCAGATCCTGGTACGGGAGTGCGACATTTACCACCAGATCCGGCTGAAACTTTTTGATCAGGGCCACCGTTTCCGCTACATTATCGGCATCCAGTTGCGCAGTTTCGATCTTTTTGCCGCCATAAGCCGCGTAAATAGCCTCGGCAATGGTATCACATTTGGATTTGGTGCGCGAGGCGAGCATGATTTCGCCAAAAACGTCCCGGTTCTGGGCGCATTTATAGGCTACTACACGGCCTACGCCGCCTGCGCCGATGAGGAGAACTTTTTTCGACATGTATAATGAGTTATGAGTTAGGAGTTATGAGTTTAGGAGGCAGGGGGCAGGAGTTAGGAGGCAGGAGTTAGGGGGGCGACATTAGGATTAATCATTAACTTAGTTCTGTTTAAAAATACAAACTGATCGCACAAAAGTAGAGAGAAAAGAAACTTTACAGTCCATCAATTCAACGTCATATCTTACTTTCGCTGATAATCTGGTTCAGACACTTGTTCCCTAACCCCTGCCACCTGTCTCCTGTCACCTGTCTCCTAACTCCTGTCACCTAACTCCTAACTCCCCGTGCGCCCCCGTTCCCTGTCCGTTTTTAAGGATATTGCTTTTAACCCGAACCCCATTGAGGAGTACGTGCAGATGCAGTCGCTCCATACGATGGTGTTCGACCGTTTTTGCGAGGACGGCTGGTGTTATTGGGCGGATATGCTGTTTCGCCGTAACTTCTGGGAATGGCGCGACCAGCCCTGCCGGGTTATTGTGCTGCGGATCAACCTGAAAAATTTTACCTGGACCAAGAGTCAGCGCAAATGTCTGCGCCGCAACGAGGATCTGACCGTGCACCGCCGTTCCATCCATATTACGCCGGCCCACGAAGCGCTTTTTGCCCGCCATGCCCAGCGTTTTTCGCATAACCGCCCCATGAGTATTTACGGGTTCTTCAGTTTTTTCAGCAGCATTATGCCCTGTCTGGGTATGCAGTTCGATACGACGCTGAAGGGTAAGTTACTGGCAACCAGTTATTTCCACGTCGGCCGCCAGAGTGTGGCCGGTAACTACTGCATTTACGAACCGGAAGAAGATGGTCGCAGTCTGGGCACGTTTACCATGTTGAAAGAACTGGAATTCGCGATCGAATCCGGCCGGCAGTATTACTACCCCGGTTTCGTCTACGACCTGCCCAGCGAATTCGATTATAAATTGAATTTCAACGGCTTAGAGTATTTCGACTGGTGGGGCAACTGGTATCCCCTGGATCGGCTGCCGGTCCGCGACTGGCGCACGGACTGGGCATCCTTGTAACACCGTTCTAAAGTCTAATGATTACCCCAAAAATCCCCAAAGCGTTAACCGTAGAGCAATTGGAACGCGGATGAAACGGATTACGCGGATTAAAACGGATTTTTTGCTTTCGTTTAATTCAAAAACGCAAGAACCTTTCGGAAACAAATCTGTGAAAATCCGTTCAATTGTTTCCTCCGCGTTCCAATAATTCATACAAGATTTTGATTTTTAAAGAGGTATCACAAAAAATCAATCTGGTGATTTTTGGGGAAATTGATAGCGGGGCTTATCCGTTTACGGAAAATACTCCCTTAAAACCTCCACCAGCTCCGTCGTACGCACCCGTTTACGCAGTATGTTATGGTCTTTATCCAGCAGGTAAATGACCGGCAAATTCCAGGCATTATAGTCTTTCTGAAACTCGTTTTTACCGCTCGGATCGGCCACATTTTGCCAGGCCCAGCCTTTTTGCCGCACGTAGTTTTTCCAGAAATCGTAGTTTTCCATGCTAACGGCCACGGCGCCCAGACCTTTGGACGCGTAATCTTTCCAGGTCTGGTATACGCCCGGCATTGACTCCTGACAGTGCGCGCATAAGGGGCTGTAGAAAATAAGCAGCGTGTAGGGCGTAGTAATTTTCGACAAATCCCAGTTTTGACCGCTCACATCGGGTAAAGCCAGGGGCGGCGCCGGCTGTCCGGTCAGGTTGCGGCGGTGGATGTTGGCCTTTTCTTCGATACGCAGCAGGGTCGCCTGATCCAGCCAGGGCGTAGAGGCGGGTTTTTGGTACGTATCCGCCAGGTGCACGAAGACCTGATCGGCATTGCGCCAGTCGCTCTGTTCGAAACGCTGGGTCAGGTATTTTACCGTAAATTGATACACCGGTCCATCTTTGGGCATTTTCGCCAGCAACGCATCGATGGCACGGATAAGGGAATCGGGTTGCGAGGCGACGACGCGACTAAAGTACGGGTTCAACAGGCTGGCCCAGAGGTTATTATACAGCAAATTGTCATCCGAAAAATCGCTGGCTTCCCAGTAATGCTGTTGTAGCCAGGCATAAAAAGCGGGATTGGCCTTGCCGTTTTTATCACGATCCGGGAGACCTGCCGGGGGAACCGGGAGTTGCACGGCGCGCAGGACCCGGGCATACAAATGCCCCGGATGCGCCGCGATGAAGCTGTTGCGTAAACTGGTCAGTTCCTCCTGCCGCTGCCGCAGTTTGCTGCTGAATTCGGCCGTCGCTTCCGGGTCGTTGTGGGTCGCTTCGTTGACCATTTGCAGGGCGCTTTTGGCCTGCTCGATGCTGGCTTTAAGGGCTGCCTCTGCGCGTTTATTTTCGAAAAAGGCGGTGTTTTCCGGGGAATTTTCGGCTTGCAGACTGTCCAGGTGCGCTATGGAACCACGAATGGTAAAACTAGTACCGGGTTTTTCCAGGATGAAATCGAACAGCCGCCCGGCTTTCACCGACAGGAAATACAGTCCGGCGTGGCGGCCGGCGCTGGAAAACTGCACGGTTCCGGTGAGGGTGTCCACCGCTGCGGAATCCAGGCGAAAAGCCTGGTCGCCGAAGTAGTAACAGAGGTTGGCGCGGGGTGTTTTCAGTCCGTCGATCTGAAAGGTCAGCGTAGCATTTTGAGCGACCAGTTGGCAGGTAAACAGCAGGAAAGCGGCAGTGAAAAAACGTGACATAGTTTGCAAACCGGGTGAATGCTGTTTAAAAATAATTTACACCACGACGACACGACGGGACACGACGCGTAGGGCACTAACCGTCGTGTTCCGTTGTGTCGTCGTGGTAGAAAACCCTTAATTCTTAAATCCCCGCAGTACACGGATGGCCTGCTCGATCATCGGGCGCGTAACGTCCAGATGCGTGACCAGACGCACCGTATGCGGCCCAAAAGCCGAGGCGTTGACCCCATTTTCCCGCAGGTAGTTAAGCAAAGCTGGCACGATGCTCACCCGATCTTCCGCCGGATGCACATCAAAGATCACAATATTCGTTTCCACCGGCCGGATAGCGCCCACGTAGGGCAGTTCCGCCAGCGCGGCGGCCAGCAAGCGGGCATGTTCGTGGTCGTCGCGCAGCCTTTCCACCTGATGATCCAGGGCGTAAATGCCGGCCGCAGCGAGATAACCGGCCTGGCGCATACCGCCGCCAAAAGCCTTGCGCACGCGGCGTGCTTCGGCGATAAAAGCCTTATTTCCAATGAGTACCGATCCCACCGGCGCCCCCAGTCCCTTCGACAGGCAGATGCTCACACTATCCACTTCCGCGCCGATGCTCGCCGGTGCATCCCCGGTTTCGACCAGCGCATTGAATATACGCGCGCCGTCGAGGTGCAATTTCAGCCCCTTCTCCCGGCAGACCTGCCGGATAGCGCGGATGGTCCCAAGCGGATAAATACTGCCTCCCCCTTTGTTGCAGGTATTTTCGATGACCACCAGGCTGCTGCGCGGCAACCAGTCCTGCAGGGGTTTGACGGCGGCCGCTACCAGCTCCGCCGTGAGAATACCGTTTGCGCCGTGGAGCAGGTTGACCCCCAGTCCGGAGTGAAAAGCGTAACCGCCGACTTCATACTGGTAAATATGGCTCATTTCATCGCAGATCACCTCATCGAGCGGGCGGGTATGCACTTTTAAAGCGATCTGGTTGGTCATGGTTCCGCTTGGACAAAACAGCGCGGCTTCGTGGCCAAACAGTTCGGCGCATTTGGCTTCGAGCGCGTTGATGGTGGGGTCTTCGCGGAACACGTCGTCGCCCACTTCGGCGGCCCACATGGCCTGGAGCATGCCGGGGGTGGGGCGGGTAACGGTATCGGAGAGGAGGTTGATTTGCATGGGGCAAAGGTAGGCAGGTGAAAGGTTCCTACCGAATGTCAATTGGGATGCGGGAAAACTGATGCACCTTATCCCCCTATTTCAAGGCTGTCGGGGCGCTTTTAGATTTGACAACTTTTTTTTAAGTTGTAAAATCTGCGCCGGGCTGTAGGGCCATAATATTTCACTTCAACATGTTCTTTTTAAAATTTCTGAAATGGTCTCCGTGCGCTTTTAGATTTGACAACTTTGGAAAAAAAAGTTGTCAAATCTCTTACTTACGGGAATGCTGAATGACTCCCATCTTACTGAAAGGAAGCGGCGACTCGGAAGCCGAAGTTGCTGTTCCGATACGTCGGCGTGCTGTGGCCCCGGGAGGCGGCCCGGCAATCCTGCGGATAGGAGAACCAACTGCCGCCGCGCAACACGCGGAACACCCCTCCGGCAGGACCAGCAGGATTCGTATCGGCAAACGAAGGATAAGTCCCATACCAGTCCCCGCACCACTCCCAGACATTACCGCTCATATCGTGCAGGCCGAGCGCGTTCGGACTACGCAGGCTGGCAACTTCCACGGTTTGTCCGCGATATTCGCCAACGACGGAGTAGTCTTTTGTATATGCAGGGGAAGCATCAAAATTCATCTGAACCGGGTCGGCCAAGTCCTTCCCGTTACCAAAACGCGGTTTTTTCCCGCCATTGCGTGCTGCGTATTCCCACTCGGCCTCCGTCGGCAGGCGGTAACCATTAGCGCCGGTAATCCGAGTTACGATCCATTTTTTGGTATCGCTGGTATTGGTATTGTTTGGGTCCTGCCGGTTTTTATCGATGGCGTAAGCGGGGCTTTTTCGTTCTTTTTGACTCAGCCAGTTGCAGTATTCGACTGCATCATACCAGTCTACATTGATAACGGGGCGTTTGCCGCGCCCCCAACCGCTATCGTCAGGTTTTTTGCGGTTGGTAGCGGTACAAAAAGCATCGAAGTCCTCGAAGGTGACTTCCGTTTTGCCCAGGTAATAATCGGATAGAGTGACCGAATGGCGGGTTTCCTCAGCCCTACCTTCTCCGAAAAGATCACCCATGGTAAATACGCCACCGGTAATAAGCACCATATTATCAGCCATCGGGTCGACCTTCGGGCAACCTTTATTGGTTTTCAATCCAGCCACGTCCGGACAGTCATCGTATTTATCCCCTACCCCATCGCCATCCCGATCGGGGCAGCCTTGTGCCGAGGCGGGTCCGGGTTCATCGGGGCAGTTATCCTTTATGTCAGGCATTTCATCGAAGTCGCGGTCGGGGCAGCCCTGGAAACGTTTGGGACCGTACGTGTTGGGGCAGGCGTCCTGGGTGTCGGGGGTGCCGTCTTCGTCGCGGTCGGTAACTGGTGGCGGCGGGCAACCCGTTTTGGTCTTCCCATACTCATTCGGGCACTGGTCACGGCCATTCACTACCCCATCGCCATCACTGTCCTTTGTTTTGGCAATTAAACCATTGAGTTTGTTCGCACTGGCACCCGGACAGTCCTTACCTGCTTCCCAATACTTCCGGGCCTGGGCATAGTTGTTCTGATCATAAGCAGTTTGCCCTTTCTGCAGGGCCAGTTCATAACAGGATTGCGCGGCAAGCGGGGCAATCAGCAGCACAAACATCATCAGTAAAGGAGTCCTCATTTCAGGCTATTCAATTTTGTTTTGGCTTCGGCATTATTGGGATCCAGCAGCAGCACTTTTTGCAGCGTAATTCTGGCCCTGGGCTTTTCATCGAGCTGTATATAAGCATTGGCTTCTTTGAGCAGATCAGCGACCCGCTTTTGGGTCAGGCGTCTTTCCGACTCCTCCACAGAGGGGTTTTTAGTGGATTCTGTTCCAGGCTGACTGGGCACTGTTTGGCGGTTCTCCGGCATGGTAGCCGGCTCCGTGCCTTTATTCGGTTGGGTGGTGTTCTCATTGGTATTCGGTACCCGGCCGACATCTTTTTTGCCTGACCAGGGCCGCCAAATTACCAAAATAACAATCAGTAAAGCACTGGCTCCAATGCTGAGCCAAAATCCCCGATTGGAGGTTCCGGTTGAACTGGAACCAGCCTCGGGCACCTCTATCATCCATTCCTTCGGTTTACTCGGGGCATTTACTTGATAATTTTTCTGCGGAGCAGGCTTTTTCTCCCGTTTTTCCTGCTCTTTACGGGCAGCCGCTTCACTTTGAATACGTTGTTGCTCCGCATCCTTCTCCGCCTGAATATACCTTTCACATTCCGCCAGGCGCCCTTTTAAACTATTCACATCCGGTTCAAAACCCGGCCGATACGCTGCCACTGCCGACCCATACGCCAGCGCCGCTTCCCGCCAGTTCTTCTTCTCATATAGGTGCCCGGCGGCCTCACAAGCGGCCTGAAACTGCCGCTGCGCTTCGGCCTCGGCGCCCGCGTTTTTACGTTTCAGTTCCAGTCCCGCGACCACCTTACGCAGTCCGCTGACCACATCCAGAAAAGCCTGGTCGCGCGTCGGCCAATCCACCACGGGGCGACCTTTTTCAGGTAATACTTCCAGATCTCCCAGCGGCGTGGCGGTCCAGTCGCAGTGGCGCAAGATGACGGGCACGACTTTCGTTTCGCCCCGTGCATGTCGCTCCAGGGATACTTTCACTTCTTTGCTGTAGAAATATTCGGAAGCCAGCGAGTCGGCACTGACCAGCAGCAACACGAGGTCGGCGCCATATAAACGCTCTTTGATCTTCGCATTCCAATCCTCCCCGGCCTCGATGTCGAAGTCATCCCAGAGCGTGATGCGTTCTTCGCGCAGCAGGGGGCGCAGGAACTTTTTCAGTTCGTCCTTATAGGATAAATCGAAATGGGAATAAGCGATGAAGACGTCGATCATGTGGCGTACGGCGGTTTTGCCGGGTAAATGTCGGTAAAAAAGAAAATACGTGTTACATGTAACGCCATCCATTCAGGAAGTAAGCTTGCGCATTGTCCAGCCTGGCAGCGAACTGCTCCGGAAGGACACCGGGATGAAAAATCAGGATGAACCCCTCTCCGCGGGAAAACCAGCGCTAATGCAGCAAAAAACGCCCAAAAGCAGTCTTTTTTTCAAAAACACGCCCCAAAAACCCCGTTTGCAGTATCGAACCCGGTCATCAAAGTTTCGAAGGGCCCCCTTGCAGTATCGAAGCACCCCTTTGCAGTATCGAAATAGCCCTGTGATTTTAATACAACCATGGCTTTCGATATTGTAAGGGCCTTTGCAGTATCGAAATAGCCCTATGATTTTATTAAAGCCATGGCCTTCGATATTGTAAGGGCCTTAGCAGTATCGAAATAGCCCTATGATTTTACGGCAGCCATGGCTTTCGATATTGTAATGGCCGCTGCAGTATTGAAATAGCCCCTATGACGATACTGCAGCCCATGCCTTCGAAACGGCAAGACCCTGTGGCGATACTGCAGCCTATGCCTTCGATACGGTAAGATCTATGTATTCAAAACAATTGCCCCTTTCCATATAGTAAGTGGCTGCAAAATAATTTCCGCTAACCCGTACGATATGAAGATGATGATTGTAATTGTGCAGTACAGGGCTTTCGATATGGTAGCACCCTGTTTGATACTGCGGGACTGCCTGTAAAAGTATAAGCATGCCGGGAAGAGAGTGCGTTGCCCTTGTCATGCTAACAATGGCTTGTTTGACCGCGCCATGGGCCATTGCAGAAAAGGGAGACGGCTAGATGGCCTGCAACGTTCCGGATAGAGAATAAAAAAAATACGGTTACGAACCGCAGTGGGTTCGTAACCGTAAGAATATGGTGTTGCAGGCTAGGCCCCGACTTTTTACTTTTTACTTCTTCTTCGCGCCGTTCACCGGTTTACCTTTCTCCGCCTGCAGTTTCTGCTGCTCTTTCATGGCGGTTTCAAAACGATCCCGCCAGCCGCCGGTTTTTTTCGGCTTGTTGCGGTTGGCATCGAGGGCGATTTTGATTTTTTCGTGGTCGATGAAGTATTTCTTGGTCAACACCGTCTGCGCAATGTTCAGGATGTTGCTGAAACACAGGTACAGCGTCAGACCGGAAGCGAAGGTGTTGAAGAAGAACATGAACATCACCGGCATCAGGAACTGCATCCATTTCATGGCCTTCATCTGGTCGTTCTGCATGGCCGAACCTTCCATCTGTTTCATGGAATACCAGGTGTACCACAGCGTCGTGACCACCCAGATGAGCGTGAACGCGCTGATGTGGTTACCAAAACCGGGCAGCATATAGGGCAAACGGAACGCCACGTCGTAGCTGGACAAGTCGGTCGCCCACAGGAAACACCTGCCGGAACTCGATGCTGGCCGGGAAAAACCGGTACAGCGCGAACCAGATCGGCATTTGCAGCAGCACGGGCAGACAGCCGCCCAACGGGTTCACCCGGAACTCGCTGTACAGTTTCATGGTCTCGACCGACATGGCCTGCTGGTCGTCGCCGTGTTTCTTTTTCAAGGCTTCCAGCTGCGGTTTCAGAGCGGCCATGCGCGCCTGGCTTTTCACCATGCGGTAGGTCAGCGGGTACACGATCAGCTTGACGATCAGCGTGAGCAGCAGGATCAGAATACCCTGTGCGGTGCTGAACAGCGATAAAAACGAAAAGATCGGGTGAATGACCCAGCGGTTGATCGCCCCGAAAATACTGGCGCCGAAAGGAATAATATCTTCCAGCGACAGGTGATAAGCGCGCAGCCGGCTGAACTCGTTGGGGCCGGAGTAGATCGTCATATTCACCGTCGGATTATCGAGCGGGATCTGGGCCGTGCTTTTCAGCATTTTCAGGTCGGGCTCGAGAGCCGTATACATCCTGGTTTCGCCGACAAACTGGCGGAACGAGAAGTCTTTGGCGATAATGGCGGTATTGAAAAACTGGTTGGAATGCGCGAACCACTGCACCGGCTGGTCCACCGACTCGATCGCATCCTTTTTACAATTGCAGTAGTCCGGCGAATTTTTGTCCGTTTTGAAATATACGGACGACATGCCGCGCTCATAATCCTGGTTTTTCTCCAGTTTATCGAGGTAATTTTCCCAGTGCAGGCTCAGGTAATTTTTACCCGGCGCCAGGATGGATTGCAGGCCGTTCGAGGCGATCTGATAATCGATCTGGTAATTATCCGGCTGTAAGGTATAGGTCTGCTGAAGGAAGCGGCCTTCGCCGGCATCGGCGCGGAACGTGATACTGTTGCCGGTTTTGCTGGCGGCAAAGAACAGGTCCGCCGTGTTGACGTGACCGGCTGCCGTGTTGGGCACTTCCAGGTCGTAGTCGAAGCGGTTTTTGGCGTCTTCCAGCAGGTACACCGGACTTTTGACGTCGTTATTGGCCGTATCGGAATTGATCTTGTCGAATTTCTTCATCCGTATCTCGCGGATGCGACCCCCTTTGTTCGTGAATTTCACGATCATCAGGTCGTTTTCCAGCGTTTCAAACTGTTCTTCTCCACTGCCCGCGGCGACGAAGGGACCAAATTTAGCGGCCAGCATCATGCGGCCTACCGAGTCGTTGGGCAGGGGCGCTGCGGTAATGGGCGCAGCGGCGGCCGGGGTCTGCGGGTTGGCAGCCTGTTGCTCGGCCGTGGGTTGCGTGGGCTGGTCGGGCGTCTTTTTGGGCGGGGCGGATATTTGCAGCCAAACGTACAACAGCCCAAAGATCAGCGCAATGCCGATGTACGTGCTTAAATTCGTGTTTTTATCTTCCATTATCAAGATGTGAATGAATGCTTCCGGCCAAGGCAAAAGTCACCTGAAAGATGGACCTCCTGTTACCTGCTCAAAAGCGCCGCAAAAGTATGTCAAAACCCAGCGCCATAATAACAACGCTCGAAGATTCTGTCCTGCTGTTCGACCAGCAGCTCGTAGAGGCCTATTTGCGAACCACTTACCGGGTCCTGCAGCCGCTTTTCGATCTGCGGATCGGCGTACTAAACAAGGACTTCGACCTTTGGTTGGCCGAACAGCGGGTCGAACACTACACCTTTATTACGGCCTGGAACCCTTTTTCCCGAAAAACCAGTCCGGAAGAAAACCAGCGGCGCAATGAGCAGCTGGAAAAAGAGTTACAAGCACGGTCGAAACAGGTGCTGCCGGCGGTGGGCATGGGCGAAGGCGAGTGGCCGCCGGAAGAGAGTTTCTGCGCGCTGGATCTTTCGGTGGAAGCAGCGCTGCGGCTGGGTCGGCAGAACGAACAAAATGCGCTGGTCTTTGGCCGAACCGCTGCTGTGCCGGAACTCTGGTGGCTCCCGGAAATTCGAGTGGTATAAAAAAAACTGCGGCTGGTTCGTGTAATTTCTTCGGGCGGTGCATCTATAGCTACCGTACGTTTGTTACGCCTAAACAATATATTTATGCCCACTACCCTGCAAATTCCCAGTCCCTGTGCACAAAAGTGGTCAGACCTGATGCCAGTGACTTCGACCTGTCGTTCCTGCACTACGTGCCAGCGCACAGTGACAGATTTTACGCAAAAGACGGATGCAGAAGTGTTGTTTTATCTCCAACAAAATGGTCGGGTGTGCGGGCGTTTCCGGCCGGACCAGTTGAATCGTGCGTTCTTGGGCCCACGGGCTGGAAAACGAGCCGGGTTAACGGTCATTGCCGCCGGTTTAGTCACGCTGTTAACGGCGCAACAACCGGTGATGCAGGGTGAAAAGGCGCCCATGACCAATATTGATCAAATATCCGTTCCCGAAGAACAGCTGATCCCATCGACCGGCAGTACCCCACAGGATAGTTTCCAGACGATCGCCGGTAAAGTTGTCTCTGTTGAACATGGTGAAGAAAGTGCGGTAGGCGCTTCTGTAAAACTGGTGGGTACCCAATATGGAGCCCTGACCCGGCTGGACGGAGATTTTTCGTTCGAAGTACCAAAAGCTATTCTGGAAAATGATTCCTTATTGCTCCTTGTCAGTTATACCGGTTTTGAGACTCAAACCGCCATTTTAACTGATCATTCCAACCTTGCCCTCACGAATTTCCATTTTATACTGACGGGTTCTATTTTGGGAGAGGTGGTCATTTCCCGCCCTCCATCAAAAAACCGCCTGAAACGCTTTTTTCACCGGACATAACAAACTGATTAATAAGCTCTAATACCCTTCTCCGTTCACAGCATTACCAACTATGATAAACAACCGATCTTTCCCCTTTTCCCTGGCGATTTTATGCCTGGTCGTGTTTGCCTTTTGTAAATCGGCAGCCAATAAAACCCAGACCGCCAACCCATCCATCAAAGACAAAACTAAAACGCAAATGCCCATGCCCCCCCTGCCCCTTGCGGGCGACTATGCCGACGACTGGAAAATTGTAGACAGTCTGGAGCAACAGGGGCTGTACAAGAGCGCCCTGGAAAAAACGGAGGCCATCCAACTGCGTGCCCGGAATGACCGCAATGCCCCCCAGTCGATTAAGGCGCTGCTCTATCGGGGTAAATACACGACCATGCTCGACGAAGATGGTTTTGTAAAAGCCGTACAACTGTTTGAAGCGGAAGAAAAAACGGCGCAACCGGCGGAGAAGGCCGTGCTGCAAAGCATTCTGGGTCAGTTATACGCCACTTATTTGCAAAATCAGGCCTGGAAAATTCAGGGCCGCACCCCTATTCCCGATGGCGAAGGGGGCGACATCCTCACCTGGTCGTCTGCGCAGATCGAAAAGCGCGCGCTGGATTTATACCTGGCTTCGGTGGAACCACGGTCCGAGACCATGCAAGCCAATGTCGAATCCTTCCGCGACATCCTGACCCCCAACCAAAATGACAGCGTGGCCGGCCAGTCCCTGCGCCCTACGTTATACGACCTGCTGGCCCACCGCGCCCTGGCCTTTTTTGCCAACGAACGCAGCTACCTCACCGAGCCGGCCTATAAGTTTGAAATGACCGATCCCCTGGCCTTCGCGCCACTGGATGAATTTTTAAAAGCCAAATTCGAGACCAAAGACAGTACCTCCGGTAAATGGCTGGCGCTCAAGACTTACCAGCAGGTTTTAACTTTAAAAAACGGTTCGCAAAAAAACATCGCGGCCCTGATCGATGCCGACCTGCTGCGCCTGCAGTTTGTGCGCAACAACTTCATCGGCGAAGAAAAAGACAACCTCTACCTGCGCGCACTGGAATACCTGCACAAGCAGTATTATAAGGAGCCCTCGGACGCGGAAATTGTCTATTACATAGCGGAGCACCTGAATACGTTAACCACCGGCAACAAGGGCGAGCAGGCCAAACGCGCCGTCACGGAATGCGAAGACGCCATTCGCCGCCACCCCGGTACCTATGGCGCACAACTCTGCCAGTCCTTCCTGGAAAACATCCGTGCGCAATCGCTCAATGTCCAGACCGAAGAAGCCTATTTGCCGGAAAAAAACATGCTGGTCTCGCTGATCGTGCGCAATCTGCCCAGCGTCTGGGTCAAGGTCGTCCGCGTTTCCAATGATCCTGACCTGTGGAACCGCATACCCTACGAGCAGCGCCTGGACTACCTCCTTAAACTGGAAGGCTTGCAAAACCGGACCTGGGCCATTCCCGATCCGGGCGACTTCCAGACCCACCGCACGGAAATCGGTCTGGAGCCCCTGCCCATTGGCAACTACTGGGTGTTGATTTCCGCGAACATCAATTTTGACCCCAAAATAGGGCCGGTGGCCTTCTCGAATTTCCACTGTACTAACCTCTCGGCGGTGCAGTACGACCAGGAAGGCAGTTCGCGTTTCGTGCTGGCCAATCGCCTGAGCGGCGCGCCGATGCCGGGCACGAAACTGGATTTTTTCACCCGGGACTACCAGAACAACCAGAATCGCCTGGTCGCTACGACTACCACCGACGCCAGCGGGTTAGCCACCGCTACCCTGCCCAAAAACACTTACGGTACTGTGCGCGCTTCTTTTGCCGGCGACACGCTTTGGATCGGTCAGGCCCAGAACTACCGCTATGATCGCGGGGAAGCGCCCGGCCGGCAGGTGCAGTTTTTCACCGACCGCGCGCTTTACCGCCCCGGCCAGACGGTTTATTTCAAAGGTATTTTGTTTAAACCTAAAACCGACGGACAACCGCAAATCATTCCCAATCAGGCGGTTACGGTAAAATTTTTAGACGCCAACCAGCAGGAAAAAGGCCAGTTGAAACTGCGCAGCAATGAGTTCGGCACCTTCAACGGCGCCTTTACCGCCCCCAGCAGCGGGCTGACCGGCAGCATGTCTATCCAGCTCACCGACGCCTCCGGACAAGCTTCTTTCAACGTGGAGGAGTACAAACGCCCAAAATTCGAGGTCACGTTCAAACCTGTGGAAGGCGCTTTCAAACTGGAAGAAACCGTCACCGTACGCGGCGAAGCCAAGGCCTATGCCGGCAGTAATGTGGACGGCGCCCAGGTGCATTACCGCGTGGTGCGCCAGGCGCGTTTTCCGTTTTACGATTTCGGCTGGAGCCGCAAAATATTCCCGCCCTGGCGCACGGACGAGATGGAAATCACCAACGGTAACGTCACCACGGATGCGAACGGCGGTTTTGAGATCAAATTCACCGCCATTCCCGACCGCAGTATTCCGAAAAAAGAGCAGCCGGTGTTCGATTACACCGTGTTTGCCGACGTGACCGATATCAATGGCGAAACGCGCAGCAGCCAGCAGGGAGTGTCCGTAGGGTACCTCGGTCTGCAGGTGGAACTGGGTTTAACCAACGAGATCGAGCTGGACTCCCTGCGCCGTATTTCTATCAAAACCAGCAACTTAGCCGGCCAGCCCCAAGCCGCCAGCGGAGAGATCACGCTGCAACGTCTGGTGGAACCCAAGACTTTCTTTATCAATCGTTACTGGGAGCGCCCTGATCTGGCGGCCATTCCAAAGGCCAATTTCGCGGTCATGTTCCCCGACTACGCCTGGAAAGACGAAGACGATCCAGAAAAATGGGACCGGCAGGACCAGTTGATTTCGTATTCCTTTAATACCGCGAATTCTAAAACCATCGACCTGAACGGCGGCAAGGTGCAGCCCGGTTATTACTACCTGCGCTTGAAAACAAAAGACGCTTTCGGGCAGGATGTGGAGATCAAAAAAGTGATCCGCATCTGGGATAAAAACAACCGCGCGACCCAGTTCGTGGAGCCGTCCGCGCTGGCTGAAAAAACCGTTCTGCAGCCCGGCGAAACCGCCCGGATCTGGCTGGGTGGTAAATCCGCGCCGCTGAACTTCTTCTTTGCCCGCGAACGCGACGGCAAACTGGAAAACCCCAGCTGGCTCAAAGTGACGGGCGCCACGCCGGTCGAGTTCCCGATTGTCGAAAGTGATCGCGGTGGGGTGACGGTCTCCGCTTTTACCGTAAAAAACAACCGCGTTTACACGTTGCCCATCGCGCTCTATGTGCCCTGGAGCAACAAAGAACTGAACATCACCTACGAGACCTTCCGCGACAAACTCGCGCCGGGTCAGCAGGAAGAATGGCGTTTGAAGATCAGCGGTCCGAAAAAAGAAAAAGTGGCCGCCGAAATGGTCGCAGCGATGTACGATGCCTCGCTCGATCAGTTCCTGCCGCATAGCTGGGAGCAGCTTTACTACCCTGCTCAATACGCACAAATTGCCCTGTCCCCACGGGTGTTCGGTCCGGCTTATGGCGAAGTGCGCTATGAGCCAACACCGGGAACAGTTGCTCCAAACCGGGTTTATCACGAATTGAACCTGTTTGATTTTCCTTTGTATGGCCGCCGTTATTACGACATGGCCGCCGGAGCAGTCATGTCGCGGGCTCAACCCATGGCCGCACCGGAAGGTGCTGCCGGCGGGAATGCGCCCAAACAACAGCGCATGGAGAAACAACGGGATGGCGCCTTCGATAATGAAACAGGGGAATCTGCCGATACTGCCGTCCGGGAAGAAGCAGTCAATGCCGGCAAACCAGTGCCTCCCCCACCCCCACCTCCCGGCTCCATCCGCACCAACCTGCAGGAAACCGTCTTTTTCTTCCCCGAACTGCGCACCGACGCCGATGGCAACGTGATCGTGAAGTTCAAAATGAACGAGGCGCTGACCCGCTGGAAATTCATGGCCTTTGCCCATACCAAAGACTTACAGCAGGCCATAAGCATGAAAGACGTGGTGACGCAGAAAGAACTGATGGTGCTGGCCAACGCGCCCCGTTTCCTGCGTGAAGGCGACGACATGGAGTTTTCAGCCAAGGTGAGCAACCTGTCGCAGGAAGCGCTGAGCGGCACGGCTACGCTGAGCCTGTTCGACGCCAATACCCAGCAACCAGTCGATGCGGAGTTCGGCATTGGCGGCACCGGAAAAACGGCGAATTTCACGGTTCAGCCCGGCCAGTCCGCACCGCTGGTCTGGAAGATCAAAGTGCCCTTCGGTAAAGTGAACGGCCTGACCTGGCAGATCTATGCCGACGGCAAAAAATTCCGCGACGGCGAGGAAAGCACCATTCCGGTGGTCACTAACCGCATGCTGGTGACGGAAACGCTGCCCATCACGGTGCGCGGCGGCCAGACCAAGACGTTCACGTTTGATAACATCAAAAACAACTCGTCGAACACGCTGACCAGCGAGCGCTACACGCTGGAATTTACCTCCAACCCGGTCTGGTACGCGGTGCAGTCCCTCCCCTACCTGATGGAGTTTCCGCATGAATGCAGCGAGCAGATTTTCAGCCGCTTTTACGCGAATACCCTGGCCTCCAGTGTGACGCAGCGCCTGCCCAACATCCGCAAAGTGTATGATCGCTGGAAGGGAACGGGGGCGCTGAAATCCAATTTATCCAAAAATCAGGAACTGAAAACGGCCCTGCTGGAAGAAACGCCCTGGGTACTCGATGCCCAGAGTGAAGAGCAGCAAAAGCAGAACATTGGACTGTTATTCGACCTCAACCGCATGGCCGACGAGCAGGAACGGGCGCTGAACGTCCTGGCCGAACGCCAGCGGGGAGATGGCAGCTGGCCGTGGTTCCCGGGTGGCAGCGGCGACTGGTACATCACCCAGTACCTGGCGGAGGGCTTCGGTCATTTGCAGCAACTGGGCGCTTTCGACGCTAAAAAAGACCAGCAGAGCCAGCAAATGCTGGATAAAGCCTTAAATTTCTGCGACGCAAAAATCATCGGGCAGTACAATGAACTGGAAAAACAGGTCAAAGAAGGCAAGGCCAAATGGGAAGATGATCACCTCGACGGACTGGTGATCCACTACCTGTATACCCGTAGTTTCTTTAAGGTAGACCGCCCCGGAAAAGAGTATTCCTATTATCTCGACCAGGCCGGAAAATATTGGCTGGGTAAAGGATTATACCAGGAAGGCATGTTGGCGCTGGCGCTGCACCGCGCGGCTCGTCCGGAAGCGGCGGCGAAGATCGTGGCCAGTCTGCGCGAACGGGCGACCATGAAGGAGGAACTGGGCATGTACTGGCCAAATAACTGGGGCTTTTACTGGTACCAGTTGCCGATCGAAACCCAGGCCCTGATGGTGGAAGTGTTCAACGAAGTAGCCAAAGACCCGAAAGCGGTGGAGGAACTGCGTATCTGGTTGTTGAAAAACAAACAGACCAACAACTGGGAAAGCACCAAAGCCACGGCCGAAGCCGTGTATGCCCTGCTATTGGGTACCGGCCAGCCGACGGCTTCCAGCTGGTTGAATAATACGAAAGTCGTCCAGGTAAGTCTGGGGGGTAAAAACCTGAATCCCAAGGAAATAGAGCCCGGCACCGGTTATTTCAAACAAGCCTGGAACGGCGCGGAAATAAAGAAAAACTGGAGCGAGATCAAAGTGGAAAACCCCAACAGCAACATCGTCTGGGGCGCCGCTTACTGGCAGTATTTCGAAGACCTGGATAAGATCAAGAGTTTCCAGAAAACGCCGCTGACCATCGTTAAACAACTGTATAAGGTGACCGACAGTCCAACCGGACCCGTGCTCACCGCTTTAGCCGAAGGCGCGAAACTCAAACCGGGCGACCGCCTGAAAGTCCGCATCGAGATCCGGGTAGACCGGGCCATGGAATACGTGCACCTCAAGGATATGCGCGCCGCCGGGTTCGAGCCGACCAATGTTCTGAGTCAGTACAAGTGGCAGGGCGGACTGGGTTACTACGAAAGCACGAAGGACCTGGCTACGCACTTCTTCATCGATTATTTGCCGAAGGGTACGTTCGTGTTTGAATATCCGCTGGTGGTTAGTCACCGGGGTAATATGAGCAACGGCATTACGACCATGCAGTGCATGTACGCGCCGGAGTTCACGAGCCACTCGATGGGTATTCGGGTAAACGTGGAGTAGAACAGGCAGTTGTCGCTAATAATTGCAGGCTGATGATGTTTCGCATTAGGTTAGAACCTGATAAAAACCTCGTCAGCCTGTTTTTTTTATGGTTAAAGCAGCGCTATATAAATAACTGGTATCCTTCATAAAACCACTTTCTTATGAAACAGCTTCTACTTTGTTTATTTGCAGGATTAATGCTGCCAAACCCCGGTTTAACGCAATTCCCGGCCGTACTCGTACAAACCGAACGCCTAGGCGGCGCAGCGGAAAGTCCCCGCGATCTGGTAAACGTCGGAAATACGTTGTACGGCAGCTTTGCCAGTGGAAAAAGCAGTAATTATTTCTTCCTGGATGGCGGTCAGCTCCAGCAAAGTGCCGATAACGGTTTAACCTGGACGCCTAATGGCTTTTTTAGTGGCAAACACATTCTTCACCTGGGGTATTTCAGCAATAATTTATTTGTGGTGGAATATGAAAAACACGATATCAGTTCCCAATTTGCAGAACAGAATCTACGCATTTACCGCTCAGTAGATGGCGGCATTTCCTTTGCCGTCGCGCACGAAATTAAGGATACGACGGTTGGAAATCCGCCGTATAATTATATAAAAGAAGGCATTTTCCGGGAAGTAAATGGTGTGCTTTTTTTAACTTATAGAGATAATGCGCAGGGTACCGCGTATTTACATTCTTATTACTCCACCGATGCCGGACTGAGCTGGGCAAAAACCACAATGAATAACTTCGGAGTGGACAATTTAAGTAACCTGGAGAATAAAATATCCGGTAGCGAGGGCTGGTTTTTTTATAATATCGGCTTTACAAATTATATACTGGCGGCTCAGCAGCCGGATTTCTCAGATCTGCACTTCATCTCTTTCCCGGATAAAGATAATTTCATAGAAGCTTATAGTATTAATGGACAATTTATCGCTTTTGCCGACCAGTCGACCTACACCAGTACCGACTGGTTGAACAGCGCTGCTTTACAGTCGTCAAGTTCACCCGCTTATTTAGCCTGTCTTTTAAAAGACGGTTATTTTAATTTATTCGATCGCTACGGCGGTTTTTACCGGGCGCCGGCCACTGCACCGACGAATGCGAATCTACAGACTTTTCAGCCTTATACCTATACCAATTCTTATCCGCCCGATTTTCGTGCGGTAGGCAACGAGTTGTATTTATTAGGCATTACCAGCCTGCGTTCCAGTGATAACGGACTGAGCTGGAATGCCCCACCAACCGGTTCGCAGGTATTTTCCTCTTATATTCAGCGTCACCAGAATCTACTGTGGATGCAGCCGGGCTTTTTATACCGTTCCATGGATGGCTTGAACTGGTCGCATTTTCAGCCGAACGGGCTGCCCCCACAAACTTATGACTGGTCGAATATGGCGGACCTACAGGGCAAATTATTCGTGACCGGTGGCAGCAGTTTTAACGACAAAGTGTTTCGTTCGGACGATGGCGGAGCGAACTGGAGCGAGGTGTTCGATCACCCCGGCAGTGGGTTCAGCCGGGTGGTTGCCGACGTCAATCAACAGAAATTATACTATTTATTCAACCTTTCCACCACGACTGAACTGTATATTTCGTCTGACCAGGGCACAAGCTGGCAACAAATAAACGACCCCAATCCGCCCTTCGACGCTTTTGTGGCCAAGGGTGATACCATCTTTTTTGTAGACCCAAGCGTACTGCATTACTCATACGATGCCGGGGGCAGCTGGCAGAACATCACTTTTAATGCCGACATGGGCCCAAGTCACCAGAACGACCTGATTTTGACGGGTGACGGGCGATTAATCGTTTCCAATCGCGTCAATAAGTACGCCTATTTGAGTACGGACTGGGGACAAAGTTTCAGCCAAACCCTGCAAGCACCCAGCTATTTTCGCAGCCTGACCCAACTGGACAGTCTGAGCGTGTTTAATTTGAATTCCTGGCCATACAGCAGTAACGGCGTTTACATATCGAATAATGCCGGGGTGAGTGGTGTGACTTTTCAAGACAGCGCCTGGCTGAATGCGAGTAGTTTCCTGATCGAGGACGGGTATTTATACGGCTCGGGTTACCCATTCAAAGAGGTTGTGCGTACGGAACTACAACCGCTATTGGATGGTTTGCAATATCAGCAGTTTGGTACGGCGCTGGTGGATATTTACCTGGATCGTAACCAGAACTGCCTGCATGACCCAGGCGAAGAAGGCGTACCGGAACAAACGGTCGTTTTTCAACCCGGTAATTTTTTGGGCGCCACCGGCACCGACGGACTTATCCGGCGGGTGCTCCCCACCCAATCCTATAACCTGCAACTACAACCCTATGCCCAGGCCGGCGTTTCGCCCTGCCAAAACCTGAGCAATATTCCGATCAGTACCGGCAGTGTAAATGCTTTGAACATCGCATTCGATCCGCAGCCGTACGCCGATCTGTCGCTGGAGTTGGCGCCTATCGGTCTGCGCCCCGGATTTGAAGGCGACATTATAGTCGTGATGACGAACAAGGGCGTGCAACCGGTGGCGGGCGGTGCGACGCTGCAAATTAATTTCCCGGCAGATACGGTGCTTTATTTATCGGCCTCACCAGCCGCCGGCAGCGTGACCAACCATTCGGTGGAATTCGTTTTGCCGGACATAGGGGTATTTGCCAGCGTCACCTTTAAAGTACATATCGCGATCACGCCTAATCCCGACCTGATCAATCATTTCATTCCATTACAGGCCAATCTGCTGGCACCCTATACCGATGGCCAGCCGAACAACCATCATTTATCGCGCTATTTTCGCCTGACCGGCAGTTACGATCCCAATGACAAAACGGCTTTTACGGCCAGCCCGAACGGCGAATTATCCATAACGGATAAAAAACTGACTTACCTGATCCGTTTCCAGAACACCGGCAGCGATACGGCTTTCAACGTGATCGTCGCGGATACGCTTTCTAACTGGCTGGACTGGTCGAGCCTCGAAATGCTTTCCGCCAGTCATCCGTACCGCATCACCGTCGATGACCCCGGCGTAGTCCGCTGGCGTTTCGATAACATTTTGCTGCCCGATAGTTCGACCAATGAACCGGCCTCGCATGGTTACGTCCTGTTCCGTATTGCCGCAAAAAACAACCTACTGGTCGGCGACACCTTGACTAATCAGGCCAGTATTTACTTCGATATTAACCGGCCTGTACTGACCAACATGACCAAAACCGCAGTGTTCAATCCCGCAGCATCGGGGACAAAAGCCCTATGGAACACGGCTTCCTCCCTGGGAATAACGCCGAATCCGGTGCATGATCAATTATACTGGACCATGCACATGGTACCGGCGGGCATCATGCAGGCTGCGGTTTATGATCAGCAGGGCCGCCTGGTACAAACGCTGCTGCAAAACTGGCAGGACGCCGCTGTTGAAATCCACTTTCAGCATGCATTACAAAATCTGCCCGCCGGTAACTATCGCCTCGTGGTGCGTGTAAATCGCCAGCAATGGGCGGCACCTTTCATTGTACAGTGATAAGCGCAATCATTTTTTGATCACTTCCGTCATTTGGTCGTTTAAAAAAATCCGGTACAAACCCGTTGGCAAACCAGTAAGATCCACCTGCACGTCGCCTTTCTGTACGGATTGGCGACGTTGCAATATTCCCAGGGCATCATACAAGCGCATTTCGCCGGCGGTTTGCGCCTGTACCGTCACCCGGTCCGTTGTTGGATTGGGAAATACGGCCAGCATGTTTTCCGGAGCCACTTCCGCCGTGCCAATAGTCGCCGCACTGCCCATGCGCATGCCGTTCCCGAAACTGCTCACCCAGATTTCCGCCGGGTTATACGGGTTGAAAAACACCCGCTCCGGCTGGCGATAATCGTAACTGCTGACCGGTATGAACATGGGATTCGCCACGCTCACGTCATTGGTCATCCACAGCCCTTGTTGCTCGGTGGTTAAATACACCTGCTTGGCATTCAAGGGATTGAAAGTGATGGACGTGACGCGGTCAAACTGTGTGCCGGTAATATTGGTCCAGTTCTGGCCGCGATCCAAAGTACGGTACAAGCCGCCGAGGCCGTTGGGCGCCCCGCCCCAGCCGCTGAAAACTGCGGCATACCAGGTGTTCTGGGCCGGGTCATTCGGCGTCGGCACGATGTCTTTGGTCCAGTAGTGCATGCCGGGTGCGGAGACGTCGGCCCAGGCATTCGTGGCCGGATCGTACAGGAAAGCGCCGGAACTATTGGTAAAACCACTGGCGTTCCTGCGACCTGAATAGGAGCATAATACCTGACCGTCGTTCAGCACGATGATCGAGGCCGGGTGTTTTTCCGTGCGCGGCGGACTGGGCAGCAGCGTCCAGGTGGAGGTGCCGAGGTTTTGCAGGTCGTCGCAGCGATACACCCCACCGCTGCCGGCACCGCCGCCGTAGTGGATCACACTGGCGTAGGCGCGGGTCGGGTGGTTGGGATCCAGCGCGATCCAGAAAACCGGGTGGCCGAAAGCATGGAGGAGTTGCCAGCTTGCGCCCTGGTCCGCAGAATACAGGAGCTTGCCCTCGCTATCGCCGTTATCCAGCGGATTATCGGCCAGGCGCGTGCTCTGGTACATATCATGAATATTACTGGTAGCGGCGAAGAGCGTACCATTGCTATGCTGGGCCAGGCGATAGATCGAGTTCGCATTGGTGCCTGTATAATTGAAGGACCAGCTCTGCCCGCCGTCCGTACTGCGCACGCCGCGAATGTCGGAGTACCCGGCAAACATCGTAGTGGCGTTCACCCAGTGCACCTGCCAGCAGGTCGTGTTTTCCAGCCCCACGCTGTGGTAGGCTTTTTTGTCCGGCGTGGGTTGGTTCAGCGGATGTTGATCGGCGACATCCAGGTAAGCCTGCTGCCAGCTTTGACCACCATTGTTCGTTTTATGGATAAAGCCGAAATCACCGAAAATAACGGCGTTGGCATTGTTCGCTGCTACGTCGAACCCGAACGGACTTTCGCCATACGACCAGCCGCGGTCGCCCCCGAAGCCACTCCAGCCGGTCAGGATATTCTGATTGTTAGCGGTTAAAAACGTGTTGGCCCAGTTGGCTCCGGCATTGGTGGTTTTTAAAATAATGGGTTCGCTGCTGCTGTTGCTGCCGGCCAGGTACACAGTGGAAATATCATTTTCCGCCATATCCACGAACATGGGGAAATCCACGCCAGCCGTAATGCCACCCAGTCGCGGGTTCCAGGTGGTTTGGCCGTAATCACAAGCGTAAACGCCTTTCATGAAATTCCAGTAGTCCGAGCCGGGCAGGCCCACGTAGACATCGCCCACGTCGCCGGTCAGGCAAAAAAAGCGCGTGGTGGTCCCCGATTTTGCGGCAGCGAAAGAAAAAATGCGTTCGTTGGCGGGCAGGCCGGTCAGCGCAGCGGTGGACCAGGTGGAGCCGCCGTTGCCGGAAACTAGTACGCCGTCATTGGTACCCAGGTAGATATTTTCTCCATCAAAAAATGCCCCGCCAACCAGGCAGCCCGAGCCATTGGAAAGCGCCGTATGGATCGGGTTGAAGGTCGCGCCACTATTTGCGCTGAAATAGATCTGGCCATAATAAGCCAGCACGACGCGGTTCGGGTGGTTGTAATCGGCCCAGATACTGAAGGTCTCTTCGCTGTCGTCGGGGTTACCGGGCAGTTTGAGCCAGGTCTGCCCACCATCCGTGCTGCGAACGGGAATGACCTGATCATTGGCATACCGCACGCAGTACAGGAGGCCGGGGGTACTGGTATAACTTGCTTTGGAGTTATGGCCGCCCTGCAATTGATTGAAATGCACCAGGTTATAGTGCAGGCCAAAGTCAGTGGTATGAAACAGTGCGGATAGGTCGCAGGCGACAAAGAACTCGTCATTGTTCGCCGGATTAATGGCCGGTGAAAAGAGTGCGCCGCCGCCGCCGACGCCCCGGGACGACCAGGTGGTCGGCTGTGCGGATAAAGCGGCTAAAAAGAAAAAGCATAAACCGGATAATAGGAAAGATTTAAGCATTTGGTACGGTTAAAAGGATGAAATAAAGCCAAACCTGTATACCGTAAAATTATTGCCGGATGCAATTCATAATTGCCGGGTAGGTAAATACACCCGAAAGACAGCGCCTTTGCCAGGTGCACTTTGCGCCGTGATCCAGCCATGATGATTATCCACAATTTTCTTGCAAAGTGCCAGTCCGATGCCCGTTCCACTGAACGCATAGTTGCCATGCAGCCGTTTGAAAATTTCAAAGATCTTGTTGGCAAAATGTTGTTCGAAGCCGATTCCCTGATCGCTGAAGGTTATTAATACGTAGCTATATTCAGGGTTTAACTGCGGTAATTTCGCTATTTCCTCCGGCAATAAAGACTCGGCAGTAATCAGGATAACAGGATTTTCATTCGAGAATTTCAATGAATTACTGATCAGATTATAGAATAACTGATTAATCTGAAAAGGAATAGCCTGTATAACCGGTAATAACCCGCTGCTAATTGTAGCGTCTTTCTGGCGAATCAATAATTCAAAATCTTCCCGTACATTTTGCAGGATTTTATTCAGATCGGTGGTCACGAAAGATTCATCGGTCTTCGCCACCCGCGCATAGTTAAGCAGATCCTGGATCAGGCCGCTCATTCTTTCCGCCGAACTTTGTATTTTGGAATAATAGCTGTCGGCCAGGGTTAGGTCCTCCAGATTCTTATACAGTAACTCCGTGAAAATGCGGATTTTACGCAGTGGCTCCTGCAAGTCATGACTACAGATATAATTGAAGTTGGATAACTCCTCATTTATATCCTGTAAATGTGCGCTGAGGTTGCGGTATTTTTCTTCCTCGGCAGTGATATCGCGTAGCCGGAACTGATGTTGAATATTGGTCGCCAGGCGCATGGCCGCGCTTATTTCTGGAGCCCTCCAGACCGGACTTTGAAATTTTACCGATTGCTTCCAGGCTTCAAAGGATTTCCGCGGCGATAAGCGATCGGCAGGGTCTTCCTTCTTGTCGGGTCTGCCTGCCCACAGGATCGTTTCTTCCACTTCGCCACGAAACCAGATGACGCACTGACGGTTAAGCTCGGGAAATGAATGATAAAAAAGGCCGGCTGCTGTTGCCGACAAGTTGGCCGCCGGAGGGTAATAATCACTTAGTTTGGAAGTATAAAAAAATTCGGTTTTGCTATGCGTATCGAGCCAGGTTATCAGTCTACGAAGTTGTTCGGCGCCAGGCACCTTACCCACCGAAAAAACAGTATTCCGGTTGATGATGGCAAAGCCGGTAGCATTTACCACCTCTAAGATGGCTTTATTCTGTTGCAATTGCGCTTCCAGCTGCCCGGTTTCACTAAATTGCGCCAGCAGGTTATCCAGCATGGCATTGATCCGGATGGCATACTCATATTCATCAGCGGATTGCCGGACCTCAATTTGAGAGGATAGGAAATGAGCCTGTAACTTAGCAAACAGACGGGTATAATGGGGCAGGATTTTCGGGCTGTAATGGTGACAGGCCACCAGTCCCCACAGTTTTTTATCGTGCACCAGGGAAATAGTCAGCGTGGCTTCCACCCCCATGTTTTGTAAATATTCTATGTGGATGGGCGAAACGCTGCGCAGTACGGATAAACTAAGATCCAGGGACTGAAAATCACTGTTCGGAATATGCGTCATAATCGGTACCGGAGCATAACGTACATCGCCGATCATGCGCATCAGATTACGCAGGTAGAGCTGGCGGGCCTGCAGCGGAATATCGGTATGCGGGTAATGCAGGTTCAGAAAAGGCTCCAGTTCCTCCTGTTTGCTTTCGGCAAACACTTCGCCATTATAATGTTCATCGAAGCGATAGACCATGACCCGGTCATACCCCGTGATTTTTCGGATCTCATCGGCAACATGTTGGGAAAGCACCTGCAAATTCGCCGACGATTCCATGAATTTTACGAAATTACTGGTTTGCACATACAAATCCGGTATGGGCATATAACCGTCCGGAAATGGCTCCATTTCCAGCACCAGCATATCACCGCTCACATGTATAGTGGTGTTATACGGCCTACCTTGAAAGTCGAGGCGGTATGCATGGTCAGGCGTTTCCCTGGCAGCATGTGCCAACAGGTCCGTACAGGCAGCTTCCCCGATGATTGAGGAGAGTTGTTTGCCCAAAACCAGGGCAGGCGGCAGGTGTAGAAATAACTCCGAATTAGCCGAACAGTACTGCACCGTGTGATCTATCCTATTTATACCCAGCAATAACCCGTGCGGTTGAATGCTGCCGGGAATATGAATAGGCTCACTTTCACAGTTTTCCGGGTCGGTATGACCCGTGTAACGAATATCTTTTGTTGTCATGCTTACCCTACTTCAGATCCTAACCAGTAATTAAAAGCGTCAAAAGTTTGTGCCGCCGCCGCCACTACATTTTGCTGTTCCTGCTTATGAACGGCAAAATTGGCCATAGCCTCCCGAAACTCATTCCAGTATTGCCCAGTCTCCCGACCATGTCCCTGAAAAAAAAGAAGCCCCTGCGCCGGCGAAAGTCCCAGTACCTGATGGACGTGGCGACTGATAAATTGCCCGCCTAACTTAGAGCCTTCCAGCACGTATACCATGCCGAAAGCAGCGGCGATCGACTTAATTTCCGGTAAAATAGTTATTTGTGGAAGACCTGGTATATTTTCCTGGGACATGCCGAGCGCAATCAGATCCAGGCGTAGTAAGTCCGCACGCTGGAAACGGCTCACCGGCGCCAACAACTTCGCTAACCAGGGATAAACCTGCTCTTCAACGGGGAGAATAAATCCGTAAAAACGCTGTAAAATATCCAGGTAACGCTCCCGGTTTAGATCCGCACTCATCAGCGCGGCCGGGTAAGCATTTCGTTCGAGTGCTTCGTGCCGGCTTTGAGTAGCTTGTTTCAGATGAAGCAGGAAATGCTGCTGTGGGGTTTTTTCAGTTTCGTGTAGTTGGTGCATGTACTTCTTTAATCAAAAATATGCCAGACACAAAGTGATGCATTTGTAGATAATAATCATCAAGGACCCGTCATGCAGCAGATAATGTCTTGAATTTGCCTGATTTAAAAACTTTTTGCAGCAAGATAGGATGAAAAAATATCAAAAGCAGCCCATGGCCACTTTCTCTTTTGTCGGCCGTTTGCTTATCAGATAATCGCGGATGTCTAGTTTTATAATCCGCTCTATATTGTGGGCATTATCCACTCTACCCTACTGTAAAATGATTTGCCTTCGAAAATTTTTCTTCCTGCTCGTACTCGTTTCGAGCCTTACCGCTACGGCGCAAACCAAGTTCACCAACCAAACCCGACTGCTCAACCCGGTTAAACATTATAGCGGCGTGGCTATTGCCATTCTCGATATGGATGGCGACGGGCGCGACGATATAGCCCGTATGAACGGCGGTAATGTCGTCAATATTGAACACCAAAGCGGCCCGGATCAACCTTTCGTACACCTCGAAGTGGGCGCCGTAAACGGCGGATCGCAGTGGGGAATATGCGCCGCCGACGTGGATAATAACGGCATGGGCGACCTGCTGGCCGGCGGTTTCTACGACGGGGTGAAAATCCTGCGTGCCAACGGCGATGGTTCGGGCTACACCACGGATGAATATTCCTCGCCGGAGACCTTTGTACAGGGGGTCAATTTCGCCGATATCAATAATGACGGCTGGGTCGACGCTTTCATCTGTCACGATGACGGCAGTGCCCGTATTTACGGCAACAACGGCGATGGCACCTTCACCTACCAGCCCGACTGGATCGATTTTTCAACCGTGCCCGCTTCCGATAATTCAGGTAATTACGGCTCGGTCTGGAGCGATATTGACAACGACGGCGACCTCGATTTATACATAGCCCACTGCCGGCAGGGGGTGAACGATCCGACCGATCCCCGGCGCATCAATCAACTGTTCTGGAACAACGGCGATGGTACTTACACCCAGGACATTACCGATCTGGCCCACCTGCGGATCGGCGCCCAAAGCTGGACGGCTGATTTCGGCGATATCGACAACGACGGAGATTTCGATTGTTTCATCACCAACCACGACGTTTCCAGCCAAATCCTGGAAAACGACGGCGCCGGACATTTCACGGATATTACTGCAGCAGCCGGCATGTTGAATAAGATCACGGGCCTGCCGATCCAGGGCGTGTTTCGCGATTTTGATAACGACGGTTTTGTCGATATGCTCGTCGCCGGCTCGAACCAGTACGTTTTTCATAACAATGGCGACAAAACATTCAGCCTGGTGCCCGGTCTGTTCGACAGCCAGCAAATGGAGAGTTTTGCCGTCGGCGACCTGAACAGCGATGGCTTCCAGGATATTTATGCCGGTTATGCCCAGATTTATACCAATCCAAGTAACATTCCCGATGCCCTGTGGATGAATGCCGGCAATCAAAACCATTTCTATGGATTGACCCTGCGCGGGGTGCAAAGCAACCGTTCGGCAGTGGGTGCAAAAGTCACCATCTACACCGCCCTCGGTACCCAGATCCGCGAAGTGCGTTCGGGGGAGAGCTATGGCATCAGTAACTCGCTGCAGATCCATTTCGGTCTGGGGGCGGTCACGCAGATCGATTCGGTCGTGGTGCACTGGCCATCTGGTCACGTGGACAAATTGTATTTGCCGGAGGTCGATCAATACGCCAATTTGCAGGAAGGTGGCTGCCTCGTGCCCGTCGTGAACATTTCGGCTAATGGCTCGCCGGTTTTATGTACCGGCCAGAGTGTTCAGTTAAATGGCCCGGCCGGATACTCTGCCTATTTATGGAGTACGGGCGATACGACCCAAATGGTAAATGCAAATGCGGCAGGTAATTACCACCTGACCGTCACCAATGCGGATGGTTGCAGCGCCGTATCGAACGGCCTGAGTACGACGGTTGATCCCGTGGAAATTCCCAGCATTGTCGTGGATGGACCGACCCTGTTTTGCGCCGGCGGCTCACTCACCTTAACTGCTTCGCCATCAACCGCTTATTTATGGAGCAATGGCGCTACTACGCCTAGTATTACCGTTGCCAGTGGCGGCAGTTATACGGTGACCACGCAGGGCCTCTGCGCCCTTTTTACCTCGGATTCGCTTGCCGTGGAAGTTCTTGCGGCCCCAGTTCCCGTAGCCATAGGCGATACGGTAGTCATTAATACAGCGGCCACGCTGACGGCCACCGGTACCGATCCGAACTGGTATACCAGCGCCAACGGTTCTACTCCGCTCTTTACCGGCAGCCCGTTCGTTACGCCCGCGCTGGTTACGACCACGCCTTACTGGGTGGAAGTGACCACGGTGTACGATCAACCAAACGTGCATACGGGTATGACTGACCACAGTGGTACCACCTTTGGGAGCAGCCAGTACAACGGACAAATCATTTTTGATTGTTATAAGCCCTGCCGGCTGGTCACCGTGAAGGTGTACAACAACAAACTTGCCGAACGGAAAATTGATTTGCGCAGCAGTGATGGTGTCGTTTTACAATCAAAAACGCTGATCATCCCTACCGGTACTAGCCTGGTGGAACTCAATTTTGATCTGCCCGTGGGCAATGACCTGATGCTGACCACCGATGAATCGGTGAACCAGCAAAGCCTGGGCTCGGTCGGTCCGCAACTGCGCCGCAGTGACAACAATGTGTCGTATCCATACGAGATTGCCGAAGTCATCAGCCTGAAAAACTCTAACCTGGGCAGCGACCGGTACTACTATTTCTACGACTGGGAACTTGATTTTTACGGCCAGAATTGCGTCAGCGACCGTGTGCCGGTGCTGGCCGTAGTCGACACCACGCTGGTGCAAACCACTGCGCCGGTCTGGGCCGCTAATCTGCGCCTGTCGCCCAATCCGACGAACGGACCCCTGCGCTTTGACATGCCCGATTTCGCGGGTGGGCAGTACACCGTTTCTGTGTTGAATGCCCAGGGCGCCCGGCTCCAGAGCCAGCACCTGCAATCAGCCGCTGGTCAACTACAGTGGAAAGGTGATCTGAGCGCTTATCCGGCCGGGGTGTACTGGCTGGAAGTAAGTGGAGATCAGGGAGTTGTGCGGAGGAAAGTGGTAGTGGAGTAAGTGATGGTGCTCCTTTTAGTGATAGTCTCACTCAAAGTGAGACTATCACTAAAAGGAGCACCATCATTTATTCCATTTCACCGTCTCCACCAGCCGATTCAAATCCTCCTTCATAAACTTCACCACCGGCGCCAGAGAATCCGGCCGGGCCAGGGAGTTGAAATACAGGGCGCCACGCAAAAAATGGTGCGTAGAATCGGAGAGGAAGAACTGATAAGAAGAGGCGACTGGCCCTTCCACGTTGAACACGACGCCATGCACGTGGTCGGCATCCCGGTGGATCGGCACTTCCTCGATGTAGCTGGCTTTGATGTTATGATACTGGGACATTTTAAAGGCGTCCGCGACCAGTTCATCAAAATCCTTGCGGCTCTTGAGCGGATAGTAAGAGCAGTAGATTTTCGCATTCAAGCTGGGCACGGTGAGATTGAACCAGCATTGATCGCGCGGTTTTTCCTCAAAAAAGGCGGTATCCTGCTCGATAGTGGCGTAAGCAGGCATATCGAATGTGAAATTGCAGTAACTCGCATCAAAAGGTTTATACGCTTTTTCCGGATATACCACGCGTGGATAAGCCCGCGGTTTGGGCACTTCCACCCGCTCTTCACAGGCGGTCAGGCAGAGGAGAAACAAAGTAGACAACAGGCTGCTGAATAGAAGGATTTTGCTGGTCGAAAACATACGCATAGGGTTGCTGAACGGAATGGCGGCAAAGGTCACCAAAAACGTGCAGCCGTGCTCCTATAGTCTGTGTCCGGCAGAGTGCTTAATTTTTATTCCAGGTCATCAGCCTTTCCTGGTAGCGCTTTTTATTTACGGGCCAGGCAGCTTTATCCAGCGAGCCTTCCAGTTCTTCGTCCAGGCCCTTTAATATTTGCGGAAAAAAGTCCAGGCCCGTACTCTTTTCCACCTGATCGATGCTGTAGGCATAGTCCAGTACCGGGCGGGTACTCACCTGGTTGGGCAGCATGAAACCGATGGCGCGGTGTTGATCCGGCGCCAGCAGCACTTTATAATAATAGGACGGCACCGTCACTTTACTAAAACCGATCTGGCCCAGTGCGGGTTGACTCAGGATGGGGCCGGTGACCACGTACAGATGACCGAACTTCCGGGCCCAGTCGCGGGTCAGCTCCTCCAGTTCGCGCCAAACACCCATGTTGAAAGCGGGCACCTGCGGACTCATGTTGCTCATCAGGAAACTCTCTTCCATCGCCTGCTCGCTAAAACCCATGTCCGCAGCCGGGCATAAATGGCCCTTATCGTAACCACTGACGTTATAATCGCGCGGCGTAGCGCTTTCTGTCCGCACGGCCGGGTCCGGCTGGAAACTGTTGGTGCGGGCCACCCAGTTTTCGTTCAGGCGGTCACGGGTGAGTTCATAGGCGACCCATTCGGCCTGCTCATGGTCTTCGAGATAACTCAGCGTGTAATAAGTATGATGCACAACCTCCCCAACCAGGCTGGGCGCGGGCAAAATAGCATCGGGTACGGTGAACTCGCCGGCAGCTACCGAAGGCAGCATAGGCCGATCCGTTGGTAAGGGATGATCGGTAGGCAGTTCGGTGCGCACCACCTCGTCGTCCGGCGTTTTTTTACCGGAGAACTGGTTGAACACCCAAAACGCGGCGGCGGCGAGTACGGCAAAAATGCCGGTTTTAAACAGAAAGCCGCCCGAATCAGCGGAGGAAGTACGTGCCATCAAAAAGAATTTGTTGGGGCAAACATAAACTTTTTGTTTTTAATTGCCAGCCTTTGTAAGCGCAAATCGATAAAGACGTTAAAAACTTTCCTTTCGGCTTGTTATTTCGGTCCCGCTGTTTTTATCTTTGCGTCCGCTTTGGCAAAAAGGCGCGATAGCTCAGCTGGTTAGAGCGCGCGATTCATAATCGCGAGGTCGGGAGTTCAAGTCTCCCCCGCGCTACAAAAACGAAACGCAGGTACTCTCCGGAGACCTGCGTTTTTGTTTTTCAGCCTGCTACCTCCGGAAATTTGCGGATCATTTTGCGCATACCCGATTCGATCTCCGCATACGGCAGCGGTTCCTTGGCAATGTACATCAGCATGATAGCGATGCGCCTATCCCCTAGTTTTTCATAAAAAACGGCCTTCTGCAGCCGGTAAGCTTCCCGGATCTGGCGTTTCAGGCGGTTGCGCTGCACTGCCGTTTTGAACAGGCGTTTGCTGACCGAAATCGATAACTGCGCCGGGAATTCGGTCACGACCTCGGCCGGCAGCAAAGTCCAGACCACCCGCAGGGGATAGGCGACCAGCGATTCACCGCCTTTGAACAAACTACCGATGAGCTTGCGGCTTTTCAGTCGTTCAGCGCGGGTAAAGGTCAGTGGAAGTGGAGGATCGGCCGGGAGCATAATGATATGAGTGGTTGGCGGCACTAAATTTTAGGCAGAATGGTCGAAGGGATGTCAACTTCAGATGATTAACACGATGAATGAAATCGCCAATCATCATTCTTTCCATCACCGGTCGGCAAACATCTATTTGACGCATTCGCCCTGGCTTGGGGCCTGACACAAAAATAAGGCTTCCGGGATGGATACCACCCCGGAAGCCTGAATTCAGAAAAAGCCAAATGTTTATAGAACACAGTCCGATGAGCTGGACTGCCAATTGCTTTTACTTCAACAGTTTTTGCCGTTCGTCAGAAACGGATAATTTCCGGCGGCCTTGTTTGCGGCGGCGGGAAAGCAGTTTGCGGCCATTCTTGGATTCCATGCGCTCACGGAAACCGTGTTTGTTTTTACGGGCGCGGCGGGATGGTTGGTAGGTACGTTTCATCGCTTATCGAACGTGATTGAATGCTAATGTCAAAATTTTGGAGCGCAAAGGTAGTCCGCTTTTTCAGAAAACAAAGCCATGTTTTTACATTTTTTTAAAACTTACTGACCTGAAAATGACTTTCACTCAACGAAGCAGCAAAAACGCTGTTAAAAGCCCGTAATTGTTTGAATCCGGTGTGCGCTTTGTTGCGTACATATTCATTTTTGTACCTTGAAATTATACGTATGCGCATTCTACTTGTGGAAGATGAAGAAAGTATTCGCGATGTTGTCCGCCTCAACCTCGAATTGGAAGGCCATGAAGTGGTGAGTACGGGCAACGGCAAAAAAGCCCTGGAGTACACGCGAAACCAACATTTCGACCTGTTGCTGCTCGACGTAATGCTGCCCGATCTGGACGGTTTTACCATCACCGAGCAAGTCCGCCTGACCAACGCCGAGGTGCCCATTCTGCTGCTCACCGCCAAAGACATGGCCCAGGACCGGGTGACCGGCCTGAAAAAAGGAGCGGACGACTATCTCACCAAACCCTTCAACCTGGAAGAACTACTGCTGCGGGTCACGAATCTGCTGCGCCGTAGCCAGCGGGTAAAAGGCGAGGCGCTGGACCTATATGAATTCGGTAATAATCAGGTGAATTTCAACACCTTCGAAGCGACGACCTGGCGCGGCGATCAGATCATGCTCACGAAAAAGGAAGCCATGCTGCTCAAGCTCCTCGTCGAACGCAAAAACGAGGTCGTCAGCCGCAACCAGATCCTGCAGGCCGTCTGGGGGTACGACGTGTTCCCCAGTACCCGCACCATCGATAATTTCATCCTCGCTTTCCGCAAATATTTTGAGGAAGATCCCAAAACCCCGCGGTATTTTCATTCCATCCGGGGCGTGGGGTATAAATTTACGAATTAGCGGTTTTGACCCCTCTCCATCATGAAGTTCGGAAAATTAGCATCCCTGGACGGCGTGGATTTTCATCTCCCGGCCGACCCGCCGCAAAACGCGGAGGTTTTAGCCGCCATTACGCCTGCGCAGCCACCTGCCCTGCATATTGGTCCCACCGGTTATAACACCAGGGAATGGGTCGGTAAATGGTACCCGGCGGGGACAAAAGAGAAAGATTTCCTGCGACATTACGGGCAGCAGTTCAACACCATCGAGCATAACACTACCCACTACCGCATTCCCGACCTGGCTACGGTGGATCGCTGGCGGGAAGAAACCCCGGCGGACTTTCGATTCTGCCCGAAAATTCCGCAGACCATCAGCCACGAGCCGGACCTGGGGCTACGCGACGGCCAGACCCCTTTTTTCGCCGACATGATCCAGGGTTTGCAGGAAAAAATGGGTTGCTGCTTTTTGCAGTTGCCGCCTTATTTCAGCAGCCGGGAAATGCCGCTGCTCAGCCGTTTTCTGGATATGTTTCCCAATAGCCTGCCCCTGGCGGTAGAAGTGCGTCACGAATCTTTCTTTCAAGACCCGGCCACGACGCGGACATTTTTCCAGCTCCTGCGCGACCACGACAGGTCGAGTTTGATCACCGATGTAGCCGGCCGCCGCGACGTTTGCCACATGCAGCTCAGCAACGAACGCGTGCTGATCCGTTTTGTGGGCAATGGGTTGGACCCCACCGATTATACCCGTATTCAGGCCTGGTCCGAACGTTTGGCGCGCTGGTTCGAGGCCGGACTACAGGAAGCCTACTTTTTCACCCATGAACCGGAAAACATCCTGGCGCCCGATCTGGCGGCCTATTGTGCCGAAACTTTTGCGGCCCGCATGCCGGACGTCCAGATGCGCGGTCCACACCCGGTTCCACCGCCCGCCCGGCAGGGTACACTGTTTTGAGCGCGCTTTATCATCGCTGTTTTTTCCAAACTGTGTTAAATCTTGGTTATCAAACAAGCATTTTCCACGGAGCTAGGCAGTTTTTTCGCTTAAAGCTGCACATTTGTGCAATTCTGCCTCCACCATGCCCAAATATTATCTTCATATAGATGCAATCCCTGCCTAATACCTACCGTGATATTTCCTGGTTATCTTTTAACTACCGGGTCTTACAAGAAGCAAAAGATCCGGCGGTGCCGCTGCTCGAACGACTAAAGTTCCTGGCCATTTATTCTTCTAATCTGGACGAGTTTTTCCGGATCCGGGTCGCCGGTATTCGCAACCTGAAAAAAGTGGGCAAAAAGACCAAGGCCCAGCTCGACTTCGACCCGCGCGAACTGCTGCGTGAAATTCACCGCATTGTGAATCAGCAGCAGGAAGAAGTGTCGCAGATTTTCGGCGAACAGATCGTCCCGGAGCTGCGTAAACAGCATATTCATATTCTGCGCCGCCTGGATTTAAATGCCGAACAGCAGCGTTTTGTGGAGAATTATTTTCACGATAATCTGCTGCCCTTCGTAATGCCGGTGCTGCTGATCAAACGTCGCATCCGGCCCTTCCTGGCCAATGCGCACCTCTACCTGGCCGTCCACCTGCGCCAGAAAAAAAAGCCGCTGATCGAAAGTGAATTTGCGCTGGTCTCGATTCCCTCCGATCAGTTACCGCGCTTTATTCCGCTGCCTTCCAGCGGCGACCGGCACGACGTGATTCTGCTCGACGATATTGTGCGCCACTCGGTGAGCTGGTTGTTCCCGGGCTACGACATTCAGGATACCTATTCGATCAAACTGACCCGCGACGCCGAACTGTATATCGATGACGAATACTCCGGCAACCTGGTCCAAAAGATCAAATCCAGTCTGCAAAAACGCCAGGTAGGGCCTGCCAGCCGTTTTGTATACGACCGGGAAATGCCGCCCTTTCTGCTGGCCCACCTGCAGGAAATGTTCGAGCTGAGTAAAAACGATATCCTGCCCGAAGGCCGTTATCACAACAACTTCGACTTCTTTAAATTCCCGGATTTCGCACAATCTCATCTGAAGAACAAGCCCCTGCCCCCACTCCCCCACCCGACCATGCAGCAGCCGGACGACCCGTTCAGCATCGTGGCCGCCAAAGATCAATTGATCCATTTTCCCTACCAGTCCTACCAGTCGGTGGCGCATTTTTTTGAAAAAGCCGCCCGCGACCCCGCCGTAACGCACATAAAGATCATCCTGTACCGGGTTGGAAAACAGAGCCGTATTCTGGAAGCGCTGATGGCCGCCGTAAAACGCGGTAAACAAGTATCGGTGTTCGTGGAAATTAAAGCCCGTTTCGATGAGGCAGCCAACCTGGAATGGGGCGAGCGACTGGAAAAAGCCGGGGTGCGCGTCCATTATTCGTTTCCGGGGGTAAAAGTGCATTCCAAATTATCGCTCGTACGCCGCATGGAAAATGAGCAGCCGCGTTTGTACAGTTACCTGTCTACGGGCAATTTTCACGAGGATACCGCGAAAATCTACTCCGATTTCGGGCTTTTTACCGCCGATCCGCGCATGACAGCCGAGGTCAGCAACGTGTTTACTTTCCTGGAAAACATTAAACCGCCGCAGGATGAATTCGAACACCTGCTGGTTGGTAAATTCAATTTACGCCCGGCCTTGTACAAACTCATCGACCAGGAAATTGACGCCGCTAATCAAGGCAAACCGGCGCACATGATCCTGAAATTCAATAGTCTGGAAGACAAGGACATTATTGCCAAACTCTATGAAGCCTCCCAGGCGGGTGTCAAAATGCAGTTGATCGTGCGCGGCATTTGCTGCCTGGTACCGGGTCTGAAAGCCATCAGCGAAAACATTGAGGTCATCAGTATTGTTGATCGTTTTCTGGAACATGCCCGGGTTTTCGTGTTTCATAACGGCGGCGACGAACGGGTGTACCTGAGCAGCGCCGACTGGATGGAACGCAACCTCAGTAACCGCATCGAGACCACCTTCCCGGTCTATGACCCGGACCTGAAACGGGAAATTCGCACTATTTTGGAACTGCAACTGAACGATAATGTGAAAGCGCGCATTATAGATGCGAAAGATCAGAATCTTTATCGCCGCGCGAACAGCGATATTCCCGTACGAGCCCAGTTGGAAACCTATTTTTACTTTAAAAGAAAGACAGAATGATGCCGTTTTCAGAGCAGGAAGTGGTGGATATACAGGAACTGTTCGGCGCAAAACCGGAGCAGCTGGATGCCGAAATTTTTAAGGCGAAACTGCGTGAACTGCGCGCCAAATACCACCCCGATAATTTTGAGAAGTTCGACGACGCCGTGGTGCGCCAGTTGGCGACCGACCGTTTTCAGCGCATTGAAAAACTCGCGGAAAAACTGGAAAAATACGGCTTCGGTAAGGCGTTGACGCCAGCACCCGGCACGACGGTGGCTACACCTGGTGCGTCCGGCGAGGTGGCTATTTCCGACCCCTCGGCGCGCTTTGCCTACCAGGCCATGAAAATTGAAATCCGCACCGGCGATAAGGACCTGAAGTACCACCTGTTCAGCACTTTTTACCGCTGGCTGATGCTCGGTGAACGCTTTAAAATTCCGGATGCGCAGGGCGCTTACCTCATCGCGGACGAGGGCCATACCGGCCGCAACATCGGTTACGTGGAATCCATTCGCGTGTACCTGACCTTCGAAGAAAATGACCCGGTGGAAAATATTGTGGCCTGGCTGCACGGTAAAATTGCCGGCCGCGCCGATATGCTGCTCATCGAGGGCAACATCGTTCCCATCGAGTACGAAGCCATGCTGCGGGTAGTGAAAATCCGGTCGTTTAAAGCCCTGGCCGCTACTGCCGAATAATTTTTTCTCCCTGACAATCAGCCACTTACCAACTTTTTTAATTTTTTTTTCCAAAAGGCTAGGCCAATTGAAAAGTACACTGTTATCTTTGCCGCCGCTTAACGACAGAACAACGGTTTTGTCAACCAAAATGCGGAAGTAGCTCAGTTGGTAGAGCACGACCTTGCCAAGGTCGGGGTCGCGAGTTCGAGTCTCGTTTTCCGCTCAAAAGCCTTTCCTTGTGGAAGGCTTTTTTTATTGGCGGCAGTTTGTATTTTTGCCGAAGCCATCCGCCTGGGTGGTGAAATGGTAGACACGAGGGACTTAAAATCCCTTGGCTTCACGGCCGTGTGGGTTCGAGTCCCATTCCGGGCACAGAAAAGCCGAAGCAGTACGCTTCGGCTTTCTCTTTTTCTACCCGTTCGATGATGCTGGCGTTTTACAGTGTCGCCAAATCAATCACAAAACGATATTTCACGTCGTTTTTGAGCATTCGCTCGTAGGCCGCATTGATGTAGTCCATCTTGATCACTTCCACGTCGGAGACGATGTTATGCTCCGCGCAATAGTCCAGCATTTCCTGGGTCTCGGGGATGCCGCCAATCCCGGAACCGGCCAGGCTGCGGCGGTTACCGATCAGGCTGAAAGCCATGATCTGCGAGGGCGTGGGCGGCGCGCCGACACAGACCATCACGCCGTCCGTATTGAGCATGCCCAGGTACTGGTTATAATCATGTTCGGCGGAGACGGTGTTGAGGATGAAGTCAAATTTATTAGCCAGTCCTTTCATTTGCTCCGGGTCGGTGGTCAGCGCAAAATGATGGGCGCCAAGCCGGCGGGCATCCGCTTCCTTGCTGGGCGAAGTGCTCAGCATGGTTACTTCCGCACCAAAGGACGCGGCGAATTTCAGGCCCATATGTCCCAGGCCACCCAGCCCCATAACGGCCACCTGCTGGCCTTTACCGACCTTCCAGTGGCGCAGCGGGGAGTACGTAGTAATACCGGCGCAAAGCAGCGGCGCGACGGCTTCCAGGGGCAGCTTATCGGAAATCTGCAGGACGAAGCTTTCATCGACGACGATTTGATTGGAATAACCGCCGTAGGTGACGCCGCCGGATATTTTATCAGGCGCATTATAGGTCCCCGTGTTGCCTTCGCGGCAATATTGCTCCAATCCTTTCCGGCAATTATCGCATTGCTGGCAGGAGTCGACCATTACGCCGACACCGGCCAGGTCGCCGGCTTTGAATTTCGTGACCTGGGAACCGACCTCCGTCACACGGCCCACTATTTCGTGGCCCGGAACGAGCGGGTAGGTCGAGCCCTTCCATTCGTTGCGCACCTGGTGCAGATCGGAGTGACAGACGCCACAGTACAGGATTTCAATTTTAACGTCCTGCGAGCGGACGTCCCGGCGGTCAAAACTGAACGGGCCGAGCGGGGCGGTGGCGTTTTGTGCGGCGTAACCTTTTGTTGCAATCATGGGAGTTGTTTTGAATGAGGGGTTAGGTGACAGGAGTTAGGAGACAGGTGACAGGTGACAGGAGTTAGGAGACAAGGGGGCAAGTTCGTGAGATTTATGGCGATCGGGGGAGTATGTAACGACTTTTTAGAGGTTTACACAAAATACGGCGGGGGCTGATTAAATCCTGTAGTATTGCCCGAAATTCCTGCATTTTTTGCCGGGTTACTTAATTTTTGAGTCGGATGCCGAAGTATTTCTATTCAACCTGCAAACTGGTGCTGCTCTTCACCTTGCTGAGCATGTCATGCCAAAAGGAGCGCGCGCCGAAGAATTACCGGATTGGGTTTTCGCAGTGCTGCGACGATCCCTGGCGCACTATGATGGAGCAGGAGATATTTCCTTAGAAGTTGATCTGCCAACCTCAGCCAATCTGGACGTCCAGTTTACGGATAGCACCGGCAAATTAATACATACGGAATCGCTGGGACTGGTCAGCAAAGACAAGCATTCATTGACTTTAAAGACCGTGAATTTGCCGGCTGGTTTTTATTTTATTCGTTTATTTGCTCAAGGCAGATTGATCGGCGCCCACACCATTGTGAAAATTTGAACTTTAACCTGCGTCCTATTTTATGTTACAATTAGTTCCTGAAAATGTACAGCCAATTTTGCAAGGGAATTGGATCTTGTTCCTCTTGTTGACCCTGTTATCCTGTCATTCCAGTCAAAAAACAGCCAGCACTCCCCTACCGGAGGCCCATCGGCCGCTGTTCCATTTCACGCCGCCGGCCATGTGGATGAACGATCCCAACGGCATGGTGTACTACGAGGGCGAGTACCACCTCAGCTATCAGTACTACCCCGATGCTACGGTATGGGGCCCGATGCACTGGGGCCACGCCGTAAGTAAGGATCTGGTGCATTGGGAGCATTTGCCGGTGGCCTTATATCCGGATTCGTTGGGGATGATTTTTTCAGGCAGCGCCGTGGTCGACTGGAATAATACCAGCGGTTTCGGGAAAAATGGAAAGCCGCCACTGGTAGCCATTTTCACACAGCATTTGATGGAAGGCGAGAAGGCGGGGAGAAGCGATTTTCAGTACCAGAGCATCGCGTACAGCAATGACAAAGGGCACACCTGGACCAAGTACGCAGGCAATCCGGTACTACCGAATACACAGAAAATCAAGGATTTCCGCGATCCGAAGGTAATCTGGGACCGGCAGTCGAAACAATGGATCATGGCCCTGGCCGTGCAGGACCACGTAAAATTATGGGCTTCGGCGGACCTGATAAACTGGAAACACCTGAGTGATTTCGGCAAAAAACTGGGCGCACATGGTGGCGTCTGGGAATGCCCCGATTTTTTCCCGATGCAGGTGGAGGGCAGCCAGGAAACCCGCTGGGTGTTGCTGCTCAGTATTAATCCCGGCGCGCCCAATGGCGGCTCGGGCACCCAGTATTTCGTCGGCAATTTCGATGGCAAAACCTTTAGCCCGGACCCTGCTTTTGAGTCAACCGTGCTAAACGGCCAAGGCCAGTGGCTGGATTGGGGCTGCGACGACTATGCCGGCGTTACCTGGTCCGATGTGCCGGAAAAAGACGGGCGGCGTATTTTCATCGGCTGGATGTCGAACTGGAATTATGCCACGACTGTGCCGACCGAAAAGTGGAGAAGCGCCCTGACTTTGCCCAGAAAACTCAGTCTGGTGCGGGAAAATGCGCAGTGGCGGCTCGTTTCGGCACCCGTGGAAGAAACCCGGAAACTGCGTAAAAAAACCTTTTCCCTGCCGGAAACAAGCCTGACGACAACGCTGGACCTGGGTGCGCGCTACCCAATTTCTCCTTCTTCCATGGAAATGGAATTCGATGTTGACATTCCGCCAGGTTCCCGCAGCCGTTTTTCGATCGAGTTATCCAATGCCAAAGGAGAGAAATACGTCGTCGGTTACGATGCCGGCGAGAAGCGTTTTTTCAGTGATCGAACCCATTCGGGCAAAACGGATTTCCCGAAAAATTTTGCGTCCGCTATTCATACTGCACCCCGAATAAGTACCGGCAACACCGTCCATTTCCACCTGTTTTTCGACGTGGCTTCCTGCGAACTTTTTGCCGATCAGGGCTCGGTGGTCATGACCAACATTTTCTTTCCCACTGAAAATTTCAACACGCTGAAACTCCTGAATACGACGGGTAGTTTGAAGATTTTGAATGGTAAAATGTATGCGTTATGAGAAAGGAAGCGCAAAAGGTTTTATAAAACATGTGCAATTATACCTGCGTTTTGTAAAAATGTTCCACCATCCCAAACATTCGTTCCGGCGCCTGACCTTCCAGTTGATGAAAATCCGTGGGTTTTAATCCGGTGAATTCTTTGTAGTCACGCACCAGGTGCTGATAATCATAGTAGTTACAATCAAAAGCGATACTCCGCCAGTCGCGCAGTGGATCCAGATTCTTTTCCCGAAAAGCGCGGTCAAAACGAACCAGGCGTGCAAACAGTTTGGGCGTTACTCCGGTGCGGTCCAGAAATTTTCGCTCCAATTGTTTGACGCTCAAATATGACTTTCTGGAAATGCTGTCGATCGTAGCAATCGGGTTTCCCAGCATCCAGGCACACACCATATCGATCGGATGGCTGTCTTTTACCGTTTTGCGCACAAGACGCCCCATAAAGGCATCTGCGATTTGTACGATTTCCCAATAATAGCGGGCATGGAAAAAGGCCTCGTTTACCAAATGTATTTCTTTTGAAAATACGCAATCAGCCTCCATATAAGCATCATTGATCTCCGTGCCCGGCATACCGGTCAGCCGGTATAAAGCCCCTGGCTGAAATAGTATTTGTACGACCATGAAATGTCCATGAATATATCTTTGGGTGACTGACAGTGACTGGCCAATCAACGCAACGGGAACGTTCGAAACACTGCTTTTTCCGTTGGTAAAATCGACTTTTTCCCGGTCGTACGGATAAAAAGCCAGGCATTGTTCCGGCCTGGGAGTATATGGTTTAAAGGGAGGCGGCAGCTGATGATCGAATTGCAAGTGTACAATTCGATAGCAGCGGACAAAGGTCCGGAGCGATGGATTGGGTAAAAAATCCTTTAATATCATCGCAGAAAGAGAGTAACGCGCGGCGGCTTTTTATCGCCGCCCTGCGCTGTGTATGCCTGAATACTATTTCAAACCGAATTTCGCAGCAATGGCTTGTCGTTCTTCAAACGCTGTTTCCGCATATACCAAACCGTACTGTTCGTTTAAGCGTTCGTGTTCCTTTTGGAGTTGCACAGAGCCTTGTGGATAGCCGTTTTCGGGGGTAAGTTCATGAAAAATGCGCTCTAAAAACAACTCAAAAGGCTGGTTAAAATACATGTCCACAAAACGCAAAGGTTCTGTAGAGGCGTTCCAGAAAGTATGCTTGAGGTTTCGCGGACGGAAATGCCAGCCGCCGGCAGCAATTTCCACAATTTCCTCGCCTACTATCACATTCGCAGTGCCTTCCAGCACGTACATTAACTCGTCCAATTCTTTATGATAGTGGGGTGGCGGACCCATCACTTTAGGCGCTACAGCACATTCGACGCACGAATATACGCCCCCCGTATCTCTGGCTTGCACCCGTACCCGAATGTCCATACTGCCTTTATGATCTAAAGGCCCAAGCGGGGGCAGATAAAACGGTTGTAATGGATCGTGGGAGGCATTTGTAATCAAGGCATTCGCTGAGGCAGCGTAGACCGTTGTTGGTATTAATCCAACGGCAGCCAGGAAGCCTGTCGTTTGCAAGAAATTTCTTCTTTCCATGTTTCAGAAATTTTAAGACAATTTTCTACAAAACTATGCTGCCCGTAGGCGTGGTGCGTGGTAAAAAATCGACATTCCTGCTATGGTGTTAAAACAGTTGTAAAAGCCTTGGCTCCACCGACGGGCCATGAGCGGAAAGCTTGCTACCTTACCGCGACATTCGGTAAACGCAATTCATGATGGACCGTTGTCGATTTGCTCTTACACTTCTAGTCCTTAACTATTAAAGCATATGACCGAATTCGAGCTGCAGGGCCACCCATTTATTACCCTGACTAATTTATTGAAAGCGACCGGCCTGGTGGGTACCGGCGGAGAAGCGAACCTTTATATTGTCGATGGCGACGTGCAGGTGAACGGCGTGGTGGAAACGCAAAAGCGCAAAAAATTACGCGCCGGGGACGAGGTAGTCTTTCAGGGAAATAACATTGTAATCCGCTGATTGACAACCACCTGCTAATCGCGCGACAGGCGGCCGGCCATGTCCAGCGCACCATAATTGACCCGCGCCTGAATACGTTGCCATTCACCGTAATCGATCAGACCCAGGTTGAAATTTTTCTTGCCATTATTGTACTGGGCCTGGAGCAAAATAGCGTCGTTGCTGGACTGTGCCAGCAATTTCAGGGCTTCTTCGGTCTGGCTATTGCCAATCAGGAATTCAATTTGTTCGCGTATTTCGGGCATGGTGTAAATATTGGGTTTTTGGACTAATTACCAATCTATTTCCTGTCTGTCTTTCAAAAACTTACCCCGCAACGTATGGGGCGCTTCGGTGGCCAGCCAGACGATCGTATCTGCGCCCTGTTCGACGGAATTCGGGGCTTCCTGACCGCCCATTTCCGTTCGGAGCCAGCCGGGGCATACGGCATTTACCGCTATGTCGCGCTCGCCGAGGGCCGTTGCCAGTTGCAATGTGACTGCGTTGAGGCTGGCCTTAGAAATGGCGTACACTGGCGCCCAAGGATACAAACCATCCGACATTTTTCCTGCGGAACTAGAAATATTGATCACCCGGGCTTTTTCGGCCAACACGGGCAGCAAGCGCTGGGTGACGACCAGGGGGCCAATGACGTTGGTGCGGATGGTTTGCTCGATCATCCCAAAGGGCACTTCCAGGATGCCGTACTCGCTGTCCGGCCGCAGTGCTGCATTGTTGATCAGTACATCGAGCTGCACTTTTTGCTCCTGTAGCACGGATAAGGCATGGAGTATACTGGTCAAATTGGTGACGTCCAGGGGCAGCGATTCTACGGCCAGTCCTTCGGAGCGCAATTGCGTAACCGCCGTTTCCAGCAGATCCGGTTTCCGGCCGGTGATGATTACCCGGAAGCCTTTTTGGCCCAGTTCGCGGGCTACTTCCAAGCCGAGTCCGCGATAGGCGCCGGTGATGAGCGCTGTTTTTACCATTGAGTATTATTTTTTTACCACAGAGAGCACAGAGAACACATAGAAAAATAGAATTATAATCCTAATGTGCGCTTATGTGCGCTTATGTGGTAGATAATTTTTCAACCACAGAGCACACATAAGCACACCAAGAAAAAGTCTATTGTTAATCGGTCGTTTTTCACAGCCGCCCGGTCACAATCGCCCGCTCGGCTTTTTCCGCTAATTCCAGGATAAGTGGGAGTAGCTTACCGAAACGGGGATCCTGACTATGTCCCTGTTTCCAGCGGGCATAAATCTGCTGGGCGATGACCGCATTTTTGAACAAACCAAAGACGTAGTAAAACATAATACCGGATAAATAACGACCGCTTTGCCGGGCATAATGATCCGCAACTTGCTGGCGGCTCAGCATACCTTGTAAATGCGTAACATTGTAATAAAAGGCGCTGGGACCATCGTCCGCCTGTAGCCAGTAGGCCAGCATGGTGCCGACGTCCATAAGCGGATCGCCGACCGTGGCCATTTCCCAGTCCAGCACGCCACTCACCTGCATGTTCGCAAATACCACATTATCAAACTTATAGTCATTGTGCAGCAGGGTCGGTTCGGAACTGACCGGCAGGTGATCGGCAATCCAGACGATCAGGGCATTCATCGCTGGAATAGCATCCGTTTCAGCAGCCCGATAACGTTTCGTCCAGCCTTCGACCTGGCGTTCCACATACCCTTCCGGGCGGCCCAACTGGAGCAAACCGGTCGTTTCCAGATTCAGCGCATGCAGGCTCACCAGGTTATCGACCAGCGCGGTAGACAGTTGCGTCATGCTTTCCGGCGTATGGGTCAAATTCGCCACGTTGGAAGGCCGTAAAATATGTCCGGGTATACGCTCCATCAGGAAAAATGGCGCGCCCAGTATCGAAGCATCTTCACAGTACAAAATAGGTTCCGGTACCTGGGCATAGTGGCCACGCAGCAGACTCAACACCCGGAATTCACGCGCCATATCGTGGCCGGAGCGAATATTTGCCCCCTGTGGCGGGCGGCGCAGCACGTAGTCGCGCTCTGCTGTTTGCAGGCAGTAAGTGAGGTTGGAATAACCGCCGGGGAACTGCAGCACTTTTTGAATTTCGCCTATACCAGGAGCATTTTTCTGCAAGAACAAGCGCAGCGCCGCCAGGTCGAAAGGATGACCGGGATGCAGCGGTTGTGGATCGTCTAGGTTTGTCATGTTCGTTTTTTTGCTTTCACATCCAGGCCATATTTTTTCAGCCAATATAGGGCCAAACTTTGTTTATGTACCTCATCCGCCCCATCCCAGATGCGGGCGCCGCGCTCGTGGCGGTACAGGGCGGCGAGGATCGTGTCATCCGTTAGTCCCAGCGCGCCATGCACCTGAATGGCGCGGTCAAGCACCCGCAGGACCATGTTGGCCACCAGTAATTTGATCCCCGAAATCTGATCGCGCACAGCCGCCGCGCCGACCTGATCGATCTGGTGTGCGGTGTTCAGGACCAGCAGGCGGCAGGCATCTATTTCCACCCGGCTTTCGGCGATGAAACCCTGGACAAACTGCTTTTCGCCGAGCAGCACGCCGGCTTCTATTTCACGTTCGGCGGCGTAGCGGCACATCATGGCAAACGCCCGTTCGGCCTCACCCACCCAGCGCATGCAGTGGTGGATGCGGCCGGGACCCAGCCGTTCCTGGGCCAGTTGAAAGCCCTGTCCAGCCTCCCCAATCAGGTGACTGACCGGTACGCGGCAATCCGTATATCGGATCTCCGCATGGCTGAACCACCCGGCGCCGGCTTCTCCAAACACCGGAATATTACGCAGCAGCTCGAAACCGGGCGTACTCGTCGGCACCACCAGCATACTGGCCCGACGGTGTGGCGCGGCTACCGGATCGGTGACCACCATCACAATGGCAAAAGCAGCTCCGTCGGCGGAGGAAGTGAACCATTTATGACCGTTAATGACGTATTCGTCGCCTTCCCGTACGGCCGTTGTGGCCAGACGCGTCGGATTGGAGCCGGCAAATTCGGGTTCGGTCATGGAAAAACAGGAGCGGATTTCCCCGGCCAGCAGCGGCGCCAGGAAACGCTCGCGCAGTTCCGGCGAAGCGAACTTGCCGAGCAGCTCAGCATTTCCGATGTCGGGCGCCTGACAACCAAATACGAAGTGGCCAAAAAAAGGCGCATAGGCCAGTACCTCGCTGACCTGTCCGAATTCGCAGAGCGTGAGCCCCCAGCCGCCTTCCGCAACGGGCAGGTGCAGGCCCCAGAGTCCGGCGGCTTTTACCAGCTCGCGTTTGGCGGCCAGCAGCGGAAAAATATCCGGCAAAGGCTGGTGCAGAAAAGCGGGCTCCAGCGGTTGCAACTCGTTTTCAACAAAGGCCTGTACGCGAGGCAGCAGGGCCCGCAGGCGTTCGGTACGGAAGATGGTGTCCATAAAGGACGAAGGTAGGGAATTTAGGGGGCAGGAGACAGGGATTAGGAGGCAGGTGTTAGGATACAGGAGACAGGAGACAGGTGTTAGGAGGCAGGTGACAGGGGGCAGGACAAGAGCATGCCAGGTTGGTTTTTATCTACGATTATGAAATTATTGATGATTGACGATTACATGAATGTTGATTTTTGATGTTCCGCGATGTCGGGCACCCGAAAGTCAAACGCTTTTTTTTCAGTAGGTACTTCGTCTATCCACCTTACTTATGTTCCCTTATGAACGGATGTTGCTGCCTGATACATCAACATTCATCAATCATGTCTCGTCAATCATCATTTTTTTAAAATTGCTATAGCTTGTTTTTAGTACAAATCTTCAATGGATTTGGCCTAAAATAGATAATTACTATAGTTTGTCCGGTGATAGTTTCAGCAGCTTGTTGGCGCGGAGATCGTCGGGCATATCTGGAGTGTCGAGGACAATGATATCATAACCGGCTGCGGATAATGTTTGTATATCCTGGTCGGAGGGGAAATGGCCGTAGGCAATAAAATCAGTATAAAACATGAGTTCCACTTTGGATTGCACGTTAAACAGGGCGGTTTTAGGGTTCTGGTAGGTTGCTCTTAATTTTTCTATTTTAAACCTTAATGCCTCGGCCTTCGGATAGGATTTAAACGGTTTGACCCGCTCTGCGCAATACCGGGAGGCAAGCAGGAGAAACGCTGCGGTTAAGACAACTTTTATGCTTTTAAAGCGAATTTCATCCAGACTTTCCAGAAATAAGGCCTGCGTAATGAATATGGCGGGACCGCAAAACAGGGTGTAGGCCGGCATTTTAGTTGCTGCCAAAGTAAAAAATAAATACGGCAGCAATATCCAGGTGGTTAGCGCCAGTAAGGGTTGGGTGGATTTTTTAACACCCTTGTATAATAACCAGAAAAAAGGCAAATAGACCAGTTCATTCCAGATAATCCTCGCCAGATCAAAATGATATAACATAGAATGTCCCTGTTCTTCAATAACTTCGTACAGGTGGCGGCTGTTAAAGTTCATTTCATACCAGTATTCCTGCGGAAAAGTAAATGCCGCGTATACCTGCCAGGGCGCAGCTACCAGTAAACCCGTTAGCAGCAACAGCGCGGAATGCAGCAGGGTCTTGCTTTGTTTCCAATGCAAAATAGCGTACACCGGAACGATGATCAGGCAGGGCAGCCATTTACACAATATGCAAATACCCAGAATGACGCCGATTAAAAAAGCGAATTGGGTACGTTTTCCGGAACCCTCCGCTAATTTATAGCTGCTGTAAACGCTGAACAACATAGCCAGTTCTATCCAGAATAAATAGCTTACATCTATATGGTCACTTGGGACAGCACCGCCGGTCAATTCTATTATAAAGCCGTTGAGCGCATGAAATACGGCCGCTATCAAACCTATTTTACTGGAAAACATCCACTTGCCGATCAAATAGGTTAAATACACGGCTATAGTGGATAAAATTACCGAAGGCGCCCGTACCGCCAATTCATTAGCGCCAAACATTTTAATGGAACAAGCCATGCTCCAAAGTGCAAAAGGCTGTTTATGCAGCCATATATAATTACAGATCCAGTTTTGGTAATTATAGGGCAAGTAATCAACCGGGTATAAACGCGGCATCAGGGGATTAACCAACATGTTCTTGGCCACCAGTGCGTGGTAACGTTCATCCCAGTCATGCAAACAGGGGTATATAGCCGCCGCCAGCCGCAGTAGGCATGCGCTGATTAACAGACTTTTAATCTGCACCTCCCCATAGCGATAGTAGCGGTACGAAACCGAAACGATTAAAACGGCAGCGGTGAAAAAACTGAGTATTTTAAAATAATACACTAGACGAGAGGAAAGACCGGATTCCCAGCTGTTTTTACGCTGCAAAGTACTTTTAAATGGTACAGATTTCCACTAAAAAACAAAACCCACCTGTAACTCGGACAGGAATGCCGTCGGATCGGGCAGACCATTGTATTGATCTTCAAGAATATCGCTGTAAAGCAGCCCGAATTTATATTGCACAAAACCCGTACGGAAGAGTCGCTGCTGAATGCCGAGGTGGGGCGCAACGTAAAAATTATTGGGCGACTGGCTGGTAAAAAGCGCTTTCGGCTGCTCCGTACGTCGATAACCGGTCAGCATTCCGGCAAACACACCGGACAGGTTATTACCCGATTTGCCTTTGGCTACCCGGTGTTTTTGCAGGAAATACCAGCGGGGTTGAACATTGAGCCCGGCGCCGTATTTTCTTACATAAAAATCCTGATCATAGCCGCCATAAGTATTCAGGAAAACCTCCAGCTCCGTCTCCACCGAAAAGGGGGAACTGCCAATTTTCTGTTCATAGGACATTTTAGGATGGATGGATAAACCGCTATGATTCGCCTGCAGGGCCTTGGCCAGACTGAGTTTCCATAAATGCCGGTCTTCCTGGAAACAGCGCAGCACATCACAAATAGGCACCTCGGATTTTTCGGTCTTCGGGGCGCCCAGCGCGAACCCGGCAGCGACCCGCGTTTCGACAAATATGCCTGCTTCTTTATCCGGTTGAATTGTGTATTCCGAACGGTAGGATGACTGCTGATAACCCGCCCCAATACTGATATCAATGAACCCGTACCGCAGGAGCCGGCGCTGCAGTCCATAACGCAGACTGGTGGCCTGAAAGGTGGATTTGTTGAACATGGCAGACGGTTCGCTATCCCGATCACGCTGCGCAAAACTTTGATATTCAACGCTGATGTAGTTACCCGATACGTTGTTGGCGCTCTGTCCGGAACGAATACGTTTAGGCATATCGTAGTACCAGCGGGGTTCGACACGCCAGCCGGTACCGCGATAATGCCCTTTGAAATAACTGCTGCCGCGGGTGGCTATACTTCCCCCGGCATACAGGGAAATGGCCGGCAGGATTTTCCATTCTACCCCTACTTCCGCTTTGGAGGTGTTATTAATATCGCCCGAAATATCCTGGAAAATACCGGGGTCGTCATCCAGTCCGTAGGCACCTAAGGGCAGCACTACCGGGGCCAGGTTTAATTTCACCAGCAACTGCGTGGGTTGTTTGGTGCCGAATACGTAGTCATACTGATCGATAAAACGCTGTTTTTCCAGCGGGGCATTTTCCTGGGAAAGGGAGAGGAAAGTGGTGTCGGTGGATTGAGCGCTGGCTAAACCGGCGAGCATTAAAAAGAGGAGGGTAAACAGGTGACTTTTCATGGGTAATGGATGAATGGATGTAGAAATAGTTTAGAGGTGGCGCTGCGATGAAAGCCGGATTTACTGCACTGTAATTTTCCCGAAAGTGGTTTCCACGGTAACCTGGGGCCGGCCTGCGCCCTGATGCAACGTAGCCTGCCGGGTATTCCCCGAACTGCCGGATTCGAAATGCTGACTGCTTGGCACCTTCAGCTCTCCGTAGGTCGCCTGTAAATACACGTTATGACGCGGCAGGCTGCCCGTTTCCACCGTCACATCGCCTTTATTAGATTGTATATACAGGTTACCGGTTTGCGACCCGGCTTCCACCGCGACCGTGCCGTATTCGCTGTGCACGTTGCAATCGCCCCGGATGCCCGTAAGTGAAATAGCCGATCGTTTGGTTTGCAGGTCCACTTTACCGGCCAGCTGGCGGCCATCCACATTACCGTACTGGCTGCTGATGTTTACCCCGCCCTGCAGGTCCAGCAGCGTGAATGCGCAGAACTCGCCGCTCAGCCGGATAGCGCCGGCGAGGTGTTCCAGCCGGGCTTTACCAAATTTATTGGTCAGCGTGACCGGGCAGGACATGGGCACCTGCAGCGTAATTTTCGCCTTCAGGTTGGAGTTGGGCAATGCCCGACCCGCCGGCAGGCCGACATAAGCGCGGATATAGATCTTTTTGCCGACGGTCGAAGTGACGAATTTCCAGGCCTCGAGGTCGTATTTCGCGCTGTCTAACTGCGGATGCCGGGCCGACATTTCGGCTTTCACCAGCACCTTGTTGTTTCCCGCCGGCAGTGGCTCCACTTCTACCTCCGCTTTTTCACAAATGATTTCCACCGAGTAGCCCGCTTTCCAGGCCAGGGTTTTTTGCACTGTTTTAGTGACTACCTGGAGCGTAGCCTGGGCAGCCAGTCCGCCTGCCAGTAGAAGCAGTACGAAAAGGAAGGTTATTTTTTTCATCATGTTGGATGTTAAGCTACCAGTTAGGGTAAATAATCAGATCATCTGGATCATTTCCTGTAATAATTGCGTTCTGGCGAGTTCGATCTGGACCAGTTGTGCAGCGAGTTGGGGATCGTCGCCATACTGACCGAGTGCCGTATGCAGCTCTTCTTTAGCGGCGGTGAGTTCGTCCAGTTCAGATTTAAGCGTCAAAAATTCCGGCTGTGTGCAAACCGGCGCACCGGTCGAGCAGAGGTGTTGGACTTGTTCAAAGGCAACATCATCGTTTTCCTGGATGGCCGCCGTCACCTCGGAATCCATTTTTTCCTGGGTAATGACCACCTGCTCCTGTGCCACCGTTCCCGGCCTGAGTAACCACCAGGCGCCGAAGAGAAAGGCGATCATGGCCGCCACCGCATACCGTGACCACATGGACAGGCGGCGGGTGCGGGGCCGGGCAGGGGGCAGTTTTTCCTGAATATGCTGCCAGATATCGGCCGGTGGTTGCTGCGTGGGCAATTGCCGAACGATTTCCGCCAGCCGGCTATTGGCTTCCAGCGCCGCATCGAGGCTTCCCCACATCTGCCCCGGCGGTTCGTAAACCGGTAAGCGGGAAATCGCCGCCACTAGCGTATTTTTATTTAATTCATTCATGAAGAGTGGGTTTGTTGGTTTGTTGGTTTGGAGGGTTTGTTGGTTTGGATGTTTAGGGATTAGGAGGTTTGGCTGGTTCTGATAATCGTCCTTACCCCCTCAAACAAACCATCAAACCAACAAACCAAACCCTCAAACCTTCAAACCCTCTTTCAACCTTTCTCGCAGTCGTTTTTTAGCATAGAATAACTGTGATTTCGAGGTGCCTTCCGAAATATCGAGCATACTGCCAATCTCTTTATGACTAAATCCTTCCACTTCGGCGAGGACAAATACGGCGCGATAACCCTCCGGCAGCGCCTGGATCGCTAATTCCAAATACTCCGTATCCAGTTGGTTTCCCCAGTCGATCGTTTCATTTTCGTGGCGATAATCGAGTTCCTCAAAAGCTGCGGGCCGGTATTTCGCTTTACGAATGGCCGTACGGACCACAATCGTTTTTATCCAGGCTCCAAGCGTACTGCGGCCCTGAAAATCCTCTATATGGTGAAAAACCAGTAGAAAAGCGTCCTGAATCACTTCGGCAGCCAGTTCCCAGTCATTGGTAACCCGCCAGGCCAGGGTGTACATGGCCCGTTTATACTGTTCGTACAACGCGTGCTGCGCAAGTCGCTGCTGCGCTATACAACCTTGGATGAGCTCGCGTTCTGACATCGAAAAAAAGGAAGCTGAAAAGTGGTTTATCGTCGTAATTATAAACAAAGAGTCCGGGCAGGGAGCCATGCGTTGTATGAGCAGTCAAGTTTTTTTGAAAGCCTGTATCATTCAGCAAAGGCAAAAAAGTTGATTATTCAGATAAACCCGTACATTTGGGGCTTTATTTGCTCACTTTTCAAACCGTACCATGAGTAAGATTTTTGAAACCATCAAACAAAAAGTGGCCGAAACCGAAGCCGAAGTCACGAAATTCAATGACGGCAACAACGCTGCCGGCGGCCGGGTTAGAAAAGCCATGCAGGAGTTGAAAGACCTTGCACAGGAACTTCGTAAAGAAGTGCTGGAAACCAAAAACAGCCGCAAAACGGAGAAGTAAACCCTGCATTAAAGATCTATTGCACCTGCAAATGCCGGCTTCCCTACCGGGACTTGCAGGTGTTTTTTTTATATCCGTGGAAATTCGGAAAGGACGCAACGTCCAGCCGGCCAAGCCACTGCCTTGCCAATCAGCACCACCGCTATGAGTTTTGAAAATCTGAATCTGAGTACCGCTTTACTGGATGCCTTGTACGATCTGGGCTTTAAAGAGCCCACGCCCATTCAGGAGCGGGTATTTTCAGTGGTCATGTCGGGCCGCGACGTGGTCGGTATAGCGCAAACCGGTACGGGCAAAACTTTCGCTTATCTGCTGCCTCTACTGCGGCAAATGACTTTTACCAAACAACGCGAACCGCGGGTCCTTATCGTCGTACCCACCCGCGAACTGGTGATCCAGCTGGTCGGCGAGATCAAAAAACTGACCACTTACATGACGGTGCGCGTGGAAGGCGTCTATGGCGGCACCAATATCAATACCCAGAAACTGGCGGTGATCCAGGGACTCGATTTCCTGGTCGCTACCCCCGGCCGACTGGTCGACCTCGCCCTCAGCGGCGCCCTCAGCCTGAAATACGTACGCCAGTTAGTCATTGATGAAGTGGATGAAATGCTCAACCTGGGCTTCCGTACGCAACTCACCAACCTGCTCGACCTGCTGCCTAAAAAACGTCAGAACCTGATGTTTTCAGCCACCCTGCCGGAAGAAATTGACGACATGATCGCCACGTTTTTCAACACGCCGGTGACCATCGAAGTCATGCGGGCCGGTACGCCCCTGGCCAGCATCATCCAGAGTTCGTATAAAGTGCCCAATTTTTACACCAAACTCAATCTGCTCACCCACCTGCTGGCCACGGATCAGACCATGGAAAAAGTGCTCATTTTCGGCGCTTCCAAAAAAATGGCGGATCGCATCCATGAACACCTGCAGGGGCGTTTTCCCGAACAGTTCGAAATTATTCACTCCAATAAGTCGCAGAACTACCGCAACAACGCCGTGCGCGAATTCGAAGCGGGTACCCATCGCGGTCTGGTCACCACCGACCTGCTGGCCCGCGGCCTCGACGTGACCGACGTGACCCACGTCATCAACGTGGATACTCCGAGCGACCCGGAAACCTATATCCACCGCATCGGGCGTACCGGCCGGGCCGACAGTATTGGCGCCGCCTTATTAATGACTGCGGAAGTGGAAGAAGCAAACCGCGAGGCCATCGTGGCGCTGATGGAAAAGGAAATTCCGCTGCTGCCCTTACCGGAACAGGTGCATATTTCCGACCAGTTAACCGAGGAAGAAAAACATCCCGGGCCGGAGAAAAATTACCTCGCCGCACCACCCGTGCGGACGGGCGCTTTTCATGAAAAGAAAGACAAAAACAAGAAGGTGAACCTGGGCAACAAGACCAAGTTCCTGCGGGAAAAGAAGTATAGCAAGCCCATCAAAAAAGGGAGCAAGCGGAAGTAATTCAGCGCCCCAGATCCCGCCAGTGCTTGGCTTCCATTTCGACGTTATAGTGCATTATCTATTTCGCCAGAATTTTCACCTCCACCCGTTGATTCTGCCGGTTCGCTTCCGCCGAAGTAACCAGCTTCTTCGGTTGTGTTTTTCCATACCCTTTATAGCGAATACGCTGGGCGGCAATGCCCCGGTCGGTCAAATACGTCGCCACCGTATGGGCCCGGTTTTCGGATAGTTTGTTCGCGAAGTTCGTTTCGGGTAGCAGGTTCGTATGCCCGCCGATCTCGATCTCTATAGTTGGGTTGGTTTGTAGCAGGCTGACCAAAGCCTGCAAGGTCTGGTTGGTCAGCGAATCCAGCTGATAGGCATTCGCTTTGAAATATACATTGCCCAGTTCGAGCACGCTGCCAACCTGTAGTTTGTCCACATTTACTTTACTGCCCGATTGAAACACGGTGTTTGGCTGAATAATGGGCGCCGGAGTGGGTTTACTCGTCGTTGCCACAGGATGCGCGGGTTTGGGTTTAGGCGGCAAAGTTCTGGCCGGGGTTCGCACCGGTGCAACCACTTTCGGCGATTCCGGCAGCGGGTCAAATTCGATGCGCAGCCGGGCACTGAGGTAAGCGTGGTTATCGCCGTAGGGCTGGTTGGCCACTTCGACGATGATGACGTTGGCGGTGTTGGTGAAAAAATAAGAACCCACGTCATAGGTCTTCACCTCGCTGTACAGGCAGGCCGTGAGGTCGCGAAACAGGGCATTATCTTCCCTTTCATTTTTAAAGCGCGCCGAACGATGTTCCGGATTGACCAGGCGCTGATTGATGTACACCCGCGCTGCGTCGTCACAGTTGATCTCCAGCATAGCGCTGCGGATCGGGAGGGCCTCCAGCGGGACGACCTTGCGAAAAGTATAGGCTTCCCAGCTGTCTTTGGCCACGCGGCTGCGCCAGATGGGCACTGTGCCGGCGATAATTTGCGAAGGACCAAAAAAGGCCGCATTTACGCCGGAATACGTGCCCCCCGGTAGCGGTCCGGTGGCGCCGGGTAACTGCTCGGCGGAGCGTGGATATTCCCCGAACTTAGTGGGCGCGCCGCTCACTTCCCAGCTTTCGTCGGTAACGATGATCAGGGGAGAACGATGAGCAGGCTGCGAAAAACCAGGGGTTTGTAAACACAGTATGGCCAGCAAACCGCACAGGAAACGGAGGAAGGTGGAAATAGTCATAGGAATGGTTTGAGTGCTTATTATGGCTGAACAGATGCAATCGACACCTCTTTTGGTGCAGGGGTTGCAAAACCACCCGAAAAAGAACATAATTACCGGCTTTATTTCCATTTACCAAAACCCTGCTTTACACTCGTTGTTGTAAAACTAAAGATTGCAACATCTAAAATTTCGACTTTTGGATCGTCTCTCCTTTCTCAAACATCTGGCCTTCTGGCCCCTGCTTAGCCGACACATGAAACTTTCCGATTTTCCGCAAATCAGCGATGCCCTGCCCGCTTCCGATAAGATGCCGGTGCTGTTCGTCGGCCACGGCAGTCCGATGAATGCGCTGGAGGACAATCCATTTACCCGTAGTCTGTCCAGCATGGGCAAAACACTGCGCGAGAAACATCAACCGAGCGCTATTCTGGTCGTTTCGGCCCACTGGCTGACGCAGGGAAGTTATGTCAACATCAGCCCCAAACCGGAGACCATCCATGATTTCGGCGGTTTTCCGCAACCCCTGTTCGACATGCAGTACCCGGCGCCGGGTGCTCCCGATGTGGCTAAACAAACCGCCAAACTCAGCGCCTTTCTGCATGAATCGGATGACTGGGGCCTCGATCACGGCGCCTGGACCATCCTGCACCACCTGTTCCCGGAAGCCGATATTCCGGTTTTCCAGATGAGCATCGACTACCACCGGCCACTGCAATATCACCTGGAACTGGCCAAAGAACTGCGCTCTTTGCGTGAGAAGGGGGTACTCATCATCGGCAGCGGGAACATCGTGCATAACCTGCGCCTGAGTGTCCCCCGTTTTCAAAGCAACGATTCGCGCCCCTTCGACTGGGCCACGGAATTTGACCAATGGACACTGAGTAAAATCCAGCAGCGCGACTTCCAAAGCCTGACCAACTACGAACTGGCGGGTACCTCCGGCAAACTTTCCGTACCAACCGTGGATCACTACGTACCGCTGCTATATTCCCTGGGCCTGGCCGACGCGAAGGAGGATATCCGGCAGACCTACGAGGAAGTGACGTTCGGTGGGATCAGCATGCGCACGTTTCAGATAGGATAAATACCCGTTCAGCAGACAAATTTTGCGGTTCCTGCCGTTTAAAACTAAATTTCCGGTTGGAAATTTAGGAACTATGAAACTGCAACCCAAACGCTGTTTACAATTACTGGGCGTCGGCCTGACCGGACTGCTGCCTTTTGGCATGCTCACCCTCCCCTCCCCCGGTGCTATTTCGATTAACGAACCGATCGTTTATCCCTCCGACGGGCTGTTGCACTGTGATAATGGCAAGGTAAATTTTAAATCGGATGCTACTCTGGAGATCATTCAGGCGAAAAGCGCCAAACTACATGGCGTGATCGACCCGGCCAAACAGACCTTCGCCTGGGCCGTGGAGTTACATACCTTCGAGGGTTTTAACTCCGCTCTGCAGCGCGAACATTTCAAAGAGAATTACCTGGAAACCGATGAATTTCCCAAGGCGGTTTTTCAGGGTAAAATCATTGAAAAAATTGATTTTCAGCAAGAAGGCACCTACAACGTGCGGGCCAAAGGCAAACTACTCATCCATGGCGTCGAGCAGGAACGCATACTCAACAGCCAGTTGCTGGTTAAAAATGGCAAATCGACAGTACGTTCTACTTTTACGGTAAAACTAAGTGATCATAACATCAACATTCCCAGGGTGGTCCATCAGAAAATTGCCGAGGAAATTGCCATAACGGTGGAGGCTGAACTAAAGGCCGGTTAAGAGCGATCATGGTAAAAAATCTACTCTACCTGCTGCTATTTCTATGCGGGCCCGCCATGGCCCAAATGCCCGAACAGCGCGCACACCCGGCCAAAGATCTGGGCAATGTGCGCTTCAACACGGTTTTTCAGGATAGCCGGGGCTGGTTGTGGTGCGGCACCAAACAAGGCACAGTCTATCGGTACGATGGTTTGGTCTATCACCCCATCGACCTGCCGGACAGCATACAAGCGGGCGCCGTAACCGCCTTATTCGAGTCGGCCGGCCGCCTGTGGGTGGGTTTCAAGACGGGCATTATTGCTTCGCTGGCCATCGACGGCAGTATTCAACCCGCACCGACTGGCAATATGGAGCAGGATAAAAAGTATACGCCGCAACTACTACTCTGGCAACCCGAAGAAGGTCTGCCCAAATTTCCGATCACTGCCTTTGCCGAAGATCGTACGGGTGCACGCTGGTTCAGCACCTACGGCGAGGGCCTGTATGTATGGAAAAACAACCGCCTGTACCAGTTCGACCAGGCCGACGACGGTTTGCTGGGCGATGAAATTTACACCCTGGTCAGCGATCAGGCGGGGCGCATCTGGGCAGCTACGGATGCCGGTATCAGCCTCTGCGCCATGCCCGCACCCGGGGAGAAGAAAGTCCAAAACCTGCGTACCGCCGATGGCCTGCCCGATGAGATCATTACCGCCCTGCTGCCGGATGCAGCCGGCGGCATGTGGATCGGTACGCATGACAACGGCATTTGCCATTACGAACTACCGACCAAACGCTGCGTGCTCCACACCCCCGACTGGACCTTCGGACCGGTCACCAGCATGGCCCTGTTCGGTGACCGCGAACTCTGGGCGGGCACCGAAACCAATGGCCTGATCCACCTGGAAGTGAGTACCGGCGCCTTACAACCGCTGCCGGCCGAACACCCGCTGCGCCAGTCAAACATGCAGGCCCTATGCAGCGACCGCGAAGGTTTGCTCTGGTCGGTCAATGATAAAGGCCAGCTATTCTCGGCGAATGTGCGTTTCGGGCAGTTGCCGACGCCTTTCCGCAGCACCCAGGCCGTCTGGGCCGACCGGCAGGATCGCCTGTGGGCGGGCGCCCAGGAGGGGCTTTTCCTGCGGGAAAAGGGAGTATTTCGCCAGGTCTTTTCTCAAAAGGAAAACGTGATCGCGCTCTGGGAATCGCCGGTAAACGGCATGCTCTGGGTGGGCACCTTTGGCAACGGCCTGTTCCTGGTCAACCCGGACGGGCAGGTCGTGGCCCACCTGACGGAGAGCAGCGGGCTGACCAACGGCACCATTTTATCCATCGGTGGAAATGGCCGTCAGGTATGGCTGGCGACCCTGGGCGGGGTGCTGGTCAGCCAGGACCGGACCGGTTTACGGGGTCGGGATTTTACCAAACAACCCGAACTGGACCGGAATAACGTGTACAAGGTGTTCGCCGATCACCGGGGTCGTATGTGGTTTGGCACCCAGGGCAGCGGACTCTCGATGCTGGAAAACGGCCGGATGATACATTATACCAATGCCGGCGGAGTGGAACTGAAAACGATTTACAACATCACGGAGGATCACCGGGGCCGCATCTGGTTCAGTACCGACCGTGATGGTTTATTCTGTCTGGATAGTACTGGTTTTCAACAGTTTACCCTGGCCAATCACCTGCATAGCCTGAACATGACCGGCCTCGCCGTGGATGGGAACGGACAAATTGTGGTGGCCTATGAGGATGGTTTCGACCTCCTGAATCCTGACCGTATGGACCATTTCACCTTCTGTAGTCCGGCGATCGGTGCGCCGGCCGCCGAGGTGAATCTGAATGCCCTGTGCACCGACCGGCAGGGCAATGTCTGGCTCGGCACCCAGCAGGGCATTGTGCGGTCTATGGCTTTCACCAAGGCTTTCCTGGACGATCCGCAACCGGCCATTACCTCGGTGTCCGTCTTTCTGGAACCCATTGATTTTCTGGAGCGCAGTTCGTTCAGCCACAGTGATAACTACTTCATTTTCAACTTCACAGGACTGTGGTACACTGATCCGGAGGCCGTGCGCTACCGGTACCAGCTGGAAGGTTTCGATCCCATCTGGAAGGTGACGAAAGACCGACTGGCTTCCTATCCCAACCTGCCGCCGGGGCATTACCGGTTTCGTTTACAAACCAGCGAACACGGCAATTTTGTGAACGTGCCGGAAGTTTCCTGGGCCTTTACCATCGAAAAACCGTTCTGGTTGCGCTGGTGGTTCGTGGTGTTTTGTATAAGCGCCATTGCCGGGCTGGTCTTTATGGTCGTCCGTAACCGGGAAAACAGGTTGCGGCAGGAAGCCCAGGGCAAACGCGAGACGCTGGAGTCCCAGTTTGCTGCGCTGAAAAGCCAGATCAACCCGCATTTTTTATTCAATAGTTTTAACACGCTGATCGCCACCATCGAGGAAAACCCCCAGGTGGCCGTCGAGTACGTGGAGCATTTATCGGATTTCTACCGGAGCATTATTGTCTATCGGGAACGGGATTTTATCAGCCTGCAGGAAGAAATGGATCTGGTGCGGAGTTTTGATTTTTTATTGAAAAAACGCTACGAAAAGGGGTATCAACTGGTGGACCGGCTGGAGGGCCTTACGGGGCTGGTGATGCCGCTGGCTTTGCAAATGCTGGTGGAAAATGCGGTGAAACACAATGTGATTTCCATTTCCAGGCCCCTGTTGATTGAGATATTCGTGGAAAACGGTAATTACGTGGTGGTGAGGAACAATATTCAGAAGAAAATAAAGGCGGAACCCAGTACGCATTTCGGTTTGCAAAGTCTGCTGCGGCGGTACCAGCTGTTGGGCGAACGGCCGGTCATCGTGGAGGAGAGCGCGGATTATTTTACAGTAAAAATTCCCTTGCGCGATGGGATAGAGGAACGGATTAAACGGATTAAACAGATTTAAACGGAATTTTTCTGTTGGTGGAAAACCCGACGTGATGGGATAGGAGAACGGATCAAACGGATTAAACAGATTTAAACGAATTTAAATGAATTTTTCTGTTGGTGGAAAACCCGACGTGATGGGATAGGAGAACGGATTAAACGGATTAAACAGATTTAAACGGATTTTTTTGATGGTGGAGAACATGGCACTACGCTAAAGTTGCATTTTTTTAAAATCCGTTTTAATCCGCGTCATCCGTTTTAATCAATTCTCCTATCCTATAACACGCAGGAATTAACAAGAAAATCAAAATCCACCCTACCCACCCTTTTTTTAAATCCGTTTTAATCCGCTCAATCCGTTTAATCCGTTCTCCGATCCCATCACGCCGGGCAATTACAAATTAAAAATCCGTTTAAATCCGCGTCATCCGTTTAATCCGTTCTCCGATCCCATCACGCCGGGCAATTTTTCAAACTAAAAAAAATCCCCGTCCCATGAACATCCTCATCATCGAAGACGAAAACGCTGCCATCCGCCGTCTCGAGAAAATGCTGCAGGAGCTAGCGCCCGAAGCCCGTATCCTGGACCGCCTGGACAGCGTGGAATCGGCCGTGCTATGGCTGCAAAACCATCCCGCACCCGATCTGATCCTGCTGGATATTCACCTGGCCGACGGCGCGAGTTTTGAAATTTTCGAGCACGTGCAGGTGAACAGCCCGGTGATTTTTACGACTGCCTATGACGAATACGCACTGCGGGCATTCAAAGTCAACGCCATTGATTATTTGCTCAAACCTATTAAAATCAATGAGTTAGCCGCCGCGCTGGATAAATATAAACGGGTATCTCAACCCGCGCCGAGCCCGGCCCACAGTCCGGATTACACAGCCCTGCTGCATAGCCTGCGGGATCAGGCCGGGTCGCCGAATTATTTACGGCGCATGCTCATCCGCTTCAACAACAGCATCAAACTGGTGGACATGGCCGACGCCGCCTATTTCTATACCAAAGACAAACTGACCTTCCTGGTAAGTCGTAGTTCCGGCAAACGTTTTCCCATAGATTACCCGCTGGACAGACTGGAGGGCCTGCTCGAACCGGCGGTATTTTTCCGCATTAACCGCCAGTTCATTATTAATGTGGCCGTTATCAAGGAGATGCAACCGTACTCCAAAAGCCGGGTCAAGGTGATCCTCGAGCCGCCGACGGATATGGACACGATCGTCAGCACCGAACGGTCGGCGGCCTTTAAAAAATGGCTGGTTGGCGAGCAGGTCTGAAATTGGTTCAAACACGACTTTTGCCTTTTTATCCGGTTTTTATACCCGCTAAAACACCTTTAGTTGTTACGGCGCCTGCCTTGCATTTTTCTTTGTCGTAGTAAAGCAACACTACCTCATCATTAAAAGAAATATTATGCAACGCATCGTCTTCAGAATTTCCGCTTTTGCCCTGTTGTTCCAAATCATCGGCCTGCTGTCCGCCTGCCAGAAAAGCGATGATAACAACCCGACGCCCGGCTCCGGCCCGACCCCTGCATCCGGGCTTTGGATGGTCTCCTCGCTCATCAGCAACAGCGGTGATGAAACGGGCAACTACACCAACTACACCTTTGATTTTGCCAGCGATGGCAAGCTGACCGCTACAAACGGCAGCCAGTCCTGGACGGGTACCTGGGCGACCGGCGTGGATGACAGTAAGAATAAATTCGTCATTAATTTCAGCGGCAGCGTGCCCTCGGCACTGGAAGAACTGAAAGAAGACTGGCTGATCATCGAAATGTCTTCCACCGGTATGCACTTCCAACATACCAGCGGCGGCAACGGCACGACCGAAGTACTGAAGTTCACTAAAATATAATTGGTCCCTTTCCCTGTTTGAGAAGGTCTTCCAGTAATGGAGGGCCTTTTCTATTTTAGTAAGACGTACTTTCCGGCACGAATATTTACTGTAACGATAAAATTCAGCATTATGAGAACAAAGTACTTCCTGCCTGGTCTTCTGCTAATGACCCTGGTGCTTACCCTGAATGCGTGTGCGCCCGCCGGCATGACGGAACAGCGTTACGGGTTCCTGTTCGGCATTATTCACGGCGTACTTTTTTACCCGGCCGTAATCAGTAAAATACTGGGTATGAGCTTCGATATCTATGCCCAGAACAATACCGGCACGCTGTACTGGATCGGTTATGCCATTGGCGTATTCGGTATTGGCGGCGGCATTTTCAGCTCGCGCCGCCGCCGTTGAGATTTGCGGCAGCGGCTTCGTCCATAAACCAGTGTAAATCACCGGTTTTTGGGCGAATAAGCTGCGCCGGGTACAGCTCCACATTACGTTTTGCCTTGCGTATTTGTCGCACGGCTTCCGCTTTATCCGCCCCGAAAACCAGGAAAGCAACGTGGTAAGCCTGGTTGATCAGCGGTGCCGTCATGGTGATGCGATAGGCATCCAGTTCGTTTATAAACAGGGACTTGACGGAAGCGGACGTATCGTGGAGCACGTCCGTATGTGGGAATAAAGAGGCCGTGTGCGCATTATCACCCAGTCCCAGCAGGATCAAATCAAAGCGAACCGTTTCCCCCTTAAAATGCCGGTCGATCATTTCCGTGTATTGCCGGGCTGCTTCTGCCGGCGGCAGGGCGGTATCGACTTCAAACACCTGGAACGGCAGGATCTGCAGATGATTGAGTAAGGATTCCCTGGCCATGTGGGCGTTGCTTTGGGCATCCGTAACGGGCACATACCGCTCGTCACCGAAGAAAAAATTGACCTTTTTCCAATCGATGCGCTGCTTATACTCCGGGGAAGCCAGCAAGGCATGTAGCTGCTGCGGCGAACGCCCCCCGGAGAGTGCGACATTGAATTCATCCCGTTCCGTAATGGCCGCCTGGGCCGTTTCAATGAAGAAATCGGCCAGCGCCGCGATGGCTTCCTGGTTGGTTTGGTAGATGTGTAAGTGCATAGTCGGTTTGGGTAAATTGCGTTTATACTAATGATTCCTAGTCCTGGCCTGATGGGATGGGGAGAACGGATGAAACGGATAGAACGGATTTAAGGGTGGGTAGGTTAAATGGGTCTGCGATTATGTGGTTAAGTAGGCAAGCAAACCTTCCGGTTCTCCACCCGCAAAAAAATCCGTTTTAATCCGCGTAATCCGTTTCATCCGTTCTCCCCATCCCATCATTACGGGAATATTGTCAGGATTTACTGGCCGGCTCGGCAGCTGCTTGCTTCTTATGTTTCATAGGCAGGGTAAACCAATGAAAACCATCCCGCGCAATCAGCGCTTCGGCGGTTTCGGGACCCCAGGAATCGGCGGAGTAATTGGGAAAATTCACGCTTTTTTTGGTTTCCCAGGAGTTCAGCACCGGCATCAGCAGTTCCCAGGCGAGTTCCACCTGATCGGCGCGCATGAACAGGGTCTGGTCACCGGTCATCACCTCCAGCAGCAGCGTTTCATAGGCTTCCGGCGCCTGACTGGTGTAGGTGCCTTCATAATTAAAGACCATATCCACCGTGTTGAGGATCATATCCAGACCGGGGCGTTTCACCTGCAATTGCAAACGAATGCTCATTTCGGGCTGAATACTGATGATCAGCCGGTTTTGCTGCCAGTTATCGGCGGCTTCGGGCGGAAATACGCGGTGCGGCACATCGCGAAACTGAATACTGATGATGGAGCCCGACTGGTGCAGCCGTTTGCCCGTACGCACATAAAACGGCACGCCATGCCAGCGCCAGTTATCCACGAAAAACTTGAGCGCGGCAAAGGTTTCCGTATTGGATTCGGGCGCCACCTTGATCTCTTCCCGGTAACCCGGCACCGCCTGACCTTCCATCCAGCCATCGCCGTATTGTCCGCGCACAGCCGACATGCGGACGTCTTCGGAACTGAAGGGGCGCATGGCCCGCAGCACATCTACTTTGCGGTTCCGCACTTCTTCCGCGCTGAAATTGATCGGCGTTTCCATAGCGACCAGACATAACAACTGCAGAATATGATTTTGCACCATATCGCGCAGTGCGCCGGCGCCTTCGTAGTAATCGCCGCGGTCGCCGATGCCGATTTGCTCGGTGACGGAGATCTGTACGTGCTGAATATAGTTGCGGTTCCAGATGGGTTCCAGGATGGAGTTGGCAAAACGGAAAGCCATGATGTTCTGCACCGCTTCCTTGCCGAGGTAGTGATCGATCCGGTAGATCTGCTTTTCGTCGAAGAGGCTGGCCAGCAGCAGGTTCAGCGATTTTGCCGATTCAAAGTCATGCCCGAAGGGTTTTTCCATGACGATTCGGCAATGATCGGCGTTGGCGGCCAGTTTGTTCTTCGCAATATTGGTCGCAATGATCGGGAAGAAATTCGGGGCAACGGCCAGATAATACACCACCTGTACCGTCTGCTTCCACTCTTTTTCATGGTGCTGAATGCGGGTGTTGAACTCGTGATAAGCCTTGGCGTCCGTCGCATCGGCCACCTGATAAAAAAGGTGGGCGGCAAAGGCCTCCCATTTGGCTTTAGTCACCTTACCGTTGCGCGAGAATTGATTCACACCTTCCAAAACACGATCGCGGAACTGCTCGTCCGTCAGTACCGTGCGGCCGGTGCCGATGATGCTGAAATGATCCGGCAGGGAGTCGTCCAGAAATAAGTTGTACAGGGCCGGCGTGATCTTACGTTCGTTCAGGTCGCCGGTTGCACCGAAGATGATGAAAATGGTGGCGGTAGGTTTTACGGTTGCATTCATGGAAAGTAGATATGTGTTTTGTATTTCGGTGTTCTTTCGTCTGGCAAATCAGCGCAGTAACAATACGTCGCCTGCATATACCCGAACAATGCCGTCGGTAAAAAGGATTTCAGCCAGCCAGGTAAATACCCCGGCGTCTACAGGTTTCCCCCGGAGGTTACGACCATCCCAACGTAAATCGGCCGTACCGGGCACCTGGTTTTTTCGTTCAAACTGCAGTCCACCCCAGCGATCATATATACTCAAACGTTTTATTTCCACGACGCTTTTACCGGGAAACAAGGCAAAATAATTGTTGGGTACATCACTCGACAGGTCGGGTCGAAACACGTTGGGCGCATACACGTTCAGGAGCGGCAGCACGGTCAAAAATACACTGTCCACGGCTATACATCCCAGGGAATCTGCCACTTGCACCGTCGCCATCCCCGAGGCAGCCGGCATGATGCCCGGTGTCGGGCAATCCGTACAAGCCAGGCCGCTGCCGTTGAATTGCCAGGCATACTGCACCGGCGAAAAATTGAACTGCGCTTGTAAAATAACGGAATCACAGGCCATCAGGCTTATATCCGGACCAAGTTCCACCTCGTTTCGCAGCGGATTTTTCAAAATAACGGGCAATTTTACCCGGCAGCCCAGTGAATCGGACACGCTGAGGGCGTAGACGCCGGCTGGCAAATGCGGGAACAGCGGACTGGTTTGCGCGCTGCCAGTATGCAACGAAAAACGCAGGCTGCCGGTGCCGCCCTGTAAATTCACCGCACTGATCATGCCGGTGCTGTCGCCAAAACATACGGGCTCTGTAAAAGAGGATCCGGCCGAGAGTTCCACTTCATACACGTATAAACTATCGCTGGCCGTGCAGCCGTTTACGGAAGTCACCGTCACCGCATACCAGCCTGGCTGCGTGGCCAGCAGCGTATCGCCCTGAGAGCCGTCCGACCAGGCATAAGCCGCAAAATCGCCCGCCCGCAGCGTGCCTGGAGCACCGTTACACACAATGGTATCCTGCCCGGTGATGGCATAAGCGGAGAGATCCTCGGCCAGCAGCGTAACCGGATACGAAACGGCGCGGCAGTTGGGCAGGGTCAGATTCGCCGGCGAATTGGCGACCAGCAGCCGGTACTGATTACTATCCAGCGGTTGCTGAACCAGCAGGTTCGGGCCGGAAGCGCCCGTTACCGGCGACCAGTTCTGGCCGTTGTCGCCGCTCACCTGCCATTGATAAACAATGCTGTTATAAGGGGAATTCATCAGTCCGGCGTTGAGTTGCAGGGACTGGCCGGGGCAGTAAATGGATATTACGGGAAGGTCGATCTCGGGTCCGCAGGCGCGAAAAGAAATGTTGTCGATAGCCAGATCGTTCCCATTGCCACCCGGTGCGTTGTTGCGGAGCGAGAGTTTGACGGTGGTGGCGCCGGGAGCCGTGGTAAAAGAAAACCGGGTCGTGTGCCAGGTGCCATCGATAGGTACCTGGCCGGTACCGCAAACAATAATGCCGTCAATTTCAAAAGCCAGGTCGGGCTGGATGGGCTGACCGTTCGGCAACCCGAGTATGTTCAGTGAAATGATGTCGATGGAAAGCTCGTACAGGGTGTTTTCGCAGACATCCACTGTTTTTTCGAAGAAAAGTCCCGGCTGGTAACTGGCATTCACCACCATCATGTAGCCGTTAGCACCGGGGCCGTTGTCCATAATATCGATCCAGTTGGGATTGGCGAAAGATTGCCAGGGCGTCGTGTTGTTGGTGATGGTATAAAAGCCATCATTGGGCGGCGGCGAAGTAGAATAGGTGTAACCAGGCGCAGAACCAGGATTGTTCGGCAGTACATTGGACGTTCCCGAACCGAAATCGCCATTGGGAAAGATATTATCGCCCAGATTGCCCGTGCAGGTGCTTATACAAGCCGTCTGTGACTGTCCTGCCACGCAGATCAGGACGAAGAACAGGAACCAACCAAGCTTGAGTAAGCGCATTGCCGTTTTTACTGGTGAAAGTAAGGGGACTGCTGCATTTCGGCGCCAATTGTCTGGATTATGAAAGGGTAAATAACGGAAAATGATCGTACGGGCCGGGCAGGCACTTTAATCTGAATAACCAAGAGTACACTAGCCGAAAACCCGCTTTACCACCTCCGACCGGTAACTCGCCCCCAATAAGATGGTCATTCGGTTTACTATTGCCTCCACACCCAACCCCGGCCGTGAAGTTTTCGTCATAGCATTACGATTAACCTGCTGCATACCTTTTTACAAACCATCGCTTCTATGAAAACCGTCCTTTTATCCGCGCTACTGTTAATGCTTTTCCTCACTGCCTGCGGCCCAAACTGTAAAGAACCTTCTATAAAACCAGATCCCCTGCCGCATATCGACCCCACGGATACGCTGCCGAATCTTGGCCAGATCCAGTTCAATAATATGCAGATCGGCCAGCGCAGTCGTTATTTGTTTTTTGCTATACCCAACACGAATGACACCACTACGCTCATCGATTACCGGCCGGATACGCTGGTAGTGGCCGTGGCCGGACAGGATGCGCAGGGCTATCTCATCCGCGAATTCATGACCCGGGGCTCCGTTTCCTACGACAGCATGGTGAATCCAGTGCTTTACGGCGATTCCGTGCTGACTTATCACCTGCGGGTTGAAAACGACTCGCTGTACATTATAAATCCCAACGTGTTCTGGAGTGTGGCCAGCCGCATTTTTGTGACGCCCGACCAGGCCTTACCCCTGACGCCCATCACCAGTCCGCAGACGACTTTCGTGGGCTGGCAAACAACCTTGCCCAGCGACTTCAGCAGTAGTTATGTACCGGCTTATGTAGCAAACTTCACGCACTGGGGCCAAGCCTTCGACCACCTGAATATTATCTGGGACGGCCGCCAGACCGCTTCCGATGGCAACCGGTTTTTATTCGCTTATTCGCCCGACCACGGTCTGGTGCGCTGGGCAACCCGGGGCAGTTTTTTTCAGGTAAGTGGTTATGGCTGGGATTTACTGCCGGAATAAGGCAGATAAACGGAATTATCCGTTTTTTTGTCCATGTATAAATATCTCCCGCTGCTTGCGCTCTTTTTCTCCTGCCACTCCCTGCCTAAAAATCAGGCGCCCGGTATGGCGACTACTTTTCCGGTGCAGGTCTGGTTCACCACCGGCGATCGCCAGCATTTACTGGAAAGCCGGCTCCTGCCGTTCATCACCCATCCGGATAATAAGCTGCCCACTATTGAAATCGATGCCGTTCAGAAATTCCAGACCATCGACGGTTTTGGCTTCACCCTGACCGGCGGCAGTGCCTATTTGCTGTACCGGATGGCCGCCAAAGACCGGGCTGCTCTGTTGCAGGAGCTATTTGGCAGCGGCCCTAAAGCCATCGGGTTGAGTTACCTGCGACTTTCGATGGGGGCTTCCGACCTGGATGCCGAGGTATTTAGTTATGACGATCTGCCGGCCGGAGCAACCGATCCGGACTTGCAGCATTTCAGTTTAGCCGCCGATACCTTGCATTTAATTCCTGTATTAAAGGAAATACTGGCCATAAATCCGCGTATACAACTCATGGCCTCGCCCTGGAGTCCGCCGGTGTGGATGAAAACCAATACCGCGAGCAAGGGCGGCCAGTTGAAACCGGAATTTTACGGCGTTTATGCCCGCTATTTCATCAAATACCTGCAAGCCATGCAGCGGCTGGACATAGCCATTACGGCGGTCACTATTCAAAATGAACCCCAGCACGGCGGCAACAACCCCAGCTTGCTGATGTCGGCGCTGGAACAGGCGGATTTTATCAAAAACCACCTGGGACCGTCGTTTCAGGCGGCGGGCATCAAGACCAGAATCATTATTTGGGACCATAACTGCGATCACCCGGAATATCCGCTGGAGGTACTCCAAGACCCGGCGGCCCGCAAATTCATTGATGGCACGGCTTTTCACCTGTATGGCGGCGACGTGGCGGCGTTGTCGCAGGTGCATACGGCTTACCCCGATCAGGCCCTCTATTTTACCGAACAATGGACCAGTTCCGAGGGCCAGTTCGACGGAGATTTACGCTGGCACGCGAAAAATGTGGTCATCGGCACGCTGCGCAACTGGAGCCGCATCGCCCTCGAATGGAATCTGGCCAACGATCCTTCCTTCGGACCACATACGCCCGGCGGCTGTACGCAGTGCCTGGGCGCGCTGACCATCGACGGTTCCAAAGTGACCCGAAACGTTAGTTACTACATCATCGCGCAGGCTGCTAAAGGCGTTCCGCCCGGTTCCGTCCGGCTGGCGAGCACGGAGCCGGAACACCTGTCCAACGTCGCTTTTCGCAGGCCTGACGGCAAAACGGCGCTTATCGTACTCAATGATAGTGAAGCGTTTATGACTTTTCAAGTGCATACCGGCGAACAATGGATCTTGGATAGTCTGGCGGCAGGGGCGGTAGGCACCTATGTCTGGTGAGGACGGGTGTGGCAGGCTTTTTTAAAAACAATGAGCAGGTGATGTCCAACCTATTAAGCAAACACATGGAAACGTCCGAAATACCGCATCAAAGCAATCCCCACCAAATATTGAGTCCCGCGCCGGACCTGCAACACTTAAAAATCTTTGTTGGCCGGTGGCATTTGGAAGGCCAAAACCTGATCGGAGCTCCCATTGGCGCCGACTTGCCGGTAACCGGTGAACAGGTATATGAATGGTTTTCCGGCAATTTCTTCCTGCTCAGTCGCTGGGAACGCCGGTTTGGCGATGGTAGTCACCTGGGTATGGGCGTTATTTGCTACGATACGGCCAGCCATTTATTTTCCTCCTCCAACTACGATAACCTCGGTTACTGCCGGACCTATAAGCTCCATCAGGAGTTAGGCATCTGGAAAATAAATGGCACGAGCGAACGCGCCACCATCGAGTTCAGTGCCGATGGCCGCCGGTATGTAGAGTATTGGGAAATTTCCGAAGACGGCGATAGCTGGACACCCCTCTGCCGGCTGGAAGGAAGTAAGGAGTGAGGCTGTCTCATAAGTACAGTTTAGAGGGGTTTAGAGGAGTTTAGAGGGGTTTAGAGGGGTTTAGAAAAAAAGGTACGTCATTGATAATCAATGCACTGCACTCGGACTCTAAACCCGTCTAAACTTTCTAAACCCCTCTAAACCAGACTTATGAGACACCTTCATCCAGCTAGCGCAACCACTTCCGCCACCCTTTATTCTTCTTTTTACTGGAACTCCTCCACATCAGCAGCGCGATGGTACCCGCTGTCACCGCTGTCGTAATGGCTACCCTTTTGGCCAGTCCTTTGCGGTTATAAGTCCATTCGCCCCGCAGGCCCAGTTCCTCGATCAGGTTGGGCAGCTTTCCGTGACTAATATCCTGGATAATGCCTTCCACCACATTGATCCGGTCGGCCAGCAGCAAGGGTAACCAGTGCCCGTATTCGGATTCGGAGAATTTGAAAGCCAGCCGGCGAATAGCGCCGCTTAGTCCGGACGGCGGGACGGAGGTGCCGAAAACGGCGCTGCGGGACGGACGCTCGATCGACATCAGCAGTTCTATATCGCCTTCCTGCTGGGTTGGCCGGTCGTAGTGCAGACGTTTATGGTCGTCGCCCGTGTAATGTTTCATGGGGTAGGTCGGTTCGTTCCGTGGATCGGCGTCGACCCCCCAGCCTTTGATCTCCGCATAGGGAGCATGTTTATTTTCCATGGTTCAGTTGTTTTAAGCGCGGGCAGATGGAATGAGCACGGTTTTAATACAGTTATCCAGCTTGGACGAGAAGATGTGGTAGGCCTCGCTGACCTCTTCCAGCGGCACCCGATGCGTAATGATCCCTTTTGGATTGAGGCGGCCGGCCTGCACGTGTTCGATGAGTTTGGGCAGCAGGCGTTTAACCGAGGCCTGGTTGGCGCGCAGGGTAAGTCCCTTGTTGAGGATGTTGCCCATAGGCACCAGGTTATCCGTCGGGCCGTATACGCCGACGACGGAAACAATGCCCCCTTTTTTCACCGAGTTAACCGCCCAGTGCAGGGCCGTAGCAGAACCGGCCTGCAGCATCAGTTTACGACCGGTAATCGTTTGCAGCGCGGAACCGGCCGCTTCGCAACCAACGGCATCGATGCAGACATCGGCGCCCAGCCAGCCGGTCATTTTCTTGATGGTCAGCACCGGGTCGCGCATTTCCCGGAAGTTATAGGCTTCGCATTGCGCGTATTGGCGCACGAATTCCAGGCGATATTCATAGTGATCGATGACGATCACGCGGCCGGCGCCAAAGAGCCAGGCGCATTTAGCGGCCATGATGCCGATCGGGCCGGCGCCGAAAACCACCACTGTATCGCCAGGTTTAATACCGCCCATTTCTGCGGCCTGGTAGCCGGTAGGCACGACGTCGGTCAGCAGCACGGCGTCATCGGGGTCCATGTTGGCAGGAATGACCACCGGACCAACGTCGGCATAGGGTACGCGCACGTACTCCGCCTGACCGCCATCGTAACCGCCGGCCGTGTGCGAATAGCCAAAAATACCGCCCACCGCTGTTGCCATGGTGTTTGATTCGTGGCAATTGCCGAATAGTTGCTGTTTACAGAACGGACAGGCCCCGCAGGCAATGTTAAAAGGTACCATCACCTGGTCGCCCACCTTTAGGTTATGGACATCCGGGCCGAGTTCTTCCACCACCCCGATAAATTCGTGGCCGAAAGTCGTACCCACCCGGGTGTCGGGCACCAGGCCGTGGTAGAGGTGTAAATCGGAACCGCAAATACAGGAGCGGGTAACCCGGACGATGGCGTCCTGCGGGTGCAGGATTTCTGGTTCCGGCTTGTTACGGTCCAGCCGGACGCGGTAGGGTCCGCGGTAGTTCATTGCCAGCATAGTGTTTGTTTTAGAAGGTTTACGTCGTCGGGGTACCCCTTGCGGGTACCCCAAAAATGATCGAAGGCAATTCCACAGAACTGCCCCGCAATCATCACCCACAGCCAAAAAAACCTTACCCCGCCGGCTGCCGGTTTGGCATGGGGGAAACGGGCATCGAAATGGGGCAAAACCTGGTCAAGTGGAGATAAACGCCTGATTACTTGCGCATTCGATGGCGCGTATGGATGTAATAAGTTAGTAGAACGGGCATTCTTCCGTTATCACCCGGGTTCTTTACCCACCAACAACATATGCCCGTACGCGCAGATCATTAGCCCGGAACACGATTCATTTTACTGTGGTTAAATGGAGGGAGGAGCAACCAATGAGCGGATATCATTCACCGCGCACGACTTATTCCTGTCTTCTACAGATGCATGCCGGCGGTATTAGGGAGTTTGCACCGTCCTGCACGATGTATGCGGAGGTGTACACTGCCTATCAGGTTCGGTCAATGGCGTATCGGCTGGTAACAGCCACTTTTCGGGAAGCACGTCTTCATTTAAATATTTAACCACCGGCTTTCCGGATGTTGACAGTTACTTTCCAGATTGTGACAGCTGCTTTCCGGATAAAGCGCCCGGTTTATCATTTCCAGCGAATGATTTTCCGGGCAGCGTCATCTGATATATGGAGCTACCCATTTGCAGACAACTTGCAGACAGCCATTTTCCAGGCCTCGCTATCCATTCCCCGGGGAGCAGCAGACTATTTCCGGTTTGCACAATTATTTTTCCGGATACAGGCAGCGAATTACCGGTACATAACATCCTGTTACCGGGCACCTGTACGGACTCATGCCTGCAGTTTCAGCGCATAAACCACCGAACACGTCCTTATAAACTTCCTGGCTCACCCAGTTTCCAATCCTAGACCTATGAATTACCGTCAGTACAACAAGTTAAACATGTACCTGGCCGTCGAGCACGCCTGTCGCTTACAGGCAGCCGACTGGCAGGGCATTCCCGCTGCCGTCCGGGCGTTCACTGATTTTCAGTCCTGTATACAACAAATACAGGATTGCTCCCGCCAGCAGGGCCGGCCCATCACCGGCGCCACCCAGGATAAAGAACTCAGCCGCAAACAGCTGGTGCAGAAAGCCCACGTGATCGCGCAGGCCACACGTTCGTATGCCCTGTCCGTAGCGGACCTGCGTCTGGTCGAAGCGCTCAAAGCGCCCTTATCCGAGTGGATGTATTACCGGAAGCACCTGGTCCAGGCCAAAACCGCGCAGCTGCTCGCCACTGTCATCCCCCTGGCCGACGCCCTCACCGACTATGGCATCCGGACGGCAGACCTGAGCGAACTGCAAACGCTGTTCGCCGCCTTCAACGACCGTATGGAATCTGCCCGCACCAGCATCGTACAACGCCTTGTAGCGACGGAAAACATCCAGGCGCTTTTTCAGCAGGGCGACCGGCTGATCCAGATGCTGGACCGCCTGTTCCTGCAACTGCAGGAGACCGGGTTTTATATGAAGTATCAAGGCGCGCGGAGAACGGTGCGGCTGCGGCCTCGGGGCGCGGGGAAACGGGGGAAAGAGGAGGTGGTATGAATGGATGTGGGATGGTTGCTACCTCCCTGAAAAACGGCACTAAGTTTTACCTTATAGGTAACTTGGAATACATCTGCGCGCTTACCTCCCCCCTGCCCCCCTCCAAAAGGGGATACGCTGCGAGCCTGGCTTAACAACAGAACATAAGCAATGCTACCAACTGACCTTGGCATCGCTTACCTACTAAAACCAGGCTCGCAGCGTATCCCCCTTTGGAGGGGGTGGCCGCAGGCCGGGGGAGGAGAGCGCGCAGCTGAATGCCGAGTTCCCTGCAGGGTATGACTTTTACCAAACCCCAAAAACCCGCCCCCCCCCCTGCCCTTGGAACGCTTTTTTAGCCCACACCCCAACCACCCACTCAACGCCCGCACAATG